>JAIBEV010000105.1 GCA_019459505.1 Candidatus Paracaedibacteraceae bacterium | reverse complement strand
CTCATTTCAATAATTTAAACCACTTCAAGCCGCTATAAAGTTAAAGTTTTAGTTTAAAAAATTGGTAGAATTTCTAAACCACATCTTTTTATAAGAACCATTTTATAAGCTAAATTGCTATTTCGCGACAGCGACTAAATAAGGAGATACGGTTCTTGCTTAGCAATATGTCTATTAACAAGGTTCAACAGCTTTTTAAAATTGCTATCCTTTTCTACCCTAACGTCAAGAAATTCATCTAAAAGAGATTCATAACTCTTCTTTAGCTTGTCTTCTGTTTCAGAAGCAATCCAATAAATTAACCTGTATGCCTGATGAGCTAACGCTTCATGCGCATATTGGGCTGCCAGAGAAGTTTTGCCGATGCCGCCCATACCGGATAAAGCAGCTTTGCTGCTCGAGGAAATGGTCACACTTTGGTCCTTATGTAATTGTTCCCACAGGAGCGTTAAATAACTTTTGCTTGATCCTTCAGGATAGCTTTCAATTAATCCATCAACAGAAGTGGCCTCATATAAATTATCCAATACTTCCCCGTCCACCTTTTTCCAAGGCCTGAAATTAGGATTAACTTCTTTTGAATCTATGTCCTCTAGAACTTTATTGGATAGGTGTTCTTCTTGATAAGCTTTAAAAAGTTCTTGAGTAATTCTTTGAAAGGCGGCATATTCTCTTCCGGAAGGATTAGAAGCATACAAGCCAGCTTGGCGGAGAGTATTCTTATCGCTTGTACTACAAGCCCCAAGAGTTAATTGAATTCGAATGTAATCTATTCTTCTTTCTGCTTGCTTCCTTAATTCATTTAATTGAGATAAATGACGATCTTGTGTGGCTCTTTCAAGGATAGTATCGAAGCTGTACCCCTCCCCTACTCCGAAGGCCCGTGGAACCTCCCCTGTTCCTAATGAGGCTACAAAGAAATCGCAGCCTGGATAGGAGTTTAAAGCTCGCGTTAAGGCCTCTAAGGTAACATCTGAGTGAGTTGTTTCGAGATTATGGAACTTATAGTCTGTCTCTTCTTTTCCTTCTCCTTCTTCTTTTTGACTTTTAATTGCTATTCCCCCTGAAGAAGGAGCAAGTAGGCTTACATAAGCAATATTCCGCATTTTAAAGTTTTTGGAAGGAAATTTAGCATGCTCACTATCAAAAAACCAAGGCGATTTCTGCCCCACATTATAAGCAGGAATCAATAAAGAAGTAGTGGCTTCATTCAGCCACCTGTTTCCAAAATACCGTTCCAGTATACTAAGGCAGCCTGCTGGAGAATCGTGCAGTTGTTGATAAAATTCATACAGTTTATCAGCCCCATAAAGGTTATTTTCAGCGTCACGAGCGTTTAGAAAGAGAACACTCAAAGCACCTGTAGAGCTACCAACC
>JAIBEV010000103.1 GCA_019459505.1 Candidatus Paracaedibacteraceae bacterium | reverse complement strand
CTCATTTCAATAATTTAAACCACTTCAAGCCGCTATAAAGTTAAAGTTTTAGTTTAAAAAATTGGTAGAATTTCTAAACCACATCTTTTTATAAGAACCATTTTATAAGCTAAATTGCTATTTCGCGACAGCGACTAAATATCAAGAGAGCTACGCCCACCCGGTAAATGCCGATACAGTGTCGAAGGAGCAACAGAGAGCCTTTTAGCTACTTCTTCAACCGTAATATTGTCATCTTTCAGTAAGGCTTTAGCAATCATCAGATCTTCAGCTTTTAGAGAAGGCGGCCGCCCCCCTACCTTCCCTAACCTTTTAGCAGCGGATAACCCGGCTAAGGTTCTCTCTTTAATAATAGAGCGTTCAAATTCAGCTAATGACGCAAAGATATGAAAAATCAACCGCCCCCCTGACGTGGTAGTATTGATCGATTCTGTCAGGGATTGAAACCCTATGTCCTGGCTTTCGAGTTTTTCGACAGTTTCAATAAGTTGCTTGAGGGACCGAGCTAAACGGTCAAGCTTCCAAACGACGAGGGTATCTCCTTTGGCGCTGTTGCAAAAAGTTGGAGATTTTTCTAGATTAAGTAAAAAGCTAATAGGCTTGATATGAATGACTTTAAGTGGCGTCACTATCAAGGTGTAATAATTCTAAGCTGTGTTAGGTGGTATTGTAAGTATGGAATTAGCTAGCGTGATTTAGAAGAGATGATGATTGAGCGTGGTATAGAGGTTGATCATACCACCCTTTATCGTTGGGTGCAGCACTATGCGCCTTTGATGTTGAAAAGGTTGAGCTACTTCTGGCGCCCATCTCTTGGTCTTAGCTGGCGAGTTGACGAAAGTGTGCCGTAGCAAGCAGCATAGGAGATGGGAGTAGACCTCCCGTAGTCGGCTTACAAGAGCAGGCTACAAACCACCGTAAGCGGCCTTGTTAAAGAGGCAAGGTCGTGAGCGTTACGGAAAAGGTACAGTTTATGTATCAGGTGTAGATCAAGAAGACGAACAAACGTGAATCACCGTTCAAGTTTCGAAAGACCAGAAATGGTGTCAAAACTGGAGAGTTTTCGTTGCTCCAGGATAAGTCTGGCGGCTACCTGTTTATTGGCCAGGCGGCACCCGGCATAGAGGGGGCGTGAGCTTGATCTGGGCTCTTATGTTGAACTGCGGGAACCTGTTGCTTTGATGACAAGGGAAAAACTCAAGTTAAAAATACAAGAGTGAAAGTACCGATGTAAAGCGCAGGGACGGACAAGCTTGTAGTAGTGATGAAGTTGCTGTAATGGCAATGGAGTGAAGAAGCTTGGCCACTGAGCTGAAACAATAGGCCAACTTAAAGAAAATAAGGATGAACCATTGAAATCAGCAAAACCATTTGAAATTTATAAGAAGCTTGTATGGCAAGCATACAAGCATGTTAAAGCTAAAGGAGGTAGCTCAGGGATTGATGCAGAATCAATAGATGACTTTGATAAAAATCTAAAAATGAACCTTTATCAAATATGGAATAGACTGTCTTCAGGATCATACTTTCCACCAGCAGTTAAGGGCGTCCTAATTCCTAAGAAGGATGGAGGAACTCGCTTGCTAGGAGTGCCAACGATCTCAGATCGTATTGCTCAGATGGTTGTAAAGATGATATTGGAGCCTATCCTTGAGCCAATATTTGATGAGAATTCATTGGGATATCGTCCTGGGAAATCAGCTCATAATGCTATTGCCATTACAAGACAAAGATGTTGGAAGTATGACTGGGTCGTCGAATTTGATATTAAAGGCCTATTCGATAATTTGGATCATAATCGGCTTATGAAAGCAGTAAGGCATCATTGTGATTGCCCTTGGATTTTTCTGTATCCAGAACGGTGGCTTAAAGCTCCCTTGCAGCATGAAGATGGAACTATTATGGTGCGTGAAAAAGGGACTCCTCAAGGGGGTGTAATCAGCCCACTACTTGCTAATCTGTTTTTACACTATGCCTTTGATGCATGGGTAAGAAGAGAGCTACCGACTCTTCCCTTCTGTCGCTATGCTGATGATGGGTTGCTGCATTGCCGCACTCAGAGCCAAGCACAAACGGTGTTAGAGAAGATCAGAATACGGTTCAAGGAGTGTGGCCTGGATCTCCATCCTGAGAAATCAAAGATCATCTACTGTAAAGATACTCATCGCCGGCTGGACTATTCCGAAATCAGCTTTGATTTTCTGGGTTATACGTTTCGACCTCGGCGCTGTGTAGACAAGAAAGGTCGGATTCACCCGAACTTTCTACCAGCTATTAGTAAAGCTTCAAAGAAGGCAATCAACCGAGAGATGAGAAGTTGGCATCTTCAGCTAAAGAATGACAAGAGTCTTGTAGATCTTGCTAAGATGTTCAATCCGAAGTTAACAGGTTGGTATAATTACTATGGCCGCTTCTATCCCTCTGCCCTTGGGCGCCTGTGGTATAACTTTAACAAATACCTTGAGCAATGGGTGCGCAGGAAATACAAGAGATTTGCCAGGCATAAAAGACAAGCACAAGACTATGTGAAGTACTTAGCTAAGACAAATCCGCACTTATTTGTTCATTGGAAGCTTAGAACAATATGATGGTCCCAGTGGTGGGAGCCGGATGAGCTGAGAGGTTCACGTCCGGTTCTGATAGGGGCCAAGGGTGAGACTCCTTTGGTCTACTCACCCGTATGTCAAGGTAAAAGGGCAGTGGAAGTATTTGTACAGAGCCGTTGATAAACACGGGCACACCATAGATTTTTATTTATCTGCGACAAGAAATATCAATGCAGCTAAGCGCTTTCTATCTAAAGCTCTCAGGAAGCTTAAGGACTGGGAAATACCAAGTACCATCAATACAGATAAAGCAGCTTCCTATCATGTAGCAATCAAGGAGCTCAAGGAAGAGGGTACTTGCCCACACGAAGTTAAGCATAGACAAGT
>JAIBEV010000144.1 GCA_019459505.1 Candidatus Paracaedibacteraceae bacterium | reverse complement strand
TTCCAAAGCTTTATCTGAGAGCTCCCCATCCCTCTTTCTGAACTGGTTAACTCAATATCGCTCCTCAATCTCCAGCCTGCTAGCTTTTGAGAGCGGACAGCAATATTAAATGCTTCAACCAAGCCGGCGTAGTCCTGATTGGCTTCTAATTTCCTAATATCCGGAGTCGGTTCATCGATCAGGACAACGCGTCCCTTTTCCAAGTAAGTACCAATAGCTTTTTCAGCGTCACCCCTGCCAAAGTTGCGGGTCGCTTCTTTCATCCAAGCTTGCTTTTGACGGATAACGGTTTCTAAAGTGGCAATCCCTGTTTCTTTGGTCACGAGTCGGAAGGCGGCACCGGCTTCAATCGGTTGTAACTGTTTACCATCTCCCACCGTCACAAGTTTAACGCCGAGCTTTTGCGAGGCCACTAAAAGCTCTTCAAATCGCGTTATATCGACCATTCCGGCTTCATCAAGAATCAGCACAGACTTAGGACTAAAGTGGCTACGCCCTTGATGGTACTGACGCAAGAACTTATGCAGTGTCATTGACGGAATGCCGTCATTTTGCAGGTTTTGAGCGGCTTTCCCTGTCGGCGCTAGTCCATAAACGGCATATCCGTTCTCTTGCCAAATCTCTTGAGCACAGGACAGAATGGAGGATTTACCGGTCCCGGCATAACCCACGATTGCCACAAGCTTTTTATCCTGAACGAGATGGTCTAAAGCTCTTTTCTGGTCGCTCGATAGCCCACCAAACTTTTCATACTTCTGATCATAAAGAGCTACATGGTTCTGAATACTTTGATCGCTAACTTTATTGCCTTCATTTTGACTCAAAGTTTGAGCCAGATTGATTAAATTAAGCTCCCGCTGCATCATGCCACTTTGTTGCCAAAATACCCCTGAACTGATAAATAGGAGATAGGCTGCAATAGATTTGGTAGATTGAGTTTATGAAGAAGCAGATTAGTAAATTTTCAAACAAGAAGATTTCTTATAAAGTAACAAACTGGCGTGAGT
>JAIBEV010000080.1 GCA_019459505.1 Candidatus Paracaedibacteraceae bacterium | reverse complement strand
TGCATGTCCTTATTTATTACACATCTACCCCCCTCCCCGTCAACATGTTTTTTTATCCTTTTTTCTCTTTTTTTTCCTTAATACATTTTTTCAAACAGTTAGGGGAATGTTAAAAGGAAAAATCCCCCTAAAATGAGAGTTAAATTTTATGTTTCCCTACTTACTTAAAAAGTAGTTAGATAAGAATTATCCCTAAACCATTCCAAGCATAAAGAGGATTGAAAATGATCATAACCCCCAAACATTCTTTAATTTTAACTCTAAGCATTAGCGCCAGCCTTGCCACCCAACTCCCCTCTCCCAGTTTTAATTGCAAGCAAGCCACCACAAAGGACGAAAAAACAATTTGCTCAGATCCTGATTTGGCTCAACTGGATAGGTTACTCGCCACTCTTTATAAGTTTGCGTTAGAGATCCCCCAAATAGCGACTTCGATCAAAACCGCTCAAATTCAATGGTTAAAAGAACGGTCCTCTGACAGAGATGCCCTTAGTCAAGCGTATGAAAAGAGGATTAATGAGCTTTTATCCGATAAAACCCTTTTTACTCGAGCTATAAATTATCTGCTTGCTTCGGTTAAAGACACACAAGAACAAGCAGATACTCTAACCGTTTTATTAGCAACCTATTTAATAGATCACCAGTCTCATTCCAATAATGTACAGCCCACCTTTGAGGAACGATTAATCTCAGATCTATATATTTTATCGGATAAAAAAGCCCTGGCGATATATTGCACCTTTAGAGGACCTTACAATACCACCTTTAAGGCCTACATTATAGATGTAACAAACACTCAGCCCCCTATAAAAGAGGTACTATTCCCATAATATGATTCAATACTAAAGCAAACAAAGCTAGAAACTACGGTTATTTCTCCTCATTTTTCACGTAGTACTATGGAAATATCCAGCTTTGAAAAGGGGGCAGGCTATGGAGGTTTCTCCAGAAAGTACAGCTATAAGTTAGAGAATGATGCAGCCATCTTACAAACGCAGCAAGCCACCAAAGATAATTTCGACTCAACTTATCAACTCACAGGGGACGATAAAAAGGATTGGACTGTGGAGTATTCAATTAACTCCTCAAAATAAATTCAATAGAGGGACAATTTTAAGCCCCCCAATTTTCCCTCTTCGTTATAAAAAGGGGGTTCTTCCTCTCCTTTTTATTCGGCTTTTGGTTGAGGAGCAGCCTCTCGATCACTTAAAGTTAAGAGAACAATTGCAACAATAATCACAAGACTTCCTGCAATCGTCCAACGATCTGGAATTTCTGCAAATATAAAATAACCAATTGGAATACTCATACACAACCGCGTATATTCAAACGGAGTAATAAAACTAGCCGGCGCACATTTTAAGGCATTGAGATAACAATATTGAGAAGAAACACCTGCAATACCGATAACAGCCAATCGCCATAAATCTGGCGAAGAGGGCGTTTCCCAGAACCACAAAGCCAAAATACCGCTGACTGTCAAGACGCCAAACGTAGCATAGAACAAAACTGTCTCGGAGGAATCAGTGCGCGTCAAACTCTTAGCCGAAATAATCGCTAACCCAGCTAATAAATTTGCGACCAAGGCAACGCCTGTTCCCATATCAATCATACCACCCGTGGGACGAACCATAATCATAACACCCCCATATCCTACGCTCAAGGCAACCCATTTTATCCACGAAACCCGTTCGCGTAGCAATAAAATAGCCAAAAGTGTAGTGAAGAGAGGCCCTGTCTGTCCGATTGCAGCAGCATAGGCGAGCGGAAGATGACGGTAGGCATAATAAGTACACCCCATCGAAGCCGAAACTAAAATAACTCTTAAAAGATGAAGTTTAAGACGAGTAGTGCCAAAATGAATTTTGAAACCTGCTCGCCAAAACAAGGGCATAGCGGCGGTAACAGCGACAAGGCTGCGTGTAAAAATTAAGCTGACTTGATTGACAGAATCATCAAGAGTTTTGGCTATGGCCATTGCTAAAGAAAATAAGGCGGACCACATTATGATCCAAAAGACAGCTCTAAAACGACAGTGTTGAAAGGTCATTAGTTTTTTACTCTAAAAAATATTTAATTAACTTCACTAAAGAGAAGCCCAAAATAAAGAACCACCATTTAGCTTCTAGCAGTTCAGACCATATATTTAACAATCTTTCAACAATGCCGAAGGGTTTTTGCTTTCGCAACCATTTTATATCACTAATACAGGCAGGAATAGTTACCCATAGACGATCTCTAATTTCTTTAACGTCTCGTAAATATCCCTCTAAATCTTCTTGAGCAACAGAAAATGCCTTAACAGCCACACTGTATAAATAGTTTTGCTCACTTTCCTCCTCTAGAATTTTACAGCGATAATCAAAGTGATCATTCTCAATTTCGAATACATGGGAGCCCGATGATTTAAAAACAGCACGCGGATAAATTACCTTAATAACATGGTTCCCCTTTAACCCATATGGCAAAGAAAAGGCATATCGTCGTTCTTCCTCTTCTTCTGGCCATTGAATACCCTGGCTCACACCATGCGGCAGCCAATAAAATTCTCCATGCTCAGCAAAAATTTCATTAACATTTCTAACACTATACTGTTCATCAACAGTAATAGTATTATTGACAATATCATCCTCAAAAGAAAACTCCCGCCAGGAAATTATAGGAAACTTCTGCTTATAATAATCAATTAAGTTTTGTTTATATTTTTTTTCACCCACCTCAGCCACAAATGATCGAATCCGCCCCGTGTCAATGCCTCTAAAAATAGTTTTAACCGTAATAGTTAATTGATCCGAAATCGCTTGGGTAAAATCAAAGCTCTCTGTTATATATGTACAGCTAAGTTGATCTGCATTAATTCGTACTAAATTTTGAGTGAGAGGGGATAAGATTAAAGCATCCCCTTTTGTTATCGTTCCCCTTACAGCTAAACTTCCTTCTTCTCCTTCATAAGTTGGATCTATCCAGTATTCCTTTCCTTGATAAAAAATAAAAACAACGACATGATTAAAAGCTGAACCCGTCGGCAAAGTATGACTTGGGTAATCGGGATAAGTTGAATTGACGAGAGCAGGAAAAGCTTCTATTCCCAGTACTTCTAACATTGCGACTAAAAGCAAACTTTTGTCTTTACAATCACCAAAACCATTTTCAATGGTTTGTTCCACTGGATAGGGACGACGGAAATGTACAGGTTCACTAAAACTAACATATCTTATACGTCGCTGAACATAATCTAAGCAAGCAACAATTTGATCCTCAACAGAATTCATTTTGAGAATATGAGGCATAATGTTGATACGTAAATAGTCCCGAGCATCATCCGATACTTGGTAATCCTCTTTAACCGTTGACACCACATTGAACCAAGATTTTTGGTCAGTTATGAACAATATAGATTCTGGATCATGCTGTAAAGGTATGTGCTCAGCATTATGCATTAAATACTCTGGTTCAGCTGCAAAATATATAGCTTCATAATCGGGTAAGCTAGCAACATTGATAACCTCAAAAGTATAAGCCCCTCCAGTTCCCTTCCAATACAATTGTTTTGAGATAGGCTTAAAGATAGTCAAACGACGGTACATCAGCGAGTAAGACGTGGTCAGATGCATAGAAGCTGTAAATTCTTGTGTCATCGAGGGACGGCCCCCAATAACGCTATAAGAAAGATCTAAGATATCGCCAGGATGAAGGTCATTAAAAACTATTCTTATTTGACCGGGTCCTGCATGCAACTGCTCAGCGTTCGACCTGACTGTATCACTGACAAAATAATGGGAGGTTTGAAGCTTATTTAAAACCTCTCCTTTACGGATAACATTGATCCTGTGAATAACTAATTGTTGATAATACGGTAAAAAATCTATTTCAATTTCGCCCGCTTGATCAATAGCCTTTTTAGTACGATATTCCTGAATCAGCTGATAATGATAGTGAGTATGGGCATCTTCTCTCAGTAAAATTGAAGAGCAATAAGCATAGCGTCCCAGGGGCCACTCCATACAATCTTCAAATTCAGGTCTCTTTTTAGTCAAAGCTTCATCAATAGAAAGCAGTTGCACCCATTCAGGATCAGAATCAAAACGATAATAAGCAAGGGTATCTTTTATTTGGCTAGTTTTTTTTGTCTGCATAGAGAACCGCGTGAGTTATTAGTTTTAGGGATGGCTGTCAGAATAAAAAAGGCTAAGCAATAAGAAGTGGCTGGGGGACCAGGATTCGAACCTGAGCTGCCCGGTCCAGAGCCGGGAGTTCTACCACTAAACTATCCCCCAATATTAAGTCTAAAATCAAACATATAGACCATATATGTATAGGGATACACAAAATTATTCCATCTTCCAAGTAAAAAAATATTGAGATTAAGCCTTTTTTTATTGAAACTGTGCTACACTGTCATCAAATATAGAGAGAATAAAGCTGTCACATCGGTGACAAATGGTTTAGAGAAGTTTATAGATGCTAAGGTCACGCCATCGCGGTCATATAAATTCAACCCCTTCACGGGAGTGCCGAACTATTGCCGCCATTGATCTAGGCACGAATTCTTGTCGTCTGTTAATTGCCAAAGTCGAAGGTCAAGCTTTCCAAGTCATTGACTCATTTTCACGGGTCGTCCGTTTAGGCGAAAGCATTCATACAACCAATCGATTAACAGAAGCTGCAATTCAACGCGCAATTGATGCATTGCGTATTTGTCAAGAAAAAATCGAAAATAATAAAGTTTGTCACCTGCGCGCCGTGACAACCGAAGCCTGCCGTCGGGCTGAGAACAGTGATGAATTAGTGAAACGTGCCTTAAACGAACTGGGCTTGTCTATCGACATTATCTCTCCCGAGGAGGAAGCCAAACTTGCCTTGGCTGGCTGTGCTGGGGTACTTAATAGCCGTATTCCCTTTGCGTTGGCTTTTGATATTGGGGGCGGCAGTACCGAAGTCATGTGGTTGCGCATCAATGAGCCCCGACGCCTGCACCGTCGACGCTTTCCTGTGATTGAGGTTATCGACTGCATTTCCCTTCCCTATGGGGTTGTAACCTTATGCGATCGATATAATAATCAATCTTACGATTTAGATATCTATAATGAAATCCGTGGGGAAGTTGCAGGATTACTGCAAAATTTCTCAGAAAGAAACAATATTCCTGCCACTATAGCTCGCCAAAAAGTTCAAATGATTGGAACGTCCGGCACAGTAACCACCCTCGCCGCAATTAGTTTAAATCTTGAGCGTTATGACCGTCGCATGATTGATGGCGTCTCCTTAGAAGTCTCTGACATCCATCGGATGTGCTCCGAAATTTTTTCCTTGAATCCAGAGCAACGAACCAATCATCCGTGTATTGGTGCCGGCAGAACGGATCTGGTTGTCATGGGGACTAGCATTTTGGAAGGTATTTGTGATAAATGGCCGGTCAACCGTCTGCGAGTAGCCGACCGCGGTGTGCGCGAAGGGATCTTGATGGAATTGGTAAAGGAAATGTATCCTTCTAAGTCTGTCCATCCCCGCTTTGTAAAAAAATAAGGAATCAAGATGTCAGAACCAACACTAACCAAGAATGATATTACCGTTGATCAATTAAAGCCATATTACATCGATCATCCTGATAAAATTGGGCGCTCCACTCGATATTATGACTATGTTTTTCAACAGATACTGGATGGTGAGCGTCCCAAAATTAATTGGGCTGCCGGCTTTATGTCTAATATGTGGGCAGTTTATAGACGACAATATGAACTAGCCTTTGTTATTTCTCTCATTTTTATGATTGTCGGCACTGTAGAAACTTGCTTTCCTCAGTACGTAAAGGGGTTAAGCCTATTTTTATGCATTGCTTTATTCTTTGTACTGGCATTTAAGGGAAACACTTATTACTTTAATGCTATAAAGAAAAAAATTGAGATAGGTATAATCCCAACACACCCGAGCAATAATACTGATAAACATGCCGTCTCTCTTATAATTGTTTATTTTATAGTCACATTAATGCTATTCTTGAATGTCATGTTAGGAACACTGAGTAATCCTGAAATCGCTAGTATGGCAGAGAAAACTCAGCAAATCGAAGAATTAGCCCGTCAGGCTCTCAAATTCAATTGGACTGGGTTTATTTTATTTTGGGGTGTGTTATATATGTGGAGAATCCGTCCCGAAAGCAATAATAAATAGATGATTTTCCAACAAGATTATGGAGAAAACCATGACCACAAAAACACCAACCCGCCGACTTAAAGTTAAGTTGGCCAGCAATAAGAAACGGACTAACTCTCAACGAGCCTGGTTGGAACGTCAATTGAATGACCCGTATGTTCAACAGGCAAAAACTGATGGATATCGGTCACGCGCTGCTTATAAGCTGCTTGAAATTGATCAGAAATATAGAATTCTTAAACCTGGCCAAAAAGTCATTGATCTTGGCGCCTGTCCGGGTGGATGGACTCAAGTCGCCGTTGACCGAATTAAATCGCAAACCAATGAAAAAGCAAAAGTAATTGGCGTTGATTTAACAGAAATGTCAGATATTCCTGGTGCCACTGTTTTTCAAGGCGATTTCACAGAGGAAAGCACGCAAGAACGCCTAATAGAACTGCTCGATGGTAAAGCTAATGTTATCCTTAGTGATATGGCAGCCCCTGCTTGTGGTATGACCGATGTGGATCATATCCGCATTATGGCCCTAATCGAAGAAGCCTTTAATTTTGCCGAAAATGTCCTGACCCCTGGCGGCGCTTTTGTTGCAAAAGTTTTGCGCGGCGGCACTGAAGCTGACCTCTTAAAGCGCTTAAAAACGGCCTTCCAAAAAGTTACCCATTTCAAGCCGCCTGCAAGCCGTAAGGACTCTGCTGAAATGTATGTGATTGGTATTGGTTTTCGAGGCTAATTTTTACACATTCTCTCATATACTTTCTCTACCGATAAGATCTATTGATGCCTCGGTTAAAAATTTTTCATAGGAGAGAGGACATCAACCTTAAGGGCGTTCTACCTCTTGCAATTTTTTCATCTCCATAGAAAATTTTCTTCATTCCCGCCGTCGCCTTCCCCACAACCCGTTATATAGAATGACGTCATTTGCTATCAACATTTCTTGCTTTACCTTTATAAGGGGGCAAAGAAATTTGTGGAGAAGAAGATGTTTTATAAATCACTTTTTAGTGCATTCACCTGTATATTAGGAATTTCTCTTAGCAGCCTCGTTAACGCTGAGGAATTTTCCTGCCCGCCACACGATTCATTTTTAACCTGTTCAAAAGCAGTCGCCATAAAATACCAAAACTGTGCAGAGGAAGCTAAAAAAGCTCTTGAGGGAGAAAAGCTTAACCAAGCCCTCGAAAGCTGTAAATTTCAAGCTAAAAGTAATAAAACTGAATGTCAAAATAAATGCAAAAGCATGCCAACCCATGTTCGAGCGGGCTAAATATAGCTGATCCCTCATGAATTAATTTATTTTCTAGGATGATTTTCGGTAATCTTTCTTCGCTCTAAAAAGCCTTGACGAGAGCTACCCAGTCGCGGTTTTTAAAACTTGAAATCCCATCCGCAAGGGCGCCATCAAATGTGACTAATTTATAAGGGATCAGCTATAAAAATGCATGGTGGGAACGTTTATTTACTAATAATAAAATCTTGCCTTCTATTCAACGCTTTTGGCTAAGTCCTCTTAAAAAGACATGGACAAAAAAATTGGCTTTAAGATAGCCCCTTTCATTAAAGCCTGTTCTCATTTGATATAAAATTTTTTCAACTTAACTTTATGAGTGTGTCGTTAATTGAGGAGGATAAACCAATGATGAATAAAATATTTTTTAGCACCTTGTCCTTTATAACAGTCTTAACTGCTAGTAGTGTTGCCTGCGAGGCAATGTCCACGGCTCCTAATCCTATAATTCGCTATAAAGACTGCTCCGATAAGGTCGCCCAAAAATTTAAAGCGAGGGTAGCTAGCATAAAAACAACTAATCAACAGAAAAAAGAAGCCGATCAAAGGCACTTTATAGAAATTGCAAAGCATGAGCAAAAACGCTGTAAAGAAACATGCGTCGATGCCCCTCAAACAGCTGCAGGCCGTTAAGGCTAACGTAAACCTTAAAATATCATTAGAAGGAATGTTAAATAGTTTTAATAATTGCTTATAACTTAAAATTCTCTCTCATTTGATATAAAAACTATTCAGCCTATTTTTATAAGTGTGTCATGAATTTAGGAGGATAATACGATCATGAATAAGGCATTTTTTAGCCTGGCTATCCTTATGGGAGGATTAATTTCTAATACGGTTGCCTGTGAACCAATGGATCCTAACGGTGTCTATAAGTTTAAAGAGTGTCTGGAAAAAGTAGAAAAAACCTTCCTCAAAAGAATTAACTATTTCAAGCCAGGTAGTGAAGAAGAAAAAGCAACTCTTATAGAGGATATTACAGAAATGGCAGAATATGAGAAAGGCCAGTGTCATAAAACTTGTGTTGATGCCCCTAAACCAGATTTGGGGAGTTAGTATTTAACTCCTTGTATGCGCCTAAGAGGGCTTTTGGTTGAGAAATAGCTGTCCCCTCATCATGTATGACAGCATCTCTCAGCCATCTCTTGCTCTATTTATTAATAGAAATGCCTTGCTATTCCCCCACACCTATTGTCCCTTCTAGCCCAGATATCCCTTCACTTTTTCTCTCATTTGATATAAAAATGAGACGCCCTATTTTTATAAGTGTGTCATGAATTGAGGAGGATAATACAATTATGAATAAAGCATTTTTCAGCATAGCAGTATTTATAGTAGCTCTTATTTCTAATAGCCAGGCCAGTTGTGACCCCGTCACCTCTAATCCTGCTGCAAATTATAGTGAGTGTGTGAAAAGAGTATCAAAAACTTTTTAACAACGGGCTAATAATATTCCTAAGTCTCATCAAGAAAACAAGGATGTCATCCTTAAGGATTTAATGGAAACAGCAAAATATGAGAAAGATATATGCCGACAGAGCTGTCAGGATGCTCCGCACTCCCCCTCTGCAGGTTAAGAAGTAGAGCCGGTTTTTCAGATACTCTAAGAGCAGCCTAAAAAAATATGGATTCCCCCAGCTTAGACTGGGGGTTTTATAATTAATCTGTTCTATTAAATGGTTTTTATACTGATTCAAGAATCGCCGCAATTCCCATTCCCCCGGCAGTACAGATAGAAATCAACCCTCTTTTTGTCCCTTCTTGCGCTAACAGCTTAGCAAGCGTTCCTGTAATTCGGGCACCTGTGGCTGCAAAGGGATGGCCAAGCGCCACTGAACTACCAACTGTATTCAACTTAGTACGGTCGATGTGTCCCAAGGCGGATAAGAGGCCTAAACTATCGCGGCAATACGCCTCAGTTTCCCATGCTTTCAGTGTACATAAAACTTGACCGGCAAAGGCTTCATGGATTTCAAAATAATCAAAATCTGAAAAAGTTAGATTGTTTCTTGTCAATAGCTGAGCCACAGCCTTTGTCGGAGCCATCAACAAACCTGCCCCCTGGACAAAATCTACTGCTGCTACCTGCACATCCACAATTTTAGCCAACGGCTTTAGACCTAGGGTCATAGCTCCCTCTTCATTCGCAACCAAAACACAAGCAGAGCCATCAGTCAACGGTGAGCTGTTTCCTGCTGTTAATGATCCTTTTAGGTTAAAGGCTGGTTTCAGCTTAGCTAATTTATCGAGCGCAATATCACTGCGTAAGATTCCATCTTGTTTTAGTTCTTGGAAAGGAATAACCAGATCCTCATAAAAGCCATTCTCATAGGCCTCGACGCCGTTCATGTGGCTTGCCATGGCAAATTCATCTTGCTCTTCTCGGGAAATCTTCCATTCCTTTACCATCAGCTCACAGTGTTTTCCCATGGACAACTTGGTACGTGGTTCATCAATGACCGGTGTTTTGGGCGATAGATCGGATAGCCTTAGACGTGTGAAAATCTTTAAACGTTCTGCTAGGGTTTTTGCTTTATTAAGCTGCACAAGAATTTTCTGCAGTCCAGGTGAAACCTCAATAGGCAGGTCACTGTTTGTATCCACCCCGCCCGCAATGCCATGATTAATTGCCCCGACGTGCGCCTTTAGCGCAAGTTGCCATATGGTCTCTAACCCCGTCCCGCAGGCGCGCTGAACATTATAAGCTGGCGTTTCGGGATGTAAGGCGGTCGATAAAATAACTTCACGTGCCAAGTTGAAGTCTGCTGAGCTATTCATAACAGCCCCCAAGGCCACATCGCCCATCCTTATTCCCTGTAATTTATAGCGCTCAATAAGAGCATTCACTGAGGCGACCATCAACTCTTGCCGGGAAACATCTACATAATTGGTTAGGCTTTTAGCAAAGGGAATACGCGCACTTCCTAAAACATAAACTTGATTTTTATTTGATTTCACCTTATTCTCCTATCTATAGGTAGTTTTATACTACCTAATGGTAGTTTAATAGACGGTATTGTCAACCCACACTAAACCAAATTGTTAATGAGGATCCCTTATGACAGCGTCTAACATTCTTCCTGAAAATACCAAAATGCGTGCCTTGCGGGAAGGACAGAAATTACTGCAAATTCACGGATTTAATGGATTTAGCTTTCAAGATTTGGCCGTTGTGCTGGGAATTCGCAAAGCAAGTTTATACTCTCATTTTAAATCCAAAGAGGATTTTGGTTTAGCTATCCTCGAGTATTACAGGGTTCATTTTAATCAATGGTGTATTACTATTGAGGGTTTTAGTGGCGGGGACAAACTGAAAGCTTACTTTGATCTTTTTTATACTTTTAGTGCTAAATTTTCCGGGATGTGCCCTCTGTGTGCCTTTGCTTCTGATCAGCAATCTCTTCCCCCCTCAATGAAAGCAGCTCTTGAAAAAAACAGTAAAATTCAACGGGATTGGATGATAGCGATCATTGAAGAGGGTCAAAAAAAAGAAGAATTTCGCCATGATCTATCACCTTCACGGATAGCAGAGTTGATTTTAGCCTTAGGGTTGGGTGCCCAATTAAGTGCTCGCGCCCTTACCGACCCTGACCATATTCATAGAATAAGAAAGCAACTTGAAATATTATTGAAGCCGATTGGTCACATTTAAAAGTATGGGAATAAGGTTGATAACCTGTTTATTCGTGTTCACTTCAATAAAATGAACGCACGGACAAGCTTGGACGACGGTATAAATTTTAGGTTATAATGCTTTCTAAAGTGCACCATATACCGAATAAAGGACCAGGTCACCCGTTCAAGGAAATAAGGAGCTCGATCATCAATTCTCCGATCACGTGGAAACCATAAGCGTTTAAAAAGATGCCACAAACAAATATACCAAGAGAAATTGAAATAGATGGCACCATGCGCCCGACCAAACCTCGCCTCCAAGATCGACATAGCATTTCCATCAATAGCCCAATCGTCCTAATCAATCCATTCTTGTTTTAGTGTCAAAAAATTTTCACGGCTTCTTTTCTGCCAATGAGATTTAAAGAAAATCTTGTCGACATGATAAACAGGCAAAGATAACTTCTTAACCATTTCAACAGCAAAGGTGGATTTGCCTGAGCCGGGTCGGCCAAACACCATGATTCGCATCTTATTGTTAACCCTGTAATCGATAGAAAAGGCTTTTCTGAAGTTCATGCCTAACGGATTACCCCAAAAAAGCCTATATTAGAGAGCAACTACCGCGATAAAGGTTTATACTTTATGCGATGTGGTTGATCGGCAGCAACTCCTAAACGACGGCGGCGATCTTCTTCATACGACTGATAATTGCCCTCGAACCATTCGACATGGCTATCACCCTCAAAAGCTAAAATATGAGTCGCAATACGATCCAGAAAGAATCGATCGTGGGTAATCACAATAGCGCACCCAGCAAAATCTAAGAGAGCCTCCTCTAAAGAACGCAATGTTTCAACATCAAGATCGTTGGTTGGTTCGTCCAGCATCAATACATTGGCCCCTGACTTTAGCATATTGGCCAAATGCACACGGTTTCGCTCTCCGCCAGAAAGTTGCCCAACTTTCTTTTGTTGATCGGGGCCCTTAAAGTTAAACATCGCACAATAGGCACGACTTGGAATCTTATTCTTGCCAAGAGTAATTTCGTCATGCCCTTTAGAAATTTCTTCCCAAATGGTTTTGTTGGCATCTAAAGAATCACGGGACTGGTCCACGTAGCCCAGAACAACAGTTTCCCCAATTTTAATGGTCCCTGAATCAGGCTTTTCCATACCCGTAATCATCTTAAATAAGGTTGTTTTACCGGCGCCATTGGCCCCAATAATACCCACAATACCACCGCGCGGCAGGCTGAAATTTAAGTCATCAATCAACAAACGATCGGCAAAGGCCTTTGTTAATCCTGTTGCCTCAATAACTGTATCGCCCAAGCGAGGACCCGGTGGAATCACAATGGAGCCATCTCCCTTGCCTTGATCCACTTCTTGTGACAACAAGGCTTCATAAGCTTGAATACGTGCCTTACTTTTGGATTGACGGGCTTTCGGAGACTGCCGAATCCACTCAAGTTCACGGGCCAACTGCTTTTGACGATTTGTTTCTTGTTTCTGCTCTACTTCCAATCGCTTACGCTTTTGTTCCAACCAGCTGGAATAGTTTCCTTCATAGGGAATACCTTGCCCCCGGTCTAGCTCTAGAATCCAACCCACGACATTATCCAAGAAATAGCGATCGTGGGTAATCAACACCACAGTACCGTTATAGTCTTTTAAATAACGCTCCAGCCAGGCTACGGAATCTGCATCCAAGTGGTTGGTCGGCTCGTCTAGCAAAAGCATATCTGGCTTTTGCATTAAAAGGCGACATAAAGCCACCCGACGACGCTCTCCGCCTGACAACTTGGTCACATCTGCATCACCCGACGGGCAGCGTAAGGCATCCATAGCTATCTCAATCTTACGGTTCAAATCCCAAGCATCCGCTGCATCGATTTTATCTTGAAGTTCAGCTTGTTCAGCAATTAGCGCATTCATTTCATCATCCGTTAGCTCTTCAGCAAAGCGGGCACTAACGGCATCAAATCGATCCATTAAATCTTTAATTTCGCCGAGACCTGACATAATATTGCCCGCCACATCGAGATTAGGGTCAAGCTGGGGTTCTTGTTCTAAATAGCCGACTTTTACACCGTCAGCGGCCCAGGCCTCCCCATTAAACTCTTTGTCAATACCTGCCATAATCTTGAGCAAGGTCGATTTACCTGATCCATTAGGACCGATAATACCAATCTTGGCACCAGGGTAAAAAGATAGCCAAACATCTTTTAAAATTTCCCGTCCGCCAGGAAAAATTTTTGTCAGGCCTTTCATAACATAAATATATTGGTGGTTGGACATTCGAATCCCTTAAAAAATAAAAGTTAGCGCGCCCCAAACTAGACCCGCCGCAGGAAGGGCCGCCAGAATATCATCAATCATAACCCCAAACCCGCGCCAAGTTGTTGTGGACGCAAGATATTCATCTATTCTGTATATCGGAAAAGGCTTACAAATGTCAAAGATTCGAAATGCAATAAATACACTTCCCCATATTTTTAATGAAAAAGTGGAAAGCGAGAGAAGTACGGTTGGTTCTATTCTTAACAAAAACATACTTAAGAGAAGGGTTAGCATGAACCCTGCGATTTCATCAATAACAATATAAGAAGGATCGGGATCCGCTGTTGGATCAAGCGTTAAGACATGACTGCAATACCAGCCGACAACAAAGCAAATTAATGTTGCCCACCCAAGCTTTTCTAACCCATATGGCAAGAGCAACCAACACAGAGGAAGGGCCACAAGAGTCCCCCAGGTCCCAGGCGCCTTCGGCAGATATCCACTATAAAAACCAGAAGCAATAAATTTGATCATTTGGTTGACTTTCCTTATTGAAGTTTAACTCTTATAATTTTTGCCAGATTTTTAAGGAATAAAGTAAGTCTAACCGAAGCCTGCCTATAAAGCTATCCTTCAATCTAAGAAATTAACCCAAAAAAATGCCAAGGGGAAGCTTAATTAATTCTTAGTATAAACTTTATAGAGCAGAACACAGATAAGCAAAACCGCCGTTATTAGGCCGCTTTGCTTGGCTTTTACTAATTACCAAAGTATTCCGCTAATACATCTTGGGGAAGCTGCTGGCTTAATGAAGTAGCATCAAATCGTTGCTTATTCCGCTGAATCACATTAGCGGCCAAATCTTTTAAGGATCCAAAGAATACTTCAGTTTTCCAGGTAGAAGAGTTCTCATGCGGCAGAATCTTATAAACATTCACGAGAGGATCCTGAATTTTAACCAGATAAGTGTTGCTTTCATTATCTTTGCTTAATTTTATTTTAGCTCCTGACAATTGGTAAGAGAGTTCACCAGAATATTCTTTAGAATCTAACAGAAGTTTAAAATATAGACTAAAATTATAGTAATTTGAATTACGATAATAATCATTTTTTAAATCTGCCTTTGTGGCAATATAGATGGCTCCTGGAGAAATAATCCCCGGCCCATGAGTAGAATCAGGCTCACTTGTAGGATTGAGCTCAAACGGATAGCCGTATTGTAGTTGGCCTCCCTGATCCTTAAATGTTGCGTTAACCTGAAGGTTTAAAGGTATATCTGTAGCATTTTCAAAAGTAAATAAGTGATCAGCTTGTGTTAAATCGACCTGACTAGCTTGTGTTAGGTTTATAAAGCACACGGACAATAATATTTTTTTCATAAACACATTCATTTTCATCTCCTAAGGTTAGGTTAATAACATAATTTTCTACTTACATATGGGAAATAGGTTCACATTTTAAAAGAGAAATTTTGAGGATATAAAACTTATATAGTATTCTCGGTCACTAATAATGATCAAAAAATCTAGATAAGATTAAAAAATAAGGATCTGAATCTTTTCTAAAAAAACACCTAGTATGTATAATAAAGGACTCCTCATTTCCTGAAATAAGAAACCCTTTGTTGATTTTTATATGTAATTTAGAATTGATCATACTTTACAAGGAGGTCTTCTCTTTTTTTAGCCATAAAGTTACGGATGGCCTCTTGCCTAACCTGTTTGTTTGCTGAGATATCAATAAATTTAAGAGAAGGCATTTGAAGAAAATAATTCAGAGATTGGTCCTTCAATCCACAAGCTCTTACTTCTACTTCCTCTAAGCTTTCGCAGTTAGTAAGATTTTTTATACCTTCATTTCCTAAATAGGTAGAGCTGACATCGAGAATTTTAATTTTTAAACCTGTAATTTTTTTAATACCCTCAGCAGTAACTTTGTTAGCCTTCATTTTTAATTCTTTTAAATGAGAAAAAGATGCCATAAATTTCATACCTTCATCGTCAAAACGGTTATTACTAACATCTAAAAATTGCAAAGGTTTAATCCATGGTTATCTAAATAAGTTTCTGCTATATCTAATCCGATTATTAAAGAATTTTGGGCTAGCTTACTTAAACGATCATAAGTTAAATCTTCGCGACAGGATAAATCTAAAGAATAAATAGGCACCACCATATTATTAAGCTCATTATCTAAATCATCATCACTAAATTCATCCACTTTTATGATGACGCTTTTCGGGCTAGGTTCGTCAGGTACTAGCGGAGAAACAACAATAAATGAAGGAGAATAAAAAGAGTGAAAGCCTATATGCTTTTCTCTTTCATTAATAATGTCGGCACTCTGCGTCTCTTTTATCATAGAAAAAACCATTGTTAAAAAAGTTAATACTTTAATACTTTAATAAGACAGTATATTTATTCTCCTTTAATTATAATCGAATATCTAATATGGGTATCCTTTTTCTTTTAATCAACACACATTGTTGTTATTCTCCCATCTATAGTGGGATCCCAACTATCTATTCCATCCTTATTTATTTTTTCAGCAATATCTTGAATATCAAATGTTACAAACAGCGTACTAGAAGGTGATTCCTTTAGCTCCCCAGTTCCTTTATCTTTTATATATATTTTTCCTAACGTTTGGTGAGGGAAAGTTTTGGTTACTTTAATGCCGTAAGTATTTCGGTCTGGACTTCTATCAAGTATAATATGTCCATCCTGGAGAATATCTTCAAATTGTTCTGGATTTTTTATAACACTTACATCCAATAGGGCATAACGGGGTCTCTTCAAGATACTTTTTATATCGTTAACTTTGATCTTTTGTTTTAATGTAGTTTTATTTTTTTCACTTAGACTACTCCATGCTTCGTTAAGCCTCCACACATCAAACATTTCCTATCCATGCGTACACATTTTATTCTTAAGATTTTCTATTTGCTGTTCGCGACTAAAAATAGATAGAGCCACTTTGCGTAAAAAATCTTCCTCGACTTCTATATTTCCTATTTTATAAAGAGACTTATGCTCCATACTGTAAGCAAAAGAGCTTAAAGCTAAAAGTACAACTGCAAAATACCGTAATATTAACTTACTAAATCTATTCATTTTATCCCCCCTAAATATTATCTAAATTGTACAAAACATTATACCCCTCAATCAGTTAAATTTTTGTTCATTAATTATTGAAAAAGAATTCCTAGAAATAATGAACACCATATTTCTTTTTTCAACCTATCTTCACCCCTTCCAAATATGGAGGACAGCATAGCTGCGCCAGGGGCGCCACGCTTGAGATAATTCCTCAGCCTGTTTTGCTGTTACCCCTCCTAAATTCTTTCTGATCGCAATATCCTCTTTGGGAAAAGCATCCGTCCAACCTAAGGCACGCATCGCAATATAATGGGCTGTCCACTGCCCAATCCCCGGTATGGTCCTTAACTGGCTCATAAGGGTCTCAGGTTGAGTTCCGATCTCTATCATTAAAGCCTTAGAGGCAAATGCCTGTGCTAAAGCCAAAATAGTATTAGCGCGGGCCGAGATAATCCCAAGCTTAGCAATATCTTCTCTCTCCACTTTGGCAATATAGTCCGACGTGGGTGTAAAACGATACAGCTCTGGAAAGGGAGTCACTGCTGCTTGGCCAAATTGCTGCACAAACCGGCCCGCCAGCGTGGTTGCTGCTTTTACCGTTACTTGCTGTCCTAAGACGGCTCGTATAGCCAACTCAAATTCACAAAAGACCCCGGGTACTCGTAATCCTGGGTTTCCATTGACTGCCGATTGAAGGAAGGGGGACTGGCGTAAATGCTGAGAAATTAGATCGGGCCGCGCTGTTAGATCAAATAAATGGCGCACACGCTTTAAAAGAAGAGGTAAAACAGGCGTTAAACTATGACTAAACTCTAAAGTTAAAGCATTCTTACTTGGACTCTGACGCACTTGAATCCATCCTTGACACCCTTTTAATTGAATGGTTCGGGCATAACTGTCTGCGGTTACATACTCTACCCCTGCAAGGGTGCGCAGTCTTAAAAACTTTAAGATTCCTTCCCAATCATAAGGCGGGCGATAAAATAGTTGCACCGTTGACGTATCGCTGTCGGTCATCATTTCGGACTTAGCCTGGCGCAGTCTCGACGGAGACACCTTATATCGCTTCACAAAGGCATCATTAAAACGCCGCAGGCTTAAAAAACCGCTGGCAAAAGCAATTTCTGTAATAGGGAGAGCCGTTTCAGTCAGCAGTTGCTTTGCTAATAAGAGACGGCGTGTTTGAATAAAATCAAGAGGGGAAACCCATAATTTTTTATGGAAGATCCGCCGAACCTGACGAGAACTAAGATTAACTTGCGCTGCAATCTCTTCTAGGGATAGTGAGCTATCAATAATTCTTTCATCGAGGCGATCTAGAATAAGCTGGCAAATTCGATCGGCGTCATCAATGGGCGCATTCCCCGGGGCCAGTTCCGGACGACACCGTAGACAGGGACGAAAGCCATGTTTTTCAGCTAACGCCGCATTATCGAAAAATTGACAATTAGATGCTTTAGGCGTTCTAGCTGGACAAAGGGGCCGACAATAAATTCCTGTTGATCTCACCCCAATAAAAAAGATGCCATCAAAACGAGGATCGCGGGATAAATAAGCATTATAATAAGAGGAAGTATCTTGCATCATACTAACCTATATAGCAGGTTTTTTAGTTTGTTCAGCCATTTTCGGACATTAAAATGAATATAACTATAACGTCCGAAAGTGGCGAGTTTAAAAAAAATAATCCTATATGATGAGCTTGTATAACCTCAAGAAGGAGTTTACCATGACAGAAGTTATTCACTATACACTTAAACAGTCATCCTTAGGATCCGTCTTAATTGCCCAAAGCGATAAGAGAATCTGTGCTATTTTCATAGATGATAATCCTGCTTTCCTTGTCGAGAGGCTATCCTATTATTTTAAAGAAGCAACATTTCAGGAAAAACCGCAAGCTTTAGAGGAAGTAGCCAATACCCTCATTAATTTTATTGAGGACCCACACTTACCTTTAACCGTGACATTTGATGTTCGTGGCACTCCCTTTCAAAGAAAAGTTTGGACCCTTCTACAACAAATTCCTCTGGGCCAGACTGCTACTTATACAGATCTTGCTTACCAATTAGGATTACCTCACCATAGACGGGCTGTCGGAAGAGCATGTGGCGACAATCCACTCGCGGTTGTCATTCCTTGCCATCGAGTGATCAGAAAGGATGGGAATCTGGCCGGTTATCGCTGGGGCCTCAACCGTAAACAAAAACTTCTAGAAGCTGAGCGCAAACTTCTAACCTTGATTCTTGAAATGTAGAAATCCTTTGAAAGAGTTGAATCCAAGCTTTTTCAAACTCTGGCTGCCGGTCAAGATAAGCTTCTAACTCAAGGGAACCTTCTTTAGCAGGGAAAAATATGGGGAAGAAAGCTAAAGCGCCTCTTTCCACTTTTTGATATCTTCTAGACGAAGAGGCATCATTTCTTCATAAGATCCCCTTCTATTATGAGGTTGCAAGCGATGAATTAATAGAATCCCTTGGGTGTGATCAGTTTCATGCTGGATTAATCGCGCTTCAAAGCCTCGGGCCGTGAATTCCAGCAATTGTCCGTCACTATTATAGGCTGTTACCTGTATGTTGTCGAAACGATCTATTTCTCCCATGGTTCCCTTTACTGAAAAACATCCTTCCCAATCCGTCGTCTTTTTATCCGTAAGGGCCTTATAGTGTGGATTGAGTAAAGTGTAATAGGAACAGGATGAGTAAAGTCTTGACGGAAATCTCTAGCTTCTTCACTAATTCTATGAATTAAGACAGCTTTATTAATTCCAATTTGGCAAGCTGCTAACCCTGCACAATTCGGCGTCACTAAAAAAGCAGCTAGTAATTTAAGGATATCCGTCCTATCGGTTTCATTTAAAGGAAATTGAAGGATAGACGCAGGCGTATGTAAGTGGGAATGGACCTGATAATCTTTGTCTTCATCCGTATTATAGATAACAGGTTGTTTTATCAACTCTTTCAGTATCTCGCGGTCCTGAGGAAAAAGAGGAAAATTAGTAACTTCAAAAGTATCTATATTAAAGCTATCTTGCGTGGCCACTGCACGTGGCAGCTTCAAGATATTAGAATGATGTGCTGTTTCTTCGGTTGCCATACTACCACCTATCGTTAAAAAATAAGAAATTGTTTAATCCTATAGTCCGCCTTTCTCTCTTGTTTTTCTACCAGCAAAGGATAAGCAATCTTGCTAAAATTTCACAAGGTAATTTGGCTCTCTATTTTTACTGGAGGGAAAAGCAGTATTCGCTTCCTTTACCCTTTCCCATCCTACTAATTTATAGGAAGATTACTTAATTTGAATTTTTCCATTTCTCAATATCTGCTTTCCTTAAAGGCCTCATTTCATCATAAGACCCCCTTCTATTGTGATCTTGTAAGCGATGAATAAATAGAATTCCATGCGTATGATCAGTTTCATGTTGAATAAGACGAGCTTCAAAGCCTGTAGCCTTAAACTCAAGAGGGTGCCCATCACTATTATAAGCTGTAACTTTTATGCGTTCGAAACGATCTATTTCTCCCATGGTACTCTCTACTGAGAAACATCCTTCCCAATCCGTCTTCTTTTTATCTGTAAGAGCCTTATAGTGGGGGTTAAGTAAAAGAGTAATAGGAACAGAACGGGTAAAATCTTGTCGCAAATCTTTAGCATCTTCTTCTATTCGATAGATCAAGGCCGATCTATTAATTCCAATTTGGCAAGCTGCTAACCCTGCACAATTCGGCGTCACTAAAAAAGCAGCTAGTAATTTAAGAATATCCATCCTGGCGGCTTCATTTAAAGGAAATTGCAGGAGAGGTGCGGGATTATGTAATTGGACGTGGGCATCAGACTCTTTATTTTCATCCGCGTTATAGATAACAGGCTGCTTTATTAACTCTTTCAATACCTCCCGGTCTCGTGAGGAAAGAAAAAAATTGACCACTTCAAGAGTATCTATATTAAAGCTAGCTTGCTCTACCACTGCTGGCGGCAGGGTTATTGTATTAGAGTGGTGTGCCGTTTCATCGTTTGCCATACTAACTCCTATCGTTAAAAAAATAAGAAATTGTTTAATCATAGAACCTACTTCCTCCCCTTATATTCTTATCTCTTAAAAGGTAGCCAATCCCTTTTGTACTTTACAAGGAGATTTGGTTATCGCTTTTTTACTATCAGAAGGATTATCCTTTTCTCAATCTATTCGTTAGCTATGGCAACACATACATTGCAACCCTTATAAAGAGAAGCTATTCTAAAGATAAATTTGGCTAAATAAATTGTGACTTTATGCATACCTCAAATGTTTGTATCCTTGGCAGCGGTTTAGTGGGCGGCGTCATGGCCTTAGCTTTAGCTAACCATGGTATCACGTCAACGGTAATTGATATAGAAACGCCAGAGAATCTTCTAAATCAAAAGCTCGATGGCCGGACAACAGCCGTTAATCTGGCCTCTGCTCAGTTTTTTCAGAGAATTGCTTTATGGGATAAGATAGCCAACCATGCGGCTCGCATTGACTTTATTAAGGTTTATGAAGGCAATCAACCCTGGTCTATCCAATTTGACCATCGCGATCTAGGCTCGGATCCCATGGGTTACATTGTTGAAAATCGCTTTATTCGTCAGGCTATTTTTGATGCAGCCCTCACACATCCTCATATTAATTGGCAAGCTCCCAGGAAGGTTTTAGCCAAAAAAATAACGCCATCGCAGGCTATCGTTTATCTCGACAATGGTCTCGAACTCCAAACATCCCTCCTTATCAGTGCTGAGGGACGCCATTCTTTAACTCGAGATGAAATGGGCATAAAGAAGAAACAATTTACCTACGATCAAAAGGGACTCGTTTTTTCGCTTTATCATGAAAGACCCCATTATAATGTGGCCTGGGAAGTTTTTCATCCCTCAGGACCTCTGGCCTTCCTCCCTATGAAAGATAGCGAGGATGGTCGCCATCGCTCAGGCGTGGTATGGACCCTTCCAACAGCCTCAGCAGAAACATGGGCAACAGCTGCTAAGGATGCAATTGCCAGCCAACTAGAACACCTATTTCCTCATTTAGGTAGAATGGAACTTTTTACCCAAGTATGGTCCTACCCTTTAATAGCCCAGATGGTTGACCGTTTTATTCATGATCGCTTTGCCATTATTGGCGATGCTGCGCATGTTTGCCATCCTGTTGCCGGACAAGGCGTTAATGTTGGATGGCGCGATGCTGAAGCCCTCACTCAAATTATTGTGGAAAATAAAAATCTGGGTCTTGATTTAGGTAATATGACGGCCTTGAAACGCTATCAACGCTCCCGACGTCTGGATACTTACTCAATCTTTGCCATGACGGACGGGATGGTCCGCCTTTACAGCAATGACTCAAAGATTCTCAAGCCGATTCGCAGCATGGGGTTGGGTGTGGTTAACAAAATTCCACCTTTGAAACGTTTTTTTATGAAGCGGGCGATGGGGCTAGGCAAGCATCATCCGTAAACTTCGCATTGATACGTTAAGTCCCTCTTACTGCATCTTTTTGTCAAGCTCTCCTGGTAATAAGGGAATCATATCCTCTACTGTTCCTTCTCTACTGGAACTATAAGGAGATGTACGGGATTGTTTACCGAATAAAGCTTCTGAGGAAATACTTGGCATCGGTTTAGTATTCGGAAATGAGGGAGTCTCACGAAAAATAAACTTTTTAAAAGATCCGAAAAAGGAAGCTTCTTGTGATTTTCTCAAATTTTTCTCATTTTCATTCCAATAATAAACATACGTTTTAAAAATAGAACCTTGATTATTGTATTTAGAAAACTCACTATTATAAGTCGATAATGCTTGTTTTATCTGGTCTTGAACGCTCTCACGCACTCCTTCATAAAAACCCCCTCCGACTCTTTCTAAGGTTGTAAGGCTTTCTGGCACCATATAACGTTCCGCATAAGCTAGATACGGCAAAGCTTTTATCCCTTGGCCATTATCTAGCATTTCTTCTCCTTTATTATAAGCCTCTTTAGCATAGGAAAATTCTTTCATGGTTTGAGGTAATTGATGCTCCGTAAACAATTTATCTACCCACAAACCCCTTACCATTTGTTGGAGTTCAATCTGCCAATCTTGACTTTCTGCTGCTAACGTCGGTAAGTCAAATATTGCTAACAATCCTAAGGATATAGTGAATGTCATTGTCGCTATCTTCATGATATTTACTCCTCTTTAAAGATCGAAATCTTTTTCTTCTTTTTTTTGTAATAACGGTACTCAAAGCTTCATCATAGTCTTGATAGGAAAAAAGAGTTAGTTTTCTCAATTTTTCAATATGGTGTTTAGATTTACTTAATTCTCTCTCTCCTCCTTCTACCAATTTCTTCTTATTATATAGGATTCCATATAAAGCGATAAGAGAAGATTGCTTAGCAATTTCATCATTAGAATAAAATGAAGGCAGTAAAGGTACCTTTGAAGGCCAAACCCATTTGCCATCCAAGGAGTGAAAAGTATGACCATACCAACAATTGAGAGTGACAGGCGCATTGGCTATTGCCGTTATCATTCCCGTGATACTCGCCACGCCTTGAGTAACCCCTATGGTCACATTATAGGGCTCTTGATCACTATTCCCTTTATCTATATTCGATATAGAATTAGCTCCTAAGACAAGTGAACCGGCAAAAGTAGAAGACAGTAATAAAGTTGCCGGTAGTGAAATTGAATCCCGTTGTTTAGATAAGGTAAGACGATACGTTAAATCTTTTGTCCATAATGAGAGAATCTGTTTATGCTGTTCTGGTTTCCCAGGAAGTAAATCCAACAATTTTTTAAGAGTGTTAATATCTTTCCAAGCTGTAGAACCATTTGTTTCATTAAACTTAATATGATTAAATATTGTCTGATGCGGCATTAAAACCTTTAATTCTCGAGTGTCAAGGATATCTTTAGTTATTGGGTGTTCGTCCCATCCCTGCTGAGTACTCCATAACTCCTCCTTAATCATAAACTGTGTGGCTCGCACATAATGTTTTTCGCTTGCTTCGTTTAAAATGTATTTAGCTCTTCCTCTTAGATCTTGTTGAGTATCCTCACTTTCCGAAGAAGGAGCATAGCCATAAAAGGTAAAAATTCCCGAAAAATAAAGACCAAATGAATTGTGATGCTCTTTTAATCCCTGAAATCTTTCCTCCGCTTGGCTCCAAAGCCAATCGGCCTCTTCTACCTTTTCCTTTAAAGTTATAATATCTTATTCCTAAGTGTCATTTCAGGAAGAAAAAACCTTTATAGTATAGGCCTCTATTACTCTTTCTTCATTTTTCTCTCAATATCTCCGGGTAACAAGGGAATCATATCCTCTGCCGTTCCTTCTCTACTGGAACTATAAGGAGATGTCCGAGGTTGTTTACCGAACAAAGCTTCGGAAGAAATGCTTTGCATCGGTTTAGTATTCGGAAATGAGGGAGTATCACCAAAAATAAACTTATTAAGAGAGCCTAAAAAGGAGGTTTGTTGTGAGTTTCTCAATCTTTTCTCATTTTTTTTCCAGCAATCTTCATAAAGGTCATATAAAAATTCATAGATGTCATCTGAAACTGTCTGCTCCTTCAATTGAGAAAATGCCTGCTTTATCTGGTCCCGGACAGCCCCAGGTATTTCTTCATATACCCCAGATTTTACCCTTCTTAAGATTTCAAGGCTTTCTGGCACCATATTACGCTCTGCATAAATTAAGTACGGCAAAGCTTTTACACCTTGGCCATCCCATAGCATTTCTTCTGCTTTATTATAAGCCGCCTCAGCAGCACCTACATCTGACATAGTCTGCGGTAGCTGATGTTCTCTAAACAAGTTATTAATACCTAGGCCTTTTACCCTTTCAGCCAGACTAATTCTTTCTCCTCGATCTTCTGCTGCTAAAGCTGGGAAGTTTATAGTCGTTGATAACCCTAAAAATATAATAAATCTTATTGCGGTTAATCTCATGGTTTTTACTCCTTTTTAAAGTTTGAAGAGATCTTCTTCTTCTCCTTTTTTTGTAATAACAGTACTCAAAGCTTCGTCATCGTCTTGAGAAGAAAAAAGAACTAACTTTCTTAGTTTTTCAATATAGCTTTTGGATGCATTTAATTTAAGAATTTCTGCTCCGGCCAGCTCTTCCTTATTATGTAGGGTCAAATTTCTTAGTTTTTCAATATAGTCTTTGAATGCACTCGAGCTAACAGCTTTTTTCTCTGCCAATTTTTCTTTATTATATAGGATTCCATATAAAGCGATAAGAGAAGATTGCTTAGCAATTTCATCATTAGAATAAAATGAAGGCAGTAAAGGCACCTTTGAAGCCCATGCCCATTTTCCATCCAAGGAATGAAAAGTATGACCATACCACCAATTAAGAGTAGCAGGTGCATTGGCTATTGCAGTTATTATGCCAGTGACACTGGCCATGCCTTGAGTAATCCCTATAGTCATATTATAGGGCTCTTGATCACTATTTCCCTTATCTATATTCGATATAGAATTAGCCCCTAAGACAAGTGAACCGGCAAAAGTAGAAGAGAGTAATAAGGTTGCCGGTAATGAAATTGAATCCCGTTGTTTAGATAAAGTAAGATGGTAAGTTAAATCTTTTGCCCACAATGATAAAATATGCCTATACTGTTCTGGTTCTCCAGGAAGTAGATCCAACAATTTTTTAAGAGTGTTGATATCTTTCCAAGCTGTAGAACCATTTGTTTCGTTGTCCCTAATATGTTGAAAGATTATCTTGTGAGGCATTAGAATTTCCAATTCTCTCGTTCTAAGAATAGCTTGGGTTATTGGGTGCTCGTCCCATCCCTGGTGAACATTCCACACCTCCTCATTAAACATAAATTTTGTTGCTCGCACATAATGTTTTTCGCTTGCTTGGTTTAAAAGGTCTTTAGCACTTTTCCTTAGAGCTTGTTGAGTACCTTCACTTTCCGAAGAAGAAGCATAGCCATAAAAGGTAAAAACTCCCAAAAAATAAAGACCAAAAGAATTGCGCTGCGCTTCTAATACCTGAAATCTTTCCTTCGCTTGGCTCCAAAATTCTTGCCAATCATCTTCTTGGATCCTTTTCCTTTTAAAGGAAATAGGCTTATATGATGGCATTTTCTTATCACCTCTAAGGCTTTTGCCTATCCCATCTTCCTTGACTATCCTATCAATGTACTGCCCAAAATAATTTTCAGATAGCTCCCTAGAAAGAGGTTCCCAGGAGGAGTGGAATAATAATGCCTCCTTCCTCAAAGGCGTTGGCAAATGTTGAACCTCGTTTAATGCTTCGGAAGAAAAGCGCCCTTCCTCTATAACATAAACGTCACTTCCCCTTTCACTTTGACCAGCAAAAGCCAAAGAAATCAAACTCGAAATTAAAAGTGCAGAACGCAAAAAGTTCATAAAAAATTCTCCTACAAAAGTATACCTTATATATGAGTATGTTTATACCATTATTCAAGGAGATTTATTTAACTATATTTTCTATTTAAAATTTTTATATATTTTTATGGAGATGAATTACTATAAAACCCCTTATCATGCATCGAGGTGTGCAGCAGTCTTGTTCTCTCTCTATGTAAGTCTTTGAAGAAAATTATTCGGATAAGTACCCTTATAGATAATTTCCCTTCTGCAGATAGTAAGGTTATTACTATTGTCCTCTGCATCAAAAATCAAGTTGTTGATAGTGCTCTGCGGGTGCTAATCCCCCTAAGCGATCTTGGAGCAAGGGACGAAAACTGGGGCGAGATTTAAGCCGCATATACCAATCTTTAGCGACCTCATGATTATCCCAGGGTACGTCTCCTAGGTAATCAACAACTGACAGATGGGCAGCGGCGCCCAAATCGGCCAATGACAATTCATCGCCGGCTAACCAACGCCGACGATCAATCAACCATGAAATATAATCCAGATGATAATTCACCACGGTTTTTGCCTGGCGAATTGCTTGGGAATTTGTAGGACCACTATCCCGCATGAATCGACGCAGAGTTTTTTCAAAAACCAACGGCAAACTCACCTCACGAGCAAATTTGTCATCGAACCATGCCGTTAAACGGCGCACTTCAGCCCGATGTGCTATGCCATGGCCTAGCAGTAATCGTTCAGGATAAGCTTCCTCCAGATATTCAGAAATAGCATGGCTGTCTGACACAACAGTTCCATTTAAATCCACAAAAACAGGAACCTGACCTGCGGGATTCATCGCCATAAACTCATTACGTCGCTCCCAAAATCGTTCCTGCTCTACATCAAAATCCAAGCGTTTCTCCCCCAGCACCAGGCGAATTTTGCGGGAAAAAGGACAAAGCATATAATGATAGAGCGTGCGCATTAAAACAACCTTTTAACTTTTCTAAATTTATGGGATAGTTTCATCATAAACCTCCATTAACCTAATTACTAGTATGTCTTATCTTGCGATTCTTGTCCTGAGTTTTATTCAAGGTCTAACAGAATTTTTACCGGTTTCTTCATCTGGTCATTTGATCTTAGCACCAAAACTTTTTGGCTGGCCTGATCAAGGCTTAGAGATGGATGTGGCCGTTCATCTGGGAACCCTGTTATCCGTTATTTTATATTTTCGCAAAGATATCAAAGACCTTTTACAACACTTCTTCCGCTATGTCGGCTCAGGATTTAGACAAGAACAATTTACACCAGAAACTAAACTCAGCCTCATTCTTATTATAGCCACCCTACCTGCCGTTATCGTGGGACTGGGCCTAAAGAAAATGGGAATGGATATAATGCGTAGCACTCAGCTTATTGCAATTACTAGTATTATCTTTGGAATTTTAATGTATATTGCTGATCGTCGTCCCCAATTCTTAGGATTGGATAAAATTAACTGGGGCTCAGGTTTTGTCATTGGCATAGCCCAAGCAATCGCCTTAATTCCGGGCACAAGCCGATCCGGTATATGCATGACGGCAGCCCGCGCCATGGGATTTGATCGTATCACCAGTGCGCGTTTTGCCTTTCTTTTATCCATTCCATCAATTTTAGGAGCAGGCCTTCTAACGACATTAGATGCTTTGAAAGAAGGCCATAATGTTTTTAACGCCACCTTTGGTATAGCTTTGGGCTTATCCTTTTTATTTGGTTTAGCGGCTATTCATTTTATGCTCAGCTTTCTGATGCGGCATGGATTAGGCGTCTTCACCCTCTATCGCGTTCTATTAGGAATCATTTTACTGACAATTATGTAAAAGATTCTATAAAGAGTTTCGGTGCACCTACAGCTATATGATCAGAAGAGCGCTTATCTTTGTATAGATGAAGGCCCATGATTGCATTGCTTCAGCATTTTTTTGAGGCTTTCACTGGCTTTTGACTTTAATACAAGTTTTTTCCACCTTTAAAGACCAAGCTGAAGGTCGTGCATAACAATCTATCTCTTTCTTAAATTTGGGAGCGTAATACTGAATTCAACTCTTTTCGTTCACCCACCTTAACGAAAGCCGTTGATCAACTATTTGCTGCTCCCCAAGATAATTAAAGTTAAGAGTGAGTAGAACTGGAACGAGCAGGCATAACTCTGATTACAGTTTTCTTACCAAAGTTGTAAGCGGTCTCTGTAACAGCTGCACCTGTTTTAACGACCTTTGTTGCAATATTTCCTCCTGCCTTACCCGGATTAACTCGACCTTGAGGTTTTTTTAACCCGGCTGCTGGTTGAGTAAGGGAAACAACCGTAGCAGGAGAGAGAAAGTTTGTCGCAGCACGCTTTTTAAATTCATTACGTGCAGCTACAAAGTTCATAATTCCTTGTCCAGTATGGGGCGTAAAGTATTTCCAATTACTTTGCTTATTAGCTGTGTCGAATAACACTTGCCGCACTTCATCAACAGAGGCATCAAACTCGGTCATGAGTCTTGCGACTGCTCCAACAAAAATGGGTGCTGCCATAGAGGTGCCGCTGAGTTCTTTCATCCCTGTCCGATCGCTCTGATAGGGAACCGCGGAAGTAATGTTTGTACCAGGTACCGCAATAAAAGCTGACTCCACAGCTGACGTTGATTTATTACTGTAAGAGGCTAACTTTTCTCTGGGAATTCTTTCCGTAGCCCCCACTAACACGACGCGACTATTGATTCTAGGATCTGCTAGCAGTCTAATTAAAGTCGGATGTTTAAGGGCCTTGCCAGAATTTCCAGCAGCAATCACAATGAGTTTACCTTGCTCAGCCAATTTCATAATACTATAGCCAAGTCGATCCCATTTAATTCCAAAAGAAAGGTTGACAATTTTTACGTCATCGCGGGTCAATAAATATTCTAGGGATTCTTTATCAGAAATAACGGAGCGATGGGCAGAAGTACCCCGCTTAATGGGAACAATATCAATATGCGGGGCCAACTGAGCCACAATTCCAGCGACATGAGTTCCATGGGAACATATTTTCCCTCTTTCATGATGGTAAAAATCACCCACAATAGAAGCAGCGACATTATGATTCCGATCACGGCCATTCCATCCTTTATCTAATCTTTCCTTAAGAAGGGGATGGTCTTCAATAAAACCATTATCAACAACGCCAACCTTACAGTCTGAAAAATTTCCTTGAGGCTGTTCAAAAATAGAAGGGGTTAACTTATGGCGACAGACAGCTTGCCAGGGGGTCTCAGCTGCAGAGGGGTTCACAAAACAACTAGCCATTAAAAGGCTTAATGCAATTTTTTTCATGGGTATCACTCTCTGTTATTATTCTTTTTTAAGAACTTGCGATCCTATTTGTATATATAAAGCTTATTTATTAAATTCTCAAGAATTTAATATTTTCTTATCTTTTTTAAATTCTAAAGGTAATTTTAATTCAAAATTCTCTTAAAAAGTAGTATAATAATAGTGTATACTAATTGGTTGTCTACGAGACAAGAACTAAAAAATTTTTCAAATTTGGTAACACAATCATCAATTTAATAGCAAAGATTAGGGTAAACTTTTACCCTTCAGGAATTTAAAACAACCTCATGTTAAAAATTCTTGCATCATTTATTCTTCCTATCCTTTTATCCTTGAGCAGCATTATAATGATCTTTATATTTAATTTTACTAAAATTTATCATATAAAGAATTCAAGCTTTCTCTGTATAGGAAGAGGGGTATGGAAGGGCTTTTCCCTCCTTACTATCCGGCAGCCACAAAATAATTTTTTATGAAATAAAGGAATATTTATGACGTTAATATATAAACTTATAATCGCCTGTTTAGTTTGGACGATGAGTCAAGCGAGTGAAACAGTAACAGTGACAGTAGAGCCAACCACCACAACAATCGCTTCAGACGCACCGCCCCCTCCCCCGCTAAGCAATGGCTCCTCAAGCGAACAAGGGTGCTGCAATCCCTACTGTTGCTCTTCTCTCCAATAAAAGAGTCAGGCATAATATAAATGATTACTTATAAAGGGAGTGCATTTATGAGGAATCAGTTATAGATTTAAGCCCCTTAAAACTATTACATTTTATACGGTTTTCAGATACCAGAAATAAAAATAAATGTTTAGGAAAATCCCATAACTACTCGCTCTTCCCTTCTTGATTCTCATCCACTAAATTACCTTGCAGAGGAAACGCAACATCAGAGATAGTGTTGGTCTTAGATATATCATTAAGGATAAAGGAGGTGGCATTTTTATTAAATAAGTGAGCTTTAAGATCGTCTAAATAAATATCAAGACGCGGATAGCCAATATATAAGACAACCGTAATCACTCCTATCGCAGACCATAGAAAAATCCAATTCAATAGATGGCTTGGTTTATTCTCTGTCACCGGCAGGATGTTGTACCGATTCTCCCAGATATGCTTGCAGGTACTACAGCGAAATTTCGGTGCCGTAAAACTTGCCTCTGGCAAATCAAACAAGCTTTTACAATTAGGACATTGTATCAACATAACAGTCTCCTCTGTTGATGTGTCTCATTATTCAATTCTATCCCTCTCAATCAAAAAAGGGCATACTGAGCCATATTTTTTTTATAAAAGGCACAATCCGAGATAGTCGCATAAAACCTAAATTCAGTATAAAACAGTAATTAACCTAAAATAAAGTCCTCTTCTTAAAAGTTAAACTTTCCCATTGGCGTTATTTTTCCTAGTGCCAAACAGTGAAATGATATATCATGGTTTTAAACAATGATGTGTATTTGATGGAGAAGTTCGTATATCTCGCTTTAATAATAATGTGCCTGCACCAAAGGATGGACCTAGAGTTAACCAAGAAATCACAGCCCGCGAGGTTCGACTTGTAGGGGCAGATGGAGAGATGGTGGGCGTTGTAAGCCGCCAAGAAGCACTGAGACGTGCCGCAGAAGCACGCCTCGATCTCGTTGAAGTTTCCCCCCATGCTGAACCACCTGTTTGCAAAATATTGGACTATGGTAAGTACAAATACGAGCAACAAAAGAAAAAAGTTGAAGCCAAGAAAAATCAAAGAGTTATAGAAGTCAAAGAAATCCAGATGCGTCCGGTTATTGACGAAAATGACTTTCAAGTTAAACTTAGGGCTATTCATCGTTTCTTAACCGAAGGCAATAAGGTCAAGGTGGCCATTCGATTCCGTGGTCGCGAAATTACGCACCAAGAATTAGGCATGGAAGTTGTGAATCGTGTTAAAGACAGTGTTGGAGAAACAGCAAAAGTTGACCAAGCCCCCAAGCTCGAAGGTCGTCAAATTTTGATGGTTTTATCCCCAGCTTTAACAAAATAGAATCTAAGGGGGGAGTTTTCTACCCCTCTTTTTTCCCTTCCCTATAAATCACCACAGCCGTTATTTGGGTAACACTTTGAATTCTAAAAAGAAGTGCAACAACTATTTTTCTGAAAAAAGAAAAAGGTTGTTCCTATGAAAAAACTTCAGCCAGAGATTTTAAAAGTGTGGCTGAGACATGTTGGATGCCGTTTGATCGATGCTTCGGGGGATATTTATATGAAACTAAGAAAAGTTCTCAAAAAATTGCTCGTTACCATTTAAAAATCAATGACGGTTTCCCTTTGAGGGATGCTTTGCCTAAAAACACATGTCAGCAGAGATGGTAAAGGCTTTATTAATCATTGAAAAGCTTTTATTAAAAGGACCATGGAGCAAAACACCGATTACTTGTAAAGATGGCAAACTTAAAAATCTTTTATTAGGATACCGATACAAAAGTGGCTTCAATGAAATATAAATTTGGCACCTTTACCCAGCTGATATTGAAAATTTATCCTTTAAAAATACAAAGTATCTTTACCAATTACCTGCAGTAATTAAGAAAGAAAATTGGGAAATTTCTCCCATTATTTTAGAAGAAAACTATTTTAAAACCCCAATAGAGGGGCCCCCAGCAAATACTGCCGAAACAAAAAAATACTTAAATAATATTAAAGTATCCTTACAAAATAATATTAAGAAAGAAACAGCAGAAAGCCTGAAACATGCTTTAGCTAATTTATATAATCTTACTAGGGGGGGGGGGGGGTGTGACGGAGGCAGATTTTTTTATTTTTTTTGTAAATATGGGGTTTGGGTGGCCCGTTTTATAAAGGTTTGTTACTTGTTTGTTGGGGAAGTTGGGT
>JAIBEV010000038.1 GCA_019459505.1 Candidatus Paracaedibacteraceae bacterium | reverse complement strand
CATTGAAAAAGCAGAACTTTCAGAGTTGCCAGTCACCCAACTTTTAGGAGCTTTGATTCAAATTAAAAATCAGTCTAAAAGTGAAGAAACTTTAAACCGCTGGAGTTTAGAAGGAGAAGCGGCCTTTAATAAAAATAAAGGCTCAGTAGAAAATGAGAAGCCAATTCTTATAAAATTCCCAATAGAGCCAGATCTTTCAGTTCGCAAGAAATTAAGATCTTTTGGAATGCGTTGGAACTCTGTCCGCAAGGAATGGGAAGGAATTGCTGATCCTATAGCAATCAAAGCTGAACTTAATCATATTGAGATGTCGGTCCAGGAAATTCATCCTTAAAAAGGGGAGTGCTTTCAATTAATTAATCTACAAGAATTATTGATGAAAAAAAATTGTAGATCTTTGGAAGCTAGAATCTCAAAAAATCTCAGTAGGGAAGATGGGAAGGGATAATTTGCAACGCCCTAATCGCGTGTAAATTAACCTAAAAGAGATATATGTATTATGCCAGGATCTGTGCGAAGAATTATCATAAGGACTTAAAAAAGTCTGGGAAAACTTTATTTCCTGCCGCTTATAGAGAAATGGGCGCTTTTTTATAATTAAAGAGTAATTTTTCTTGAATATCTGCATATCGGCCCATGCCGACATACGTGTAAAAATTACATATAGGAGTAGCTAGTATAGCCATAAAGAGCTTAGTTTATCTAGGTTTTCATGTTTAAGATTCAAGTCAATAATATAGTCCCCCAACCTTTTAATATGCTCTGTGGTATAAGGCCTCAACCTTTCAAGATGGGTTTTTTTGCCCGAAGCCCCGAAATTTTTGATGACCTAGCTGAGATCCTTATTATGCCTTGCTTTGCAGGTAAAAATTGATTTTTTTAAAATCTCATTTTATATTCCATGTGGTGAGCGGTTTTGATGGATAAATCTTTTGATGTAAACCTCTCTACAAGCTCTCCTGTGGAAGAACCCCCCAAAAATGTTCGTTCTGAGGTAGCTATATGAAAATAGGGTATTTTCCGGTCCTGTCCAACTCAAAAACGAGGGTGATAAAGCTTAATATTTCTGCACTCCCCTACCTTTTAGTAACGGAAAAAGACTATTTTTAGCAAAGCGCACACTTTTGGGGATTCTTCCACGCGATACCTAAAAGTAAAGGTGACCAGACCTCGCCTTAAGCAAGCTTTGGTTCAAGGTCAGAGCCTATACAGGATATCTATCTGATGAAGCTGACTAACCAGGAGGTAACCCCAGGAAAGAAAATAGAAAGAAGGAAATATATAAAAAATATCAGAGCTGCATTTTTATAGGCTTTTTTATCTTTACTTGATTCTTCAAGATTGTACTTAAGAACATTATTTTCTCTCTCATATTTCTCAACTATGTCACGACAAGTGCCTCCTAGATGATCTACAAATTCATTGAGGGTAAATTCTTGTATCTTATCTTTGTTCCACCTCGCATTAAGCTGGCTTATCTGATCCGCAGAGAAATGACCTTCAGCCTCATCAGCATCTTCAAAAGATAAGTGGAAACCCCGATTCCTATAAAAAGCATTACGCCTTTTCCCCTTTTCTCCATAGCCATCCACTGAAGATAAACTTCCGTAAGCAACTTTGTAATCAGGATAGCTCTTTTGTGCCCACTCAATTACTTTTGAAAGGAGGTATGTTCCAATCCCCAATCCGTGGGGGTTCGCTGTTATATTTCCTTTTGGCCCAAACTTAGCAGTTTTAGTTCGGTTACATACTGTTATTTGGAGACTATTTCTCAGGTGTTCGTATTTCTCTCGGATTCTGACAGGATAGGTAAAAGCTAGAAATTGAGTGGCAATGGGGCGAAACTGAACGCGGAAAAATTCCCCAAACTCATCTTTGGCATGAGTGAAACGAATGGCACCATATAAAGCTGTCTCGTCACTCTCCCATACTCGGATGAATATTTCTTCAGTTATATGAGCACTATTTTCATACCTTATTTCATTAACGAGCACAGGCTTCTCCTCTTCTTCTTAACCTCAGTGTTCCTTAAGAATTGCTCTTCCTTGATTAACTAGTTTGTTAATCTCTAAGGCACTTAGCTTAAAATATCACTCCTTATTTGCGGGACGGTAGAAATTTATGGTGCCAGGATTTGCAAGGAGAATTATCATCAGAAAGGTCGGCAGGAAGACAGTGCCTTACAAAATTCTCTCTTTGTCATGCTTTTCTCGACCAATCACAAATCCGAGTTGGAATACATGGGTTAGCATACAAAGAATGCAATATCCTAAAAAAGGGAGCAATATAATATATGCTAAGATATTCATCTCCATTTCGAATTCGCAAAGCATATAGGTAAATTACTATTTGTCTGCTTTTCTGACTGATTTAACGCTTTCAGCAATTCAATTGCGTCAACCAACGGCTGTGCCGCCTGATTACCTTCAAAAATGATATCTTCCAGCATACGCTGTGCGTATCGTCTGAATTTACCATAGCCCAATAGAACAAACTCCAGCGGATCACTCTCCAGTGTTTTAATCAGCGCTTTGGCAGTTACCATAAGCGTTTCCAATGTATCTGTGTCCTGAATCACATCTGTCCCAAGCGGCATTGGTCGCATGGGCTTTCAGAAGCTTCTTACCCAGTTTCATAAAGGATATAAGGGTTTCATTTGCTGTCGAGTAGAATACGAAATTGCTCTGGAACTTATAAAAGCTAGAAAACAATCTGGATTAACCCAAGAGGAAGTTGCCTTAAGAATGGGAACAACTCAATCAGTAATTGCAAGATTGGAATCCGGTAAAGCAGTCCCTAGCATAAAGACTCTGGCTAAATATGCCCAAGCTACTGGTAAACATCTCCATCTGAGTTTAGTTTAACATTAGATCTCTTGGGAATAATTTGAATCTTTATATCAGCCTTGCGGCTTGTAGAGCCCAAGACCCACTCTTAGATTAACTTACTTTAAAAAGCTCTATAATAAGGGCCCAAGCGAGATTATTGAGGGCAGTTAGCTTTTGTCCCGGAAAGGCCTTAAATAACTCTGTCAGATACAAATAGAAGATTGGAACGCTGGGAATCAACCATTATTTAGACATAGGAGAAAAATACGAAACTAGAAACTTCAACTCCCAGCGACCGTTAAATGAGTGAGGCTTTGCTTTCTCTGCGAGCCAAAGAAATGGCCTAAATCATCTAATTTGAGTATTGATATATTATCTCAATGTATGGAGGGCAATAATAAAAAAATTTAACGTTTATTATACTATAAAAGAGGGTAATTTGAATACTTATAAGCTGACCATCTAACATAGCCCTTAAAGTTTGGCATAATGCTATCGAAAATTCTGTACCTTAAGTACAGCCCCCCTTCGGTTTTATCGATAGCGCCTATAGGGCAATAAAATTTGTATTATGTAGATTAAAGCGCATATCTTCATCAACATTACGGAAAGGATAAAAGCATATGTGTTTGTCTCAGATTAGAAGAAATGATCTCATTAACAGTATGGTCGACTTGGTAAATCATTTATCACAAGAATCTCTCG
>JAIBEV010000149.1 GCA_019459505.1 Candidatus Paracaedibacteraceae bacterium | reverse complement strand
TGTTTTGGGTATTTGAATCTGGAAACAAAAGTTTACTCATTATAGGTACTAATAATGCTATTCATTATCAGGAAGTATTCCCCCTAATTCAGGATAATAAACTCTGGCTCGGAGCCACTTGTAATAATGAAGATATGGTTTTTGCAGTGCCGGAAGGAGCAGAGGTTTCACCGAGTGATAAAAAGAAAGCAGAAAAAATGGGGTTTGTAGGTAATTATACAAGATTGGGTAATTCATGTTGGTTTACTAACCTTGAGCATGGTAGAAGACATCAATGGATTCCGCTAATGACTTTAAGTGATAATATTAAATTCAGTAAGCATAATAACATTAGGGAAAATGGATATCAGAAATATATAAATTATGACGCTATAGAAGTTCCCTATGTTGACGCAATTCCATTAGATTACGGTGGAGATATGGGTGTTCCAGTTACCTTTATGGACAAATATTGCCCAGAACAATTTATTATCATCGGAACAGAAGCAATAGTCAGGGAATCGATGGATAAGTATGCAATCAAAGGTGAATATAATCCAGGTGGGAATGTCCTTTATATTGAAGACACAAATCCAGATGCACAGTATAAATATAAAGCGGTATATAAGAGGATTATTATAAGGAGGAAACTGTGATGGATACAAAATTACTCACAAACATAACTGTTGAGCAGATATGTAAAGGTTTTATATATAATGAACTGGAAGGAAAAGGACTTTTTGGTTTATCTGGTAAACTTGTAATTCAACCTGAATATCAACGGAATTATCTTTATGCTGAACAGAGAATGGAAGAGGCTGTTATTAAGTCTGTATTGAATGGCTATCCATTGGGCTTGATTTATTTCAATAAGGTTGCCCCTGATAAATATGAGCTTCTTGACGGTCAACAACGAGTAACAAGTTTAGGAAGATTTCTAACAGGCAAATTCCCCTTGATAGATAAAAATGGCATGCCTCATTATTACTCTGCTATGCCAGACGATATTGTGAAGAAAATTAACAAAACACCATTGACTATTTACATCTGTGAAGGTAAAGAAAGCGAAATCAAGGAGTGGTTCAAGACTATTAATATCGTAGGAATTCCTCTAAATCACCAAGAGATTTCTAATTCTGTTTATTCTGGACCTTTTGTCACAAAAGCGAAGGAAGAATTTGGTAATAGCAGAAACGCAAATATACAGAAATGGAGTGCCTATATAAAGGGTAATGTTAGCCGACAAGATTATTTACGAGTAGCATTGGAATGGGTATCAAAAAGTACAGATGACCAGATTGTTGATGCCTATATGAGTGAGCATCGTGACAAGGATGATATAAAAGAACTAAAAACATAT
>JAIBEV010000031.1 GCA_019459505.1 Candidatus Paracaedibacteraceae bacterium | reverse complement strand
TCACAAATTATGCAAATACCACTTCATCGTATCTCTCTCATACGACAGCTTTACCGTAGTCACCCTATCCTCTATCTGAGCATCGCATAGATAATCATACATAACATTACCAGCCTTCCGATTAAGCTTGCGATCTCGAATTTTCTTCACATTGCCCTGCATATACTCATGGTCAATTATGAAACGAAATGTCACTGGCCTAGGTGGTTCGCCTGGCTTGCTGCAGGCTAATGTTTAATTGTTTTGTCTCTTATTAGTAAAATATATAATAACCATTAATATAACTATAATTGCAATCAGAAATAGTGGACTATAATTAGCAAGATGAGTACATAACAAATTATCTACTGATTTAAGAATTTCTGAAAGAGGTTGGTATCCTAAAAATATAGTAATTATAATCCCATATATAGTTATATTCTTGCTTACTTTATTGTAACTATTTTGCATTTTAATTGTGCTTAACGTTCTATATGTCTCCATAATTCTATCAATTTGGCTAAAGTTTAAATAATCAACCATATTTTTTTCAATAAATTCCACTGCTCTTTTTACGGTTCCATATGAATTATAAGTCATTCTATTTATTCTATCATGATAGTGGAATATCTGCTCTTCCTTTTGAATTACATCACTGCTGTTTACTTTAGACCCAACATTCCATATCTTTGTCAAAAGAACCTTTTTAGTTACTATAATTTTAATGATAGGTTCTACATACATATTCGACATCACTAACTTATCATAATCATTTAATAAACTATTTCCGACTTTTACCTCTTCTGATGTGAATACTATCATGCTAGTTGGGTTTGAGCTTGTATACATCCTGGCGAATTTATATATTTCATGATAATTTTCAAAAAATGAACTATAGATATTTTTGCTAAAATCCAGCCCATTAGAAGGCGAATGTATTAACCAATATAAATCTCTCTTTATGTCATCACTTGTTGACCAGCCCGATTTAGGTTGATTATCAAATTTTGTAATGTTGTAGTGTTTATATTCAACAAGAGATGAATCATCAATGACTATTTTGAGTTTGTTTATTATGTAATCTCCATAAATTTTAATTGCCTCAAGAATAGTATATTTTTTATCGAAACAATACTTGTACTTTTCGTCTGCTCCAAAATCCACAATGCTATTTGGCAATATACAATTAAGTTGATTTAGGACACTATTAGGGTCATTCCATTCATAGTTCAATAAATCTTTAAAATTAATATCTATTAATGGGATGTCAAAATCTATCATCATAACATTATTATCGTATACCGATATAGTGCACGCAACAATTACTTCTTCACTATTATGATTTAACACTATCGGTTGTAACAACCCTTTGTACATTTCACTTTTATATTTTCTAATGTAGCGACTTTCCTCTGTGAAACTATTTGCCATATAGTCTAGTAAATTCTTGTATAATTCCATCTTAGGTATTACAATCCGTATGTTGGTATTGAATCCCATTTCACTTCTAAGATTTATTCCATCAATATTCTTAGTCATCCTTAGATTTATAGCATTCTTGATCTCTTTAACATTCGTTTTGAAATCGATCTTCGCTTCTTTATTTGGACCATAAATATTTTCTATATATTCTATGAATGATCTTTTATACTCAATTGAATATTCAGTTATGTTATTTTGTGTAGGTGTTTTTTTTTCTTGATTAGTAATCACACAGTCTAAAATTTCAATTTTTCTAACTATATCTACAAAACTACACGAATAATAGCATCCTAAATATCTTTTATGGTTCATCATATTAATTTTTTGAATCATCACAACTGTCCTCCATATGAAATACTTTTTATAATCGAAAATTCAAAAGGTAATTATTAATGTGATTTAATTTTGATTGTACACTATCACACTAAGTATATTTCATATATTATTAAAAATGCAATATATTGTGAATTCATTGTTTCTTCAAACTAATCCAATCAGCAGAGATATAGCCTTTCGGAATCTCATACCATCCGTTTTCTAAGCTCATTAGCGTTACCTTGGCACCTTTCTGAATCTGAGTCACTACTTGATATTCAGTCCCTCTTCCAGCTCTAACATTAAGCACAGATGCGGTAACATATCCACTTATTGTATTCTGCAGGTACTTAGTAGAAACATACCCTGTCACACCATCATACCTTACCTTAGCCCATCCTCCAGAAGCATCAAATATCTCCAAATAAGTTCCTTTTGGAGCAACCTTAAGAATCTTGAAGTTAGTACCAGGGCCATATCTGACATTGAGGTTGGCTATTGTGAACTGACGGTCCATTACCTTTTCCTCATGAGGAGATATTATCCTGCCTATTTCCTTCTGAACGTCAGACCTAAACATATCCATGGAATAACTGAATTTTGGGAACCAATGACTGGGATCTCCATGATTGGACCCTATTCCCATCTTATAAGCTTCATAATGCCCGATGACTCTGTGCACAGGTATCTTGAACTTGATACACCATTCTGCAGCTGTCTTCACTGCATTAGCTACTGTTGCTCTGAAATACTCTTCACTGCAATCCTTATCCTCGCAAATCTCCATCTGTAAGCTATAACCATTGGCTTTGCCACCCACTCCCCAAGCCCACATGTTATATGGAAGAGTGACGCACCTCTGTTTGTTGTCAATGAAAGCATGAACCCCCTTCTTTGTCCACGAGTTATTCCAACGTTTAAACCATTCGTCAGCCATTACACCCTTGGTAGCAGTGGAGTGGATTATTATCATCGACGGGATTATGGAGATATTATTCTTTTTGTTCCACAAATAGCATGCATTCTGTGTCATATGCTGAATCTTCTCAATCATTGCTATCCCTCCTGTTACTTACTCTTACCAACAATTGATGATTGCTGTTCAAGGACCTCAATAGCTTTTCTTATCACAGGTGGTACATACATTCCCATAAGTCCAGCATTTTCAACGATAGAAATCAATTCATTCAGTA
>JAIBEV010000040.1 GCA_019459505.1 Candidatus Paracaedibacteraceae bacterium | reverse complement strand
GGATCGACGACTACAATGCAACTTATCTGCATTCAACACTTGGCTATACCCCACCTAATACATTTGAACAAAGATTTTTAACCCATAACAAACAACACGACCCTCTTTTAAAATTCGCTTGCTAAATAGGGGGCATTACACCATTTCCTCCGTAATCACTATTTCTGAATAATCCGAATTTTCGGGAGCCAAAACACATCTGTTAGATTGAAGCTTGAGCCTTTTGACCGTCAGTTCTCCATTCAAGACGGCAATCACAATACTATTGTGTTTGGCTTTTAACGATCGATCAACAACGAGAATATCCTCAGGATGGATTCCCGCTCCAACCATTGAGTTCCCTGCTACACGCACAAAGATTGTAGCGGCTGGATGTTCAATTAAATGTTCATTAAGATCGAGAGATTTTTGGACATAATGATCAGCCGGAGATGGGAATCCCGCTTGAACACGACTTAAATACAAATTCAGGAACACGCTCGAATTTCTTGGCGTAATAATTTCTTGTAAACTCTGATCAAGTTTAATCTCTTCGAGGCCAGGAAGATACTCAAGAGTATCTAAAGTCTGCGCATACATGAACTTAGTCAACCTAAAGAATAATATTCTTTAGTATGGCGCCAAATCCCTCATGCAATCAACATTTATAAATTGATCTAATTTTTAGTGAACAGTTATGGTTATAACTTAAACCTAAACCGTTTATACCAAATTAGGGGTTCTTCTTTTTTGAATGAGGGAGAGATTTCTTTGGAAGGGGCCAGATAGAATAATTCCCCTTTACGGGAGGGGTGGTACAGACAAGGTAAAGGGGAATTATTCTAGGACGAAGTGAGAGAAGCTATTTTTTCTTATTATCGCTAGAACCGTGGCTATGACGGCCACCTTCAGCAGCAATTTCTTTCACCTTTTCTTTAGGCATGGATGCAAATCCTTGCTTGCCTTTTTCAGGGTTGCCTTGTGTCTTAGTATCTTGATCTTTTCTAGAGGTAGTCATGCCTGATCTCCTTTTTTATTTTAGATTGAGAGACGCTACACCTTATTTGTATCTTGTTGATTACCTCTTCAAACAGTAGAAATTGTTTTGTATTTTAACCCCACTATTTTATAGAGATACTGATCTTCATCCGCAAGCTTATTCTTACTATAAAGATAAAAGAGACTCTAGCTATAAGCCTTCTTGCCTTATTACTCTATGTTCACTGTTAATGACTTATTGAGAGGTTATTGCTTTAAACTCAGGAACAACATACATTGCTTCAATTTCTCGATTAATAAATCAATAATTTTAATGTAGCTGTATAGGCTAATCAGGCCCTTATTATTGTTAGGTAATAACAATTATATCTATATGGAGAATTTTAATGGAAGAAAAACGCCATTTGTTAGGAGTAATATGCGAGATATTATTGATTGTGGGTGCTATAAATTGGGG
>JAIBEV010000006.1 GCA_019459505.1 Candidatus Paracaedibacteraceae bacterium | reverse complement strand
AGACGTCCAAAAAAACTTTACCCAAAAAAGTCCTGATGAAATGTCAAAAACGATCACGTTAGACCGAGTTAAAGAGAATATGAAGCTCAAATCAGAAGGATTTTCAAATTGATAAAAATGACATTATCTCTGATTTTATCGTTTTCGGTCAGTCATGCTGAAACCTTTTATAAAGATCATGCTCGGGGTTGGCATTGGTATGAAAAGTTACCAATTCCAGAAGACCCAGCCCTAGAAGAAAAACAGAAACAAATCCCGAAAACACCGGGTGAAAAATTAAAGGCTTATAGAGAAGAGCTTGAAAATCGTCTGGCAGCCGCCTGGATCAATCCAACATCGCAAAATGTTGAGCGATATCAGGAAATGCAAAAGGATATGATGAATCGGTCCCAGACCTTTTCTCAAACCTGGATGAAGAACGTTTATGTAAATGCAGGTCTTGATCACACCTTAGTTGCGCCAGTGAATCAAAAAGCAGTCCACGTTTATCTCGATCAACAGAAAGAAGAAAGGAGACAAGCAATCCAATCTCTTTCTCAAACCCATGGACTGTTTTTCTTCTATTCCAGTAACTGTCCTTACTGTCATCAATTCGCGCCAATCGTGAAGATGTTTGCTGAACAATATGGATGGGACGTTTTAGCGATTAGTTTGGACGAGAGGGCTATCGAAACCTTCCCAAATGCGGTTCCTGATAATGGTCTGGCGGCTCAATGGAATGTTACTTCTTTACCTTCTTTGTTCGCTGTTAATCCAGAAACGGAAGACGTTATTCAGGTAGCTCAAGGGATGACAAGCATCGATGAGATGGAAAATAGAATCATGGTCTTAATACGAGGTAACAAATGAAGATAGTTGCAAAAACGCTCGTTATTCTCAGTTTATCATCTAGTGCTTACGCAAGAGGGATAGCGCATGACTTAATGGGGTTTTTTAACAGAAGCGTTTCCAAAAACGTGACGACACCGTCAGCTTTTAAAGATCAAGCGGCTGGTTATTATACTGGAGGGAGTATTGTAACTCGTAACCAAGTTAGAACAGCCCAATTAGCAACAGTCCAAATGCCGGGATTTAGAGCTGGATGTGGAGGAATAGATCTTTGGATGGGAGGATTTTCTCATATAAGTTCGGATCGTCTTGTCGAAATGATGCAAAATATCGGATCCGCTGCTGGATCTTACGCTTTTATGTTGGCTGTTCAAACAGTATCTCCTCAAATCTACAACATCATGAATGAGTTGAATGCTTTAGCGACAGAAATAAATCAGATGAATATCGGATCTTGTGAAGCTGCTGCAACAGCATTGGGTGGAATTTGGCCTAAATCAGATGAATCATCCAAGCATTTATGTCAGGCTATGGGAACAAATTTGGGGGCTTTTTCAGATTGGTCGGCAGCTCGTCAGGGGTGTGGCGCTAAAGGAGATCGGGGAAATATTCTCTCTAAAAAAGACAGCGACCCTCGTTATAAAGATATGTTAGTTGGAGAGTTCAATCTTTCTTGGAAAGCCATTCAGGCAAATAATTTTCTAAGCTCAGATAAAGAATTGGCTCAACTCTTTTTAACTCTTGTGGGTTCTATCATATCGAAGAAAAGCGGCGAAAGTTTTCAAATCATAACACTACCTGGCTATGCGGATCGAGATGATTTATTGAATAGTCTTTTAGGGGGAGGAGAAACCCAAGTTTATAAGTGCACGACAAATGACTGTTTAGATCCAACTTTTGCACAGGTGAATATTTCAAACACCAGCGCACTTTTAATCAAAACTCAGAATATCCTTGAGTCCTTGGTTAATAAAATTTATGACGACGTGGCTCCTACACCAGAAGAGCAGGATTTTCTCAATTCAACACGGCTTCCGGTCTACAAAATGCTAAATGTCGTGACCGCTTTTCGAAAAGGTTATGCCCCTGTTGACATTCATCAATATGGTGAACTGATTGCTCTGGATATTCTCTATAAATACATTATTGAAGTTTTAGATATTGTTCATGAAAGTGTTGTGCAGTTGGCGTCAGTTCAAGTCGATGATGCTCACATTGATAGATTCGTGAAATCCCTTCGTTATGCACGCGAGCGCATTACAGAACGGCGTCAAAGTGCCTATCAACAAATGGACAGCACATTGTCCTTTATTCAAGCAACTCAACTCATCGAGAAACAACTGCACGCCATGTTGGGAAGCATGACGGATGAGCAGGGTTGGTTATAAGGAGAGATTGTTATGGCCTACGATATTTATACCTATGGAAACGGCGAAACTCTCAGAGGTATTTTTAATGCAATTGCGATGTGCGTGAACTCAAAATCAGGGGCTATTTATGACCCCCTGATTCGCTTAGGTATGATTGTCGGTTTTATGTGGGCTGTGGTTTATTCTTTATATAATGATATGGCGAGAGTTTTTACATCCTGGATTTTACCTCTTACTATTATTACAGGAATCCTGTTTGTCCCAACTGCTCGAGTTAACATCCATGATCCTGTGTCTCGATTCCATGACTCTGTTGATCATGTTCCTTATGGGTTGGCCATGTTTGCAGGGTATGTCAATAAAATTGGATATGGAATTACTGAACAAGTTGAGAAGCATTTCTCAATGCCAGATGATCTTAAATTCCAATCTACAGGCTACATTTTTGCGAGCAATTTAATGCAAAAATCTAACCAGTTTCAGATTAAAAATGCCGATCTTGCTGAAAATATGCACTCGTTTGTTAATGAGTGTATTGTTTATGATGCGATGCTCGGTCGGAAATATACAATGAATGATCTCAAAAATACGGATGATATTTGGGGACTCGTTTCAGCAAATGCTTCTCCTGTTAGGTCATTCATGTGGCGTGACCCTCGAGAGGGAGGCACAGGACAAGGGGGAATGTCTCGTCCTATTACCTGTAAAGCAGGTGTGGAGAAATTTAATGCGCAATGGTCAAATGCAATTACTACAACAGCAACTACATTTGGCAAAACGTTGTTTGGATCTGGCAATTTAATTAATGCAAAAGCTGAACTCTTAAAATACCTTCCTCTGACATACGGCCAATTAGGCCTTATGAGTCAAGATGCAACCAACATCATCAAGCAGCAGATTATGATTAGTTCTTTCATCAAAGATACTGATAAACGATCTGTCGCTCTCGGAAATTCGTCTAATTTAGCAGCCATGCGAGCTCACTTAAGTCAACGATCTACATATCAAACCCTAGGAGCTTTTGCAGGTGACAATCTAGTTGTCCTTCGAGCAGTTATGGAATCAATAACCTACTCTGCCTTTATTTTCATGATATTTCTTGCCATTTTACCCTTTGGCTGGCGTATTCTCTCAGCCTGGGCCCAAATCGTTCTTTGGCTTCAATTATGGGCACCTCTTTATGCCATTTTGAATTACATCATGCTTTCCCGAGCAACAGCCAAAACTGTAGCAGCGATGTCCGTTTCAAATTCAGCTGGTGTCACCATTGCGAATTCTGTTGGGATTCTAGATGCCAATGCGGATATCAGCGCCACAGCTGGATTTCTCGCGATGAGCATTCCTTTTATTAGCTATGCGCTGGTTAAAGGTGTTGGGTCTTTTGTTTCTTTGGCATCACATCTGGGCCATGTGGGTCAAGGGGCAGCTTCTTCAGCAGCAGCTGAAGCAACGTCAGGGAATTATAGTTTTGGTAATCTTTCAGGAGAAGGACGCCAAATTGGTAATACCCAAATGCTACAGCAATCTATGGCTGCAAGTTACCGAGCAGGGGCATTTAATTTTGCGGACGGTCGTACAGAAATGACAACCATGGCAGATGGGTCACAGATCATGAACGTTGGTTCTTCTAATCTTCCAATGTCTCTTAATGTGGCTGAATCTCAAAGTGCCCAGTATTCAGCCATGGCGAATAAGAGTTACCAAAATGCTTTAAATCAATCAAAAAGTTCCACCAGAAGTTTAGCAAGTAGCTATAGGGATATGGTCGACCTCAGCAACAGCATTGGTAATTCACATCAAGCGAGTGATGCAATTAGCCAGGGATACTCTTCTGAAAACTCAAAGGCGATTCATAAATCGGCTAATATGATCACAGACTTTTCCAAACAGCATGGCATTAGCACAGATAAAGCAGCTTCTTTGTTTGCAGAAGCTAGTGCTGGTGGAAAGGCTTTTGGTGTTGGAGGGTCTGTTGGTGGAAAGACTTCTGTTAATGCAAGTGATCAGCACATGTTACAAGAAGCTCAAAGAGTTACTCAATCTCAAGATTTCCAAGAAGCACAAAGGTTGGCTGTTCAAGCCTCTAAAAATTATTCTCATAATTTATCTGACGAAAAAAGCAAACGTCTTGCCGAAAGTGTTTCTGGTTCTTATGAAGAGGGGATGCAACAACGATCCGAAGCTGCTAGGAGTTATAGCCAAGCAGAATCTTACAGTCAGCAAGCGATGTTTACAAAAGCTAACTCTGCTTCCATCAACTCGAATTACAATCAGCAATTTGTAGAATGGTTGTCTGATCAGAGGGCAGATGGAACAAGTGGCAGGATAGGAAAACATGGCGCTTCACACATCATTGCTAATGATCCTGAAATGGCGAGTGCCTATGCAAATCGATTCATGTCAGAGCGAGGTGTTATTCCATCTTCTTCAGTTGGTTCAAGTGCTCAAACAATCAAAAGTTCATATGATCATGAAACTGGTCATCAACAATATGCTGTTACGCGAGATTCATTGGATAGCGTTAAAGATCAAGGCGCATCAGAGATTACAACTGGCAAGCTAGATAGAGAAGAATTGTTTATTGGATCAGTTGACCATCAATTGTCACAACAACGTCATCATATTGACACTCAACGTGAAGACATCAATCTTAATCATCAGGAAACAATGCAGAACTTTAAAGATTCAGAAGGAAGATCTGTCGTGGTTCGATCTTTTGGAAAGGTTATCGATGAAGCTAAGAATTGATAAGCCTGTGTTACTTATATTCACCAAGATGCATCAAATAAGTAGGAGTTCCTACCAACAGATGGTTCATTGGTTGCTGCTGTTGAAGAGTACGATAGTCATCGAACGAGGGAGAGTGAATGTTGTTTTTCTGAAATTTTCCAGCATCCACACACATAGCTACAATCAAGAAAAATCCCCAAGAAATAGCATTTTCGTTCAATGTTACAAGACACACCAAAAATGGAATAGAAAGAAGCAAGGTAAAGAAATGCCTCCACCAAAATCTCAATACTATTTTAGTGCGTTGCCAGATGATATGTTCCTCAGTTTGAGGAGATGTATTATGTTCATTTTCCATAACTTAAGTATACCACAAGTAACCTTAATAGAAACATAAAATTATAAGGAATTAAGTTAGATGAAGAATTTTTCAGACACGTTTACCCAGGGTGGCCAAACCCAACTTCATAAGTTCCGCATGATTAATCAGGTCTTTGGAACGACCTTGAAGGTATCATCAATTATTGCATTCTTATGTTTTGTTTTTCTTTTGATCTATGACGGAAGCTGGGAAAAATTTGGATTTCTGTTCACTTTTTATAAAGCACAAATTAGGGACTCTATGAGTTACCTGCCGAAAGAGTTTTTTGATACATCTTGGATCCTCCAGGGGGATGGAAAGTACTATGAAATCAGCGATCACATCATTGCCCATAAGCAAGAATACATCCTCTCATCTATTTTGATTCATGGTCTTCTTTTCAGAAAACTTTTCCAAACATTCCTCTGTTTTCTTGGCAGCATGATTTTGTTGTTTCTGTTCTGGGGATACAGTGGTAAAGCCCTTAAAATCAAAGAAATCATTTCTGGTGGGAGAATTGTCCATATTAACAAGCTTACCAATCTCATAAAAAAATCTACTCAAGCCTCCGATCTAACCTTAGCTGGTCTTCCTTTAGTAAAAAATCGAGAAACTGAGCATATGCTACTCATTGGAACTACTGGGTGTGGTAAAACCAATGCAATGAATGAACTTTTACAACAAATTCGCAACCGGGGAGATAAAATTGTAATTGTGGATACGACAAATGGATTTGTTGAACGCTTTTATGACGAGAAACGAGACATTATTCTAAATCCACTAGATTCACGATCAAAGAATTGGAACCTTTGGGAAGAATGTACGGAAGAGTACTTGTTTGATGAATTTTCTGAAAGCCTTATTCCCCAAATTGGGCATGATCCATTCTGGAGTAATTCTGCTAGAACAGTGTTAACAGTCGCAGCAAAACAACTTGCAGACGAAAATGATTATTCACTTCAAAGACTCATGGAAATCACAGTTTCTCTCCCCTTAAAAGAGGTTTATCCTTACTTTGCAGGATCTATAGCAGCAAGCATGATGCACCCAGATTCTGAAAAAACAGCACTGTCAATTCGATCTACCATTGCGTCTTCCATTAAATGTTTCGAGCATCTTGAGGAAGCAGAAGAAAACTTTTCTATCCGCCAATGGATATTAGATCCAGAACAATCTGGGATTTTATTTTTAAGCTGTGCTCCAGAACAACGATCAAGCTTAAGACCACTCTTATCTGGATGGTTAAGTCTTGCAACAAAAGCGGCCTTATCTCGTCCTGAAGGGACAGAAAAAAAGCTATGGTTTTTCATTGATGAGTTGTCGTCACTCAACAAACTTCCATCGCTTCCAAATTCCATGGCCGAAGTTCGAAAATACTGTGGTTGTTTTGTTCTCGGACTACAGAATCTCTCCCAGCTTGATGATCTTTATGGAACCAATATGTCTAGAAGCATTTGTGGTTTAACAGGTACAAAGCTTGTCTTCCGATCACCAGATGCTTATACAGCTAAACGAATGAGTGAATTCCTTGGGGAACAAGAAATCATTGAACACTCCGAAAGCATTTCTTTCGGAGCGCATCAAATGAGAGACGGGGTCAGCTTGAGCGAACAACGCCGCAACAAAACAGTCATTCCATATACAGATATACTCAACCTTCCAAACTTACAGGCGTACATTAAGTTCCCTTGCGATCTGCCCTTAGTAAAGCTGAAGTTCCAATATCATGAATTTTAGTCATCCATCTAAGAGTTATTAGAAATGCAAAATCCACAATAGTGTTGCGGAAATAGATTATTAATGAAAAAGTCTATTCCAATTCCTCTGATAGACGATAACTAGCACCCTGAAGTTTTGATATTAGATGTTCTTGAACAGATTCAAGAGCTTCATTAAGTCCCCATTTCTGCTCCTTTGTAAGGAGTGGGTGCATGTCCATGGTAAAATCGGTGTGTTGGCATTTTTCATACAGACTTTTTTCAAATAGGGCTCTGGTAATCTTAATATCCTCGTGAGCACAATAGACATCAAATAACTTCAGAACATTTGACGGATTGATTAATCCACGGCTTACAATCAGCCATAGATCAAAAAGATCCCGTCCTTTACGCCTTTGATAAAGAGCTTTTAATTTCGTAGCCATCAATTCATCTAAGGAATAAGTTTTTAAAATAGATTTCCCTGAAAACCAATTTGATGTAACAGCATATTCAACATCTATAAGGGGTTCTACGTGGAAGTGTTCAGTTGTATTAATCTCAATTTTAAGCTTTGATGGTGTTTCATCAATAGATGTATAGCGATAGATTAATTTCACTGATCGTTCAGTCATTTTCCGTTTTGGCTCACCCAGCCAAGCAAGACTTGTCCGAATAGCATCAATGACCTCTCCGATCGCTCCTTCTTCTATTTGGACTAAATCAATATCCTCGCTATACCTAGCCTGCGGTTTTATATAAATCTTATTTAGAGCTGTTCCTCCTCTAAAAACGAGATCTTTTGCAACGATAGGATGGTTGTAGATATCAACTAAAGCTCGACTTATTATAAGATCTTGTTCAATCATAGCTATGCTTTGCCAAGGAGCTTCTCTTTTCCATTGCTCTAAAAATATTTGTGGGATCATTCATCGGCCTCAATCGTCGTATTTATTATTATTTTCCATTTTTTGTCTCTCCTGAAACCTTTAATGGGTAATTCTGGAGCAAGAGGTATATAAGAGCACTTTTTCTCACTCACATATTGAGCCAATTTTTGTCTCAGTTCTTTATTTTTCTTGCCATTATCATCATCGTCAATTTGTTCTAAAATATATCCTAATCTCTGGATCCATATTTTTTGAGGAATCAAATCAATTAGTGACACTAGCTTATTAACATCTATAGCATCGATAAGTTCTGAAAAAATTGTTGCCACTGAATTTAATCCACCAGAAGGTTTTAGATAAACGAGCAGATCAACCATTGTTAATTCTGGTGTCGATATTTTTAAGTAGCCAGTTGTTGATATATATTCTGACAAAGGAAGATCTTTCAGAGTCTTTTTGTAAACGACCTTTATTGTTCGTTTCCCTGATTTTATTTTCAATCCCCGATGATTTGTCATTATTTGAAAAACTTGTGGCTTTTGATGGGAAGAACCGTGATAAAGGGCCGCACTTAAAAGACATACATAATAATCATACTTCAAGTAGCCCATCACAAGAGGAATAAGTTCATCTGGTGGGATCGAACCTACTTCTTGATATTCTGGCGGAATCGGAACATAGAATCCCTTTACAGGAGATAGAAGTTCCCCTCTTTGAATCAGCCTCATACATTTCAATAAAACAGCCTTACGATTTATTCCCAAATCTTTAGTAGCTTTATCAACAGTAAATGAACGATATCCGTCTTTTCTGATTTCTGAAATATAATCTCTTAAAGTGGTCACTCAACAAAAACATTAAAAAATGAAGTTATAATTGAATATTCACACAAATATGATCGTATGTCAAGAATACCTAAACTTCTGATACATTTTCTAATACATTAGCGTTCAAATTGCTTTTGCTCATCTTGTTGCAGCTGGCGATTTTGTTCCTGTTGATGAGAAATCTCTTGTTGGTTTTTATAGATTCCTTGAATTCTTTCATGAAGCTTAAATTGAGCAGATTCAGTTGTTTTACCTCCACCTAAAGGCACGTCTTTTGTAGATCCAACCAACTCACGGAAGATGGCCTGTGTCTTTGTAGATTGATCGGTCTCTATGGTCTTATCATTCATTTTCATCTGACCATTTGCTTTGAAGAGTAAATTATTATTAAATCCGTATTTCTTGCCTAAAGCTCCATCTTTATGTTCCATCCACAAGTTTGCTGCTATAGTAACGCGGCGGCTTATATCACTCTGTAGCATAGACTCTGAATGGGTGGCCACATTCTGAATCTGCATGGCCATAAAGGTTGCTTTTTGAAGCGTTTCAGCTGGATTATCCGGAAGTCCCAAAGATTTATTCACTTCCTGCAATGTCAGCTTTAAAGCAGAAATGGATTCTATAGTTTTATCATTGGCTTTTCCAAAGGCTGACTCCAACCTGTATTTCTTCAGGGTCTCCTGAACGTTAACCTTCTCTTGATTAGACAAAGAGATCTCATTACTTTGAGTTAGATCCTTCTTGGCCACAGCGGATTGATCAATTGCTTGTACAGGAGACGCATTAGTCTTTGAGAAAGGCGCCTTTACCTGATAAAACTCATCATTCCTGTGGAACCTATCCCTAATCGATGTCACAACAGCCGAAAGCGTGTTGGTTATCCTGTTTAAAGACGTATTTTGATTCTGAGACTCTTTTTGGATCTGATCATAAGTCATGAATTCCAAAGATGAAATCTTCCTATTATCCCGAGAGATTTGAGATGTCAGATGGTTGAGTGATTTCGTCTCTTGCGTGTTCACAAAGACCTTTAGCTCTTGTGACTGACGGGACAGTGCCACATAACTCAGTTTCTGATTAGCTGATTTATCATGAAGGACATAAATCTCATCAATAGTTTTCCCCTGAGATTTGTAGATCGTACTTACATACCCGAGCTTCAAACCCTTATATTGCCCAGGGTTGAAAGTCACCTCTTTGTCATTATCTAGTATGACGACACATGTTTTATCGTCTAGAGTTTTGATTGTTCCAAGAATACCGCTCTGCACTCCTATTTTCTTATCAGTCATGGTGAAGGCAACTCGATCCCCTTGGGAAAATACTTCCTTACCGCGCTGCGTTTGAACCTCGTAACCTTTAACGTCTATCTCACCTTTAACAAGTCGGATCTCTCGGACAGCTCTATTAAGAGCATCTACATCAATATTTTTATTGGCTAGAATCAATCTAGTGTGATTTGGATTGCTCTCATGATTTTTAGACCAAGCGTTAATAAGAGACGCCATTGATTCTTCTCGTGTAGGCTTCCAATCGATAGCTTTTGCACGATCAAGAGTGAATATAGCTTCTTTATAGGCCCCTTCTCCCAGCTTCTCACTAACAGTCTTCTGCCATTCGATCTTTTGTCGACGGACCTCTTTTAGGACGGCACTACCATAAATATTAGACAGAGATTCAAACATTCCTCCCCGTTCCACAGAGGATAGCTGCTTGGAATCCCCAAATAGGACGACCTTAGATCCCTTTCCTTTCGCTACATGAAGTAGCTCCACAAGGACGCTGTTACCTAACATTGCAGCTTCATCGACCATAAAGACACTATCCTTAGGGACGACCGTTTTCCCATTTTTTATATCAAAGAGAAACTTATGAACCGTTGAGGCTGACTCAAAACCATCTTTGATCATATCGCCAGCAACTAAATGAGTTGGAGCTAATCCTATGAGATTAACTCCAGATCTCTCATAGGATTCGCGAATCGCATTCATGGTATAGGATTTCCCCGTCCCTGCCCTACCCTGAACAATGGCTAGTCCTTGAGTTCCATAGAGAACATGCCTTAAGGCTTTGTCTTGTTCAGCAGACAATCCTTTCTCTTTTGATATATGTTCTTGGATTAGCTTAGATTCACATTCATTAACTTTAGCTGCGAATTTAACGAGCTTTTCTTCCTCAGCCCTAACCTCTTTCGTGGTAAACAAGGCAGCCTCAGTTTGAGAGTTCTTATCATAAAGAGTAACCATAGATTTATGAGAAAAGATCTTATCACGTAAAACGCCTTTATCTTCTTCATCAACAAATTTTTCCAAGATTCTTTCAACATCTTCCCGACTAAAAACAGAGGTCTTTTCTGTCAATTTTTGAATGATTGCTCCTGGGTTTCGAACAGCTTCTTCATTGGATTGTTTAAGCAAATCAGCTCTAGCAACGACTTCTGTTAAGTGACCCCGCATCCGAACATATAGGGTCTACAGTGTTGGCTTTGTATAGAGGATATGGTTGGAAGTTTTCGTTGCTTACACGACCAACACCAATATTACCAGAGTCGAATCCGGCCACAACATAATTGTTGTCA
>JAIBEV010000130.1 GCA_019459505.1 Candidatus Paracaedibacteraceae bacterium | reverse complement strand
GGCCTTTTAAGCCTGAAAGAACTATCAGGGTCTTCTTCTCACTTGTCCATTGTCGTCGCTGCATTTTTGTCTTCCTTTTGCTTAATTCAACAAAAACACTCCTTTATTTCAACTCTTTTCTAAACTAGGGGCAGTATAGCCGTCCTAACAACTTCTCTATGCGCAGATTTGATACTATTGAATCTATTAAGGAGATATACTCTCTTCCTTCCCGTGAAATTAGCATTCGTCCCCGAAATGTTCGATACATTCGATTGACAGAGGGGGGCCATGGCAAGCTAATACTGATCATTAAAAATCATTCCTGTTAGCTGCTGTCAGCACCTCAATATCGAGAACTTCTTCTATAGAGAGCTGTTCGTTAGCTTTGAGGATCTCCTTGTATTCTTGGGCGTTAAGAAAAAATAGAACTGGAAACTCAGGAGTTGGTTTTGGGAAATCTATAATAGTTGCCATTTTAACTATGCTCCAGCGCCGGTTTTTAAACATACTTGGACAGCTATCCCTATATGTTCTTCAATTTTTGCACGGTACTGGCGTTCAATAGTATCTCTAAACAAGCTCCTATTCGTCTCGATTGTTACTCTATCAGTTTGTTTGAGAATAACAGCGTTTTGGAACCAGGATTGATAAGTAGCAGCGCCCAGAATCTCAAGAATTTTTTCTCTAATTACTTTTACTTCCGAGTCTGATTCATTGATAGCAACAGGGATTAATTCAGAAGAAGTTAATGTTTTCTGATTAGTAGGATGGGGATTTTTTGTTGTCCAAGAGAGTTGACTCCTACAGCGATTTGACCAAACTCGAAACCAATTTGCGCGTAATGCTTCTTTCCCTCTGGCTTCGTTGACCCAGTAATCTTTGAATTCGTCAAATATGTCCTTTACCCAGGTTTCATGTATTCCAAGTCTTAACGCTTCGTTAATCCACTCACTTGACAATTCTATATTTTCTGGTAATTTAGTTTTATAAGATTGTTTACTTCGTAAACCTTCATCTTTCTCTGCCCTTTCCCCTTTAGAACTGGGCCCTTTTGGCGTTAACGTATTACATATTATACAAATTAGAAAAATTAAATTAAACTAAATTATATAGGCTCAAACAGACCTACTCTAGTTATAAATTCTTATAAAAAAACTTTCTTATGTTTAGTAGTCGACTAAAAGAAGCAATAAACCCTTTTTCTGATCGTCATCACGATCTCCTATTTATTCCCTGGATAATCGTAATTTTATCACTTCTACTGCTGCTTGCAAAAAAAGATCGTCCTAATACAATACTCTTTAAGAGCTTGCTATCCCTAGCAGTTCCCCCCTCTCCCAAATGGCTGTGTTTGAATTCATTAACCCGCAGACTTAGAACTTTTTTCCCACTCTTCTAAACCTTCTTGGGCTTGGGAAAGTTTATAGACTGGATTTTTCACAGTTGTGACGAGTACATCGGATAGTTCTTGAGAGCGAAATACTTTATTCTTTTTTAAAGACTCAAAATTGCGACGCGCCGGCGGCTTTTTTTTCTTTACCTCTGCAGTTTTTATTAGAAATGAAGGTAATTTAAGCCCCTTTTTAAAGGGGGGAAGCTCTAGAGAAGAAAAAGGAATTTTCTCTTCCATTGGTTCCAGAAGTTGTTGTTGCTCTTTCTTTGTAAGAGTAGGAATCGAAGGCTCTTCTAGTTCTAAAACATCTGCTAGTGCGCTATCTTCTTCCCTTTCAGGAAGCTCAGCTGCATATGCATAATTGCTCTGCTCTATATATACCCCTAAACAAATAATATAAATAAATAGTTTCATATAATTTTTTCTTTCTTATTTTCAATTTTTAATGTGATAAGTTAAATTTGCAATTCTTAAGTATTAAATTACCTATCTCTAGTTGGTTATAGCTATAGTAAATAGTAATACTCTATCTCTTTTCAATTATTTTTTATAATAGAACTGGATTTGTGGCTTAAATCAATTTTAAAGTAAAGGCGGCCTTTAAAACGGTTTTTTAGATGGCTTTCACTGTTTTGGGCATACCAACCTCAGTCTTTCTATTGGGCAAATAACATATTAACTGGATCTCAGCATTTTGATTGCTCCAATTTCTTGACCCTATTTTTCTGTCAAAGATGGTCTTCAATCGATAGTGTTAACCTGAGATTCATGCTGGTATCTGAATAAATAAAGGGCCGCCCTCGATCTGGCGCCGTCAAGTTATAACATTCATGACAAATAATCTTTAGAATTTTTCTATTTCTTTAGCTTCTTCCACCCCTTTAAGATGGATAAATATTGCAATCGAGTAAGTTAGCATTAAACTCTGAATATACTTCCAGTGCATGTTCTATAAATAGGCACTCCACTTATACCATGCAAGTAAATTTGTCAGAGTATGATTGGCCAGGCTATAACTTCATTTCAATTATTTAACTGCTCAAATTTATCTATTTCCAAGGTTAATTGATTACCCTTCACTTGGAATCCTTTTATTTTTTTTAAAAAGTTCATACCCAGAAGAGAACGTTCTGTAAGATTCTTGCTAACTGATGCCGAAATATCTTTAAGGGTTAATTCGCCCACCTTAATCTCTCTAATATGGACTGTAGCCACAAAATCTATGCCATTGGCTGTTTGAATGGGACTATTATATACTAAACGGTCCACATCAAATCCCAGACGTTTGGCATCGTAAAGCGTTAAGGTTGTTCGAGTAGCCCCCGTATCCACAAGGAATTGAATTGGAATTTGATTGACGAATGCCTCAATATAAAAATGACCGTCCAGCGCCCTAACAAAGCTGATATACTCATTTCCTGCTTGAGTGGGAAGATAAGGAAAAAGGTTACTTTTTATCTTATTCCCAACTTCATAAAGTTCTTCTTTAAAACTAAATCCGGCTAGAAACACCATAAAAATGCTACCCCAGGCAGCAGCATATTTTAATGCTTGAGTACTTCTAATGCGAGACGTGAAGTAGGGAACGCTTGCACATAAAATAATCATAAAATATATAAGGTGTGCGATAGACTCTGAAGAGTGAAGAATATAAGAAAAACGCCAAATAAGACCTCCTAGAAGAAGTCCAAGCGTTCCTAGTACACTCAACAAGATAAAATTCTTTTTCATATCAAATATTAACTCCTTATATAGCTTAAACATAAGAATAATTATTGCGATTAAAAATTTCTATAATATTCTTGGCCAAAAACTAAAGCTAGTTTACTCCATAGGCGAATTAAATGTATGAGTCAGAATTTATTATATGAATAAAATATTTTATAAAATTATTGGAAGAATATAGAAGAGAATTTTTTTTTAATTTAAATTAGAAGATATTTTTGTTTCTATGAATAATATAAAAAGGAAGATTATTGCGATTCATTCGCCAAACAATATCTTCTTCTAGAGCCTTTTTACCACTACAAAAAGGAGTATAAAGCATGCACAAAAATATAGAACTCAGCTCTATTAAGAAAGCTCGCTTTTTCCTACTATTCCTAACCTTTCTTTCTGGGGCGATAGGAAATGAAGAACAAAATATACTGACCGGTAAAAGTTTAGCTTACAATTTAGAAGAAAAGCATAGAGGAAATGGCCGTTCCGACCTAAGTACTCTATTAAGTACATTCAATACATTAAATGCAACCGAACCAATAACAAAAGTTGAATTCGATAAAAAATTTAAAGCACACCTGAATGAAATAGGAACAATATCAACAACCTATAGTCTTCCCTACGACTCCTTAAAACAAATTCAACCTCGCTTGTGGAGGAAAAAATGGGCTAAGAATGCTTCTACCTTTCTCAATCAATATTCTATTAAGGTATCGGCCGCTACCTTCTCCGCGGCCTTACAGGATGATCCTTTAGCCACAGACATCTTCGATTATTATGATATTTGTTTAGAGTTTGATCCAACGGCTAATACTGGTCTTGCTGAGAATTATTTTCTTCCAAAAGCTTACTGTTTAGAAGCCGTTCCAATACAGGGAACCCTGCCCGTTACAATTCAACCGGAGGATTGGTGCCCTCAAACCACTACCACCCAAGGTAACTCGACTTATACCGAAAGCATGCAATTCACGCTTTCAGGAAACATTGGCGGAGGTTATCCCCCATCCGCCACAGCCGGGGTAGGACCTACTTATACTATTGGCCATCAATACTCACGTGTTATCAATAATATAGATATTATTGCGACTATGCCTCACACTACTTTCGCAAAATGGGAAATCCGTCACAATAACTTAAGTCTTCGCCCTCCCCTTAAAGGATACCAACCGGAGGGGACGACACGGCACTCTTTAAGATGGATATGGAAGATCAATCACCAAGCAGCCATCGATTATTCATTATATCAATCAGAGCAAGAAGAGGGCCCTTTATACTTCTCTTTTAATATTAAATTTTATACTAATGTAGTTCCTATGCGTGCTCATCGTAGCCAACGTCAACGTAAAGCTAAAGAAACTGGATATCTACCGCTCTGGGAACACACTATTAAATTAGAGGTTCCCACATCTCCTAAGTTAAATAAGGGAAGGGCTATAGTAGATAAGAAACATCCTATTCTAGCCCCAACCTCTCACGCATAAATTTTAATAAAATAAAAATTTTACCGTTGAGCGATCTCGACTCTATTATAAAGAGTTGAGGTCGATTTTTTTGCTTTAGAATGGTAATTCTTCCCTGACAGAAAAAATTATTATGAGCGAGAGGGAAGAAACAACCGCCCCTTCCTTCCCCTTTATTTTATTACTGCTCCCTTTCCAAAAGGCGCTTTAACTCCTCTTTAACTTCCTCTCTTGCTATGATACTTGGATAGAGAAGGCCAGGCAGATATTCATTCCGATAACGCACAAAGAAGATTTTTCTTCCGGCTTGTTTCCTTTCTTGAAGCCAACCAATAAACCAACCATACTTTCCATTTTCATCTTCACGTCCATCTAAGTGACGCTTATTCCCTGCCCCACCTTTTCCATATAGATCCCAGCCGGGAACGAGTTCCTCAATCCAAATGATCTTACGAATTAGATCCAGCACTTCTTCACCTAAGAATTGAAATTTAGAATTCATCAAATCTTCTAAGAAGTTAAGGTGTTCAAGAGGGGAAATCTTTAATGAACTGGAAAGCCAAAAGCGTGGTAGCTGATCAGCTATCTTATAGTGCAAAAGATCCTGATTACCATAATTAAATTCTTTAAGATAGCGCGCTATTCTATCTTTCCCCATATCCTCGACCAGAAGTTGAGTATACCACAAACAACTATTCTGCATCCAAGACCGAGGATTGTGATCTTGTTTTAAGATATCTCGGGTCGCTTCATAGCCATCCTTATAAGCCAATACAGGTTCCGCCTCATTAATCACTTTTCCTTCATTAATAGCTATAGCAGCAAAGCAAATATTAAAACTACAATAAGGGGGAGATTGGACATCAAAATTATCCCCTTCTCGCTTGTGGAAATGGTCTCCCTCTTTAATGAGAAAACATAAAGATTCATTTAAGTTAATATTATTTTGAGCAGCGGCATTTTCACGATCAGTAGTAAAACCTTCATTGATGAGACTCATCCCTGTTACTAGAAAACCTTTTAAAAATATTGAGAACAGTTTTTTTTTCATAGTTATCCTTTTATAATTAAATTGTTAATACAGATAAATAGATTGACTTTATTATTGAAAATTTAATTTCTCTAGCTTACGGATCAGATTATTAGTACCCTGACTCATTTTAGATTTATAAATTTTTTCTAGACTATCTCGCAACACAGTTAATATACTTACATTGGCTAAGGCATAGTTTGAATGATATATTGCCTCAAGCATTTTAAGTATTTCTTCTTGATTTCTCTTATTTGATTGCTTATAAATTTCATCAATATTGAAAGAAAGCGCAGCTATCATCTCTAATTTATCTGGAGCATTTTCTAAGCAAAATAATTCTTTTATTAAATTTATGATATCTTGTTGTTGCTGTTGATTGCCATCTTTGTAAATATTGCTGATTATATTAATAACTTTAACTATACCTTCTGAATCGCCTAACAGGAGCAATTCCTTACACAAAAGAATAATGGCGCCCTTCTTTTTCACATTATTACTGAACACAAGATTCTTCAAAAGTGAAGAAGCGGCTGGCACGGAGTAAGTTTTTCGCAAGAGATTAGCTATGATAGAAATAGCCCATGGATTATTTTTCATCAACAATATTTCTAGAGCAATCTTAGCCGTATTTTTATCTTTTTCTGCGCCTATAAGGTTAACCAGTGCTTCTTTCGCTGCCGCACTATCATTGTTTTGTATAAGAAGGACTAAAGTTTTAGCAGCTGTATATTGTTCATTTGTATTATCACTTTCAACCATGCAGAAAAATGATAAACTCCCCCTCTCTTTACGTTTCAGCATAAGGGAGCTTAAAACTCTAGCAGCCACTATGTTTTCGTATTTATTATCACTTCGAGCCGATTGGTTAAATTGCTCTTTTGCCCATGGGCTATCTTTCTCAATAAAATACTCTAAAACAACTGCTGCTATAGTAGCTTTTCTTAAATTTTTACTTTGAACAAAGTCAGCAAATTGTTGTTTTGCTGAAGCATCCTTACGAAGCAAGCCTTTTTTTAATTCTTTAGCGGCTTTAAGGATTGATTCAGAATTACTGCCCTCATTTTTCTCTTCATTTCTAATTTTATTGTTCGCTAATCGAGAGAGTGCATGGAGAGGGCATATAGCTCTTTTGGTCGGAAAGGTATCAGATTGTGTCGCAGAAATTATATTTTGTTGACTATCTAAATGGTTATTTTCACTTAAAGAAGAATTTTCCTTATCATTCATTGCATAAGATTGTGGACTGAAGGATAAGCAGCTTATAAGAAGGCTAAATTTAATTGCTGATGGGAAAAATTTATTCATTATTTATACGCTCGCTTAGATGGTGAACTTTAATCGGCATATGAGAGATATAATTATTTACCGTTCAATTACAAGTTAATATCTTAAATATTCTTCACTATTTTACATCGAGGCGTTTATTGTAAGACAATAAATTAACCCGAAAGGACAGTATCTATAAAAGAAACAGCATAAATTATAAAGCTGCCCTGTTATCACTTTCTAGCCATAACTGTCTCTTAACACAGCTAACCTCAGATAGAGGTAGCCAATTAGTAAACTACCATTTATTTAAAATTATTTAAAAAATATATGGATTTATTTTTAGTAATATGACATATTATCAGAGGAAAATAACCTTAGATAAACTATCTATGAATAAGACTATTACTGTTCTCCTTATTGCATACACAATAATTATCCCTTTTACTAAAATTTGTGCATCAGAATATAATAATGTAGAACAATCTAGAGGAAATAATGGACTCTCCCAAATTTTTATAAGTGAGGGAGAGTACGCAAAGTTCCAACCCTCCGCTTCTCTTGAATGGCTGACCAAGGTTATTGCTGAACGTGACGGACGTGAAGTTTTAAAATACCTTACCGATTTAAAAATCAAAAGAAATCAGGAGAGCTAAAAAATATTAAACTTTATTACTCTTCTTATTTCGATATGTGTGAAAAATACTAAGTTTTTGACTATTTGATAGTTAGTAATTAATCTGATATTATTCAGTTAATAATAAGGAGAATAATAATGTTTAAAATTTTACTTAGTGTATGCATATTGTATTCTTTTTCAATTGCTGAAGAAACAATTTCCATTCCAACAAAAACTGTGGATTCGTGTATAGGTGAACTAAAAACTGGTGATAGTCAGGATAACGGCCTTATTGCTGGACTTACCGAACGGGTTACCCCTTTAGAAGGTTTCTCTACGTCCAAAATACAAGAAGAGGCTGGCAGTAGGAAACAAGTTATACATCTCTTGGTGCCCAATTTACCAACTGCTGTTATAATAGATGTTCCTAACCATAAGCTTGTCACAAACAAAAAGAGAGATATTAAATCACAATTAAATATCACTCTAACAACACAGCACCCTTCCTCTATGTGCAATCACGCTGAGAAATCTACTTCTTCTCAAAAAGATCAGTACCTACAGTCTTACCTTCGAGCATCTGAAATTTTTCCGATGCCTGACTAAATCCCCTTGACAGTCTTATAGGCGACTGCCATATCTCAGCTATGATCAATCTAATTGGCTAAGATGTGGCGGTTTTTTATGACGAATATAATCCTTTTTCTTTCTACAGCTTTTATTTGGGGCACAACTTGGCTGGCCATTAAATACCAATTAGGTACGGTCCATCCACTCTGGTCTGTTTGCTACCGTTTTACCTTAGCGGGTTTAATTTTACTCGCCTTTTGCTATCTGAAAGGATTAAATCTTAAATTTTCTAAAAAAGACCATCAATGGATCGCCTTACAAGCATCCTTATTGTTTTCATTAAATTATTTTTTCTACTACCTGGGAACTGACTATTTTGTCAGCGGTATTGTCGCGGTTATCTTCGCATCTATTGCAATTTTTAACATTTTCAATGCTCGTATCTTTCTCAACATCCCCTTGTCTAAAAGTGCAATAGCCGGTGCCCTTATTGGTCTTAGCGGATTAGGAGTCATTTTTAGAACAGAAATCTACCGTTTAATGGATCAAGACATTTGGACAGTGTTAACGGGATTAAGCATTTGCTTACTTGGAACGTTGATTGCCTCAACAGGGCAAATTGTTGCAACCGCTAACATTAAACGCACTCTGCCCTATTTGCAAACTAATGCGATTGGCATGACTTATGGTGGGCTTTATACGGCTTTAGGAGCAATTGCTATTGGGGAATTTCCCACGTTTGACATAACAGCCAAATATACACTTTCTTTGCTATATCTCACGGTAGCAGGTACAATTATTGCCTTTGGATTATACATGAAATTAGTTAAAAATATCGGCCCCAATAAGGCCAGCTATGCCTTCGTCCTTATTCCGGTGGTTGCTCTAACTGTTTCTACATTATTTGAAAACTTTACATGGACGATGGAAACTGTGATTGGTATAGGATTGGTTATTCTGGGTAATATTGTTGTCATGATTTCAAAAACACTTCAGTCTCGGGGAAAAATAGAACCAATTCAAGAGGAAAATATAAAAAAAGCTGCTTAAATCAATTTTCAGAAAAAACCTTTTGCCCTACCTCTTATCTCTGATATAACTACACCAATACATGATAAATTATAAAAAGTATTAGCTTGGATATGACGCTTGAGACTATAAATATTCCGGAGCATGTGGCGATTGTCCTTGATGGAAATGGTCGCTGGGCAAAGCGTCAAGGCTTACCTGTGATTGCAGGTCATCGGCAAGGGGCTCAGGTCCTCAAAGCAATTACAAAACATGCGGAACACCGCGGCGTAAAATTTCTAACTGTCTTTGCGTTTTCTACTGAAAATTGGAAAAGGCCTCAAGGATGGGTTGACGAATTAATGTCATTATTGAAGTATTATCTCAAAAACGAAGCAACAGAAATTATCAATAACAATATTAAGCTTAAAATTATGGGCAGACGCGAACAACTGTCCCCTGATATCAACCAATTAATTGATGACATAGAGAAAAAAAGTGCCGCCAATACAGGTATAACTCTATCTATTGCCCTAAGTTATGGTGGCCGCGACGAAATTGTTCATGCATGCCAAAATATTGCCGTTCTCGTTCAAGAGGGTCAGATTAAATCAGAGCAAATTGATGAATCGATAGTCTCAAGTCAACTTTTCGATCCGGCTCTTCCTTCTTTAGACTTATTTATTCGAACGAGTGGTGAAATGCGAATCAGCAATTTCCTTTTATGGCAACTTGCCTATGCTGAACTTATTTTTTCTTCTAAATTATGGCCAGATTTTACGAAAGAGGATTTTGATGAAGCCTTATTAGAATTTTCTCAGAGAGATCGTCGATATGGAGCTACCATTGGTGCTTAGTAATTTATCAAGCCTTCAACAAAGAATTTTAACGGCCCTTGTTGCCTTACCCATCTGTGTTTCTGGGGTTTATTATGGTTATCCATATTTTGATATCTTGGCGGGTTTTATCCTGTTTGCCATGATGCGAGAATGGTCAAACATGGTCCTAGAGCAAGCTTATCATCCGATAGGCTATCTGTTAGGCGCCTTAATGCTATCGCTCATTTATACGGATGTTAGCTATAAAAAATATATCCAATATAGTCTAATTTTGCTTGCAGGATCCTTCCCCCTCCATATGATGATGAAAAAACGACTCTTTGATTATTTTATTTTCATTATTGGAACATTGTATATTTCATGGTCTGTCTATATCCTCATTCAGTTAGTTCATGAAGGGTTAACCCGCTTTTTTATCTGGATTTTGGTCATCATTTGGGCCTCTGACACAGGGGCTTACTTTACGGGAAGATTTATTGGCGGACCAAAGCTTGCCCCCCTAATTAGTCCGAATAAAACATGGTCTGGATTTTTTGGAGGGTGCGTGATTGCAACCTTCATAGGAGTTTTGGCAGGCCCTTACCTACAGGAATTTTATAAGACTCCTCTTTCAATGGCTATTGTGGCTTGCATTCTGTCCCTTGTCAGTCATATGGGTGACCTTTTGGAATCTTGGCTTAAGCGATACTATAATGTCAAAGATACAGGTACATTACTACCCGGACATGGGGGGGTACTGGATCGTCTTGACAGTTTGTTACTTGTTTCTTTTGCGGCAGGCTTACTCCTTATTATTGGATATTAATCTATGAGAACTATTGCTATTCACGGAGCCACTGGCAGCATAGGTCTTAATGCTATTGATATTATTCAACGTCATCCCGATCGCTTTAAAGCCAACGTTTTAACTGGTGGTTCAAATATCACTAAATTAGTTGAGATCGCTCAGCAAACTTCAGCAGAACATGTAGCTATTGCGGATCTAGCTCACTATCAGGATCTAAAAAAGTTCTTACCAGGAGTTCAAATTTATGCTGGCACAACAGGAATTTTAGAAGCTGCCTGCATTGATGTTGATATGTGTCTGGCTGCAATTACAGGATCTGCAGGCATCCTTCCGACCTATAAGGCTTTAGCCCACTGCGACTACCTGGCTCTTGTTAATAAAGAATCCATTGTAGCCGCTGGAGAACAAATTTTAGCTGAAGCTCAGTCTCAAAACACTAAAATCCTTCCCGTAGATTCTGAGCACAACGGCCTCTATCAGATTTTTGAGGAATCTCATCGTTCTGCCCTCACCCATGTAACGATTACTGCTTCGGGCGGACCATTTAGAAGTCTGCCAAAGGATCAATTTCATACCATTACAAAAGAAAGGGCTTTAAAACACCCCAATTGGGCGATGGGTCCTAAAAATACAATTGATAGTGCCACTTTAATGAATAAAGGCCTAGAATATATTGAAGCAGCCCTTCTTTTTAATCTAGCCCCAGGCCAGATTAAGGTTGTGGTTCACCCTCAATCTATTGTTCATGCGCTATCTAGTTATCATGATGGTACAACTTTAGCTCATCTGGGACTGCCCGATATGCGCTCACCCATCAGCTATGCTTTAGCATGGCCTGAAAGAATTAAGACCCCTGTAGCTCCGTTGAACTTAGCCACTATAGGTTCCCTGACCTTTGAAGAACCCGATTATGAACGCTTTCCGTGTTTAAGGATAGCAGAGAATGTTATGAAATCCTCGCAAGCAGCCAGAATTGTTATGAATGCGGCTGATGAAATTGCTTTTCAAAAATTTATGGCTAATGAGATCCATTTTACAGATATTCCCGTTATTATTCAAAATCAGCTAGACGCTTTATCCTCTTCACCCATTAACACAATAGAGGATGTAATAGCCCTTGATCAAAGTTGTCGACAAAAAGCTTAACTGTCGATATTCCCCTCCTAGTTTTGATAAAAATATTAATATTTTTAAAGTGTTCCTTGATGTTTTGCGTGCTAACACCATTTATAAGAAGATGGCTAGATGATTTTTTGGATAAATTCTAGCTTAAAGGGAACCTTAGCCTTTACTGAGGTAAAATAGAATCAGAACAAGGGTAATGTCCCCTACCCTTTATTCTGTCAATCGCTTCCTAAAATCATTTCTTCCATGTTTCGACAATATACGCTAGATTTATTTTAATGATTTTTTAAGAATTGGTTTTATGATGGTCAGTTATATTCTTTCGATCTCTGAATATGTGCTCCCCTTTCTTTTAGTACTAACGGTTTTAGTTTTTATCCATGAATTAGGTCACTATCTTGTTGCACGCTGGAATGGTGTGAAAATTGAAGTTTTTTCCATCGGATTTGGACCTGAATTATTTGGCTGGACTGATAAAGCAGAAACACGTTGGAAGTTTAGCCTTATTCCCTTAGGGGGATATGTCAAAATGTATGGCGATGCTGACGCCAGCAGTAAACCTGATGAAAACGCCACTGCGGCGATGACACACGAAGAAAAATCCTTGACTTTACAGGGGAAAACTGTCGGTCAACGCATTGCCGTTGTTGCTGCGGGTCCTGCTGCTAATTATATCTTGGCCATTGTTTTATTATCTGTTTTACATCTGACGAAAGGGATTCCCACCTTTGTACCAACAATTGGCGGTGTCGCAGAGGACAGTGTCGCTCATAGCATTGGAATTGCACCCGGCGACCATATTACTGCTTTCAATGATCAACCAGTAAAAAATTTTGATGAATTGAGAAAAATCATCCCAGCTTCTGCTGGCCAAGCGATTAAAGTTCAAATTAAGCGAACAGAAAAAGATACGCCGCAACCTAAAGAATTAACCTTGGTGGGCACTATGACGAAAGGCGACCAACCTGTTTCCTCTTTAGGGATTACGCCGTCTGGAGAACAGATTTATCGCAGCGCTGGATTTATTGAATCCATCACCACTTCCGTAAAATATTGCTTTGAAGTCTCCAAGGAAACCTTAAAGGCTTTGGGACAAATGGTACTGGGCAAGCGTTCTTCCAATGAATTAGGTGGAATTTTGACAATTGGTGCCCTAGCTAAACAAAGTGCTGCCCAAGGGTGGATTGCTTTAATTCTATTGACCGCAGTTTTATCAATTAATTTAGGATTGATCAATTTATTGCCGATTCCAGTTTTGGATGGCGGCCATATTGTCTTTTATTCAATAGAGGCCCTAAGAGGCAAACCCGTCAGCGTTAAAGCCCAAGAGCGCGCTTATACAATAGGATTATTCATTGTCCTAGGATTAATGGCGATTGCCACCTGGAATGACTTATCAAGGTTCAAAATAATCAGTTGGATAACAGGATTATTTAGCTAAAAATAAATGAGGGAAGTTCCCGTAAGGGGAACAAGGAGTGAGGAAAATAATGAAAAAATCTAACCTAAAGTTTGCATCTCTGCTATTGGGTGTATCAGCTTTAACAATAAGCATGGCCCATGCAGATACAGTTAAAGCCATTAAGGTTACAGGAAATAAGCGGATCGAATCAACAACTGTTCTATCTTATATTCCCATAAAACCGAATAAAGCCTATGATCAGAATGAACTTAATGATGCGTTGAAAGACTTATACAATACAGGTTATTTTTCTGATGTGCAAATTGCTCGCCAAGGTGACACGCTTGTCATTGATGTAACTGAAAACGCCATTATTAACCAAGTTGCGTTTGAAGGCAACAGCAAGCTTAAAGATGATAAATTAAAAGAAGAAGTTCAGTTGCGTCCGCGCGAAGTTTTATCCAGAACCAAAATCCAAAGCGCTCAGCAACGTATTCTAGACATTTATCGCCGTATGGGACGTTATAATGCCACCGTGGTTCCAAAAGTTATTAAACAAAGTGATAATCGCGTGGACTTAGTTTTTGAAATCAATGAAGGAGATGTTACGCACGTTCGAAAGGTTAACTTTATTGGTAACCAACATATTCAGTCTTCTCACTTGGAAAAGGCCCTTTTAACAAAACAAACTCGTTGGTATCGATTCTTTGCCTCTGATGATACATATGATCCAGATCGCTTTATTGCCGACCAACAATTGCTCAGAGAATATTACTATGACAGTGGATATCCTGATTTTCGTCTCATCAATGCGGTATCAGAACTAAGCCCTGATCAAAAAGATTTATTCTTGACATTTACATTAGAAGAAGGAGAACGCTACTCCTTTGGCAAAATGATTATTCAGTCAGAAATCAAGAAAATTGATCCTAAAGGACTTTATTCCCTGATTACTTATTCGGAGGGAGATTGGTTTTCGCGTAAAATGATCGAAAAGACCATTCAGGCTATTACCGAAGCTGTGGGAACTCAAGGATTTGCTTTTGCTCAAGTTGAACCAGTTATTACTAAAAACAAAGAGAGCAAAACCGTTGATATTACTTATGAAATTAAAGAAGGACCGCGCGTTTATATTGAACGTATTGAAATTCGAGGCAATGACCGTACGCGTGATGAAGTTATTCGTCGGGAAATTCGCCTGCAAGAAGGAGATGCTTACAATTCAACCTTTGTTAAAAGAGCAGAACAAAATCTAAATGACTTAGGATACTTTAAAAAAGTTGATGTGAGTACCGAAGCTGGCTCCGGCCCTGACAAGGCTAAAATGGTTATTAATGTTGAAGAACAATCAACGGGCGAACTTGGCTTAGCCATTGGGTTCTCTACCCTTGACAGAGCCTTGGGTAACATTCACTTTGCAGAGCGGAATTTTATGGGAACAGGGCGTACCATTCACTCTGATTTCACAATTGCCAGCCGTCGCCAAGAATTTGACGTGGGTATTACCGATCCTTACTTCATGGGATACAATCTCGAAGTCGGTGCTGACATTTTTCACATTCGCTCTAAGCGTATCTCTGCCTTTACCGAACAAAATACCGGTGGACGCACTCATTTGGGCTATAAGTTAACAGATAATTGGTATCAAAACTGGAGTTATACTCTCCAACGAGATCAAATTAGTGATGTACCAAGTTCTTCTTCTGAATATATTAAACGGATGAAAGGATCTTACATTAACTCGGCAGTCGGTCACTCTATAGTTTATGACAGAAGAAACAGCCGCCGCGAACCAACAGCCGGCTATACCTTAACATTCAGCAACTCTTTGGCCGGATTGGGGGGTGACATTGGTTACCTTAAGAATGCGCTCGGTGGTTCTGTTTTCTATTCGCCATTAGACGAAGTTATTTTGAACGCGCGTATTACAGCGGGGCATATTCTAAAAACAAACAAGCGCATTCGTGTTGCTGATCAAATCTTCTTAGGAGCCGATAGCTTCCGCGGATTTGCTTATGGAGGTATGGGACCACGCGATGCCAAAACCTTGGATGCCATTGGAGGGTCCCGTTATTGGGTTGGTACTGTTGAAGCCATATTCCCCATTGGCTTACCGAATGAATTTGGTGTTAAAGGGGCATTATTCAGCGACTTTGGTAGTGTTTGGGGATCTGAATTAAAGATTCCAAATAATCCAATCTTAGATAAAAAAGCAATGCGCGCCTCTGTTGGTGTGGGTATTTCCTGGGATTCTCCCTTTGGTCCCTTGCGTATTGACTATGCTATCCCTGTTAAGAAACAGGCGAAAGACGATGTCCAAAGAGTTTTCTTTGGTGTTTCTTCCCGCTTCTAAGTTCTTTCTTACTAAGACCTCTCTTCGGAGAGGTTTTTCGTATAAGGCTCTTTCGTGGCTGTTCTTAACTTCCCCTTTTTCCTGGGCAAGGAGCCAAGAACTTAAGTTAGCAAGCGATTATGCTTGCAATATTTGAATTCTATGTCGCCCTGTGGTTATCCAGAAAATTGACTTGCATTTTAACCTCAGAGCGCTTATTTTTTAAGTATTATGATGATTAATTTTACACCCCTCTTTCACCGATGCGGGTAGCGTCGGCGGACTTTGACTCAGGGTCGCATAAAGTTCGCCGCCTCCAGACGTAGGTGACTTTTCCCTCACTCTACAGCGTGGCTTAGGAGCATTTGCTCTATCTATTATATTCTATAAGGTGTAAAAATGTTACGCATTCAAAATATCTCCAAAGCATTCGGAGAAAAAATTTTATTTAAAGATATCAATTACCATTTTCCTGAAGGCGAAAAAATTGCTCTTGTAGGTGCTAATGGCCAAGGGAAAACAACTCTTTTAAACATTATGACAGGCAAAGACTATACCGATAGCGGTGATATTTCTAAGCCAAAGGACGCTATTGTTGCTTATTTGCCTCAATCCCCCAATCCCACTCCTGCCTCTACTTTATTGATAGAATGCTTATCGGGGCATGAGACTGCTTTTAAACTAAAGCAAGAGATGGATCGCCTCCTTCATAATATGGAGGTGGATTATCAAGAAACTGATCTTGAGCTTTACACAACTGCTTTAACACAATTTGAAAATTTGGGTGGATATGAACTAGAAGGACGCGCCGAGCAAATTTTGTTAGGCCTTGGTTTTAAACGAGAGCAGTTGGATACAAGTCCTCTGAGTTTATCAGGTGGATGGCGCATGCGGATTGAATTGGGCAAAATCTTACTCAGCTCTCCTGATTTTATGATTTTGGACGAACCGACAAACCACTTAGATCTCCCCAGCATTGAATGGTTAGAAGAATTTTTACAAAACCATAAAGGAACAATCGTTTTTGTCTCCCACGATCAGGAGTTTTTAAATAACGTTGCTACCATTACATTGTATCTTAATAAAGGTACCTTACGCGCCTTTGCTGGAAACTTTGATGCCTTTTTAAAACAAAAGGAATCTCAGGAGCAAACAACTTTGGCAGCTGTTAGAAAAATTGAAAGCCAAAAGGCCCACATGCAAAGCTTCGTTGATCGCTTTAAGGCAAAAGCCAGCAAAGCAAAACAAGCTCAATCCCGCATGAAGATGATTAATAAATTAGATGAAGTTTTATCAGGAATCACACTTGAAGAGGGGGCAGATAAGATCCATTTTCCCCGAATACAAATTCCTAACTCACCAAAAGACGTTTTAGTTTGCGATGATATGGTGATCGGCTATAACACGCCGTTATCAAAGAAAATTAAAGTTAAATTTAATAAAGGTGAAAAAATTGCGGTAGTTGGCCGGAACGGCATGGGCAAGAGTACTTTTCTCAAAACTATTTGCAGTGAAATTCCCCCAGTAACCGGTAGTTTTAAACTTGGTGAGGGAATACAAATTGGTTATTTCGCTCAAGAAAGTGCCGAAATGCTGGATACCTCTCTAACTGTGCTAGAGACTATTCAGAAATTTGCCCCGGCGTTGAGCGAGCAAGAGCACCGCGGCATACTTGGATGTTTTCTCTTTAAAAGGCAAGAGCCTATGAAACGGGTAGGAGTTCTATCAGGGGGCGAAAAATCACGCTTGGTTATGGCTGGATTGATTGCTCAGCGTCCTAACCTGTTGATATTCGATGAGCCAACGAACCACTTGGACATGTTATCCTGTGAGATTTTGGCCAAAATGCTTGAGGAATATAAGGGAACCTGCTGTATCGTTTCACACAACCGTCATTTCATTGATATGTTCGCTAGCGTCATTGTCGACGTCTCAATCGACGGCAAGTGGGAAACCTTAAGACATTAAAGAGCTCGAAACTCTTTTGGGGCACTCGAAGGGCGATAGGAAATAAATTTTGGGGCTGTCCTAGATAACATAAAAATGTTAATAGGAAAGCATGAGAAAAAGTCGCCTAAGTAAGAGCAAGCAAGAAAAGCTATTAGAGCACTTCATAGCAGGTACAACAGCTAGATGCGCCTCAAGTTTGTTAGGCGTCAA
>JAIBEV010000118.1 GCA_019459505.1 Candidatus Paracaedibacteraceae bacterium | reverse complement strand
TCTATCGTTTGATAGGTTTTAAAATGGGTCAATTCTGTTTTAAGAGTATGGAAAAAACTTTCCATGGCTGCATTATCATAAGAGCAGCCTGTTTTACCGTGGCTTAGCTGGATGCCGTAGGCCTGAGCTTTTTTATTACTCTGGTGATTAAATGTCATAATTAAGCAGCATAGGCAACTGATGCTTTTTTGGAGTAATTCATAATTTTCCACGGGTTAAATTGAATACGCGTTAAGTAATATCTCAGATTGATGGTTAAATCTTTTAAAGATGTCATCATTTTGAAGTTGCCTGCATGACTTTTGACTTCTTGATTAACCAGCTCTTGAGGATTCATCTCAGGACAATAAGGCGGTAAAAAGAATATCGTTATTTTTTCTTTATTCTTTTCTAGCCAGGCTTGTACTTTCTTGGCGTGGTGGACCTTATGATTGTCGACAATGAGAAATATCTTTTTATCAGATTTGTAAATAAGATGACGCAGAAAATTAAGAAAGATGACAACAGTAAATGACTCTTCAAAGACCATCCATTTCATGCTTCCTTAACTTAGCGTATCCCGCTTCCCTTTCTCATTTCAATAATTTAAACCACTTCAAGCCGCTATAACCTATAAAGTTAAAGTTTGAGTTTTAAAGAATTAGCAGAATTCCTAAGCCATATTTTTTTATAAAAACCATTTTATAATCTAATTTTCTATTTCGCGACAGCGACTATATAGTGATGCTCAAGACTTTGAGCAAGCGTTTGAATGGTTTAAGAAAACAGCTGAGCAAGGAAGCGCACCATCTAAACAAAAAATTGCATTTATGTACTTTGAAGGAAAAGGTGTTGATCGAAATTTGATAGAAGGCTGTAAGTGGTGGTATAGAGCAATGCCTGCACTTGGGGAAAGGGAATTCTCTATAGAATGTTCTGGTAAACTATGTCAAGTAAATCGAGGTAAAGAATCTCAATCTATTATCATTAACTTTTGAAGATTTGCACAAGAAGTTGTTACAACAAATAATTTCTGAAGAGCCTTTAAAAGAGTTTCAATTTTTTTGCCCTAAGACTTGAAGATTTTAGGTCTCTGATGCTACCGTGTTAAATGTCAATGGATATAGGATCCCCCTTCAACCATCTATAGAAAATAAATATCTAGACCGCTCCAACTCTAGGTTAGTCTCTCGCAATGCCCCTTATAAAGTAAGCTGAATTAGCAACTCTTTTTAAATTTTTAACACAAAAATAGTAACTTTGAAGAAAAGAAGGGATTTTCTCACTATAGATTTCAAGGGATTGGTGATAAATTACAAGTAGAATATATTGTCGTTCTTAAACTCTCTGCTTTTTGAAGGTGACCCTATGAAAGCTATTTCTTCTTTTCTTTTTTGTGTTTTAAGTGTTTCTTCCTCTATCTCTTTGGCAGCAGAAATTTCCATTCCAAAAACTATCCCTACTCATAAACGGTTTTTGGAACAGGAGCAACCGCAACGACTAAAGGAGACAAGACCTAGAAAATTAAATAGAGCGCAAGATAATCAGAGCCCTCTCCCCTCTTTAAATACAAATGAAATTCACAAAAGGCTAGAATATAAATCAGATTCTCTTAACCATATACTTCCACCCGCTGTTATATCCTTAGAAAGAATATACAGTGAACTTCAAACCCGGGCATTACATTATAAAATACATAATTTTGAACGTGCAACAGAATTAGCGCAAACAGGAGGAGCAATAAAATCCCTGCTATCGTCGATCTCTATCACTTTAAAAAATCTGAAATCTAAAAATTATAGTGATAATCAAATTTTGTTAAATGCTAGCCTAGCAATTTGTGGTTCAGGTGCTTTACTGCCAGAGTTCAATAATATTACTCAAACACTAAGTGAAGCTGCTGATACAAAAGATATTGACTTTAACATATTAAAAGAGGCAGGTCAGAAAATTTACCAAATTACGCAGGATATTCAGGTAGAAGGATTTACACTTTCAAACGAATAAGATCTGTTAACCCTGTTGATCCTTTTTACTAAAAATTATCTAATAGAAACTAGGTAATGTTAGAGAAAGGGTATACATGGTGTTGGTTCGCTTTATTGTTTCCATATTAAGTTTGATAATATGGAATGAACTTCAGGCAGCAGGGCCTGTTTGTTTAAACTATGAAATATATGAGCATCAAAATCTTGTACCTGCAGCACCCCCAAACAGGGCTTTGGCAAATTACAATCATGCGCTAATTATTATCAGAAATCTTGCTATACCGGCATTAGCACCGGCTGCTTTTCAGCTAGGCGTTAGCAAAATACGAGTATTAGGTGCTATGCCAACAGCATGGCAAAACGGATTAATTGCGCTGGGTGTTGCTTTAAATTACCAAGAAGCCTGTCTAATGGCTCAAGAGAGACAAAACATTGGGATAGATGTGAGATTTCAGCATCCAAATGAAATTGCTGCAATTGCTGCTGGTTTTGGGATCCCTGCGGTAGCAGCGGCTTTTGGCTGGACTGTTCCAAACCTTACAAGATATTTAAATCGCTCTCTGGGTGGAGGGGGATATAGGTCAACTCTTTTGGCCACGGCTCTTTACAGATTGCGACATAATCCTCCACCAAACTTTATAAACTTACTAGCAGGAGGAAGCGCAGATACAATAATGATTCATATCCATGAGCCGCGGCGGGTCAGTAAAAATGCCAAAGAGCTATCTTACAACTCAATATTAAATACTCCTGGATATTTTTCTCTAAAAGATGAAATAGATGGACAATTTAATTTTTTGCTTCTTCCTGTTCCGGATAGTGGAACAATTCTAGTTGCTGACCAGTTACAGCTTAATTAGCCGCATCTGAAGTAAAGTAAAAGAATAGGAAAACCTTTTAAAATGGGGGGAGAGACCTGGGTCTGTTGCATTTAGAAATGAAGTCGGGATAATAGTCCTTAGTAAGGTTCTTAGAGATAGGTTTATAGAATGAGGAGTGACTTCTGGAAGCGTCGTTTTAGTGGTTTAATCATTTTACAGTGTATGCGTTGGTATCTGC
>JAIBEV010000117.1 GCA_019459505.1 Candidatus Paracaedibacteraceae bacterium | reverse complement strand
TAGAGGTGGGCCCTAGAAATGGGACATTATATTAAGCTATAGTCCTCAATAAAAAAGGACTAGAAAAATGAGTGGAATACGAAAAAATCACAGTGCCGACTTTAAAGCACAAGTGGCGTTAGCGGCGATCCGAGAGGACGCCACGATTGCTGAATTATCGGCCCGGTTTGGCGTTCATTCAACCTTAATTCACCAATGGAAAAGAGAAGCACTCGCCCGAATGAGTGAAATCTTTTCAGGAAAACAAGCGATTCAGGAAGCCAATCATATAAATGACATCAAAGAACTTCATGCCAAAATTGGCCAATTAACGGTGGAGAAAGATTTTTTAGAGACTGCCCCCAGACGATTGGGACTGCTCGGAGGAAAGAAATGATCGATCCTCACAATAAGACCCTAAGTCTTTCGCACCAATGCCAGCTTTTAAGCCTCAGCCGCTCCAGCTGGTATTATGAGCCAAAAGGAGAAAATCCTTTAAACCTGACTTTGATGTGTCTGATTGACGAACAATTTCTGAAGACGCCTTATTATGGCTCTCGTCAAATGGCGTGCCATCTAATTCGTACAGGTTGTTGTGTTGGACGTAAGCGTATTCGACGGTTAATGTGCCTGATGGGATTGGAAGCGATTTATCAATCTCCTAAGATGAGCGCTCCTCACCCTGACCATAAAGTTTATCCCTATCTTCTCAAAGAACTTGAGGTCAATGGGTCTAACCAGGTTTGGTGTACAGACATAACTTATATTCCCATCAAATGAGGATTTCTGTATCTGGTGGTGATTATGGACTGGTTTAGCCGCAAAGTCTTATCGTGGAGACTTTCTATAATACTTTGGACGTTGAGTTTTGCTGTGAGGCTTTGGAAGAGGCAATCCATCTCTATGGGGTACCGGAGATCTTCAATACAGATCAAGGGAGTCAATTCACGAGTTTTTTGTTTACAGGTATTCTCAAAAGCCATCAGATCAAGATCTCCATGGATGGCAAAGGACGGTGGATGGATAATGTTTTTGTGGAGAGGCTATGGGCGTTCATTGAAATATGAATGCGTTTATCTTTATCATTTTAGTAATGGACTTGAAGCCAAATCAGAAATTTCTTCGTGGATAAGTCACTATAATTTAACCAGGCCCCATTCCAGCTTTGACGGACAATCACCTGATGAAGTATATATCAAGAATCTGAAGGGAATACACTCTTCACCAATGAAATTAGCAGCATAATTTTTAACCATGGCTATAACTTATCTTTGCTGCTTCCTTGTCTAAACATTGGGAAACACCTCTCCCTTCATTCCGGCCTTGATCCGGAATCCATGCCTGTGTCTAGGGGACGGCAAGATTTAAGAGGATATAGCTGTGATAAAATCATTCTGTCGTGAAAATATAGGTATGGTTTCCGAATCGTGTTGCGCTTGCCAGCAAAAGGACGTTTTTGGTGAAAAATATCCTTTTCCCGACTTTTCGGTCGGAAAAAAGGAATGAAGGTGATAAAATACTTTTACCTATTAAAATTTTGCCCAAGAAAATTAATTAATTCTGCATCAATTCCGCCAAAATTCTCGTCCTTTGGATAAATTAGCTTATAGGTGTCTTGCATAAAATGCATGCGAAATGCATTGATCACATGGCGGTCCAGTTCGGTCCATTCACTTCCGGGGGACATTTTATATCCAAGCGCGGTAAGGCGAGTTTTCACATAAGCTTGTTCTTCAGATTTTTCAATTTGTGGTGGAGTGGAATTGCTGGTCGGCCATATGCCTAAGCTATATTTCTGATACAGCTCTGCCCAGGGAAAAAAGGGCCCTGGATCAGTTTTAATTTTGGTCGACGAGGAAGAGGAAGTGGGTCTCCAAGGTGAAATATCCGAATGACCCCAAATATGACGTTGATCAAGATTCTGTCGCTTACAAATGTCAACCATGAGATGAGCGCCGGTTGTTATTTGAGTCGCTGTAAAGGAGGCAAATTTGAAACAGTCTTGGCTTTCCTCATATCCGGGTGCATGGAATTCAATTCCAATACTGCAAGAATTTAATCCTATTCCACATCCAGGAAGATCATTAAACTTATCAAGAGAGCTAATTCCGGCATGCCAAGCTCGATCCTCTTCCTTGACAAATTGGATGGCAGGAACATTTTGAGGATATTTTAATATTATCTCGCCTAAATTATAGAGATCAGAAAATTGATCTATAAAGGTTTGAGCAGTTATTTGAGGGATAAGATAATGAGGCGCTACTCCTAAACCACCTTGATCAGCATCTTTGTAAGCAAAAGCTTTGAGCGTTTTATCAAGCGGTAGACCGATACAATGGGTAATAATAAGTTGAATAGGTGTTTTGCTCCGAGCATTAAAGTTTTCAGAAGGAATTGTGATGATATCATAAGCCATTGACGTTGCTATGGTAAAAAAAGTTATAGCCTAAGTATAAATTATTTTCTTTATTAATACAGCCTCCTAATTTATTTAAAACTTCAGTTTGAGGGGGTTACGTCAAGGGCAAAGATTGCAAATCGTCTGGGGAACGGCTAGATTATATACAATTATAATCTTAGCTAGGTCATGGTGAACTAATGTTTCAATCTCTCTCTAAACGATTGACGGGCGTGCTCGATAAACTACGGGGACGCGGTGCATTAACTGAGGCCGATGTGACGAGCGCCCTCAGAGAAGTGCGAATAGCCTTGCTCGAAGCCGATGTTGCCTTGCCCGTCGTTAAACAATTTGTTGAGGGAGTGCGCGAAAAAGCGATTGGTCAGGATGTAATTAAAAGCATCACACCGGGCCAGATGGTTGTTAAGATTGTAAACGACCATTTGGTTGAAATGTTGGGCACCAAGGCCGAAGAAATTAATCTTGCAGCCACTCCACCGGCTGTCATGTTGATGGTGGGTCTGCAAGGGTCGGGTAAAACAACTTCCACCGGTAAACTTGCTAAATATCTTCAGGAAAAACTGAATAAGAAAGTTTTAATGGCCTCTCTGGACGTTTATCGGCCAGCGGCGCAACTTCAGCTGGAAACGCTGGGGAAACAATTATCTGTGGAAACATTACCAATTGTTGCTGGTGATTTGCCTATAAAAATTACAGAGCGAGCGCTTAAGGCTGCAAAGGAGCAGGGCATGGATGTGCTTCTCCTCGATACGGCTGGTCGATTGCATATTGATCAAGAGTTGATGGATGAAGTTATTGCTGTCCGTAAGATTGCAAACCCTATTGAAACTTTCTTGGTTGCTGATGCCATGACGGGACAAGATGCTGTTACTATTGCACGGGAATTTAATGAAAGGGTGGGCGTAACAGGCATCATTCTTACCCGTTTAGATGGTGATGCTCGGGGCGGAGCGGCGCTATCTATGCGGTCGGTCACGGGCTGTCCCATCAAGTTTATAGGGATGGGGGAAAAATTGGATCAGCTTGAGCCATTTCATCCAGAGCGTATTGCGAGTCGTATTCTTGATATGGGGGATATCGTTAGTTTGGTCGAGCGAGCCTCAGAACTTGTCGATCAAGAGGAAGCCGACCGTTTAACCCAAAAAATGCAAAAGGGATCTTTTGATTTAAATGATATGGAAAAGCAGCTTGAAAGCATGCTGAAAATGGGTGGATTTGGGGGTATTATGGGGATGCTTCCGGGAGTGGGGAAAATTAAAGATAAGATGGATGAAATGGGTGTCGATGATCGCCTCATTAAACGTCAGGTCGCCATTATTCGCTCTATGACCAAACAGGAACGCCGTGATCACAAAATATTGAATGGTTCTCGGCGTAAACGGATCGCCGCTGGTTCCGGCACCCAAGTTCAAGACGTTAATCGGTTAATCAAACAGTTTGAACAAATGCAAGGAATGATGAAACGTCTGGGCAAAATGGGCAAAACAGGGTTAATGCGCGGTGGATTAAAGGGATTGTTTGGTCGTTAAGGTGCTTATACACTCACGACTTTATAAGATGGTTATCTCCCGCCAAAAAATTTAATCATTTTCTCGAGAAATGGCTAGAGTGACAAGTTTTCTATTGCAGTTATGTGGAGAATAATGTAAATCTAATTGCAATTATGTTATTTATAGATAGAGATTAATAATGGCTTTAAAAATTCGTTTAGCTCGTGGTGGCGCAAAAAAGCGTCCTTTTTACAGAATTGTTGTTGCGGAAGCAACTGCACCCCGGGATGGTAAGTTTGTTGAAAAAATTGGTACATACAATCCCTTGTTAGACCAAGGTAATGCTGAACGTCTTGTGATTAATACAGAACGGGCTCAATACTGGTTGTCCGTTGGAGCTCAACCGACCGATCGTGTTGTTGGTTTCTTTGCTCACGCCGGTTTGGTTAAGGAAGCTAAAAAAGCAGAACAAACTAAAAAGAGCCAGCCAAGAGCAAAGGCTCAGCAGCGACTGAAAGAACAAGCAGAAGCCGCTGAAGCTGCGCGCCAAGCAGCAGCAGAACCTGCGGCAGCTGAATAAGCCTGACTTTATCTAGCTATTCATTTAAAAGCCCCGATTCTTTCGGGGTTTTTTTTAACGAATTAAGATATATAATATGTTAAACGTTATTGTTGAAGAAAATGAAGGTAGACAAAGCCATATATAGGTTTCATGGCTGACCATTATTAATATCTAGTAGTAAAAATTATGATTAAAAACTCTCGAATGACACACCTATCTTTAAAGAATCCAGTATGCTTAGCTGAAATTACCTCTCCGCATGGAGTGCGGGGGGCTGTTAAGCTCAAAACATTTACAGAATATTCTGAGGATGTCTTTGATTATCCTACCTTACGGGATCAAGGCGGGCATCTTTATAAGCTAAATTTGTTTGCACCAAAGCATAATGATTTGCTTGTTGTAATGATCGATGGCGTTGCTTCTCGAGAAGCTGCTGAATCCTTGCGAGGTACCAAGCTATATGTTGACAGGTCGGAATTACCAGAAACGGATGATAACGAATTTTATTATGAAGATTTAGTTGGTTTAGCGGTGGAAGATCAATCGGGTGAGGCTATAGGAATAATTTTGTCTGTACAGAATTATGGGGCAGGAGACTTTTTTGATATTAAGACCGCCCATAGTGAAATTTACACCTTACCTTTTACCCAAGAGGCTGTCCCTGAAGTAAATATAGGCGCAAACAAAATCATCATTAATAAAGAATATTTGTTAGGTGGAAAATAATTAGAGTAGGGGCTTACTTACAATAAAGAAATTTATGCAGCTTTAAATAAACATCCTATTAAGGATCTCTGCTTTGAGTATAAAAGAGAAAAACTAATCTTCTTGCAGTCAACTTTAGCAAAAAGAGGACCCAGTTATACTTTTCTATATTAAAATTAATTAAAATATATATATTAGAATTTTTCCTGTAAACGTTAAATTTTTCCCTTGTTTTTATTTGGAGATAACTTGATAACCTGATTTACTATCATAAAATAATAATTTTATGGGAGTTTAAATGCTAAATTTTTTTATAAAACCTTTATAATCTTTTTTGGTTGTTACGCAAGCTTAATAGCTTCAGCTATGGAAGAAAATAAAGTAAAGGCTCCTCTGTCTTTAACCAACTCCCAAGAAGCTCTTCAACTGCGTCGAAATCAACTTGATATCCTGGGACAAGCAGATTCTCGCCAGCGTGTTATCTTACAAAGCTGGGAAGTGTATAAAACTTATAATCCTTCCTTTAATTTTGATCCGGAACTTGATATATCAATACTTGAGTATTTTATAGATTTTTGGGCCCTACGGGTGCCTTTGTTAAGGGTAGGGTAAATCCTGAACTTTTAAAGAATAAAAATGTGCAGCACGTGCCACAGATAATTTTTGATACTACTTTTGAAAAGAAGGTTAATTATATTAGTGAAAGAGATATCTACCTTCAGGCTCTTAACGAGATTCAAACGTCAAAAGTGTTAACAATGAAAGAAGTAGAACAATGGACTTCTTATGACAAGAGCTGTATGTTTACATCGGTCTATGTGGATAAAGGGGGGGTATACAAGAAGGAAAAGTTATATTCATTATCTTCCTGATTTTATCAGGGGATTATATGCTTATCTCTTTTACTGTAGATTATTTTAATAATAAGAAGATTAACTATAAGGGAGATTTCCTGAAGCAAACTTTTAAATCATTTCAATGCTTTACTTAGACTCATTAAAGAAAAATCCTCAATTTATGTAGAAGGCGATAATGGAATAAATCCGTGCGGATTTGGAAATTTCGTTACCGGCAATACGCAAAGCCGTTATAAAATGCATCACGATATGCTCGATCATAAAGGACACATTGTTTTCTTAGGAAATGGTATTTGTGATCTTCATCAATATTTTAAAGAGAAAGAGTCTATAAAAATCCTCTTAAATGACATCAATCCCCTTTTTCCTTTATTGTCTCTTCCTATAGCTCAGGTGTCAGGAGACACTTTAACTCAATACGAAGTGATTGGAGGATCAGCGTTGGAAATGGAATATGAGGAAAATAGCCTTTCAAAAATTTATGCTGGTTATTTGTTAAAGTATTTATCCCCTGTAGAAATTGAGAAAATATTTCAAGATGTTGGGATAGGGTTAAAAAAGGGCGGAAGATTTTATATAGATGAATTTTCCGAGTCTGTGCTCAAGGAGATGATAGGAAAAAAAGCAAAGCAACCCTCAGAAGTTTTCTCTTTAGATTTTTCTTCTTATATGAAATCCCAACCTTCTATGGAGTTTCTTATAGCAGTTGCTGCCAAGAATCAACTGAAATGTATTTATGAAGCAAGTGGGGATCATCCTCAATCGCTTCTCTCAGAGGAACCTTTCATCCATGCTAAAGTAAAAAGTTATCACCTTATTTTCGAAAAAGTAAGTTAATAAATTTTTTTAAAAGGACGTTTAGAATAGGAAAATTTTTAGCAAGTAATCTTATTTCATAAAAATTAACTGATAAATTCATAGAGAGGAAAGGTATAAGCTATGGATCAACAAGCGACTCAAATTGCATTAAACTTTTATCTTCTAAAAGACCTTCTAAGAATCCGCCAGAGCGATAAGTATAGATTTAAAAACATCAAAACTTATGGAATAAATTTCTTATTTCTGATATTGACCTACTTCCTTTCTTCCTCTCTTCTTTATAGTCAACAAATCCGAGAAATTACATCGTATCAAGAGTTTCCCTGGGAAGAACTAGGAGCCAAAGATATAGATCCAAAAATATTTATTGTAATGCCCCCTATTTAGCAAGCGAATTTTAAAAGAGGGTCGTGTTGTTTGTTATGGGTTAAAAATCTTTGTTCAAATGTATTAGGTGGGGTATAGCCAAGTGTTGAATGCAGATAAGTTGCATTGTAGTCGTCGATCC
>JAIBEV010000113.1 GCA_019459505.1 Candidatus Paracaedibacteraceae bacterium | reverse complement strand
GAACCAGGTACTTATGGCTTACACCTTAAAAGAGACCGAGATTCTCAATCAGCAAGCTCGACTCCTAAGATTTCAAGATGGAGCTATTGACAAGCAAAGCTTCACGCATCACATTACCCGAATCGATACGGACGACTTTGGAGATGAAGTCCTCACTCATAAACAGCGTCAATTCTCAAAAGGGGATCTTCTTCTCTTTATGAAGAATGATCAAGGCCTTAAAGTGCGTAATGGAATGGTGGGTACAATTATAGAAATCAACCAAAGGATCCTAAAAGTTCAGCTCGATGCGAAAGAAGGAGAGGAGGGGAGGATTGTCTCGTTTGCCTCTCAGCTTTATCCATACTTTGATTTAGGCTGGGCAATAAACATCAATAAGCAGCAAGGAGCCACGAACTATAAAAGCTTTATCTTGGCCTCGAACCACTTTCATCGCAACCTCTCCTATGTGGCTCTGACCCGCCATAAGGAAGAAGCCACCCTTTATGGATGTTCCCAAGAGTTCTGGTCAGGAGAGGTGTTGGTCAAACAGCTTAGCAAAGGTCAAGAAAAGCTATCCTCTTTAGACTATATTGATGCTGATCAAGCCTTAAAGCTGGCCCGCCAAGAGAGCTCGATTATTACCGACGCTATTGAACGGGTCAGCAATCAACTGAAGGCCATTCACTATACAGCAAAGCGTGGTCTGACACGCTGGTTAGGCAAAGAGCCAACTTTTGACAAGATAGAGGTCAAAGAGGCCCCCACAGAAGCACAACGGGCTCATAGGCTGGAAAGTAACCACCAAATACCATTAAACCCTTCTCTGGAGACTTTTGGGTCATCCTCTTCAAAACCAGCCTTATCCTGGCAAGAGATGGTGGCTGACCTAGAAAAGAAAGATATGGAGAAGCGCCTCCAAAGTACCGGCCAGACTATGGAAGAGTATATAGTCGCGAAGAATGAGGTATATGGTGCTGCCTCTTCCCAAGGTTCTCCTTCTCTCCAGCCTTCCTGGCGTGATGTTTTAGATCAGCTTGTTCATCCTCAAGATCCTATTTCTCCCTTAGACCAAAAGGCCAATGCATCCATAGGCGAGAAGTTGTCTGATAAGATGGTGGACAAGAAGGATTATCGTCCCCAATTTGAAAAAGAGGCTCACAGCTTTATAGATCAGTATAATGCCTATAAAAAAGCGGAGAGTGAAGGTCGTCTAACTGAGCAAGATACCTTAACGTTAAAGCAGAAAGCCGTGGCCCTCTCTAAGAATGACAATGCTATGTGGTATTTAGACGTGAGAAATCCTGAAATAGGACAAGAGATTCAACGCCTCGCTAAAGACTATGACAGACACCAAACCCTTAACCGAGATGACGGTTTAAGCCGCTAAAAAGGAGATATAATAATGACTGCCTCCCCCAGTGACGCCCTTAAAGAATTAACCAGTACCCTTTATGCCCTCAAGGGATTAACCCAAGAGTTAGAAAAAGAGCGGGATATTATTGTAACATCAGCCGGTCAGATATCGACCGGTACACGTCAATTCCAAACCTTGATTCAAACTTTAAAGGAGGTCGCTCCAGAAGTTAGCCAACAATTAAACACCACTCTTCAACAATCAGCCACCCTCATGGCTAGACAAGTTGCAGAAGAAACTGTTCGTTTAATCTTAGAAAAAACGACCGATAAGGTAGAAGCGGACCTTAAGAAAGTACAAGATCAGTGTCTTAATGTTAATCACCAACTGTCCAGCCATTCAGAAAAGATGAGCTTCTTTTCTCGGAATTCCCTTATCCTTATTCTTCTATCCACCTTAATTGGGGGTGCCATTGGAGGCGGCTTTATCCATTACTTTATGCCGCCCCTAAGCCAGTTAACAAAGACACAGCTTGAATATGGGGAGTTCATGCTGAAAGTTTGGCCTAAA
>JAIBEV010000112.1 GCA_019459505.1 Candidatus Paracaedibacteraceae bacterium | reverse complement strand
ATCCCTGAAAGGTAGTAAGAGGGCTATAAGTCTTCATCAATGAAACCCCTAATGGTGCAAATATAACAGAACCCCCACCAAGACCTCCTGAAATTAGTCATCCAGCAAGACCTCGTTTATCGGGAAACCACTTAACTGTATTTACCACTGTACACGAATATACAGCACCCAGTCCTAATCCACCAAGAATTCCATAAGTTATATAAAGAAATTGAATATTCTTTGCATAGCCTGCCAAAAGAAAACCTGCCGAATAAATAAGCCCACCAATAAACATTGTCAATTTTGGACCCTTCTTATCCTGAATTTTTCCAGCGATTATCATCGATATCGGCATTAGTGCTAAAGAAAGTGTGTATGGTATAGTAACCTGACTTACTGAAGCTCCGAACAATACCATAAGTGGTTTTCTAAAAACACTATAAGAATATGCAGCTCCAATACAAAGATTTGCAAATATCCCAGTAAAAAGAATAAGCCAACGATTAGTTTTATTATTACTCATTTTATGTTGCTCCTTTTTTATTTGGGGAAATTATTGACTGTCTGGTTTATGCTGCGGTGTCAGTTTATGACACCGCAGCGCCCCAGTATACTATCTACTTTTGTTTTGCTCCCTGCAAACCAACTAGCAAATCTTTGCTTGCATTTGGAATTACCATCTCAAAACTATCTGTTACAGATGTGTAATTCCAATAACCTAATCTTGCTAATGGACGTATCTTTACGATATCAATCTGTCCATTTTCACCGATAACTTCATCTTTTATATGAATCATAACAACTTTACCAATAATGACATCACAAGTTCCTTGTGCTCCTGCTCCCGGCAATCTCAAAGTTTGATGATGGATGCACTCTAGCTGTATAGGACTTTCTTCTACCCTGTATGGTTTCACCTTAATGGAGGGTGCCTTTGTAACACCTGCTTCTACGAATTCATCTACACCAGGTGGAAACTGAGTAGCTGTACGGTTCAAAGCTTCCCTAAGTTCATATGTAGGCATATTAATAACAAACTCACCTGTTTGCTCGATATTATTACATGTGTCTTTATGTACACCCTCTGTTGTCTGATTTATCGATAACATTACATATGGAGGATCGAAGGTCAAATTCATATACTGGCTATAAGGGGCTAAATTTGATTTTCCATCTTTGCTCATAGTGGATACCCATGCAATGGGTCTTGGAACCGATATGGATTTGAAGGGTCCCATTGGTAGTCCATGGTTGTCTAGTACTGGATCATAATTCATAA
>JAIBEV010000108.1 GCA_019459505.1 Candidatus Paracaedibacteraceae bacterium | reverse complement strand
GAACCAGGTACTTATGGCTTACACCTTAAAAGAGACCGAGATTCTCAATCAGCAAGCTCGACTCCTAAGATTTCAAGATGGAGCTATTGACAAGCAAAGCTTCACGCATCACATTACCCGAATCGATACGGACGACTTTGGGGAGGAAGTCCGCACTCATAAACAGCGTCAGTTCTCGAAAGGGGATCGTCTTCTCTTTATGAAGAACGATCAAGGCCTTAAAGTTCGTAATGGAATGGTCGGAACGATTACAGAGATCACCAAGACGACCCTCAAGGTCCGCCTCGATGCTCAAGAGGGAGAGGAGGGGAGGATGGTCTCGTTTGCTTCTCAGCTTTATCCTTACTTTGATTTAGGCTGGGCAATTAACATCAATAAGCAGCAAGGAGCCACAAACTATAAAAGCTTTATCTTAGCCTCGAACCACTTTCATCGGAACCTCTCCTATGTTGCTCTGAGCCGCCACAAGGAAGAAGCCACCCTTTATGGATGCTCCCAAGAGTTCTGGTCAGGAGAGGTACTGGTCAAACAGCTTAGCAAAGGTCAAGAAAAGCTATCCTCTTTAGATTATATTGATGCTGATCAAGTCTTAAAGCTGGCCCGCCAAGAGAGCTCTATCATCACGGAGGCTTTAGAACGGGTTAGCAATCAACTGAAGGCAATTCACTATACAGCAAAGCGTGGTCTGACACGCTGGTTGGGCAAAGAGCCAACCTTTGCCGAAATTAAGGTCAAAGAACCTCTCACAGAAGCACAACGGGCTCATAGGCTGGAAAGTAACCACCAAATACCATTAAACCCTTCTCGATGAACTTCTGAATCGGCTTCCCCTAAACAAGCCCTATCGTGGCAAGAGATGGTGGCTGACCTGGAAAAGAAAGATATGGAGAAGCGCATCCAAAGTACCGGTCAGACTATGGAAGAGTATAGAGCCGTAAAGAATGAAATATATAGTGCACCTTCTGCGCAGAGTTCTCCTTCTCTCCAGCCTTCTTGGCGAGATGTTCTGGATCAGCTTGTTCATCCTCAAGATCCTATTTCTCCTTTAGACCAAAAGACCAACGCATCCATAGACGAGAATCTGTCTGATAAGATGGTGGACAAAAAGGATTATCGTCCCCAATTTGAAAAAGAGGCTCACAGCTTTATAGATCAGTATAATGCCTATAAAAAAGCGGAGAGTGAAGGTCGTCTAACTGAGCAAGATACCTTAACGTTAAAGCAGAAAGCCGTGGCCCTCTCTCAAAATGAAAATGCTATATGGTATTTAGAAGTGCGAAACCCTGAGATGGGGCAAGTGATTCAACGCCTCGCTAAAGACCATAATCGATCCCAAACCCTTAACAGAGATACCGGCTTAAGCCGTTAAAACAGGAGATATAATGATGACTGCCTCTACCAGTGATGCTCTTAAAGAATTAACGAGTACCCTTTATGCCCTCAAGGGATTAACTCAAGAATTAGAAAAAGAGCGAGATATTATTGTAACGTCAGCCGGTCAAATATCGACCGGGACGCGACAATTCCAAACCTTGATTCAAACTTTAAATGAGGTCGCTCCAGAAGTTAGCCAACAATTGAACACCACTCTTCAACAATCAGCCACCCTCATGGCTAAACAAGTTGCCGAAGAAACTGTTCGTTTAATCTTAGAAAAAACGACCGATAAGATAGAAGCGGATCTTAAGAAAGTGCAAGCGCAGTGTCTTAATGTTAATCAGCAACTGTCAAAGAATTTAGAAAAAATGAGATTCTTGTCTCGAGCCTCCCTTATCCTTATTCTTCTATCCACCTTAATTGGGGGTGCCATTGGAGGCGGCTTTATCCATTACTTTATGCCGCCCCTAAGCCAGTTAACAAAGACACAGCTTGAATATGGGGAGTTCATGCTGAAAGTTTGGCCTAAA
>JAIBEV010000091.1 GCA_019459505.1 Candidatus Paracaedibacteraceae bacterium | reverse complement strand
TCTAATAGCTTTTCTTGCTTGCTCTTACTTAGGCGACTTTTTCTCATGCTTTCCTATTAACATTTTTATGTTATCTAGGACAGCCCCAAAATTAATAGTGAGAGAGAAGAGATTGATGTCCTTTTACAAGGGAGAAGCAATGCCAAGTCAGCTATCCGATTTTTAAAGCAAGCACCAAAGAGTATCGGCAAAAATTTATCCAATCCATTTAAGCAACAAACCCCCCTCAAGATCGCCTGAAGCATTAAATTCTTCCTTATTATCACTTACCTGTTTGGGCGCACTTTACTCTAAATTTTATCTATTAAATAGATAGTATAAAGAAAAGAGGATTAAATGTTTCATTTAGATATTTTTATTTATAGGCTTATTTTAGGCTTATCTTTATTTTTTCCCCTTACAATTTCAGCTAATGATCAAGAGCATAGAAAAGAGTTTCCTCTCCAACCTACAAGAACTACACAAGAAACAGCTACACCCAAAGCTCCTCCTTTATTTGAATCTACCTCTCAATATTCAAGTAGAAGTAACGTAACTCTTCTTCAAGGAGAAGAAGAGGAAGAATCAGAATTATTTATACCGACGGCACTAAATGCCTCTTTCAACCGTATAAGCCTTTCTTCACATCCAACAAAATTCTTTGGCAAAGCTGAAATCTTACGTGAAGGAAGCGGAATAATTGGATTTAAAGGGCTAAATTCTGAAGGATGGCCAGCAGGCTATTCCTATAAGAAGCCAGCAGCACGCTATAAAAAGTGGGAATTAGGGAAAGAATATTTCCCTAACTATTCAGAAAAAGTACTCAGCAGCTGGGATCCAAAAGAATTTACGTCTCTATCAAATCTAAGAAAAGGCCAGCAATTACATAATTTCAAGTTAGTCGTCCATGGTCTCGAACTTAAGCATTTAGATAACAATCTTTCTGATATGTCATTTGATGACTTTATTAAGCAACAGTTAAATCCAAGTGTCCCCTTAGGAAATGATTTTATCCCTTTATATCCTTACTTTTTCCATAAAAAAACAATAATATCTGCCTCAGTTATTTGTGAGCAGCTTACAGCCACTTTTGGAGAAGCAGGATTTGTTCTTACGGTTCCTGTGCAGAATTATGTGTGTGGAGATAAAAAGGATATACATACACCTACCGATATTGATTTCTACCAACAAGATAAGGTTGAGCAGTGGAGAAAAACTTTAAGTCTTATCCCTAGAGAACTTGAGGGTAAACCAAAGAAGCAAAGCGTTGGAGAAGTTCGGATAGAAAGCTTAAATTTGCGTAAACCTTTACCGCATTTATCTTTATTACTTCCTGCTGGAGATAATAGCCAAGCTACCAGGTTACATAGATTTAGAAAAGAAATGGAAGATGTCGATGTCCTGGTGGATGCTGATCCCTTAATGGGGGAGGAGGATAAGCTATTTTTGAAAAGTATGACAGAAGCAATAATAAAACAAGCACAAGAAAGAAAGTCTGAGAAAGAGGATTTAGCTGTGTCACAGCAATCTAGACCTTTTACCGTTACATACAATGAAGTTGCTATCAGCCCAATAAGAAAGAATAAAGATGTGCTTATAAGTGGTATATTTTTTCGCTCAGCTCGCGAAAATCTAGAGGTCTTTCTTAGGCAGCAGCATATTCAGAAATTAATGGAGACAGCTACTGCTTTTGATTTACCTATTATCCTTATCCATGATGGGAATAAGTATAATACATCAGGGGCAGGTGGGTTACAGGAATGATAAAGGGAAGGGGTTTGTTTATAAATTATAAATGTAGATAAATATTGCTATCGTAATTAATAAGTTGAAAATATTGAAATTATGCTTAAAAATATCAAAATATCAACCGTATTTGTATCGACTCTAGTATCAATAGTGGTTAGTTTATCTCTTGTTCAGGCAATGGAACAAAAAGACGATAGCCCTGGAGTCATTCAACCTTATCGTACTTCAACTTTGAGTTCAGTAACAAAAGGTGTAACGCAATCGACTTCGAACTATACCCAATCACAATCACCACGACCACGACACAATAAAAATACTTCGAACAATACCACGCACGCTGAGATGAGAAGAAAGCAAAGAGACATCTCTAATCAAGATATACAGACAGCAAAGCAAATTGGAAAAAAAGAAGAACATAAAAATAGCATTACCTATACTAATGAGAAAATCAAATTAGTAAGTGGGAAAAATGGCAGAGTAATAACTGTAATAGATAATAAACGTAATACCAATTTTGATTAAGGGGCTGTCCTAGATAACATAAAAATGTTAATAGGAAAGCATGAGAAAAAGTCGCCTAAGTAAGAGCAAGCAAGAAAAGCTATTAGAGCACTTCATAGCAGGTACAACAGCTAGATGCGCCTCAAGTTTGTTAGGCGTCAA
>JAIBEV010000170.1 GCA_019459505.1 Candidatus Paracaedibacteraceae bacterium | reverse complement strand
AACAGGCTGCTCTTATGATAATGCAGCCATGGAAAGTTTTTTCCATACTCTTAAAACAGAATTGACCCATTTTAAAACCTATCAAACGATAGAAGAAGCAAGACTCTATATTTTTACTTATATTTATGCTTTTTATAATTCAAAAAGAAAGCATTCAACCCTAAATTATCAAGCCCCTAACCAATGGGAGAAAAACTATAACCAAACACAAACCATCTTGATTCAATCTGTCCGTTAATTTGTTGCAAAATCAAAAAGAAAATGGTCGCTTTGACAGCCCTTATGCGTAAAATTGTCATTATTGCTAATGCTAAACTTAAATCTTTACAAATATAGTTGATGACGATACCCTTCAATCTATTTCAAGTCGCTTTTTAGCTTGCTTAATCAAGCTAGGTAACGCATTTTCATATATCCAACTTATTATCTCCTCTCTATTGTCTTTATATTCTGTATATTCAATTTGTGTGTTTATTCCAGCTTCTTTTTTAAAGTGCTCAAAAAATTCTTGCTTGTCTTCTTCTGTGTTATAAGTGATCAATAACTTTGGCAAATCATTAAATCCCCAACGTTTAAGATTATAGCTCTGACGGCGTATTATGTGCTCCCCATCCCTCCAATGCTTGTCACCTGAACAATCAAATAGTATTAAATTCATTCGAGGCATCCAACTGCTTATTACATTATCAAATCTGTGATTCTCAGGTACCTGATGTAGGTCTATTTGTACTGGGATGGAATTGAAACTACAGCGAACTGTAGCAATGTTTACTCCTATTATAGGTGACCCAGCTTCTGCTAAACGTAACTCTTCATTTTGAAGTAGGTCTGCCATTAACATCCGCATCCTCTGGGTACCATAATAACCCACTAGCATAGCCCTTATAATAAAGCGCTCCATTTGCTTGCTTTGAAAATCTGGTAAGTTATTTATTAATTTTATCCAAAGAGCCTCATCGCTCTGATGACCCAGTAATAAATGGTGTAATTCTTGAGGCCAAGAAAATTGGGGGCAACCTTGGATTCTCAAAGTTATTAATGAGGGATTATTGAGCTTGAGGACTTCCTCTGTGGTTATCAGTTTACACTTTGAAAAATTCAACGTTTTAACTGTAGGAGCTATAACCTTAAGAGTTTTTAATTGAAAGCACCTGGCTGCTTCTAATAAATTGAGGTTAGGGGCACGTAAATTAATCTCTTTAAGATTGACACAGTCATTAACTATAAGGAATCTAAGATTATTGAATATTAAGGAGTTAATTGTAATGAGCCCTAAGAAGTTAGGAGCTTTCAACACCTCTAAGGATGAAATTTGACTTAAATTTAAATACTCCAGCTGAAGAACTTCTTTAGAAAGAGCTTCTAAAAACTCTAGAGTTACTAGCGGGCATCCTTGAATATTAAGAGCGACAAGATTTTTCAAGAAGGGCGAGTAATTAATCAGAGTGAAAGGGAGCATCCCATTACGCCAATAAAATTCCCTTATCTTTAATTTTTTGATCTCATTAAACAGTTGAGAGTGCTGAGCTTGGCTATACAGTTTTAAATCGAGATCGATCTTAGTAAGGTCTTTAGCTTTTAAAATATGGGAAGCCATTTTATCGTTAGTATGTCTCTGCAAGATTAAGTTAGCTAGCTGTTGATTATTGTGAACTTTTTCAACTGCTTCTAATTCCTTGAGCATCATTGCCGGATCATAGCTTTTCCCGTCGGCTGTGGCTTGAGAACGCCTTTTAAACACAGGAATATTCCGAGCCTGTAACATATCCCGTCCTGAGGTTAAGGTGGTATGGGCCTCCCGATCATTCTTACGCTTATAACTGTCTCCATCAAGGCTATCAAAGCGCTGCTTAACGCTTTTATCTTTATAGGTGGTTAAGGCTTGCTTATAATGATGGGCGGAGAAGGGGCAAATTTTTTTGAATAATGTGGCTAAAGAGCGGAGGTTGTTTCTATTAATGACCTGTTCAAGGGTAGGATCGAGCTTCTCTTTTGACAATAGTTGTAAGGTGATGAGTTTATGGACGAGCCTTTCAATTTCACCTTCTTGAAAAGGAATGCCAATAAAACAGTTTTGTTGAGCGAGTTTGTCCTGCTGGTCGGCAAAAAGGGATAAATGCTGCTGATGGATCTCTTGTAGTTCATGCAACCAATCTCTGACTAAGGCATAAGGATCTATTTCAAGCAGGCGCTGACGAACTGCCGGATGAATCTCTTCTAACATTTGATCAAAGCAAAAGAGAATAGATTTTATCCGAATAGTTTTCTTACCCTGAGGATTCAGTTCAGATTTTGCAATATCTGGAGCTAAGGCTTGATCACCATCAATGCTAATTAGCCGCCAAGAGCCTGGTTTTCCGGGGATAGGTTCAACACTATAATTACTCGGTTTACCGTCTTCAGGACCTAATAGAATTGCCATAATAACAATTTGAGAAAAGGATTCAGAGTCAAACTTAATTCCTGGATTTTGTTCTAGAATCTGATTTAAGGTCCAGCTTTGATAGGCGTCAAAATTGAGGGGCAATGCCCCACCGCCCCGCGCTTGAGAAATTAAATAAGGCTCTCCATTGATTTTTACGAGGCTGACAGGGAGAACAATCTCGGGAAAGAGACGGCGCGTTAAAGCTTGGATTGCAATTTCGATACCGGGAAAAGTAGGTCTCCATTTTAAGAAAATGTCTCCACTATCATGCTTTAAGAGACCAATATGATGATTGCCTGTTTTATAAACTGGCTGAAAGATGCCCTTCTTAAAGACAGAGGTAGCATCTTGATCTGACAGCAGGCGGTGCTCGATACGCCATTTCCCTTGATAGAGGGAGACAAGCTGTACCTTTAAACCAGCAGTTGAAGAATGAGAGGGTTGAAAGATTGAGTTGATTGTGTTAAACCATGCAGCTTCAGAGTTAATATTGAGCATTTGCTCTATCAGCAAATTAAAGCTGGGTAAAGCAGCATAAGTATTAATCAAATGGAGAAGGTTAGAAGGATACAGATAAAGATGAGCCTGATGAATTAATAATGCACCTATGGCAGGCCGATTATCCCGATCAATAGCAATATCTAACGGGGTTAAGCCTTGATCGTTATAAGCATTAATTCGACCTCCATTTGTTATCATTCGATGAATCAAATTAGCAACTGACGAATCCTTCCAAGAGGCTAAAAGATGCATTAAGGTTTGCTTATCATCCGGGCTTATTAAGCTATAAAAAACATAATTGATGTCTATATGGGGGAAGTTGAGAACATAATCAATGATCTCAGCGGCAGGTAAATCGGAGGTTGAGCTGAGAATATCTTTCATGACTTTACCGATAATTTCTGATCCTTGCCATAAGCGACCTCGTTTATAGGGCCAACGCTGAACCATACGATGCAGAACTTGTAAGCGATCCTTTGCAGAAAGATCACGGAGGGCTATATGATTGAGAAGCTCCTGAATCGCATCCTCAATTTCTTGAGTACGATTAGTTTCATAGCCTCCTGCTACAGCTGTTTCTTCACTCAGCATAGAGAGAAGAGGTGAGGGTTCCTCTTCCTCTGCTAGAAGATCTTCGAGAAATAAATCGGGATAGTGACGAGCTTGATAAAGATGCTCTTGAGCTTCATGAGGTTGATCAGGGTAAGTTTGACGCAATCTCTTATAACCATAATGGGCCAAAGGAAAAATCTCTTCCAAAAGATCATCATGAGTGGCTATGGTGGTCTTCGTGTTTAAATACTTTTGGATATGTAGGAAGCGCTCCAAAATAGTCAAAACTGTGCCAGGTTTTAAAAGGAGAGGAAAATAAGCTGAACCTCGCTCAGGCGTTAAATTTTTATAGCGCTGATTTTGAAGATCTAAAGCATAAAGCCAATCAAGCATCAAGGCAGGTGCTGATAAGCTGAGAATATGATCCACAACCTTTGGTGCAATTTTATCTCTCATGGGTCCGTCAAGAAGATAAAGGATATTCTTGCCCTGAATAACATGCTTACCTGTGCTCTCATTGACAGCGATCATTTCCGCTAAAGCCCGGTCACTATCAATGCTCGACAGATACCATTGACCTCCTTGTAAAGTAACAGTTAAATTGTCGTCTTTAGCATCGGTTAGGACAGTAATAAGGCTGAGAATAAATAGTGCACTGTAATTATTTTGATCTAATTTATAAGGAGAACTATTTTGTGTTAAAAGCCAGTATAAGGATTTATCTCCCATACCATAGGTCGCTTGAACAACTGCTTCCTCCTCGACTTCAGTAAAATAGTTCTCAAAAGCAGGATATCTAATAAAGAAATCTTCGACGGACATTCTCTGAGATGGTTCTGGGTAAACTACCAGTTGATTAAATAGGTGATAAGCTTTTTTAGCTAGCGGTTGGGAGGCGTCCTTCATAATGCGAAAGCGTGCATTTACTTTTAAACAGGCTGATGCTGGCGTTATTTTCTCTGGAAACAACAAGGAAGAAAGAGAATGGATAGCCCATTCCATAGCCGGATTAATGTCGCTAAATGAAGTGCCTACTTTAAAATAGATTCTCTCTTGCCCATGGTTTAGGAAGGTGACAGCATTTTGTCCTTCTTGCTGTCCATGCAGTTCTTTCAAGGAAAGGCCATTAATGGTTTTGCTTAAAATAGTATGCGCTAAACCTTGAGGAATGTAATTATATCTTAGACGATCTCCAACAATTTTAGCCCGATAAGTTAGTAATTTTAGACGTTGATCCGGGGACTCAGAGCAAAGTTTATCTAAATAAGTTTGATAGTAAGTTGCTAACCCTTGGAGTGCTTCTTGCAGAGTTGGATTAAGGTCTCCTTTTAGAAGCAATCGAATATCTTGAATAAGCTGAGTAATGCCCTTTAATGCGGGATCTTCAGGACTTAATCTAGAAGCGCTTAAGACTTGTAGACGCTTTTCATGAGCAAGCATTTTCTCAAGAGGACTCAAGCGATCCAATAAATCTTCAACGACGGATGACCATGATTCTTCAGGACCTTCATGATAATGCTTAAGGACAATATGTTTGTAATTAAGAAAGATGTTTGGCTCAGGCTTTAAAACGATCAGCATGAATTCGTTAAAGGCAGTAAGCTCCTGTTCTAGCTCTCTTAAAAAGGGGTCTGTGCTGAGAGAAGGTGTAGGTTGGCCAGTAAATGAGGAAGAAGGATTCTCTGTAATGAGTTCACCTCCAGCCACATAAGATATGTCGCCTTCTTCCATTAAGGATTTAAGGTCATAGGCCACACTATTGGAAGAAGTTATTGTTAATCCGTATAAAATAGGGGCTACTTTACATAAATACGAAGCAAATTCTTTCATGAGCTTATCACTCTTTAATAGTTTTCTTGAACGCTCTGGATTTTGGGTTTTAAGAGTTTCTAATAAATGATGAGCGTGTAAATTTCCTAACTCTTACTTTATTGTGGATTTTTTTTCTACTCCCTTTTAGAAAGGTGAGTATACAAAAACTTTAAGCTTAATTTGTACCCTATAAGAAGGTGCCAAATGGAAACCTTACACACTTAAGAAGAAAATTATCAATTAATAAAGTTGAAAATTATTATAAGTTTTCCGCTTTTATTTTAAATTATAAGTAAGGTGCTAGGGCTCGATCTAATTATCCGTTACAGCAAGGAATTGATTTATTCTTTGAGACTTGCTTACTTAAAGGAATTTCTGTTCAGTTATCCGAACAGTTTACTGTGTGATCCGGTACGTACGAGAATGACTTCCTGATCTGTAACGGAATAAATTAGTAACCAATCAGGCTGGATATGACACTCTCTGAATCCGTCCCATTCTCCAATAAGAATGTGATCCCTATACTTTCTAGGCAACTCAGTACCGTGTTGGAGAAGATCTAAGGTAGCTTCTAAATCCTTCAAGCTATATCTTCCTGACCTTGCAATTTTCTTTAAGTCTTTTTGAAAGTTATTGGTCAGAACGATCTTCTTTGGTTTCATCCCATATCTTTCTTATTTCTTCTCGACTAGTTTCTCTGACGTCTCCTTGTTGTGCAGCCTTTATCGCTTCAAGGGTCTCTGCATTAGGAAGCTTAATTTCAAAAGGGATACGTTCTTCGCAAATAGATTGATGCAAAAATAAGTTCAAAGCATCGCTCATAGTCAAGCCCAGCTTCTTAAACAATAGTGTAGCTTGTTGCTTTACTTCTGGATCAACGCGGGTCCTAACAGTTTCTGTTTTCATTCTAGTCTCCTTGTAGCTACATTGTATCTACACTTTAATATATAAGGCTTTCTATCTTCCATGTCAAGGGTATGGACAAGGGGAATAAGGAGGAGAGATTCAATTGAACTTATATTTGCTGCTCCTCTTTTTCCTTTTACTCTTACAGCTCCTCATAGGACGCGTCTATAAGCTCGCCGAATGTTTGCGGTCACTGTTTTCTGCCAGGATGCGGGCCAGAGCCTCGACTCGGCCATTACAGGCTCGGGCATGTCAACGCCGAAATAAAACTGATACAGAATTGAAGCAAACACCGATTTAAAATTGACACAGGATTGATCAACTTTAAGGTGACTTATTTATAGGTTAACTCATAATGTTGCCTCCTCCTCTTTAAGCCTGGATGGAATAA
>JAIBEV010000162.1 GCA_019459505.1 Candidatus Paracaedibacteraceae bacterium | reverse complement strand
AAAAACTATACCCAAACACAAACCATCTCGATTCAATCTGTCCGTTAATTTGTTGCAAGATCACCCGTCACAGGTTATATATTTACGGACTGTATTAATTGATAACCCCATTTCCTCGGCAATCTGCCTTAAGCTCTTACCTTGATGACATAATATTTTTATTTCCATTGTTTGTTCCCACTTAATCATTAGTAAAACCTCCTAAACGGAGATTAACTCAAGAGAAAATGTATCAAAATTCAACCGCTGCTCTGTATCATTTTACGTCCGTTGTTAACATATTTAATATATAAATTTTCTAAGATCGTCAGCTATACCAGATTTGTCGAGCTCATGGCTCTATTTGTTTTTATCGACCAACCTACGGACTCAGCAAACTGGTAAATATTATATTGACTCAACCAAGCTTTCGGTATGTGAAAATCTCACAATTAACAGTCATAAAGTCTTTAAAGCGATAGCCGAAAGAAGAAAAAACCTCAACCGGATGGATTCTTTTGATTCAAACTTCATCTTACCTCAACCCTAAAGGGGAAATTGTGAGTTACAAGCTGACAGCAGGAAATGTCGACGACCGGCAAGTCTTGGGAAAATTAACACATGGCATAAAAGGATGGCGTTTGAAAGATAAGGGATACATTAGTAGTCCCCTAGCAGAAAAGCTGAAGGCTAAAGGATTAAAGCTTAGCACCAAAGGAAAGAAGTTCATGAAAAATCAATGTATTGACCCTGTTATGAAACAGTGACTTAAGAAACGCGGCACGGTTGAATCAGTTATAGATCAGTTTAGAGCTATCCTTCATATTCAGCATACACGATACAGATCGCCAGATAAGTTTATCACCAATGTGGTGAGGGGAATTGTTGGTTATATATTTAAATCTAAAAAGGCTACAGTTTCCTTTGATAAGGCTATATGAGCCATCGCTCTGCTTGTATCGAACTGACGTTAATTTAATGCTCAATACCGTATGGGCCCTCTTTTACCTTTTCAAAGATCCAGCTTCAGAGAAAGGGGAGAAAGAATATAGTGAAGAAAGAACCTTCCTTCAACTTACATGGTGTACAATCACATTCATTTCTATTAATGCCCCCTAAGCTCTTCTATGTTCCCTTATTCGCCGCCCTCTGGACTGCAAATACTTCCTTCTTCAAGTGCTCGTTTAGCATTTGCTTCTAAAGCAGTTTCTAAAGCATTACAATCTACTTCATCGATTGTAAGACTCTTACCTGAAGAAACGAATAAAAAGTCTTCAATATATTCATTCTCTTTACAAAGGCGATACACTAATATCTTTGAAAAGCTCTTATGAAGACATTGGATAATAGGTGAATCTTTTTCGGAGTTAAGCAGTGGCCGTTGATAAATCTCCTCGCCGCATCTTAAAGAGCGAGACAAAGCTTGCTTAATAAAAGTAGCATTTATTACGGCCGATTCTAGATCGAGATACTCTCTTAAAAGTAATGGTCCTTCCGGGGTCTCAGTATATCTAAAAATGTAATTGGGTATCATGTTTTCCTGCTCTAAGACTTTGACTGCTCTTAGTGAAGAAACAGATCTATTTGATAGAAAACTACAATCCTTCATTGCCCTCAATTTTTCAGGATTCTGCTCAGACCGTCCCCAAACAGCATAATCTTCATTCCGACACCGATACGTACCTTGGTTATTGATAATTACTTCAATATCGTGAGCTTCAAGCACCGTAGGAACAGTGGAGGGAAAGTTTTCTCGATTGAGTAAAGAGCTTGTCCTATAGTCACATCTTTCCTCTAATTGACTATCAGTGGATTCCATAGCAGGAGATTTTGTATACAGAGCTAAGGCAGCAAATATACTTATATAAAATTGGATGTTTCTCATTATTTCCTCTTTATTATGGTTGAGATAACGCTTAAAGCTTTCTTTATGTCCGGCCACAGAAGAGCGAACCAGAATCTTTGACAAGAGTATAGAGAAGACACTCAACACCGGCAAGAATTTTATTTTTATTTTTATCAGGGTATTTTTCATAATAAGTATTCTAGTCTGTCTTTTTAAGAGGACAATAGCAAAAAGTAGAGTAAATAAGTCTATGTTTCTCTCTAAATGCTTGACCTCTCTTTTTATGCTATCTGGAGAACGAGCGAAAAAGAATTTAGGGTCAAACAGGCCAAGTGCTTTCAAGTAAAAGCCAGATTAAGAAAAGCCTTTAGAAACAAAAAAAGGGGAAATACCCCCTTTTTATTTTACATCGGCCCAAATTTTACGCTTGCTGAAGTACATTACCGCCGACATAACTAATAAATAGAACAGAATTTTTATACCCATGGCTTTGCGATCATCGGATTCAGGTTCAGACGCCCAAGATAAAAAAGCAGTAACGTCATGCGCCATTTGTTCAACAGTGGCTTTTGTGCCATCCGAATAGGTAACTTGACCTTCTGTATGGAGGGGAGGGGCCATAGAAATTTGATGGCCCGGAAAGTAAGGATTGTAATGACGACCTTCACCCACCTCGACTCCATCCGGTGCCTTTTGGTAGCCTGTCAAGAGGGAGTACACATAATCCGGTCCCCCCTTACGAGCTTTGACGACCATCGATAAATCAGGGGGATAAGCGCCATTGTTGGCAGCTCTGGCGGCTTTCTGATTGGGATAAGGACGGGGAAATTTGTCAACCGCGGTTGCTTTACGCTCGATAGGTTCACCATCCGCATTTAAATCTTGTACTTTATATTCTGCCGCTAAGGCTGTTACTTCATCCTTTGTTAAGCCGAGGTTAGATTTTCGGATGTCATGAATATCTTTACCTTTTCCTTGAAGATTGCCCACGCGTAATTGATAGACTCCATGACAAGAGGCACAAACATTTTTATAGACCTCAAAGCCCCGCTGTAATTCATCCCGCTTAAATGTTCCTGTATGCCCTTTAAAAGAAAAATTAATCTTTTTAGGAGGGTGGGCATCTGACTCAGCTTGAGCTAAGGTCATGGTTAATCCAAAGAATAAGAGAGAAATAAGGATTGCTTTCTTCATGTTATTTCCCCTCGGTTAGAATTGGATTGCTAATGCTCATGGGTAAAGGTGGTACTGGTTCGTACTTGTTCAGCAAGGGAATTAACACCAAGAAATGGAAGAAGTAATAAGCTGTACACAATTGTCCAAGCATAACAAATGCCCCTTCCGGCGGGTTGGCACCGACCCAGCCCAAAATTAAGCAGTCTAAAACCAAAAGCCAAAAGGCAATACGATAATAGGGGCGGAATTTTGCGCTGCGGACTGGGTGTTTATCCAAGAAGGGCAAAACAAATAGTACAATAATCGCAGCGAACATGGCGATCACACCCGCTAACTTATCTGGAATAGATCGCAGAATTGCATAGAAGGGTAGGAAATACCATTCTGGAACAATGTGTGGTGGCGTCACTAGTGGGTCGGCCGGGATATAGTTGTCTGGCTCTCCAAAGAAGTTGGGGGCAAAAAAGACAAAATACATATAAAAAAGCAAGAATACACTGAGACCAAAGGCATCCTTAATGGTGTAGTAGGGATGGAAGGGAATACTATCTTCTGGCCCTTTACGGTCAATTCCCAAGGGATTGTTTGAACCAAATTGATGCAATGCAACCAAATGCAATATGCTCATCCCTGCAATTAAAAACGGTAGTAAATAATGCAAAGCAAAGAATCGATTTAGGGTTGGATTGTCGACAGAAAAGCCACCCCAAAGCCAATTGACGATGGATTCACCTATGACCGGAAAAGCAGAGAATAGGTTGGTAATAACGGTTGCTCCCCAAAAGCTCATTTGACCCCATGGTAAAACATAGCCCATAAAAGCAGTAGCCATCATTAACAACAGAATAATAACGCCGATAATCCACAACAATTCTCGAGGCGATTTGTAGGATCCATAATAAAGGCCTCGGAAAATATGGATATATACCACGATAAAGAACATGGAGGCGCCATTCATATGCAAATAGCGTATCAACCAACCATAGTTGACCTCCCGCATGATGCGTTCAACCGAATCAAAAGCGAGTTGAGTGTTCGGCACATAATGCATGGCCAGGAATACACCTGTCAAAATCATAATCACTAGCATAATGCCCGCAAGTGATCCAAAGTTCCAAGCATAGCTTAGGTTTTTGGGTGTTGGATAGTCTCGTAGTTCATGATTAACTAAGGTAAAGATAGGGAGACGATCGTCAATCCATTTAATGATACTCACGCTTTTTCCCCAATTCTAATAACTTTATTGTCATTCAAAAATGTATAAGCTGGCACCGGAAGGTTCGCTGGCGCAGGACCACTAATAATACGGCCAGAACCGTCATATTTTGATCCATGGCAGGCACACAACCATCCATCTGCCCCTTCGACTAAATTTTTTCTTAAGGTGGGGATACACCCAAGGTGTGTGCAGACGCCAATAACAACCAGCCAGTCTGGCTGCTCTACCCGGGCTTGATCCGTTTGGGGATCTTTTAGTTCTTTTAAAGGAATGGCTCGGATAGCTTTGACTTCTTCGTCGGTGCGCCGCTTAATAAAGATGGGTTTACCCCGCCACATTGCAGTCAAGGAGTCACCAGGGTTTAATTTGGAGACATCCACGTCAACAGTAGAGGTAGCCAAGACATCATCTGCTGGATTCATACTTTGAATAAAAGGAACAATAGCAGCACCGGCTCCCACAGCGGCAAAAGCACAGGCTGATATATGGATAAAGTCGCGCCGCGTTGTTTGTGGTGAATCATCAGAAGTTTTTTGGTCTTTGGCCACCCCTAGCCCCTTTCAATAAAATTGTTTCTATTCACTTTAAACCTGATTTCCCATCTTTTTAAATGCGACAGCATGACGCAGAGGGTAGACTTAAGTTTATAATATACTCAATAAAATGCTCAACTGGTGATAGCAGTGAGGGGAAAAGATCTAATGCTAAATTGGAATGATATTATCCAGTACGCAACCGACGGAAACCCTGTTCCTGATCGTCGGGTGGAAAAAACAGAAGCTGAATGGTTACAACTGTTAACGCCTGAAGAATTTCAAATTACGCGACAGAAAGGGACAGAAGCGAGCTATTCTGGAACTTTTTGCCATAGTTTTGAGGCAGGAACTTATGCTTGTATTTGCTGTAATAGTAACCTTTTTAATGCGTGCTTTAAATTTGATTCAGGTACCGGCTGGCCCAGTTTTACTCACCCCCTTCAAGATAATGCAGTTAAATACGAGTTCGATCATTCATTGGGAGAGGGTAGGATAGAGGTGATGTGCAACGCCTGTGACGGCCATTTAGGCCATGTTTTCCCAGATGGACCAGGGTCTACTGGGTTGCGGTATTGTATTAATTCTACTTCTATTTATTTGAGAGAGGTGTAAATTAAGAAAAGCATCAAAGAGTGGGTTATCTATGTGGCTGAAGAATAACTTGCTTTGTTTAAGGATCGGTTTTGTGGCATTTTTGCTGCAAGAAATTTTATAAAAAGGCCCTATTCCAGAATGTCTGATTTATTGTCGTCTATTCCCAATCCCAATGCGCCGTTAGCGGAGCGGTTGCGACCCTCAAATATTTCTGAAGTCGTGGGTCAGGAACATTTAACCGGCGCCACGGGAATTTTAAGTCGACTTCTGGCGGCTAAGAAATTGCCCTCCCTCATTTTATGGGGACCACCCGGAACAGGCAAGACCACATTGGCGCGACTCCTGGCAAAGGAGACAGACCAAGAATTTATCCAGGTATCAGCCGTTTTTTCTGGGGTGGCAGACTTACGTAAGATTTTTGATCAAGCTCAAGGTCGAGGCGGAATTCTTTTGTTTATTGATGAAATTCATCGATTTAATAAGGCTCAGCAGGATGCCTTGTTAGGGCCTATGGAAAGTGGTTTGATTACCTTGGTAGGAGCCACAACCGAAAATCCCTCCTTTGCGCTCAATTCAGCCTTGCTCTCACGGGCGCGCGTTTTAACCTTAAATTTATTAGATGAAATAGCATCAGAACATTTGCTTGAGCGGGCAGAAGGTTTAACACAAAAAAAACTTCCGCTCAGCTCGCAAGCCCGCATAGCCTTAATTCAAATGGCAGGTGGAGACGGACGGAATTTATTAAATCTGGTTGAAACGGTGCTGGATTATAAAGAGGATCATGAGTTAACCGCTGAGGAACTGGGTGAGCGTTTACAGCGACGACTGGCCCTTTATGATAAGAACCAAGATTTTCACTACAATATCATCAGTGCTTTTATTAAATCTATGCGGGGCTCCGATCCTGATGCGGCTCTCTATTGGTTTCAGCGCATGGTCGATGCGGGTGAGCCTCCTCTTTATATTGCTCGCCGGATTGTACGATTTGCCTCTGAAGACATCGGTTTAGCGGACCCCCAAGCCCTCATTCATGCGATGGCAGCCCACCAAGCTTATGAAAGATTGGGCTCCCCAGAGGGGGAGTTGGCTATTGCCAATGCTGTGGTTTATTGTGCAACAGCCCCAAAATCCAATGCTGTTTATCTGGCCTTTAATGCAAGCGCAAAAGTTGCGACCCGCACAGGAGAAAAATCTCCGCCCAAACATATCCTGAATGCCCCCACTAAATTTATGAAGCAAGAGGGGTATAGCCAGGGCTACCAATATGATCATGAGAGCGAGGATGCTTATTCAGGCCAAAAATTCTTTCCTGCTGATATGGATGAGACTCAATTTTATTCTCCTGTGGAACGCGGCTTTGAACGAGAGATTCACAAGCGTCTGGAATATTGGCAGGCCCTTCGCCATAAAAAACGCACTCTGAATCAGGGTTAGGATTTCAGAAGAATTACAAGAGTAATCGAGGGGATAATGGATAATAGAGTCTTTCTCAACAATTTAATAATTAGACTATTATCGCCTCTCTCATAGCTAAAAATTTAACAGGAATGGGTCAATTATCCTGGTTGATAATTTAGATTGAAATGTTTGTCTATAGTTTAAATAAATGCTTAATCGAGGATAAGAATAATGAGATGCTCCTAAAGTCTTAGCGCTTCCAGAAGAGTATGCTAATTATCTTAATAGGGCCTCATGCTGCATATTATTTAGAAAGGGTGGATGAAAAAGGTCAAGGAATAGGAAGAAATGAGGAAGGGGAACAACAATGGTATTCAAAAACAGCTCTGCAAGAATTTATAATAGGGGTTCATTGCCTTACTCGCCTAGTAAGAATGTATTTGGAAGGGGGGCGCTAAAGGTGATATTGTGGATTACGCTTATTAAGAGTAGTCTCTATGCCTTTTTGTTCCTTTCCTTTTTCAAAAAGGCTCCTTGCTATAAAGGAGCTTGAATATATAGGGGAGATAAATGAGCAAGATTTAGCTTAAGCCAATAGGGGGCTATGAGGAAGTAGAGAAGAGAGTATTCAAACTACCTCTGGCTTAAAGGATAGAAGTATTAACTCCATCCTTCTACGCTATTATTGTAATCATGCTCGTTATAATTCAGCATTTTTTAACCGCTTACTCCCCGTAAATTTACTTTATACTTGACCAGTAATTTGAAAAAAGGGAGAAAGACAAATGAAACTTAATAAACTGGTTGCTTTTGTTATAACACCTATTTTGCTGATGAGCTGTAGTAATGAAAATCAGCAGGGTATTAGTGGGACTTTAACAGACTCGCGCCTTCAAGCTAGTCTTATGCCTCTGGTGGGAACTACTGTCCGTGCTAATACAAGTTGTAAAGAAGATATAGGTCTTCAGAATGTTAAAAAAATGTATGTAACACGCCCTTATAATGGACAGTCTTGGAGTGAGCATTGGGTCGTTCGCGCCTGTCAGAAAGATTATGATGTTGATATTAATTTCTCTACTCATCCAGTGAGGGGCACCAGTTTTAATGTGGCAATGTTTAAGGATTAATAATTAAAGCTTCAACATTCTATTGAACTGACTATCAATAAAATGAAAAGCGAATAAGGAAAGGAGAGGGGAAAGCCCCTCTCTTTTTTTGATGAGTGAAGGACAATGTCCGGAAGACACTCCTCCCCCAATTACTTAATATTTCTTAAAGAGATAATATTAAGATCACTTAGAATTTTAGCACAAGCTGGCAACCAGGGCTGTTAGATCACCCATACGGTTAGAGAATCCCCACTCGTTATCATACCAAGAAACAATCCGGCAGAATTTATCCCCCACCACTTGAGTTTGGGTGGTATCAAAGTTAGAACTATAAGCACTGTGATTAAAGTCGATGGAGACCAAGGGCTCGGAGTTAATGGATAGAACCTTGCCCATGGCGCTCTCGGATGCTTTTATCATTAACTCATTAATTTCTATTGCTGTAGTGGGTCGACGTGCAACAAACGTCAGGTCAATCATGGAAACATTTGCCGTTGGCACGCGAACCGCACAGCCATCGAGTTTTCCTTGTAATTCTGGCAGAACTAATCCTAAGGCTTTGGCGGCACCAGTGGTGGAGGGGATCATGGACATGGCAGCGGCTCTAGCACGGTGCATGTCGCTATGCAGGGTATCAACCAAGCGTTGGTCGCCGGTATAAGCGTGGATGGTTGTCATATATCCCATTTCAATGCCCAATCCTTGATGCAAAACTTGGGCGACCGGAGCTAAACAGTTGGTGGTACAAGAACCGCAAGAGATGACTTGGTGCTCTTTTGTTAGTGTTTCCTGGTTAACGCCCATGACGATCGTGGCATCAGCTCCTTTCGATGGCGCTGATACAATCACCTTTTTGGCGCCAGCCAAGAGGTGTTTCGCCGCTTGTTCTTTATCGGTAAAACGACCACTGCATTCAAGGACAATATCAATTCCTAATTCTTTCCAAGGAAGTTTCTCCGGGTTAGCTTCGGCAATTACCTTCATTGCCCCAAGTCCTACATCCATTGTATCTGTTGTGGTCACAACGGTACCTGGAAAACGTCCATGGATAGAATCGTATTTGAAAAGGTGCGCGTTTGCCTCTAATGATCCTAAGTCATTAATTGCCACGACTTGAAATTCAGGCCGTTTATTTTCAGCAAGCGCTCGCAGAATCATGCGACCAATGCGACCAAAGCCATTTATTGCAACACGAATAGTCATTAAAGAGTCTCCATTAGTTGGTGTTAATAAGTAAGGGTTAAAATTTTAGGACGAAGGAATTGCCAGAAAATAGTCAGGTCTTTCAATTTCTGGGACACCGTATTAAGAGATTGAGATGTTAAGTGTGGATTGTCGGGATGTTCAGCCGAGACTTGATGGCGTTTTTCTGGAAGGAGCCGCCACCAATCTTTGGGATTGATGTTATTTAATCTTCCTAACCGATTCAGCTTATCGATCAAGGCCATTGCTTTATGATCTTTCTTTAAAATATTCCTCAGAATAGGAAATGGCTGAAGGTTGATTATATCTTGAAGCTTTGTAACCCCCTCTGTTATTAAATCAAGATTAATGAATAAAGCTTTAATCTGACTTTTTAAAATCATTCCTTTGGGGCGGTTGAGGCGATTTCCTTTAGGCATCCTTTTGAATCTGCTTTAAAATTTTTGGCACAATCTTTTTAACGGTTAAGCCAAATTTATCATACAAATCTTGAGAGGGGGCGGAAGCTCCGAACGTCTCAATCCCAAAAATATGATCTGAATTACCTACATATCTTTCCCATCCATAGGGAGAGGCTGCTTCGATTGCAAATCGAGGGACCGACCCGAGAACAGAATTTTTATAATCCGTCGATTGTTCATCAAACAATCGTGTGCAAGGCATTGAAACAACCGTTGCTTTAAGTGACTGCTGTGCCAAGGCTTCAGCAACCTCGATAGCAAGGCCTACTTCAGATCCTGTCGCAATAAGAGTCAAATCGCGCTGTTCAGTTTCTCCCCAGGCTACATATCCACCTAAGGCTGATAAATTCTTTTGGTTATCTTTTAAACGAATTTGTCGGACATTTTGCCGAGTGAGGGCAAGAATGCTTGGTCGATCGGTGGTGCTCAAGGCTAAGTCCCAGCACTCAGCGACTTCGATGCCGTCGGCAGGGCGAAAAACATTCAAGTTGGGAATAGCCCTGAGGGATGCGAGATGTTCAATTGGTTGATGGGTTGGCCCGTCTTCTCCCAACCCAATGGAGTCATGGGTCAGGACATAAATAACTGGCTGATGCATTAAGGCTGATAACCTAAGGGCAGGGCGTAAATAGTCACTAAAGATCAAGAAGGTTCCGCCATAAGGTCGCAGACCGCCGTATAAGGAAAGACCATTCATAATTGCTGCCATGCCATGCTCCCGCACGCCATAATGAATATAGTTTCCAGAAAAATTGTCGCGATTAATAATGCGCTGTGGCTTTGCTTTTGTGTTATTAGATCCTGTTAAGTCAGCCGATCCCCCAATTAATTCGGGCATTAATGGTGCGATCCGTTCTAAGACATCTTGTGAGAGTTGTCGGGTCGCTTTTTCGACAGGCATGTCTATATATGATAAGATAACGGATTTTAGGGCATCCTTAATGGATAATGGTTGTTCATTGTTGAGACGGCGCGAGATCTCTTTGGAGTCAGGGTGTCTATTGAAATGGGCTTCCCATTCTTGACGTTTGGCTCGATGACGTTCGCCAGCTTTTCGCCATTCAGCCAAAATCTCAGTGGGTACCTCAAAGGGTTGTGCCGTCCAGTCAAGATTGTGGCGCATTTGAGCGATTTCCGCAGTACCCAGCGGAGAGCCATGGCTCGAGGAAGTTCCTACTTTTGTAGGCGCCCCTTCGGCAATCCGTGTTTTACATCGGATAAGGACTGGACGGTGAGCTTGCTGGGCCTGGTGGAGAGCTTGCGAGATAGCCTCAAAGTTATGGCCATCAATGGTTAGAATTTCCCAATGACATGCTTCAAATCGCCGTTGAGTATCATCACTAAAGGCGAGATTGGTGTCACCGTCAATGGAGATACTGTTGTCATCATATAAAACGATAAGGTTTTTTAAGCCCCAATGGCCGGCTAGGGAGATAGCTTCTTGAGAGATACCTTCCATTAAATCACCATCACTGGCAATGACATAAGTTTTGTGGTCAAAGAGATCAGGAAATTCAGCGTGGAAAATTTGTTCAGCTAGAGCCATGCCGATGGCATTGCTGATTCCTTGGCCCAGAGGGCCGGTGGTGGTTTCAATGCCTGCTGCATACCCATATTCGGGATGACCAGCAGTCTTGGCGTCGAGTTGACGAAAATGACGCAGTTCCTCTAGGGGAATATCTTTATAGCCGGTTAAGTAGAGAAGGGAGTAAAGGAGCATAGAGCCATGGCCAGCACTTAGGATAAAACGATCTCGATTCAGCCAATGGGGGGCTGTTGAATCATACGTTAAGAAATCACGAAATAGAACAGTTGCCACATCAGCCATTCCCATAGGCATGCCGGGATGTCCGGATTTTGCTTTTTCAACGGCATCTGCACTGAGGAATCTGATGGCATTGGCCATAAGTTTGTAAGAGACTGGGTCTTGTGATTTTATCGCAATTTGCACGGTATATCCCTCTTTTATTTTATGGTTAAGATTAGCGTGAATGGTATAATAGGGTCAACGAGATATTGGTTGATAAGCTTGTTAGGAAGCTTTGAGGAAACCGCAGGTCAAAAAAACATTGAAATCTCATGTTTAAAATTAATGATTTTTTAATCATTATAAAAATTAGTATCCGTCGATATCTTAATTTGTGCTGGCAATAAAAGCTCCATAACGCTAAAATTGTTGTGATGTAGGCTGAAAAGTCTTGGAAGTCATAAGTTTTTCTGGCAAGGTAAGGCTTTCTAATTTCCCATAAAATAGTTAAGAGGGGTTTTGCTTAACTATTTGTTTAGATTTTAGGATACATACTTATAATTGAAAAGGGCGCTTGTGATCATTGTCTTTTCTGTAAAAAGGATTATGATACATAAGAGATTTTAGGAGTCAAGCATGAGTAAAACCAGTGGAACAGATGTTAAGAACACCTTGTATTGTTCTTTCTGCGGTAAAAGTCAGCACGAGGTGCGAAAACTCATTGCGGGACCAACAGTTTTTATCTGCGATGAGTGTGTCGAGCTATGTACGGATATCATTCGTGAAGAAAGTCGTGCTACATTTTCGAAAGATGCTGAGGGTGTTCCCTCACCGATGGAAATTTGCAAAGTTTTAGATGAGTATGTGATCGGCCAAGAGCAAGCCAAAAAGGTTTTGTCCGTCGCGGTCCACAACCATTATAAACGGTTGAGTAATGGTGGAAAAGGCGCAGATGTTGAGATTGCTAAGTCCAATATTCTGTTGGTTGGGCCTACCGGTAGTGGGAAGACTTTATTAGCCCAAACGCTTGCTCGTATTATTGATGTCCCCTTCACCATGGCGGACGCGACCACTTTAACCGAAGCCGGCTATGTGGGAGAGGATGTAGAGAATATTATTTTACGCTTGCTGCAAGCGGCAGATTATAATGTTGAACGGGCTCAAAAAGGTATTGTTTATATTGACGAGGTTGATAAGATTTCTCGCAAATCAGACAATCCATCCATTACTCGGGATGTTTCCGGGGAAGGCGTGCAACAAGCTTTGTTGAAAATTATGGAAGGTACAGTTGCCTCAGTTCCACCGCAAGGTGGTCGGAAGCATCCACAACAAGAATTCTTACAGGTTGATACCACTAATATCTTATTTATTTGTGGGGGAGCTTTTGCTGGCATTGATCGAATTATTTCAACCCGTGGTAAAGGTGTTGCGATTGGATTTGGTGCAGATGTTCGGGGGCCTGATGATCGAACATCGGGGGAGATTCTGCAGGATCTAGAGCCTGAAGATTTATTGAAGTTTGGTTTAATTCCAGAATTTATTGGTCGCTTGCCTGTGATTGCAACATTGACTGATTTAACAGCTGAGGTTTTGGTCGAAATTTTAACTAAACCTAAGAATGCTTTGGTTAAGCAGTATCAGCGACTTTTTGAAATGGAGGACGTTAAGCTTTCCTTTACAGAAGATGCGCTGATGGGTGTTGCTAAAAAAGCAATTGCCCGCAAGACCGGTGCCCGCGGATTAAGGTCTATTCTGGAAGCTATTCTTTTGGATACAATGTTCGAATTACCAAGCTATGAGGATGTAGAAGAAGTGGTAATTAATAAGGAAGTTGTAGAAGGACGGGCTCAACCGTTAAAAATGATTGCCCAGAAACGGGCTGATAAGACAGGATCTGATAACTAAAAAGACAATAAGAGGGTAAGTGAATGCAGGGACAGATAAACGGTACGAAATACCCCGTGCTCCCATTAAGAGATATTGTTGTTTTTCCTCACATGATTGTGCCTTTATTTGTGGGGCGTGAAAAATCTGTTCGGGCTTTAGAAGATGTCATGCGCGGCCAAGACAAGCAGATTTTGCTCGTGACACAGAAAAATCCCGCTTTGGATGATCCCACTACTTCTGATCTTTACACCATTGGGACAATTGGCAGTGTTTTGCAGCTTTTAAAGCTACCCGATGGCACAGTTAAGGTTTTGGTTGAAGGGGTACGTCGAGTTCGAATTGTTCAGTATTCTGATCAACTTGACTATTTTGAAGCCTATGCAGAGCCGTTGGATTTTTTGGAAGAACGTTCGGAGGAAGAGTTAGAAGCTGTCACTCGCAGTTTGATTGCTCAATTCGAACAATACATTAAGTTAAATCGTAAAATTCCACCGGATGTATTGGTGACCATCAATCAAATCGATGATCCGGCTAAATTGGCAGATACAATTGCGTCCTATTTATCTTTAAAGATTGCGGAAAAGCAAAAACTTTTGGAAATGGCGGGTGTGGGAGATCGGTTGGAAGAGCTGTTATCCATGATAGAAGGCGAGATTAGTGTGATGCAAGTCGAAAAACGCATCCGTAATCGTGTTAAAAAGCAAATGGAGAAGACGCAGCGTGATTATTATTTGAATGAGCAAATGAAAGCTATTCAAAAAGAATTGGGCGATGTCGATGAAGCAAAGGATGAGCTTTCTGAATTTGAAACTAAGATCCGTAAAATTAAACTTAGTAAAGAAGCGCGAGAAAAGTGTGCGGCAGAGCTTAAGAAACTGCGCGCTATGAATCCGATGTCAGCGGAAGCAACGGTTGTACGCAACTACCTGGATTGGATGCTTAACATTCCTTGGCAATACCGTAGTCGCGTTAAAAAAGACTTAACAGAGGCGCGTCGCATTCTTGACCGTGATCACTTTGGATTAGATAAAGTTAAAGAGCGGATCCTTGAATACCTTGCAGTCCAAGCCCGTGTTGGTAAGGTCCGAGGCCAGATTTTGTGTTTGGTAGGGCCACCCGGAGTAGGTAAAACATCCCTTGGTAAATCGATTGCGCAGGCTACAGGTCGTCACTTTGTCCGGGTTGCCTTGGGTGGTGTCAGGGATGAAGCTGAGGTGCGCGGTCACCGCCGAACCTATATTGGCTCTATGCCGGGTAAGATTATTCAAAGCATGCGGAAAGCTAAGACAAGCAATCCTTTATTTCTCTTAGATGAGATCGATAAGATGGGCGCGGATTGGCGTGGTGATCCAGCATCAGCTTTGTTGGAAGTTTTGGATCCCGAACAGAATGCTACCTTTAATGATCACTATTTAGAAGTTGATTATGACTTATCCGATGTGATGTTTGTGACAACGGCCAATACACTGAAGATGTCACAGCCTCTGTTGGATCGTATGGAGATTATCCGCCTAGCAGGTTATACGGAAGACGAGAAAATCGAAATTGCTAAGCATCATTTAATTCCAAAAGAAATGGAAGTTCACGGTCTTAAGAAGAATGAGCTGGTGATTGAGGAGGAGGTCTTAAAAAACCTAGTGCGGCTCTATACGCGTGAATCAGGCGTGCGTAATTTGGAACGTGAAATTGCTAACTTAGCCCGTAAAGCTATCAAGGAAATTCTGGTTGATCAAGTTAAGGTTGTCCATATTACAGCCAAGAACTTGAGTAAATATGCAGGAGCTCCTAAATTTCATTACGGTCAGGCTGAAGAGCAAGATGCGATTGGTGCAACAACAGGTTTAGCTTGGACAGAGGTGGGTGGCGATTTATTAACCATCGAAGCGGTCGTTGTTCCTGGTAAAGGTAAGACGATGATTACAGGTAAGCTTGGTGACGTTATGCAAGAGTCTATCCAAGCTGCGGTCAGCTATATTCGTTCTCAGGCGCCTCGCTTTGGAATTGAGCCAGAGATATTTGAAAAGCGTGATATTCATATTCACGTTCCCGAAGGAGCCATCCCTAAAGATGGTCCTTCGGCTGGCGTTGCGATGTGTACATCGATTGTGTCAGCCTTAACCTCCATTCCGGTAAATAAGGAAGTGGCGATGACGGGTGAAATCACCTTGCGAGGGCGTGTTCTTCAAATTGGTGGACTAAAAGAAAAGATGTTGGCAGCTCATCGAGGTGGCATTAAAAAAGTTTTAATTCCCGTTGATAATCAAAAAGACCTTGATGATATTCCAGAAAACGTCAAGAAGGGCATTAAAATCATTCCCGTGGCTACTGCTGAGGAAGTGTTGAAAGAGGCTCTTATTTCTGACCTTAAGCCGATTCAATGGGTTGAGAAAAATCACTCTGTTTCTCCAGCGCCGGCTGGGATGCAATAGTTAAAAGATCTATTTTGTCATCCGTTTTCCTGCCTGCCTTTTTTTCTTTTCCCAGCCTTTGAGCTGGGAACTTATGCTGCCAGGCGATTTCTCTTGTGATATCGAGTTTCCAGGTGCGCTTCGCTTGCCCTGAAAGAGGGCGGTTGGTGAAGGATGTGTAAGTACTCTCCCTCCTTCCGGCCTTGAGCCGAAATCCATGCCTGTGTCTTGATGACAGCAAGGTTTGAGAAAGCCTAGCTGTGGTAAAGTCAAACTATTGGAAAACTAGAGGTATGGTTTCTGGGTCGCGCTTACGGTTGACCTGAAAGGGGGGAGACATTATGAAAAGCAACCCTTCCCCACCTCCGAGCGGGGATCTTTGTGATGTCGGGACCCCGATCACGTTCAAGGCTGCATATGTTTTTTATGCTGATGATATTATTAAGACCGCCCCAGTAGGTAGGAGATACATTTACTGTTTACGTTTGCAATATCAAGGTTCTGCATTGGGCTGTACGGGCAATAAAAAAGGCTCTGGAAACCCAGAGCCTCTATCTTAAGAGTAAAATGGTGAAGCTTATTGACGAGCTTCAGCGATTTTAGTAATGACTTTTTTAAGCTTTGCAACTTTGGGATCTAGATTAACAGAACTTACTTTTTGCAAATATGCATCTAGACCACCATGAAATTCAATGGTTCGGATCGCATTCGTAGAAAGACGCATGCTAATTGCACGCCCTAGTACTTCCGACATAAAACTAACATTTTGTAGGTTAGGCAAAAAGCGCCGACGTGTCTTATTGTTTGCGTGGCTGACATTATTGCCCGATAGAACACCTTTTTTAGAAATTGCACAACGACGTGCCATGGTTTTGACTCCCATAAATATAACTTGCTCAATTAATACTATAAATTTTGCTGTTGCGTCAATAATTTCTTTAATTGTTCAATAAAAAAATTTGCTTTAACCCGGGTGGGGGCGCTCAATTTATTTGCTGTATTAAAAGTTTCCGCGATGAAAGGAAGGGATAATAACGCTTTAAGTAATTGAGTATCTAAGCGACGTACCAAAAGCTGCTCTGGCGGATGCATAGTTGCTGAGGGCTTATGGATTTCTTTTAAGATATTCTCAAACCCAGTTTTTTCAACAGCTGAGGTTAAAAAAACTTTTTTACCGAGATTTTTAAAGGCTGATTGATAGCTATCAGCTGTAGCAAGGGCTAGCTCTTTAGACGCTCCGTCAAACTTATTAATAACAAGGTAATCAATATATTCTAAATTGCCTTTTTTAATGGCCTGGAGTTCATCGCCAGCCAGGGGATGAATCATCATGATGATTTTGTTGGCGAGTAAGGCTACATCTCCTTCATTTTGTCCAACACCAATGGTCTCAATAAAGATATAATCAAATTTAGCTGCTTTTAAGACATATAAAATATCTTCAGTTTCAGGAGATATTCCGCCCAAGCTTTCAGCGCGCGATGGAATGGGACGAATAAAAGCATTAGGGTGACTTGCCAGCTCTGTCATACGGGTCTTATCCCCCAGGATTGATCCTCCTGAAAAGCGAGAACTCGGATCGATAGCGAGAACGGCGATTTTTAAGCCTTGGTCTGCCAATCGGCTGCCAAATGCATTGATAAACGTTGATTTTCCAGCCCCTGGCGTCCCCGTAATCGCAATAATGAGGGAGTTTTGTGATTCTGCAGGCTGAGAGAGAGTAAAAAGTTCTTGAATAAGACGATCACCTTGTTGCTGATCTAATTTTTTTTCTGACTCCACTAAAGAGATCATTTTAGCCAGATTACGGCGATCAGAGAGGTCTAATTTTTCCAAAAACTTCATAGGGATATGCTTCTTTTATGCCTTAATTAATACTTTAATAAGGAAAATGAGAATAGTCTAAGGTTTTAGATCGAATAAGGGCGGTTAATAACACTGAACTAAAGAGAAAGGATCCTTAGTTCAGTCTAAGATGGCTTTAAGACAAGGAAGTTCGATAAAATGATTTATCCCAGCGCCGGTGAAACCAAAACCACTGATCAGGATAAGTTGTTATCCATTCCTCAAGGTAATGATTGACTTTCAATAAGCAGTCTTCAATGGTCATTTGGGTGGGATCAATAACTTCATCCCAATAACGGACGATAAATTGCGTCCTATTATGCCGCGTAATAAGGATAGGAATTAAATAAGCGTTGGCGGCTATGGCGAGTTTAACGAATCCATCAGCTGTTTTTGCAGCATGCCCAAAGAATGGAATATCAATACCTTCATTAAATTTCTGATCAACAAGCATAACCATGTGTTGGCCCGATTTGAGAGCTCGAATGGAGGCTATTCCTGATCCTTTTCCTTTGGAAATTTGATTAGCAACAATAGTTCCCCGACATTTTAAGATTAAGGCGTCGACATAAGGATTATTAATGGTGCGGTATATTATTGTCAGGGCATAACCGTGACTAACGTAGTTTTTTGCGCCCATTTCCCAGTTGCCGAGATGAGCTGAAAACCCAATAATGGGCCGTTTACCTGTAAGGTAATCAGCAACTTTATCAAAGCCGCTGGATTCGTTTTTGAAAGCGGGATCTTGATCAGCCAGATCGAGAACAAAATATTCAAAAAAGGTTCTTCCAAAATTATCAGCTGATCTTTTTATTATTTTTTTTCTCTCATCAGGCGACAGGGACGGAAAAACGCGCTGGATGTTTTTATCCGCAACTTTAGTCCACAAAGCATACCAATACCCTATATATCGACCGATAAATCCCCCCAGATTTGAGGCGTGCTTAAATCCGATAAGACGGCAAAGATGATAGAGTAGATAAATAGGAATATATTCAAGCAGATGACGAATTCTTTTCATGACGTTAACTGAACACCTTTGATTAAGAAAAAGAAGATTGAATAGCAAGGACCCTTAAATCATCGCCATGCCGCCATTAATGTGCAGTGTTTGTCCTGTCATATAGCTTGCTTCGGTGGATGCTAAATAGACGGTAGCCATAGCAATGTCCTCAGCGGTTCCCATCTTACCCATCGGGATAGAGGATAAAATATTTTCCTTAGTTGACTCAGGTAAGTCTTCTGTCATGGCGGAAGCGATAAAGCCGGGGGCAACACAGTTTGCTGTAATGCCTCGATTAGCAAGCTCTGCTGCTAAGGATTTTGTCATCCCAACTAAGCCAGCTTTGGAGGCGCAATAGTTCGCTTGACCCGGATTACCAGTAAAGCCCACCACAGATGAAATATTGATGATACGGCCATAACGGCGTTTCATCATGCCTTTAGTGGCGGCCCGGCACAAACGGAAAACAGAACTTAAGTTAATATTAATAACTGTGTTCCAATCGTCATCTTTCATGCGCATGATAAGGGTGTCGCGGGTTACGCCGGCATTATTAACCAAGATATCAATTTTACCAAGCTTTTCTGTAATCGCTGGGATTAATGTTTCAACACTGTCAGTATCGCCTAGGTTGCAGGGGAATACATGAACGCGCTCACCCAGCTCTGCCGCCAACTCATTTAATAACGCCTCGCGGGTTCCTGAAATGGCAACTATGGCTCCTTGTTGATGAAGTTTACGAGCAATGGCATTTCCTAAATCGCCAGTTGCTCCTGTTACTAATGCAACCTGATCATTAAGCTGAAACATATTTTTCCTTCCTTATGCAACGAGTTTTGTACCAAGAGTATCTATAAAATTTTTCATCTCATCAACTGTGTTAATTGAACGGGCTTCTACTGTTGGAGCTGATTTCTTAACCAGGCCTGTTAGAACTCTACCAGCGCCAATTTCAATGCAATGGGTAATATCATGTAAGGGTAATCTTGTCATGGATTCTCTCCACCGAACGCGTCCAGTAACTTGTTCGACCAGAAATCGTTTTAAGATTTCATCGTCATGAACCAGACTGGCGGTTACATTTGTTAAGATGGGACAGAGTGGTGGCTGACTATTGACGAGATCCAATGCCTCTGCCATCGTTGTTGCTGCGGGTTCCATCAAGGGGCTATGGAAAGGGGCACTGACCGGTAAAGATAAAGCGCGTTTGGCTCCCCTTTCTAAAGCGAGAGGAATCGCGCGATCAATTGCTTTTTTGTGACCACTGATGACAACTTGACCGTCAGAGTTATCGTTAGCAATGACACACACTTGGCCTTGAGCGGCGTCAGTTGTAAGAATTTCTACGGCTTCAATAGGCATGTTCAAAATCGCCGCCATGGCTCCTTGACCCACTGGCACGGCTTTTTGCATTGCAGAGCCCCGAATACGCAAGAGGCGGGCTGTATCATCGACACTAAAGGTGCCAGCCGCACAATTTGCTGTGTATTCCCCTAACGAGTGGCCTGCCATAAATGCAGTAAGAGAGGCTGCTTTAACGCCCAATTCATTTTCAAGGGCTCGAATGATTGCCATACTGACTGCCATAAGAGCGGGTTGTGTATTTTCAGTCAGCGTTAGTTGGTCTGGATCTCCTTCAAAGATGAGGGTGCTTAACTTTTGGTTAAGTGTGTCGTCAACTTCTTGAAAAACTTGTTTGGAAACAGCAAAATTATCATAAAAATCTTTGCCCATACCAATAGTTTGAGAGCCCTGTCCCGGAAATGTAAACGCTAATTTCATTTGGTTTCCTTATTTATGATAGTCCATATACCATCGAACAAAATTTGGAATGCCTGTATCGATGGTTGTTTGAGGAGAATAGCCAAGATCAGCTTTAGCTTTATCAATATTAGCATAGGTTTCTTTGACGTCCCCTAATTGCATTGGCATATTATTAATGAGTGCCTTTTTTCCCAATGTTTCTTCAATTAATGTAATAATGCGTGGTAAATCTTCACAACGGTTGTTACCTAGATTGTAAATAGGGTGGCGTTCTCCAACCTTATTGGTGGGGTTCTTGTTCACTGCGGCGACAACCCCAGAGACAATATCGTCCACATAGGTAAAATCGCGCTTCATTTTTCCAGCGTTATAAAGGTCTAAGGGTTCACCATTTAAAATGGCTCTGGTAAATTTAAAGGCTGCCATATCAGGTCGACCCCAAGGGCCATAAACGGTAAAGAAGCGAAGGCCTGTTGCAGGCATTCCATATAAATAGTTGTAGGATTGGGCCATCAACTCATTCCCGCCTTTTGTGGCCGCATACAGGGAAATAGGAACGGCTGTCATTTGATCTTCAACAAAGGGCATATTGGTGCTGGACCCATAAATAGAAGAGGTACTGGCATACACTAGGTTCTCAAAATCTTTTTGATGGCGACAAAGTTCAAGCATAACCAGAAAGCCGGTAATATTGCTTGAAATATAAGCAAATGGATTCTCAATAGAATAGCGGACCCCTGCTTGGGCGGCTAAATTGATCGCTCTTTTAGGTTCATAAGTGGCCCAAATTTTTTCCATAGCTTGGCGATCACTAATATCAACTTCATGAAAATGAAAGTTTGGGTGATCGAGTTGTTTTAGACGATCTCGCTTTAAATCAACAGAGTAATAAGCATTAAGATTGTCAACACCGATGACTGTTTCTCCTTGTCCAAGAAGACGTTTAACGGTTTGCATACCAATAAAGCCGGCACAGCCAGTTAGAAAAACCGGGGACTTTGACATTATAACTCTCGAATATTGCTAATTTAAACCAACTTCTAACATATTTAAGCTGAGCCAACAAGCAAATTGCTCGCCTAATAAAATGGATCGTTAAGAATGATAAATTTTTAAAAGACGGCTTTCCTGACCCCAGGAGACATAAAATAATTCAATAATTTTCGTCATGGAAATGTCGCTATTGCTCCGCCCATAAGAGATGGTATTGCGAAATTTCTGAGGTGAAGTTTGCAGAGAGCCATCCGGGTTAATTTTTGCTTGTAAGCCCCAAAATCCTAACTGGGAAGAGCCTATGAATCCAAACCGTAGATCTTGCATTTTCAGCATATCCTGTTCATGAATCATAATAAAATCACCATCACAAAACCAATTATATATCTTGGCTTCAGACGTTGCCAAAAAGGATTCACAAAGTTCAGGATAGGCCTTATCATATTTTTCCCAGTGGATCGGATAATTGGCCCCCGGATAAGTGGTTGTATAAGCCACCCATACCTGCTTACCTACATGGGCGACTAATCGACGGACATGAATTTGGAACAGCGTCGGGTAGCTATTGATCATACTCGAACCTTGCGGGCCAATGCTCTGACGAGCCAAAGCGATTGCTTTTTGATTACAGCTAACACCGTAGAATAAATAGGACGTGGTTAATAAAAGTAAAAAGGAGGTTAAGTAGCTCCGAAAGCCCTGAGTCTTGCCCCATAACCCTAAGAGAACCACCGCTAACAAAGGAAACGAATAAAGGGGATCAATGATAGCAATACCTGACAGGCTAAATCTGTAATTACTAATAGGATTCAAAAGTTGAGTGCCATAGGTGGTAAAGAGATCAAGAAGAGGATGGGTAATAAGGGCCCAGAAGGCTAACCAAAACCATGTCCAATAGGAAGATGGTTTTATTTCTTTATCGTAGAAGCGACATAAGAAGAGAGCCAATAAAGGAGCGGCCAGAGGGGCAAAAAAGAGGGAATGGGTAAACCCCCGATGGTACAATTGTTCTGCTAAAGGATGACTTGAGAAGTTAACTAATATATCTAAATCTGGAATAATACCAATTATAGTGCCCCATAAAACAGCTTTTTTACCCAGTTTGTTTTGAAAGCCAGCTTGACCAATGGCGCCGCCCAAAATCCCTTGTGTAACAAGATCCATTTTTAACCCTGATAAAGTGGAAGGTTGGTGCGATCGGCGGGATTCGAACCCACGGCCTACGGATTAGGAATCCGTCGCTCTATCCTGCTGAGCTACGACCGCCCTCTATTTTATAGTTATCACACTTGAACCATAAATCCAAGGGGGATTACCTAACAGAAATATAGGCTTTATAGGTTGAATGCACTAAAAGATTCTAATAAGAAAAAATTTTCCTTTTGACGTTTTTTTAAAGATTTTTCATTAAAGTATTGGTTAATTCTAAGTTGCTCCTTTTTAAGCTCTTTTTTATTCTTGAAGCCTAAGAGATTCTGTTGCCAAACGGCAATAATTAAGCCGGCAAGCAGGGAATTTGGTTCTGCATATGGTTCCAATTTCTCTACCACTTCTCGAAACAATTTTTTATTAAAGGAGGCCGCTCCATACTGGCTCTTGATGTAGCATTCTAATAAGAAAACTTGAGCATTCTGATTTTTCAGCTTAAATGCTAATTTTCTTAAATACTCTAGATAATTGTCGCAGGATTTAAAGTTCAAAAGTCCCGCCCGCATGGCCTCTATAACCATATTTCCTATTCCTGGAGAACTTATATACTTGAGTGCGAGATTTTTACCTATCTCGGCTGTTTCTAAATGGGTAGGCTCAAGTCCAAATTCTCCATCTCTATAGGCTTTAATAAGAGTTGGACGTAACAAAGGATTGGTTTCTGCAAACTCTGTTAACAGCTGTAAGATTATTTTTTGGTTATACTTTGTGAGAGTAAAGCCATCCTTATGGTGTCGAAAGGCGTCAATTAGGTCAAGTTGCGCCAACTTATCATCATTTTGAGCTTTCCGGACTAAATTCTTCTGAGGTACCTTTAATTTCTTTTGAGGGCCTTTCCAATTTAAAGCTTTCATTGAAAGGCTATCATTGCTCAATTGCAATTGAGAGACTTGTGAGGGGTAACTTGAGAACTCTACTGTCAAAGAATTTGTAGAAGTAATAAAAATCTCCTGTGTATAGCTCGTCACTATCATCGAGAAAGCCAGCAATAAAGTGCGCGTGAGGAAAGCAAGCATAAAAAAATCTCCTAAAGGAAATAAAAAAATCTAAAAAATGAGCAAAAATTGATTGCCTTTTATAAGCCAGAATTGACTATATTTTTTAATTGTTGCAGAGGTTTTGTATGAAGTTAAGAGATATGCTAAATCTTAACATTTATGGGATATCCTTAATTAGAGAAATAAAGAAAGGTTTAAGTAGTACAAGTAGAGGCTGTGGAGGACAAAATTAGTCAGGACTAATTAAATCCTCTCCTACTAATATGTAGCAGAGTTGAATTTATCTTGCTTCCAAAAAACTCATGAATTTACACATTAAACCTAAAATGGAAAATATCTCCATCTTTGGTGATATAATCTCGGCCTTCAAGACGCATCTTACCGGCGGCTTTGGCGCCAGCCTCACCATTGCAGGCAATATAGTCGTCATAGGAGATGGTTTCAGCGCAAATAAAACCGCGTTCGAAATCGGTGTGAATTTCACCGGCTGCTTGGGGGGCTTTGGCGCCCTGATGAGTGGTCCAGCCGCGTGCTTCTTTTGGACCAATGGTGAAAAATGTCAATAGATCAAGCAATTTATATCCTTCACGAATGACTTGCTTTAGACCTGTTTCTTGCAGTCCTAAAGATTGTAAGAATTCTAGTTGTTCTTCTTCAGATTCGAGCGATGAAACTTCAGCTTCAATGGCGGCACTAATAATAACCGATCCTGTTCCATGTTGCTGAGCATAGGCGGCAACTTTGGCTGTATGAGCATTTCCCATTGCTGCCTCTTCTTCGCTGACATTGCATACATAGAGGATAGGCTTGGAGGTTAACAGTTGAAGTTGGTCAAGTAAAGGATTTTCATCCTTGCTAACCTCAAACGTATTAGCCATCTTGCCTTCTTCCAAATGCTTGAGAACTTTTTGAGTGATCGCTAATAAAGCTTTTGCTTCAGCGTCTCCTCCTTTGGCCTTTTTCTCAAGACCTTGAACACGCCGTTCCAAGCTTTCCATATCGGCCAGCATCAATTCCGTTTCAATGGTTGTCAGGTCTCTCAACGGATCAACACTGCCATCAACGTGGGTAATGTCATCATTTTCAAAACACCGCAATACATGAATAATGGCGTCAACACTGCGGATGTGTCCTAAAAATTGGTTGCCCAGTCCTTCACCTTTTGAAGCGCCGCGGACCAGCCCAGCAATATCGACAAATTCCAGTTGAGTTGGAATAATTTTTTGTGATTGGGCAATTTTTGCCAACTCAAATAAGCGGGGATCAGGTACGCCGACGCGACCCGTGTTGGGTTCGATGGTGCAAAAGGGGTAATTGGCAGCTTCGGCTGCGGCTGTTGCCGTTAGTGCATTAAATAGTGTTGACTTACCAACGTTTGGTAGTCCAACGATTCCACAATTAAATCCCATTTTTTTCCGCTTCTTCTAAGTTCTTGGATATAGTTATACAGCTTTTTGCCGCTCCAGAGCAAGGAAAGAGTCAGTTAATTTGAGGCGAGGAAATCCTCTTTTATTTTATCCAGAAGTTGTTTTTTGGTTAAGGTATAGGCGCTGCCACACCAGAGCTTTTCAGCCTGGCGGAGAGCTTGGCCGAGGGTTGGGCCTTTGGTAATACCAAGAGCTGTAAGATCATGGCCGTCAAGAGGAAAGGGGGGGATAATAAAAGACTGAAGATGACCCCACAGCTCGATCTCATTGTTGAGCAAACAAACATCCAAGAGGTTATCCAGCCCAAACCGATAAGCAAGATAAGGCAAGGGTTCCTGATGGATTGCTTGTTGGAGTTTGTTGATGACCGTTAAATAATTTTTTTCTTTATTGGAGAGTCGTAGCGTGTGTTCGCCACAGTTAAGCGCAGCAAAGCGTCTTAAAAAGCTGGGGGGAGCTGATACTTGGCGTTCTGTTTCCAGAACGCTGTGAAGATTTTCCAAATTATAGCAGATCAAAAAATGAGGTAAAATCTGACACTCATCCATAATAGTAAGTTCTTGATAAGGGGCTTTACTCCCTAAAAGTAAAAAGAATTCTTGCGTGATGCGTTCTGCTGAGAGCGTTTTAAGATGAGGAGAAAACTTTGTGAAAGTTGCTTTTAAAAGCGGTGAAATAGGTTGTTTGGAAAAACGTTCGTGAAATCTAAAGAATCTTAAAATTCTTAAATAATCTTCTCGAATTCGGTCCTCAGCATTGCCGATAAAACGAATAACTCCAGCCTTAAGATCAGGTAGCCCCTCGACATAATCATACAGAGTGCCTTCAAAATCCATGTATAACGCATTAATGGTAAAATCGCGGCGGGCAGCATCTTCTTCCCAGTTCTCTGTATGGCTGATGGTGGCGCGACGACCATCAGTGGCGACATCACGACGTAGAGTTGTAATTTCATAGGGTTGTTTATTAATAACCAGCGTAAAAGTCCCATGCTCTATACCCGTGGGAATAACTGTGTATCCGTGCTGTTTTAATAAGCTGAGTCCTTGCGTTGCTGGCAAAGGAGTGGCTAAGTCATAATCATGCGGGGATAAGCCTAAAAGGCTATCGCGCACGCAGCCGCCCACATACCGTAAACTAAACCCTGTTTCTTGATAGATTTTATAAATGGGAAATAAATCAGGAATAATAATGGTCATTAAGCCGACCAATAATAAATGGCGCGCCCAAGAAGAGTCGAACTCCTAACCTTCAGATCCGTAGTCTGACGCTCTATCCAATTGAGCTATGGGCGCATTTTTAAGATAAACGTGATATAGGTAGTTATACAGAAATTTTAACTGGCTTTGCAACACATTTTTTGGAAAAATGCAAAAAAATACGTTCTCAACGATTAAAGCTTATTAAGGAGTCATTGTTGTACTGGGCGTTGGACCCCCCTCCTTTTCAATTATAAAGAGGAATTATCCCTAAATTTTAGGAGCGATGGAGGATGAAAAAAGCTGTTATATTGTGTAGTCTGTTTTTAACTCCAATTCTTTATCAAGGTTTAGTGAACAATATGACTCAAGAAACTCTGCCACCTGCAATGGATGTCCTTATACAGCAAGAGCCTATTTCTGTCCCTACGGCTGAAAAAAGGCCAACGGTTAGAACGGTGCACGGTGTTGAGCTGTGTGATGACTATGCTTGGCTGCGGGATCCGTACTGGAAAAATCCTGAAGATGGGGTACAGGATGCAGCAATATCGGATTACCTGGTTGCAGAAAATGTTTATCATGATACCTTCATGACGCCCTTAGCAGAAGAACGGGAACGTTTGTTTAATCAGCGAAAAGGTTATATTCCCGCTATAGATGCAAGCGTTCCTCTTAAATACGGTGACTACTATTATTTTACGCGTCAGACAAAGGAACAAAATTATCCGGTCCGGTTACGTAAAAAGAGTATCGATGGCGCAGAGGAAGTTTTTTTCGATGCTAACCAGGAGTCAAAAGGCCATGAGTTTTATAAGGCTGTTGGTTTGAATGTGACCTTGGATGGACAGTACTTTATTTATCTTGAGGATACAAAAGGTAATGAATTTTGCACGCTGAAGATTCGCAATTTGTTCACCGGCGAGCAATTAACCGACATGATTGACAGTGTTGCTTCAACCGTGTGGCTACCCGATAATAGCGGCTTTTACTATAGCCAATTTACACCCGAATGGCGGGTAAAGAAGGTATTTTTCCACAAAATAGGTGATGGTGTTAACGCCGACCAACTGATCATGGAAGAAGAGGTGGAGGAGCGCAGTCTTGAACTTCATCAATCTTTTGATGAGCGCTATATATTTATTCAATCAGCCTCGAAGGAAGATGAGTCGGTTTGCTATATTGATTTAAAAGATCCTGAGCGTAAACTTGTAAAACTATATGATGCGGTCGAAAAACGTCATTTGGGAATAGATCACCATAAGGGGTATTTTTACATTTTAACCAATGATAAGGGTGAGAATAAACGGTTAGTCCGCGTTCCAGTGGGGCAGCGAGAAGGAAAATTTGAAGAAATTATCCCCCATGATCCGGCCTCTTATATTACGGCCTTTGTCCCTTATCACAGTCATTTTGTCCTATCTTTTCGGCGGCAAGGCTTAGAAAATATTGCAGTTATGAATCCGATCTCTCATGAGTTACGGTGGATTAATTTTCCCGATGCAACCTATGATGCCCATATTGCTGCAACCTATTATGAGGATGTAACATTCCGTTTTTCTTACTCATCGTTGGTGCGCCCAACCTCTGTTTACGAAGTCAATTTTGTTGATCTGAGCCAAAAATTGTTGAAAACTCAAGAAATTGGCAGTGGCTTTGATTCCAATCTGTATCATGTAGATCGAATTTGGGCAGAGGCACGCGATGGTGTCAAAGTCCCCGTCTCTGTGGTTTATCGTAAAGGCAAGTTTACGTTAGGGGCTGATAATCCCTTGCTGTTGTATGGGTATGGGGCCTATGGATATGCAGTCTCACCGTCTTTTAATTTGCGTGCCTTACATTGGATGGATAATGGATTTGTATTTGCCATTGCTCATATTCGTGGCGGCGATGAATTAGGATATAACTGGTATTTGGATGGAAAATATTTGAAGAAAAAGAATACCTTTCATGACTTTATTGATAGTGCTGAGGCTCTGATCAAGCTTGGTTATACAACAACTGGTAATATAGCCGCCATGGGGGGAAGTGCCGGTGGAATGTTGATGGGATATGTTGTCAACCATCGCCCTGATCTTTTTAAGGCAGCTTTTGCTATTGTTCCCTTTATCGATGTCATGAATACAATGCTGGATGAATCTTTGCCGTTGACACCGGGCGAATTTAAGGAATGGGGCAATCCAATTGAAAATAAAGAACACTTTGATTATATGCTCAGCTATTCACCTTACGATAACATGAAAAGACAGTCTTATCCTGCTATGTATATCACAGGAGGTCTGACTGATCCGCGGGTTACTTATTGGGAGCCGGCAAAATTCATGGCAAAATTGCGAGAGTTAAATACCAGTACCTTACCCATGGTGATGCATATGAATATGGCCGCTGGCCATGCTGGTGGATCACGGCGTGATGAAGCGCTGCGTGAAGAGTCAGATTACTTGGCCTTTGCCCGCAAAGTCTTCAAAATGATTTAATGATCTAGTATGTGATTTAGAGTGGTATCCTGATCTCTGGATGGTCTCTTGTACCACCCTTAGCTTTCCCTCTTTTCCCGGCCAGCGTGCTGGGAACTCGAGCTGTCAGGTGATTGCTTTTGTAAGGTTGAGTTTCCAAGCCGCTTTGGGATTGCCTGAAAAAAATATAGAGAGAAAAAGCTCCAAGATTATTTCAAAATATATTTTCTCTCCTGCGAGGTTTGACTTCTTTTTCTTGCGCTCCATATAATAAAGTGTAATTAATTCAGGGAGGATACCATGACCATTCAATCGCACCTTGACGCTCTCTTAAAAAAGCATGAGGATCTGGATAAAGAAATTCGGCGGATTGAAACTCGGGCCTTTGTGAGTGAGACAAATTTACATGAGATGAAGAAAAAGCGGCTTAGAGTTAAAGAGGAAATTGAGCGAACTCGGAATTACTCTGGACGCCAAAGTTAAGGGTTATAAACGGCGAGGGCAGATCCTATCAAACTATTAGTCAGGAAAATTTTTGCAGATTCTTCGACATCCTGGCGTGTAATATGATTAATGCGCACAGGTGTCGTTGCTTTTTGCATTTCTTGAATAATCTTATCACGCATAACGCCCGGTAAACAGCCATCACTCAGCGGCGGGGTCATCAACTCGCCGTTGCTTATGATAAAAACATTGGCTGCTGTGGCGCTCACTAAGTAGCCGACGTCGTTAAAAAATAAAACGTCATCCAATCCCCGATGTTCAGCTTCCAATCGACCTAAAAGAGGAAGTTGGTATCCCAAATGCTTAATGCCTGATAAAATCGAAGGTTGTCGAAAACAATACTGTGAAAAACCAACCTGTAAAACTTGCTGACGGCGTTGATAAGGGTGGGTGGTGACCAACAATGTTGGATTAACTGATTGTGGAAGCGCGAGACCACGGTCGCTTGGTCCGCGGGTTAGAGTAAATCTGAGGGCCGTGCTGACGCCCTGGAGATTATTGCGATCAATAACCGTCAATAAAATTTCCTTAAACTCTGAAATTACTAAGTGAAAGGGAATCTGAAATAAGGCGGCTCCTTTAATTAACCGATCAAAGTGCGGTCTTAAGCCTTCAATTTCTGTCCCATCATAAAAAAGGGTTTCAAAAACGCCATCGCCCACCATTAACCCACGATCTGCCGGAGAAATATGAGCCATTGAAGACTCTATATACTCCCCATTAAGGTAAATAATCACGTTATAGATTTCCTTCAAAAAAATTCTTTAAGAGACCATGGCCAAACTCCGTGAGAACAGCTTCAGGATGGAATTGGACACCGGCGATTGGTAGTTCTCGATGACGCAGAGCCATAATTTCTCCCTCATCTGTTGTTGCGGTGATCTCAAGGCAAATCGGAAGGGAGACCTGGTCGACAATCAAAGAATGGTAACGTGTCACCGATAGGGGCTGAGGAGCGCCTGCAAATAATCCTGCCCCATTATGGTGGATTTTATGGACTTTACCATGGATGGGCTTTAAGGCTCGAACCACCTTGCCGCCAAACGCTTGACCAATGGCTTGATGTCCTAAGCAAACGCCAAGAAGGGGGATATGGCCGGCAAAATGGTGGATCACTTCTAAAGAAATACCAGCTTGATCAGGTGAGCAAGGGCCTGGAGAGATAATGATATGAGAGGGGGCGAGGTTTTTTATTTGCGAAATTGTGATGGCGTCATTACGAGCAACCTCAATCTCTGCCCCTAATTCACGACTATAGCGGATCAAATTATAGACAAAGGAATCATAATTATCGATCATCAAAATCATTGATTAAGCGCCTTTTTAAGGCCGGCAGCCTTTGTTAATGTTTCTTCATATTCAGCTAGAGGGTCAGAATCTGCAACAATGCCACCGCCAACTTGGAATGTCAGCTTATCATCGGTTAACAAGAAAGTTCGGATAACAATACTGGTATCCATGCTGCCATCAAAGCCAATATAACCAATTGATCCACAATAAACACCTCGATAGGTGGGTTCGAGTTCTGCTATAATTTCCATGGCTCTAATTTTGGGGGCACCTGTAATCGATCCCCCCGGAAAGGTTGCTTTGAGTAAATCGATGGCCGACTTATTATCATCCAATATGCCGGTGACCGTTGTCACTAAATGGTGTACTGTGGCAAAGGATTCTATTTCAAGTAATTTGGGAACTTGCACACTGCCCGATTGACACACGCGTGATAAATCATTCCGCATTAAATCAACGATCATTAAGTTTTCAGCTCGATCTTTTTCTGATGCTGCGAGCTGTTGCGCCAGCCGTTGGTCTTGAATGGGATCGACTAAATCTCGATGGATGGTACCTTTAATGGGCTTTGTTTCCACCTGACAATTTGTTAACTTTAAAAATCGTTCCGGCGAGGCACTGGCAATAACATGATGTTGATCTTTTATATAAGCTGAAAAAGGAGCCGGATTTCTTTCGCGCAATCGAGTATATAAAGCAAAGGGATCACCTTGATAAGAACCTTCATAACGGCGTGTCAAATTAGCTTGATAAATATCGCCGGCATAAATATAGTCAATGACTTTTTGGACCTGAGGCGGATAAGTGTCTTGATCAAAAGGGTTGTATAAATTACCGACCTCAAAGGCCGTATTATTTTCAAGTGGTCTCAAGGTCTTTATAAGATGATCCATCCAGGCTAAACGTTGTTGGGCGTGGCTTAAATCGCCGATAGGAAAGCCGCTGGAAATGATCCAAGTGCGCCGTTGGTGATGGTCAAAAGACACCACCACATCATAAAACCCCATCATGAGGTCAGGAAAATTTAAATCATCCTGGGCGGCTGTGGGAAGATGCTCTAAACTGCGGGCTAATTCATAGGATAAATAACCAACAACACCGCCCTGAAAAGGGGGCAAATCGGGAATAGGATCAAGACGATAGAATTGTAAGTGTTGGTCGAGAACCTCAAGGGGTGGATTCTGATCGCTGCCATATTTTTCTCTTAAAATCATCCAAGGATCAACAGCAATAAAAGAATAGCGTCCCCACTCTTGAAAGGTGTTAGAACTATCGAGAAAAATAGAGCCCACTTGGTCCTTAAAAATAGAGAAAATAGCCGCAGGGTCTTGATAAGATATTTCCTTTACCAGTGGTTGCATCATGGTTCCTCTTTAGGATGCTAATCGAATCGCATCAACTACTTTCATGGCCTGAACTGTTTCTTCCACATCATGAACGCGAACAATATGAGCCCCCTTCAGAACACCAATGGTAGCGGCAGCAATACTGCCCGGCATACGCTTGTCCACCGCCTCGCCGGTCGCATGTCCGATAAATGATTTACGGGAAACACCGAGGAGCAGAGGATAGCCTAAGGCTCTGATACGGTCTAATTGTGAAATTAATTGAAGATTTTGATCCGGCGTTTTTGCAAACCCAATGCCGGGATCTATAATAATGTGATGACGGGTTAGACCACGGCTAATAGCGTGAATCGCCATGCGATCAAGGTCACTCGCAACTTCAGTATCAATTGTCCGACTACAGGTATTTAGAGAATCAAGGCGATCAAATTGTTGGATGCACGACCCTAATTGTGAATGCATAATAACAACCGGAACATTTTCTTCCAGGGCCACGTTAATCATGGCAGGATCCATTAGCAATCCACTGACATCATTTATAATGGATGCCCCCGCAACGATCGACGCTTTGGCGACCTGTGATTTTGTAGTATCAACTGAAATCAAAACATCAGGAAATTGGTGATGAATAGCTTTAATCACGGGGACGACTCTGGCTAACTCTTCTTCTAAAGAAATCGGTTGAGCCCCCGGCCGAGTGCTTTCGCCACCAATATCAAGGATATCGGCACCTTGCTCGATGAACCGCTGAGCTTGGACTACAGCACTTTTAATGATATCATCATACTTCATTAAGCCATCGCCTGAAAAGGAATCAGGGGTAACATTAAGGATTCCCATGACTTTCGTTCGTCCGGTCATTAAGGAAAAATTATAGGATTCTAAGTTTTCTATTCTGGCCACTTTACGTCTTCTATGCTTTTTGTTTAATCTAGTCTTAAAATTATCGTTAAGGTTTTAAGGTATCATGTCACTATTTTTAACGCTAGATCAGGTGAATGTCACTCAACAAAATGTTCTTGTCAGGCTAGATTTAAATATTCCATTAAAAAATCAAATGGTTAGTGATGATACTCGCCTTGTAAGAGCTTTACCAACTCTTCACGAATTAATTAAGAAGAATGCCCGTATCATTATTTTATCTCACTTTGGTCGTCCAGAGGGACAGATTAACCCCGAGTTCAGCTTGCAACCGATAGCCCGTATCTTGAAGCAATATCTTGATTGTCTGATTAATTTTGGCTCCGATTGCGTTGGGGAGGCGGCAAATTTTGCTATTCGCCATACACCTTATGGTGGGATGGTTTTACTGGAAAACTTGCGTTTTCATCCCCAGGAAGAGCAAAATGATCCCCAGTTTGCTCAACAGCTTGCTAATTTAGGGGATATTTTTGTGAATGATGCTTTCTCTTGTTCGCATCGTGCCCATGCTTCGGTGGTGGGTATTGGCGATTATTTGCCCGTTGTAGCAGGTCGTGCTATGGAGGCTGAATTAAAAGCACTGCAGTCCATTTTAGGAAATCCGAACCGTCCTTTGATGGCAATTGTGGGGGGATCAAAAGTATCAACCAAGCTTGAGTTGTTAACCAACTTAATCTCAAAGGTGGATTATCTCGTCTTGGGTGGCGGAATGGCCAATACATTTTTACTGGCTCAAGGAATCGATATTGGAGAATCCTTAGCAGAACCAGATTTAGTGGAACAAGCTCGCACTATCATGGCAAAAGCGCAAGAAAATAAGTGTACTCTGATTTTGCCGCAAGATTACGCCACACCCGACGATGCTTTCAAAATTATGGATATCGGCGCAACTTCTATTCATACAATTCAATCAGCTTTAGATCACTGTCAAACTGTTGTGTGGAATGGCCCTGTTGGTGTTTTTGAGGTGTCGCCTTTTGAGAAGGGGTCTATGGCCATTGCGCATTATATCGTCCAACGCACCCAAGAGGGTAAGGTGGTGAGTGTGGCTGGAGGAGGCGATACCTTGGCGTGCCTCAATAAAGCAGGTGTGGGCGATCAATTGACCTATACATCCACGGCGGGTGGTGCTTTTCTGGAGTGGTTAGAAGGCAAAAATCTGCCAGGAATTAGGGCCCTGTTAGCCGGTGGTTCTAAATCATAAGTTAACGATAAGAGACGCATGCTCTGAATCATTGCCCAAATGGAGGCAATTATAAAACTTAAGCTGATCATAGGATAAAGTTGAGTGTCAAACTCGAGTAAATCCGTATAAGAGAGACAGCAAAGAGCTATAGTAAGGCTGGTAAATGAGAGCAGGCTGGTTTTCATAAAGGTTGTAAAAAGGATTAACCATGATTTAACCATGAGGGTTCCTATCTTTTTGAGGACTGCGAATTTTAATCGTTTCAAAGCGGCTTAAATTTTTGAGAGATATTAAATGCCCTAAAAAGGTGATGGTAATTCCCCCGATAACGGCTAAAATTGTGTGCAGAATAAGGAGCAGATTACCACTGCTATTATTAATAAAGTGGGGCAGCACAGTAAAAACAGCCATCATAATGACAAATACGCTAACGCCTGACACAATAATCGGTAGTACCGTTTTGCGAAATCTTCTGAAGGGCTGTTGCCATTGGGATCTAAAAAAATTTTTAGAGTCATACGGATCGCGGTAGGTCATCGTCGCTCGTAAGTTGTAAGGGTTCTTTATATCTAGAATCGCAAATAAAAGTTAATGGAGAGTTGAAACAAATGCAGAAAATAAAAATTCTTATGATTTGTTTTGCTTGAGAGAGAATTCTTTCTTAACTAAAATTTTATTCGCCGCCTCCGAGGGGGGAGGCCGCCATGACTAGGGAGGGCTTTGTAATATCAAGGCCCCGGATCAAGTCCCGGGGGATAAGTCTTTTATTAATGATTATTATTTTTTACTTTCCTTCTCTTTCTTTCCCGGCCTTCGAGCCGGGAACTCGAGCTGACAGGCGAGTGCGTCTGTAAGATTGAGACCCCTGATCAAGTCAGGGGATGCCTTTATTGTTTGCGCTTGTAATATCGAGATTCCGGGTCGCGCTTTGCTTGCCCGGAAAGAGGGGAATACGCTTGTAATATCGAGATTCCGGATCACGCTCCGCTTGCCCGGAAAGAGGAGTTGGTGAAGGGGCCCCCTTTTCCCTCATTCCGCCTCAAGGTAGGGGCGCTCCCTTAGTGCCTAGATCTGATCTGAATAGCAAGGGCATGAACTGTTGTTTTAAGCTCATCGTCTAGGATCTGATAGATCCGTTGATGAGCTGCGACACGACTTAAGTCAATAAGAGCCGGGGACTGAATGAGAATTCGAAAGTGAGTTTCTTCACCCGCATCGGTATGGCCGGCATGCTTTGCCGAATCATCGTGAACTTCAAGAAATGTTGGTTGCAGCTGTGTTTGCAGTTTTTCAATAATAATATCTCTAATTTTTCCCATGATGCCTCTTGATAAATGTGAGGTTGAGTCTCATAATCTTGCTATGTTTGAAAAATTTTCGCAATGGTTTGATCGAGGAAACCCGCATAAGGCGCCTGACGGACATTTATGTGATCATGCTGGATGTCCGCAACCCGGCGAACATCGAGCCCCCCGATCGCGGCATCATTTAGAAAAAGGTAGTCAAGACTGGCTATGGTTTTGTCTAGAACATGTACGGGATTATAATTCGAAGTGGAATTATTATACGGGGATGAGCGAAGCTGACCAACTTCAAGAACGTCTCGCTGATGTCGTCTGGCAACGCCCGAGTTGGCCGTTGGGAAAGCAAGGCGACCATAAACCATTTGAGGTTGAGTTTGATGATCCCCTGGGTATTTTTGACCACCAACAGCGCCGTCCTTTATCTGACCCCTCTTTTACAGTGACGAAACAGCGTATAGAAGATCTAAAGCTTCTTGATCTCCAAGAGGATTTTTCGAAGACAGATCTTCAGCAACGTTATCGAGCATTAGCAAAACAATATCATCCAGATACGAATCAGGACCCGCAGGCCATTGATAAGTTTCGTCAAGTTAAAGAAGCCTACGAACGCTTGAAATCTTATTAAATAGATACTTGAATTCTCTCAAGCGCTGACTATCTTTTTAGAGAGAGTAACTACCAAATTAAAGGCCTACGCATGAATGAAAAAGATATCTTGCCAGAGGAAGGGTCTATATCTCTTAAAGAGGCTATGGAAGTAAAGTCAACTATAGAAAAGATTGTGCTTTATGGATTTAGGGGGTTGTGTTTAATAATAATATTTTCTTGCCTTGGCTTGGCTTATAAAAAAGGGGGATGGCTTACCCTCTTAATGGCTGCTGGTGTATTTATTGGTTTAGCATATGCATTAGTTTTATTCGTAAGTGAAGTTGGGAAAACCAAAGGGGCTTTTTATCGCATTACACGCAAGCCATTCACTCAATTTCTTGTTTGCGTCTCTAATGATGCAAATCTTAGTATGCTGCTTCTGCATAGCGTTGAGAAGATGGTTTAGTGTTTGACCTACTGCTTGAGTCCCCATATCCCTTTGACGAAGAACCATAACTAGAAGGAGTATTATAACTGCTCGCCGGATTAGATCCATAGGATGAAGAGGGCTTATAGGTAGAGGAAGCTTTATAGTTTGAGGAAGGGTAAGTCGTACTGCCGCCATAGGAAGAGCGATAAGGAGCGGAACCTTGTTGGCTAAGTGTCGAGGGGACTTGCTGAGGGTTTGCGTTATAGGTTTTTATTAGAGCCTGAGCATTCGCCACTCTTGGAGGAACTGGCGTTTGACGCCTTTTGTTTTTTTTGCTCTCAATGTTTTCCCACATTTTTTCATCCTGGGATTCTAGTTTCAAGCGCGCTGAAAACTTTGCTTTTTTAAAAGCTTCGGCAATAGAATCTACGTCAATTGGATTAGATTTTTGCGCCTTTTTCAATTCATCCGTAATTTCAAGAAGAAATCCAATAACGGGATCTTTTGGATTGAGAAGACGTATTACCCCTTCAATAATGTGACTATCATTATTGGCGCACTCACTAAAAGTCCGACAAGAGCTTATAGTCCGCTCTAGAGCCTGCATTGTATAAATTAAGATGTCATCGGTATCAAAGAACGCAAGTGGCAATAGTTTTTTCTCAGCCTGATCATAATTAAGTTGCGGTTGAGGTTGAGATGCCGGAGGAGGGGGGGCAGATGCCGCTGGTTGCTTAACTCCAAAGATTGAAAGAACTGATTGGAATATTGCCATTTTATCAGTTTTTGTTTTTTGTGGTTCTTTTTGTTTTTGGCGTTTAAAGATTCGCGCTTCTTTTGGATCACTAATGCGTAACCCATTTAGGTAATCAGTTCGCCCTTTATCTGATAGCTTATTATAAATCATCAGTTTAGTTTGCGGCCGGTCCATATCAAAAGCGTTCATAAGGACGGTTTCAAAATTTTCCAGCATTTCTTGAATAGCATTATCAATTTCTTGAGCCTTTTGAGTGCCGGATCGTTTGGAGGAGGGGGTATTATATAATCCTGAGCTGTTATAAGCAGAATAAGAGTTACTGCTATAGGCGGAATAGGAATTTCTGCTATAATTAGAATAAGAATTACTGTTATACTTTGATCGTCCAAATTGAGCTTTCATCGCTTTAATTTCATTACGATAAGTGCGGTGGCATTCATCGCGATTTTTACACCTGAGTGCTTTCAAGTTACGGACCAGTTGTTTTAAAATATCTGCTTTTTCTTTGGCATACTTAGTCGTTGTGCTTAAGCGTCGACGCGCATAATTCGTGGTACCAGCCTGTGCTAAAGAAACCGTATAGCTTTTCCCCAATGCTTTAACTTTAAGGGTAATGTCAGCAATATTAACAATTTTGGCAGGCAGAGGAACTGGTTGAGCGGGTGCTAGCTGATTTTTAATTGTGAGCCACTGAGCTTGCGATGAATTTTTCGGATTTATAACGGCGGTGCCATAGTCATAACGGGATGTTGTCGTTTCTTGTCCTCCTTCAACTTTTTGTCTTAAGGTTAAAAGTTTCTGATAACTTTTATCAGTCTGATCCATGAGTTGGAGATACTTATCAATAATTCCCAGATCAATAACCAAATTGGCTTGGCGATCATTGGGGCGATTTTGAACTGCCTCAATATCGGTAATAATTATATTCAAAATCTGATCGTAATTGTAATGGGCTCCTCTTACTTCGGTAACTTGGAAAGGTGGGGATTTTTTTGTTCGTGAATCGACTTTTATTGTTTCAAAGACTTCCTGCTGAAGCTGTTCGAGGGTGTTTTCTGTTGCCGCATCTGTGCTTGGTTGATAGAGAGGAGCAAAGAGTTGGCTTGCAATCTGTGTGGGGTTTAAGGTGTAGCGTTTGCCAGATCTATAGTCCGCTTGAGCTGCCGGTGACATTTCCTTATAAATAGTTGCTTGGGAATAAAAGCGTTGTTTTTCTTGAGTGCGCATTCCGATCGTTTTAGCGGATAACTTTGATGTCTTTCCGCCCACCGTTACATCAAAATTAAGATTTGCCAGGGTGGTGGGGGTTGGTTGTTGCGGTTGTTTTGCCGGCAGAAAAGATTGAGACATGGCTTGCCAACCATGCTCTGACTCATTTTCCAATCGCGCCGATGGATCCTGATAATTTGTGTGAAGAAACAAAATTAAATTATCCACACTGATAGGAGCTTGAGTGGCTTCAGTTTCAATCGCGGACCTTAAGGTTTGGAGTTTTGCAAGCGCTGGATCCTCCGGTGCTATGTGCCCCTTAACATTATCCAAGAGATTGAGTTGGACGCGCAATGCCGCCTCTCGATCCATTTTTGTGTAATTCTGATTCTCTATTTTGGCTAGAATATCATTTAAAATATCATCATAGTTTAAGCTAATTCCTTTGATATGTTTTATTGTATACGGTGGGGTTGTTGTTGAATTTGCTTTGGCAACCATATCCTGAACTTCGTGGGTTAATTGTTCAAGAATGGTTGTCTCCGCTTCGCTCAAGTGAGTAGGATCAATAGATAAAACATCAAAACCACTATCTAAATTTGGTATTTCCACCCGGTATCCTTGCCGGTATTTGGTTTGTCCCTGGACTGACATTGCTTTAAAGATGAGATTTTGAGAGTAAAATACACTAGATTTGAGAAGAGCAGGTAAGCGTTGTGATAAATTCCGGATTACATCCAGTTTTTTAGTTAAAAGATCGATATCGGCTTGTTGCGTTGTTCGGTTGAGTTTACTGTGAGCGCCTTTATATTGATCGGTGAGTTGCCTTAATTTTTGTTGGAAATATTCTGTACAGTTTTTGGTGGTCGTGCAGCGACCCGAGGAGGAATAAGAATAATAGCTGTTAGATCCCCGTTGGAGATCGTCCAACACCTCATCCACAACCGGATCGGCCCAGGCATGGTGGGGTAATATTATTGCCAGAACAGACAGGATGATCTTTGTAAATTTAACCATGAATGAACAACCTAAGCTTTTCCTCTTTGATTATAATTATGCTATGGTGGGGTTAAGATTAGATTAAAGTGAGCAAAATATGTCATCTGATATTATTCCGTTCCAGGGTAATTCCCTTGTGACTGTCCAAAATGAAGATGCTCCTCCTTATAACTTAGAGGCAGAACAGGGATTATTAGGAGTTCTATTGCTTGATAACTCTATGATGGAGCGGGTCGGTGATTTTCTAAAGCCTTATCACTTCGCTGATGCTATTCATGGAAAGATTTTTGAAGGCATTTGCCGCTTTGTCGAACGAGGACAAATTGCAGATCCCGTCACCTTAAAAGATTATTTTGAAAGAGATAAAGCTTTGGAAGCAGTCGGGGGAGCCGCTTATCTGGTTGATATGGCAAATTCAGTGTTGTCCATGTCAAGCGCGGCTGATTATGGCAAGTTGATTCACGACCTTTTTTTGCGTCGAGAGCTCTTAAAGATTGGTCAAGAAATTTGTGGGAGTGCTAAGACCTATGAATTTGATACAACCGCCGTTAATCAGATTGAGCAAGCTGAAAAGCAGTTATTTGATTTAGCCACCAAAGGGCAATCCAATGGGGGCCTTTTACCATTTACTCTTGCGATTACAGAGGCTTTGCAAATGGCCGAGATGGCCTTTAAACGCGATTCCCATATCGTAGGGGTGACCAGTGGGTTGATTGACTTGGATCGCTATTTGGGAGGACTACACCCTTCTGACTTATTAATTCTTGCAGGCCGTCCCTCAATGGGAAAAACCACCTTAGCCACCAATATAGCCTTTAATGCAGCCAAAGCCGTTCTCGATAATGACCCGAATGGGGCGCCTGTGGCTTTTTTCTCGCTTGAAATGTCATCCGAGCAATTAGCATCGCGTATTTTGGCCTCTGAATCGGCTGTTTCTTCAGACAAGATTCGTCGGGGTGATATCCGTGCCGAAGATTTTCCTAAATTTGTTGAGGTCACCCGTACCTTGCAAGATTTGCCGCTTTTCATCGATGATACAGCTGGGATTACGGTGAATGCCATTCGGAATCGTTGTCGCCGTTTAAAGCGTCAACATGGATTGGGATTGATTGTCATCGACTATTTACAATTGATAGAAGCCGGTGGGAGTAAGCGAGGCGGCGATAATCGTGTCCAAGAGATTTCTGATATTTCCCGTGGCCTTAAGGCCATTGCTAAGGAATTGGATGTTCCTGTTATTGCCTTATCTCAGCTCTCTCGTGCTGTCGAACAACGGGAAGACAAGCGCCCGATGTTGTCTGATCTACGTGAATCAGGGTCGATTGAACAAGATGCCGACGTTGTAATGTTCGTTTATCGCGATGAATATTATCTTGAGCGTCGCCGTCCCCCTGAGGGAACTGATAAATTTATGCAATGGCAAGAAGAAATGCAAAAAGTTTATAAGCAAGCTGAAGTTATTATTGCCAAACAGCGTCATGGTCCGGTGGGGACTGTTAAGCTTTATTTCGATGGAGCCTTGACTAAATTTGGTAATTTGACTGAGAATTATATGGACTCTTAAAGGTGAGGAATGTTCTGCATTAAACTCTTTTGCAGTCCTATACCTCATTTTATTAATTAAAAAAGGATAAATTCATGGATAGATTAATCAAAGAGCTTAAAGGAACCTTAGGGGCTTTATTTATTGCAGTTCTGATTAGAACATTTTTGTTTCAGCCATTTGTTATCCCCTCTGCTTCTATGTATCCTACCTTAATGATTGGGGACTTCTTGTTTGTTTCAAAGTACAGTTATGGCTACAGCAATTATTCATTTCCTTTTGCTCCCCCTCTTTTTGAGGGCCGCCTTCTGGACCATGATAAGCCGACCTTAGGACAGGTGGCCGTGTTTCGCGCGCCTGTTGGTAAGACAGAAAGCCTGTTAAAACGGATGACTATTTACTATGATGATTCGCTTGATTATATCAAAAGAGTGGTGGGCTTGCCAGGGGACAAAGTGCAAGTCAAAAATGGAATTGTGCACATTAATGGTACCGCCTGTAAATTAGAAAAACTTGATGACTATACGTTAAGAGATCCGCGCGATAATTCAGTAAAAGTTATGGCTCGCTATCGCGAGACTTTGCCTAATGGTAAAGCCCACGAGATTTTGATGCAGTATCCCTTTGGTGTGCATCCAGCTGATAATACGCCAGAATATACGGTTCCCGCCGGCCATTACTTTGTTATGGGTGATAATCGCCATCACTCGCAAGACAGTCGCTATATGAAAGAATTGGGATTCATTCCTGAAGATCATTTATTAGGACCAGCGCGCATTCTATTCTTTTCAACTGACGCCCGTTGGTATGATGTGCTGGCTTGGATCCCGGGTATTCGCGTCAATCGTATCTTAAAGGTTATTGAATAATAATCTCATTAATTTATAAGGGAAAGGGGGGTTGCCCCCTTTTTTCACATAATTATGGTCTTGAAGAGGGCCTTTATAATATTTTCGAAGTAAGGCTTGCGGGAAGGTGGAAGTTATAAAAACTCTCGACTGAAAAAAGAGAAATCATCTGAATCAGGGAAATCTGCTAAAAAAATATATTTTCTGATTTTTTCTTTCGGGATACTTTCTTACAAAAGCTTGGCTTCTTCTGCAAAAATAATATAAGTAATAAAGCTTCTATATAATAATCTATAGGAATGAATAATTATTTTTGTTATAATTGAATTCTCATGGCGAAGAAGGATAAAAATAAATTTTATTTTTAAGGAATTTTAGAATTGATTGGATTAATTATAGAGTAAAATTCCTTTTATCCTTCGCCATGGGATAGTATATAGCATTTCTTCTCATTTTCCTACTAATTGTGTTATAGATTTCTAACGCTTGTTATTTAAAGATATTGTTCTATGAAATAAGACCAGAGGAGTTTGGAGAGAAAATTTCATCAGTAAAGGGAAAATTATTTTATCTTAGTTTATGTAATTCCGACAAAATTCTAATAGCGATGACAGGAAGGCTGATTTCAAATCTTCTTAAACGGTTCGCAGATATAAAATTAAGAAATTATGTTCATTAACCTTATATCTACTTAGAGTTCGATAATAAATAAAGCTATTCCCCCTTATTGCATCAGATTATGTCCCCATGGTTCACTGCCACTGGACAATATAATGCCCGGAAAAGCAAGCTTATTCCCTTTAAAATAAGGGTTCTCTTCAATCGTCGTTGGATGAATGTCTTTTCCGACAAATTCATAAAAAAAACGCTGTAATTTTTCCGGTGTATTATCGTCTGCTAGAGGAAGTTGAGAAAGGTTAATTTCATCTTGGGGAAAAAATAGCTTGGCATGAGGGTTGTGTGTTTTTTTGGGGGCACATTTGTTTTTTGTATGCGCATGCTGACCGGCATCGGCTAGGTCATTTGCCTGCGGATCAAAGTTAATACTTGCTGTTATAAAGGTGTTTAAACGGAATTTATGTCCCTCCATCATGTTAGTGTGGGGATTATATCCTTTAGTATAGCATTGAACATCACCTTTAAGGTTATTTATATAGGCCGTAAAAATGCTTAAAAACTGATCCTCAGCCTTAGAATTTTGCCAACTAAGAAGAGTGGGCGTACAATTAGGGCAAATGGTATTTGTAGAATAACCTAAAAGAGTCCCGCCATGCACTTTATATAGGCCAGGCCCAAAAGTCTCTCTTAAACGACTTACAAGATTATTACATAATGTTTCAATATGAAGAGGATTTTTTAATATTTCTACCAGCACACGTTCACTGTGAACCAATTGAGGATTACACAACCCCTCATTATGAATAAGTTCTTCGATATTCTTTTCTGCTTCTTCAGCGTCATACCCTTGAATTACTTTCCCTATGATAACATCGTGTTTAACTTGATCAAAATAATAAGGGTCTGTGCTATAATCTGATTCAAATACTTTATCGCTTGTATGACAGGTAAGGGGACGGCGTGGAAGATTTTCAAAGGTAAGCGGGACTTCTAGAAAATGCTTAGGGCTATTTTTATCCGATTGTGAAGAAACAATAAAGAAAAGGGCAGGCACAAAAACATTGGCTGTCTTTTTGCCTTTTCGATGAGGTTCCAGGTGTTTTCCTACGTATTTTAGGTTTCCTAAAGCCTGTTGTAAATCTAATCGAGCCTGAGTGGGGGAATCAGCCTTCCCGTAGACAAGGTAACGTGTTTCAAGATGGGGGTAAACTTTGGTATAAGATTCTTGGGCTCTTTCATAGGCTGCTTCAAGACGGCTTGTTAAGTACGTTTCCTTATGGAAGTGAGAAAGAACCGGTAAAGCTGGTGTCGACGTTTTATAAGAAGTAACGTTGGATTTTTTAGCGGGATTTTCAAAAACTTTTTGATAGGTCGTATACACAGACCATTCAATCAAAGCTTTAAGCCAGTTATTCTGGTCCACATATTTCTTATAACGGCTTGGGATAGCATTAAAAGGGCTATCAAAATCGCTCCCATTAAAAACAAACAGTTTTTGCAAAGAGTTTAAGAGACCAGATTTAACATCTCCCGCTCTCTCGTTGTCTAATAAATCACTTAATGTTTGATTATATGTTTTTGCAATAAAATTTGGATCATCGAAATCAAATTCTTCCCAATCATAATCAAACCATAAGCTGCCGAAAATGTTGGATAACAAGGCTTGCGGAACATCAATTTGAGAAGAAATTTTGTTGACAAAGTCCTCGGATGTTCGAAAACTTCCTTCAATAACTTCATTAATAAGCCAGCTATATCCCCCCTCACAATGCCGTTCTAAAAATCGCTTAATAGCTGACCGATCAATAGAGGTGTGTGTGAAGTCATCCATATCCATCACATCAATATTGAGCATTTCCCATAATTTTCGTTTTTGCCATTCATAGAAAGCTTCATCATCATCTTTCTCTGCTAGCTCCTCATAATAATCTTCCTCTCCCGATTCATAATAACCGTCCCCATCCTCTTCATTATCGGAATTTCCGCCATAAAATCCTTCCATATAGGAGCGGCGCCAATCGTCTTCGTCGTCATCCATATCCATTTCACTATCGGTGTCCTGGGGGGCAGCTCTATGGTCTTCATTAAAATTGCTATAAGTTAAAACATCATCCATTAGCCACTTAAAAACCGTCTCTTGTAATTCCTCAATAAGAACTTTATCTGTATGAGAAAAGAAAGAGGCATTATTATTAATTAAGTCAATAAGCTTAATAATGATTGAAGAAAGTTCTCTGTTAGCTAAGTTTTTGAATAATTCGGTTAGCTGTTCATAATGCTTGAGGTTTTGCCATGAAAAACTATCCTGATTTGTACTCTTCATATTCCAATTAGAGTAGGGTGGAAGAGAAGGGCAAGTATGGTTCTCAGTAAAATTTTGGAGAGTGTTATTCTGTCCCCAAGGAATAAGGTTTTCTTTATTATCATTCCACTCGTTAGCATATGGACTATTCATAAGGCTTAAGAAAGAAACACTTACTGCCAAGCTTTTTTTGTAGGTCATGGGTTATCCTATAGATTTTTGTTTTTGCTACCTATTATTTTCAAACTTGGGAAGCAAATTCTCTTTAAAGTAATTAAATAATTTTAATACATTGAATTGATATTTTTAAACCAAGCCTTAATTTAAAAGAATAAAAGTCTAGGTACAATTTAGAAAATAAGCCTAAGTAAATTTTACGTACCCAGAATTATTTGTGAGAGAGAATCTTAAAAAAGTGCCTCTTTATACACTCGAATGATGGTTTGAGCCAAGAGCGTATAGCTTTTTCTGATTTTAACGCGAATACGCGAATAGAAGATTTTATCTATAAAGGCTTATATCACCTTCTTTTATTCCTCATCTTCCTTTTTGTTAACCCTTCGTTAGGAAGAAATACCCGATGAACTTCTCTGATTTATTTGTTACCATTTTAATAAATGTTGAACAAAATTGCAGGAAGGTTCCATGAAAAACGCCGTTATTGCTGGATATGTCCGTACACCTTTTTCATTTGGAGGGAAGGGAGAATTAACCAAGGTGAGAGCCGATGATATGGCAGCAGAAGCCGTTAAGGGCTTGATTGAGAGAACTAAAGTTAATGTGGGTGATATTGAAGATTTAATTTTAGGCTGCGCTTTTCCAGAAGGAGAACAGGGCTTAAACTTAGGTCGACTCGTCGTTTTAAATGCTGACTTACCCATTACAATTGGCGGCGTTACAGTAAACCGTTTTTGTGGGTCCTCCATGCAGGCTATTCATCAGGCAGCGGGGGCTATTGCTTGCGGCGCTGGTGACGTTTTTATCTGTGCTGGGGTTGAATCGATGAGCCGTGTGCCGATGGGTGGTTTTAATCCGTTGCCTAATCCAAAACTTTATGATCGATTGCCGGGGGCCTACATCGGCATGGGAGACACAGCGGAAAATGTGGCACAACGGTGGGATATTTCTCGCAAAGAACAGGAACAACTCGCTGTTGATTCTCATGCCAAGGCTGCTAAAGCCCAAGCAGAAGGTCGTCTGGCTGATGAAATTATTTCTCTTCAAACAAAAGGGGGCGTCGTTGATAAGGATTCCTGTATTCGTCCAGGTACGACTTTAGAAGCATTGGCCAACCTGAAACCCGCTTTTGATGTTAACGGAACTGTCACGGCCGGAACATCTTCTCCTATTACCGATGGTGCAGCCGCTGTTCTTGTCTGTTCTGAAGATTATGCGAAAAAGCATGGTCTGCCGATGTTGGCAAGAATTAAGAGCTTTGCTGTGGCTGGCTGTGATCCCGATATTATGGGGATTGGCCCGGTCGCGGCGGCAAAAAAGGCTTTAGAGCGTGCCGGTTTAACAGCTCAGGATATGGACATTGTTGAATTAAACGAAGCGTTTGCCTCACAAGCCATCGCCTGTGTCAAAGAGCTTGGCCTTGATTGGAACAAAATCAATATCGATGGTGGCGCTCTTGCCTTGGGTCATCCGCTGGGGGCCACGGGAGCACGTATTACAGGTAAAGCTGCGGCGTTATTGCAACGGGAAAAGAAGAAGTATGCTTTGTCAGCCCAGTGTATTGGGGGTGGACAAGGAATCGCAACAATTCTGGAGGCAATTTAATGGTGAAAGAAATTAAAAAAGCTGCGGTTATTGGCGCAGGTGTTATGGGCAGCGGTATTGCCGCACATATGGCTAATGCGGGGATTCAGGTTCTGTTATTAGATTTGCCTCAATCGGGGTTCGGGCAAAAAAATAAATTGGCAGAAGATGCGCTTGAAAAAATGAAGAAGACAGACCCGGCTCCTTTTATGTCGGCGGCGGCTGTCAAGCGTGTCACCGCTGGAAATACAGAGTCCGATCTTGATAAGTTGGCAGACTGTGATTGGGTGGTGGAAGCCATCATCGAAAAGATTGAATATAAACGCGACCTTTATGAAAAGATTGAAAAGGTGGTAAGGCCAGGCACTATTGTATCTTCCAACACCTCAACCATTCCTATGCAAAAGCTTATTGAAGGACGGTCTGTGGAATTTAAAAAGAATTTCTTTATCACTCACTTTTTTAATCCGCCCCGTTATACTCGCCTTTTAGAAATTGTTTCATCAAAAGAGTCGGATAAAGAATCCTTAAAAATGCTTTCTGATTTTGGCGATAGATTCTTAGGTAAAGGGGTGGTTCATTGTAAAGATTCACCTGGCTTTATTGCTAATCGTATTGGGACATTTTGGATTCAAAAAGCCATGGTTGAGGCTTTGGCACATGATATATCCGTTGAGGAAGCAGATGCTATTTTTGGCCGTCCAATGGGTATTCCTAAGACAGGTGTTTTTGGGTTGGTAGACTTAGTAGGATTAGATTTGATCCCCCTTGTTACCCAAAGCATGCGCCAAGCCTTACCAGCAACAGATCCGTTCCATACATCCTATAAAGATATACCGGTGATCAACAAATTGATTGAAGAGGGGTACACTGGCCGCAAAGGGAAGGGTGGTTTCTATCGGTTAGGCAAAAAAGCTGATGGTACCAAGGTCAAGGAATCCGTTAATTTGAAGACAGGAGAATTTACCCCATCTAAAAAAGCAAAAGTGACCATCCTGGAGACGGCAAAAAACAACTTGCAGCTTTTGCTTTCCGCAAAGGATCGTTACAGTGAGTTTGCTTGGACTGTTTTGTCTGAAGTCTTACGCTATACCGCTGATATTGTGGATGAGATTGCCGATAATATTGCAGACATCGATGCTGCCATGCGCCTCGGATACAATTGGAAATTTGGTCCTTTTGAGTTGATTGATAAGATCGGGGCCAAATGGTTTGCCGATCGCTTAAAGGCTGAAGGTCGTGCCGTTCCTAAAATTCTTGAAGCCGTTGGAGAAGGCTCTTTCTACAGAGTTGAGAATGGTCAAATTCACTATTTTGACGGTAAGGGGTATGAAGCATTGAAACGCCCTGAGGGTGTCTTGTTGCTCAGTGACATTAAGTTACGCTCTAAACCGATTGCAAAGAATGCATCGGCTGCCCTATGGGATATTGGCGATGGCGTGGTTTGCCTTGAGTTTATCAGCAAAATGAATTCCCTCGATCCTGAAACCATGAAGATGGTCTTTAAAGCGATTGAGATTGTTCAAAAGGATTATAAGGCTTTAGTCGTTTATAATGAGGGATCAAACTTCTCGGCTGGCGCTAACCTTGGATTAGCCTTATTTGCGATGAATGTAGCCATGTGGCCTCTTATTGCCGATATTGTTAAGGGCGGACAAGATGCTTATAAAGCCTTGAAATATGCGCCGTTCCCTGTCGTGTCAGCGCCTGCTGGAATGGCGCTTGGGGGCGGCTGTGAAATCTTGCTCCACAGTGACGCTGTTGTGGCCCATGCTGAGTCTTATATTGGTTTGGTCGAGGTTGGAGTCGGTATTGTCCCAGCTTGGGGTGGGTGTAAAGAAATGCTACATCGGTCGCTGAACAATAAAAAGCGGCCCGGTGGCGGTATGGTTGCTGTGGGTAAATTATTTGAAACCATTGGGACAGCTCGGGTGGCAAAGTCTGCCTTTGAAGCGAAAGAATTGTTATTCCTTCAAGAAGAAGACCCAATCGTTATGAATCGGGATCGGGTCTTAGCGACCGCCAAAACCCAAGCGTTATGCATGGTTGATGGATATAAAGCGCCCGAGCCCATGGTGTTTAACCTTCCCGGGAGTGGGGCGCGTGTTTCCTTAAATATGGCTGTCAAAGCAATGGTTAAGTTGGGTAAAGCCAGTGCGTATGACGAAGAGGTTTCTAAAAAACTGGCTTACATTTTAACAGGAGGAGACGATGAAGCTTCAACTGAGGATGAGATTTTAGCGCTTGAGAGGGAAGCTTTCATGGCGTTGGTCCGAAATTCAAAGACCCACGCGCGTGTTGAGAGCATTCTTGAAACCGGAAAACCATTGAGGAACTAACGATGCCCACTTATAAAGCCCCTTTAAGAGATATGATGTTTGTTCTTGATGAAGTGATCGGGACAAACCGAGTTCAATCAATTCCTCAATTTTCTGAGGTTAACAAAGATCTAATTGAAGCCGTTTTTAATGAGTCGGCTCGATTTACGGAAACTGTTTTGCACCCGCTAAACCAATCAGGTGATAAGGAAGGCTGTCACTGGCATGATCATGCCGTCACGACACCCAAAGGGTTTAAAGAAGCCTACAAAGCTTTCGTAGAGGGTGGATGGCCAACCTTGACGGGAAATCCTGACTATGGCGGACAAGGGTTGCCTAATATTATTTCCATGATGACAGAAGAAATGATTTGTTCCTCCAATCTTGCTTTCAGTCTTTATCCGGGACTCACGCGGGGATCTTCTATTATGTTGGAACGTCACGGAAGTAAAGAACTTAAAGATAAGTATCTGCCCAAATTGATTCAGGGAACCTGGGCTGGAACCATGTGTTTAACGGAACCTCATTGTGGGACGGACTTAGGATTACTGCGGACAAAAGCTGAACCACAGGCTGATGGCACTTATAAAATCTCTGGAACGAAGATTTTCATTTCATCCGGTGATCATGATTTAACGGACAATATTATTCACTTTGTGATTGCGAGAACCCCTGAATCTGTTTCCGGAATAAAAGGAATCAGTTTGTTCTTAGTACCTAAATTTATGGTGAAGGAGGATGGCAGCTTAGGAGAACGTAACCCTGTTTTTTGTGCCTCTATTGAGCACAAAATGGGAATTAAAGCCTCTTCAACCTGTGTGATGAATTTTGATGGAGCGATCGGATATTTGGTTGGGGATCTCTATAAAGGGATTAACAACATGTTCACCATGATGAATAACGAACGGATCGGCGTTGGTATGCAAGGCCTAGGTATTGCTGAGGTTGCTTATCAAAATGCCTTGGCTTATGCCCGCGATCGTTTGCAAGGGCGTTCATTGACAGGAACGAAATATCCAGATAAGCCAGCCGACCCCTTGATGGTCCACCCAGATATTCGACGGATGCTGTTGACGATGAAATCCTTGAATGAAGGATGCCGTTTGTTAGCAGCGTGGGTTGCGGAGTCCTTGGATGTTATGGAACACAGTGATGATCCAGTTCAACAGCAAGAAGCCGCAGATTTTGTTCAGCTTATGACCCCTCTCATTAAAGCCTTCTTGACGGATGTTGGAACAGATGTAGCGAATCTGGGACTTCAAGTTTTTGGTGGGCATGGCTATATTCATGAATGGGGAATGGAACAATTTGCCCGGGACGCACGGATTGCGCAAATTTACGAAGGAACTAATGGTGTACAGGCCTTGGACTTAATTGGTCGTAAGTTGCCTGCCCATGCGGGTCGATACTTGCGCCGTTTCTTCCACCCCATCGATGCTTATTTAGTACAGCATGCAACCAATACTGAATTTGTCGAGTTTATCCAACCCCTTGCTAAGGTGTATGGACGTTTGCAACAAGCGACTGTTAATATCGCTACCAAAGCTTTGGGTAATGCCGATGAGGCGGGAGCAGCGGCAACTGACTATTTGCGGTTGTTTGGATTAACGGCTTTAGCTTATTTATGGTGCCGTGCTATTGAAGTAGCACAAGCTAAAATTGGTCAGGGAGAAGATGACTTCTATGAGGCTAAAATTCATACAGCAAGATTCTTTATGACCAAGGTTTTACCTCAATCTTCCGCCTTATTCTCTCAGATTATGGCAGGTGCAAAACCGTTGATGAATCTTGATGATAAGCACTTTGGATAAGGGGAAAAACGATGTCCTTAAACGGTAAAACTTTATTTATAACAGGGGGTAGTCGCGGCATTGGTCGCGCTATCGCTTTAAAATGTGCTCAAGACGGGGCTAAGGTCGTGATTGCGGCAAAAACGGATGTGCCGCATTCTCGATTGCCTGGGACAATTTACACCGTTGCACAAGAAATTGAAGCAGCTGGGGGACAATGCCTTCCTCTTAAAGTCGATGTTCGTCAAGAAAGCCAGATTCAAGAAGCGGTCAGCCAAGCGGTGGAGCGATTTGGTGGGATTGATATTGTTGTGAATAATGCCAGTGCTATTAGCTTAACTGGCACCTTACAGACACCCATGAATCGTTTCGATTTGATGATGACGGTTAATGGTCGGGCAACCTTTGCCACCATACAGGCTTGCTTGCCGCATCTCTTCAAAGCGGCTAATCCGCATGTCTTGACTTTATCGCCACCGCTGAATAAGAATCCAAAATGGTTTAAAAACCATGTGGCTTATACCATGTCTAAGTATGGGATGAGCATGTGTGTGTTGGGAATGGCCGAAGAATTTCGAGACAAAGGAGTTGCTTTTAATGCTTTATGGCCGGTCACAGCCATTGCAACGGATGCCTTTAAAGCCATTGATGCAAATATTTCGTTAGATTGCATGCGCAAGCCAGAAATTGTGGCAGATGCGGCTTATGTGATTTTAAATCGGAACGCCAAGGCGTGTACTGGGAACTTCTTTACTGATGAAGAAGTCTTATTTGATGCTGGTATTAAAGATTTATCGCCCTATGCCATGAAAGAGGGCGTTCCCTTAATGCCGGATTTCTTTTTGGACTAAAAAAGAGGGGAAGCATAGCTTTTAGGCAGAAAGGTCAGCAAAGAGAAAAATTTTTTCGATTGGCCGAAAGTAAACCGGAAACTCGAGATTAGAGAACCCATAGCGAGTTTCCGCTTCCTTGCCTAAAGTAGGAGAATTAAGCGACCGGATTCTTGATTGTATAGTTAATATCAATAGCACCAGCTTTTTCAAAATTAAGGCGAATTTTTAAGGTTTCACCTTCCTTTAAGTCGCGCTTTAATCCCATCAGCATAATATGTAACCCACCGGGTTTAAAATTAACTTCTCCATCTTTAATAATAACGTTGTGTATGGGGCGCATGCGCATAATGCCATTATCATTAATATGGTCATGAAGCTCGACCCTTTCACAGACATTACACTCAGCACTGAGGAGTGTATCGGTTGCTTTCATGCAGTCTAGCTTAATTTTCATATAGGCACCTGTATTGGTACCCACTTGAGCAGGACGTACTAAGGGTTGTTCAATATGGATATTTTTTTGGGTGGATTCTGAGCAACAATCCGCCATAACAAGCGTTGTTGTAAAGAAAAGAGCCGTAATTAAGAATTTTGCCTTCATTTTTAACCTCCAGAAAGTTATGGTTTTAGATGTACTTAAGAATCATAATAAAAAATAGATGACAGTTTGTCTCAGGAGGAATGATGGCGGCACAACATCATAAAAAACTACCGGATTTTACTTTTATCACCGGTATGTCAGGAGCTGGCCGATCAACAGCTCTAAAGGTTTTTGAAGATCTGGGATATACCGTTATTGATAACTTGCCGCAATATTTATTTGCCTATTTACATCAAGGCATTCAAGAAGGAAATTTGGAACTTCCCCTGGTGGTAGGGGTGGATGTTCGTACCCTTGGCGCCCAGGCGGATAGTTTTTTGACCACGTTGGATAAGTTACGCCAGACTTATAATGTTAAACTGTTATATCTGGGCTGTCATGATGATGTGTTGATGAAACGCTATAATATTTCGCGTCACCGCCACCCTTATGGACATAAAACATTAGCCGAGGGTATTCAAGAAGAACGGGCGCGTTTAGCCCCTATCAAAGCCGCTGCAGACCATGTCATTGATACGTCCTTATTGTCGGTTGTGACCTTAGGGCGTGTTCTTAAAAATATCTTTACTCGGCCCACATCGCCAAAGCTACAAATTCGTTTAATTTCCTTTTCCTATCGTAAAGGATTGCCCGCCGATGCAGATGTTGTGCTGGATGCACGATTTTTGGAAAACCCCCATTATGAGGAACATTTGCAGCCTTTAACGGGACAGGATGAACCGGTTGCAAAGTTTCTCCAACATGATCGCTCATGGAACAGTGTTTTTACCTCAATCAAACAAACTTTAGAGCCTACTCTCAAGGGATTTCAGAACTCTGGACGGAGTTATTTGACAATTGCCTGTGGTTGTACCGGCGGTCAACATCGTTCAGTTTTCATGGTTGAAGAGTTAAAAAAATACCTTCAAGAAATTGGAGAAAATGTAATGGTTGAACATCGGGAGTTAGGATTATGAGTCAAACTGTAAACAATCCGGTATTGGCCGAGGTAAAACGCGGCGACCTTATTGAAAATCGTCATCGGGGGAGTTATGCAGTTGTTGATAGTGCAGGAGATCTAATTTCAGCAGCTGGCAATTATCAGCAGTTGATTTTCGCTCGCTCTTCCCTTAAACCCTTAAATGTATTGGCAATGCTCGTGAGTGGAGCCGCTGATCAATTTAAGGTGACAGATGCTGAAATTGCTTTAGCCTGTGCCTCCCATAGTGGCGAACCTATTCATGTCAGTTTAGTTTGGCAATGGTTAGAAAGGCTCGGCTTCACCGTTGATGATTTAGAATGTGGAAGTCATGCTCCCATGGGGCGGCAGGCTAAGCAACAACTTCGGCTCACAGGGCAACAGCCAAATCCATTACACAATGCCTGTTCTGGCAAGCATGCTGGTTTTTTGACATTAGCTAAATTTCTTCATCCAGAGGTCAAGGGATACAGTACGTTAGGAAGCCCCTTGCAGGGCCAGGTGATGCAGACAGCAGCAGAGGTTCTAGGCATTGAATGGCAATCTTCGCCTAAAGGAACGGATGGGTGCTCTATCCCGATGATGGGAATGCCCTTAATTGGCTTAGCGAAAGGGATGGCGCGACTAGCACATCCGCGTGATTTGCGAACCGACCTTCAGAAAGCTTGTGGTCGTGTTACTCAATCCGTTCAGGCCAATCCCCAACTGATTGCAGGTACCGGACGTTTTTGTACAGATATTATTGAGAGAACTGAGGGAAAGATTTTAGCAAAAATGGGTGCTGACGGCGTTTTCACTGGTTGGATTCCTGACAAAAAGTGGGGAATTGCCCTCCGTATTGATGATGGTAACCTTAAGGCAGCTGAAGTTGCGATGGCCGATCTCTTAAAACGTCTAAAAGTATTAAAGAAGGACGATCTTTTGGACCATTGGATTTATCAACCTATTAAGACCTGGACCAAAATTACGGTAGGACACTTTCAAAGTGGAATTAATTGAGGCTCATTTTTAAAGATATTTTTCATCCTCTAGGGGGTTTTTCTCCGCTAAAATGAAAAAAGAGAAAATTCTGTATATTTCCAAAAAATCTTTATTAAGGATAAAGCGCTTTGTCAGGGGACACTTCTATCAGGCACTAGTGTTATTTTGTCAGAAAATGGATCAATTTATACTGGTTTAGCTATATAATGGGAAAACAAGAGAATTAGTAAACTAAGAGAAAAGAAACGCCCATAAAAAAAGACGGTTAGCGTTTGCTAACCGTCTTTTTTATTTGTAACCCTGAGGGGTTTAAGTTAGCCTTCTCGACGAAGGAAGGCTGGGATTTCTAAGACATCACTGTCTTCATCGGCTTGCTTATCTGCCGCAGAAATAATTGAGGGAGATTTTTTAGCTGGTGCTTCTTCTTCTGCAACGGCACGGCCTCGAGCTACCCCTGTAAAACGTTCAAATAAGGAGATAGGCTTTTTCTTTTCCGCCGTCGAAGTATTCCCTGACTCTATAGGAGAAGCATGAATCTTGGGTGCTTGCGGAGCCTCTGGTAGTTCTTGAGGGGAAGAACTAACAGCCTCGACCTTTTCTCGAGTTTTTCCAAGATCAGAGACAATATCGTTGAGCATATCAACTGTTTTGGATTCCTCAGCTGTTGTCGGCGCTGGAGTGGGATCCATAGTTTCTGCTAAGGAATTTAGGGTTTGCGGAAAAGATTCTTGAGCGGATTCTGCTGAATTGGATGGTGCGAAAGAAGTCTCTGAAGACGGCGCCAAAGGCTTGTCCGTAGTCTTAGCAGGGGTAAAGCTAGAAACACCAAAACCAAAATCACGGCTCGCAAAGTTAGAATCGCTAAAGGATGAAGAATGTGTCTTTTCAGGTTCATGCTTCTGAGGCATCTGGCTTACAGATAAACTAGCATGGGAGGGTTTAAAGTCGCCAATACCTGTCGCTACAACAGATACTCGCATGGTCCCATTCAATTTTTCATCAAATGTGGATCCAAAGATGATATTTGCGTCTGGATCAACTTCATCCCGGATACGATTGGCTGCTTCATCCACTTCGTATAGGGTCATATCAAAGCCACCCGTAATATTGATTAAGACTCCTCGGGCGCCCTTCATGGAAACATCATCAAGCAATGGATTCGAAATGGCCGCTTCGGCTGCGTCTAAGGCGCGACGATCACCTTGCGCTTCACCCGTTCCCATCATTGCTTTACCCATTTCCGCCATAACAGCGCGGATGTCAGCAAAGTCAAGGTTGATCAGACCAGGCATAATCATCAGATCCGTCACCCCGCGTACACCTGAATACAAGACATCATCTGCCATTTTAAAGGCATCAGCAAAGGTGGTGCGTTCATTGGCAATACGGAACAGATTTTGGTTCGGGATAATAATTAGCGTGTCCACGTATTGTTGAAGCTCATCAATACCTTTATCAGCTGTACGGGTCCGGTGAGATCCTTCAAAATGAAACGGCTTTGTAATCACACCAACCGTTAGTACTCCAAGTTCACGGGCTGCGCGGGCAATAACAGGAGCTGCACCCGTTCCGGTACCACCACCCATGCCGGCGGTGATAAAAACCATGTTGCTGCCCTTAATCAGTCCGATAATCTCATCATGGGATTCTTCGGCGGCTGAACGACCGACATCGGGTTTAGAACCAGCCCCTAACCCTTGAGTCACACTGAGTCCTAATTGAATACGGTGGTCTGGGGGCACCAGAGATTGAGCAAGAGCTTGTGCGTCAGTATTCGCAACCACAAACTCTACCCCTTCAAGTTTTGCCCTAATCATATTGTTGACTGCATTGCCACCTGCACCGCCAACACCCACAACAGTAATGCGTGGTCTTAATTCCGTATCCATCGCCATAAAGATCCCTCACTAAATTAACTTATCTGTTAATTTATATCATTGCTTAAAGAAAATACAATTTCCATAGTTTTATATAAATGCTTTATAAATTATAAATTAAAGCAGCATACCATCAGCCACGATCTGGCATTTATCATTAACAATTTCGGCGAATCCACCGCTAATTGTAAAAATATCACTGATACTATCATTGCGATAAATTTTTACCTCACCAGCCCGCAGAGATGTTGCAAAGGGAGCATGTTTTGGCAATATCCCCAATTCCCCTTCTTCAGCGGGAATAACAACCATTGACACGTCTCCGGTAAAAAAGGTTTTCTCAGGTGTCAATAAATTCAGGTTTATTTGTTCATTGAGGAGATGCTTAACCATTTTTCCCTCTCACAAAGTGGATGATAATCCATCCTAAAATGTTTTCAATGATTTGTCGAGGTGTATAAGTGGTGAGATTATTAGGTTTTTTTACACTTTTAGAAAGAAGGGTGCTGTCATCACTGATGAATTCAGTCTTTACTATTCAAAATTTCCATAGGGCCGACAAAATTATGATAAAAAACTTTTTCTAAGTAAAATTTGTTTTCAATTGTTGTATCTTTAAGTTGCTTAAAATGAAACCCTAACCGTTCATAAAAGATTAAGGCGGGAGTATTCTCAGCAAAAGCCACCACTATGCAATCCTTTACTTTATTTTGTTGTAGAAAATTGAAAGCGGCTGTCATTAGGACTCTGCCAATTCCTTTATTGTAAAAATCCTTTAATACATAGATGGCATAAATCTCCCCTTCCGCCAACTCTGGCTGTTTTGAAATGCCAAAATCACAAAACCCCACTATTTGATTTTTAATTTCAGCAACAAACGAATGTTTTTCAGGATGATTAAACCATGATTTTCTTGCACTTAAGCGTTGGTCAGGATCAAGGTTATCAAGGATAGTGGCCGGTAATATAGAGGCATAGGCATGTCGCCAACCTTGAATGGCAATATTCACAATGGTTTCATGATCGTTTGTTGTTGTCGGGCGTATAATCATTTTAGCTAAGTTTATGCAAAGGATGTGAGAGCAGAAGGAAGGACGGGCAAAAGCCAAATCTTTGTTCGAAGAAGGGGGATGGTTGTGCGTTAATTATTAATTATGAAAAGGGGGGAGAATCATGATTTTCCCCCCTTCAATACTAGCGATAACTATATCTTCTCTTTATCTGCTTCCAGGGCAAGTGTGGAGGGGCGATCGGTTACCACATGATCAATCAAGCCAAAAGCTTTAGCTTCTTCGGATGACATAAAGTTGTCGCGTTCCATGGCTTGCTCAATATCTGCCAACGGTTTGCCAGTGTGATGGACATACATCTCATTAAGGCGTTGGCGCATCTTTAAGATTTCACGGGCTTGGATTTCAATATCAGTGGCTTGACCTTGGGCGCCGCCGGAGGGTTGATGAATCATGACACGCGCATTAGGAAGGCTATACCGTTTGCCTTTTGTTCCGGCAGTTAAGAGGAGTGAGCCCATAGAGCATGCTTGCCCCATGCAAAGAGTCGCAATATCACATTTAACATAGCGCATAGTGTCGTAAATCGATAACCCAGCCGTTACCACCCCGCCCGGAGAGTTAATGTAAAGAGCAATATCTTTATTAGGATTTTCAGATTCTAAGAAAAGAATTTGAGCGCATATCAGACTTGCCATTTCGTCATAAACTTGACCCGTGACAAAGATAATGCGCTCTTTTAGAAGGCGGGAGTAAATGTCATAAGACCGCTCCCCCCGGTTAGTTTGTTCTACAACAATTGGAACCAAATTGCTAACCACGGAGGACCGATCGAATGCCATATTTACTCACCTTTAGATTTAGTCGTTTTCCCTTTCGAGGTTTTTTTGGCTTTCGTCTCAGTTTGTCCTTCATCCTCTGTTTCAAAACCGGGGACAACGCCACGGATTGCTTCAATTAGGCTTTCAGGGGAGACTTTCTTTTCAGCCAATTTAACCTCTGTCAATATAAAGTCTACCACCTTATCTTCTAAAATGGGAGCAGCAATTTGTTCGACAGCCTGAGGATTTTTTTGGAAGAATGCAAAAACTTCTTTAACTTGGTTGGGGTAGCGCATAGCTTCCTGGAAAATGGCTTGGCGAACTTCGGCATCTTCCACTTTAATTTTCTTTTCGCGGGCAACTTCAGATATCACGAGACCTAGGCGCACGCGACGCTCAGAAATATCACGGTACTCTTTCTTTAACTCATCTTCAGAACGGTTGTCATCATTCTCTAATGTCCCATTTTGTTGAGCTTGAGCAAGTTCTTGCTGAAGGCGAGACCAAATAGCATTAAATTCATTCTCTACCATGGTTTCTGGGAGATCAAATGTATATTCAGCGTTGAGTGCATCCAAAAGATGACGCTTTAAGCGCATGCGAGAAAGGTTAACATATTCCCGTTCCATTGTTTCACGAACGCGATTTTTGAAGTCCTCTACACCGTCACAGCCAAATTCTTTGGCAAGGTCATCATTTAATTCAACTTTAGCAGGTTCTTCGATCTTTCCAACTTTAATTTCTAATTTTAGATCTTTACCAGCAACGGCATTATTGCTGAAATCGGCTGGGAATTTTTCAGAAACCTGAAGAGTATCGCCCGTTTTAACACCTTTAACGGCGGCTTCTAAGGCGCCCGATAAGAGTTTTTCTTCACTGTCCACCACAACATGCATGTGTTTGTCAAAACCTTTGAAGGTCTTGCCATCAACTGTAGCTGACACATCCACATGAACTAAATCCCCCTCTTCTGAGGCCCGTTCTTTAGCTAAAGGTTGGAATTTTTTATGGTTAGAGACAATCTCTTCAATTTTTCTATCAATTTCGGCTGAAGGTAGGTCAACAATTAGCTTTTCTAACTCAATTTTATCAAAGCCTTTAAGATCGATTGTGGGCAGAACTTCAAATTCAATCTTAACTTCTAAGTCTTTACCTTCATCAAAGGATTCAACTGAGATTTTGGGCTGAGCCGCTTGGCGGATTCCATTTTCTTTGGAGATTTGATTAACAGCTGAGCGAATAACCGTCTCGACCGCATCTTGGATTGCATCAGTCCCATATCGTTGCTTTAGGATTGTTGTGGGAATCATGCCTGGACGGAAGCCAGCCATTTTTACTTTCTTGCCTAGAACAGTTAAACGTTCGTGAATCCGAGTGTTCATGTCTGTTGAAGGAACAATAACGCTATATGCTTGTTTCAATCCTTGTTCCGATGTGCGGGAGATTTTCATTATTTACTCTGCCTGAAATGTAATGATTAATTAAGTGGTGCGGGCGGAGGGACTTGAACCCCCACGGCTCTCGCCGCCAGAACCTAAATCTGGTGTGTCTGCCAATTTCACCACGCCCGCAAAGACGTATAACTACGATGATTACTATATTTACCGAACTCTAGCGATATTTTCAACAGAAAATTGTGTAAAAAATGTGAATCATAAACTTTTTCCTGCATTAATGTCTGACACTCAAGACTCTCTCAGAGCGTTAACCTTTAAATGACTCTCAAATGGATAAAAAATTATTTTAACTTATGAGGATTGGCTGTACACCGAGGGGAGGGTTAGTTACCATAATATTAAACTTTCTTTCAACTGGGGTGATTTGATGACAAGCGAGATGAAGAATTTAGTTTCAAAACTGAATCCCCCCAGTAAGCGTGCCTTAGAAGGGGCAGCGGCCTTATGTGTTACTAAAACTAATTATAATATTGAAATCGAACATTTTATCTATAAATTGCTAGAGCAAGCTGAAACGGATGCGCGTCAGATTTTGCGACAATATAATGTGGATATTGACGCCGTTAAGCGTCATTTATTAGGAGCAATCGATAAATTTAAAACGGGTTGTACAGGGACACCTGTCTTATCACCCAATATCCTTCTGGTATTAGAGCACGCTTGGAGTATTGCTTCACTCCGAATCAACCAACCGTCAATCCGGACAGCAGCTTTGATGTTAGCCCTCATTGATGTGGATCAAATCCGAGGGATAATTTTAGAGTCATGCCCCTTAATTCTTCGCATTCCGCGCCATACATTACGTCAAGAGTTAGAATGCTTATTAAAAGCAAGTTTGGAAAATCGCTATTGTTCCTCCGTGAACAATACACCTCATTTCAATCCTGTTGGTTTAGAAATGCCTATGAAGACAGAGGGTGAAGCTCTGCAACGGTTCGCCACCAACCTTAATGAGTTGGTAATCGCCGGTAAGTTAGATCCAGTCTGTGGGCGAGAAAAAGAAGTTTCTCAATTGGTAGATATTTTGTCCCGTCGTCGTCAAAATAATCCAATTTTAGTGGGCGAAGCTGGCGTGGGGAAGACAGCGATTGTCGAAGGATTAGCCCAGCGCATCGTTGCGGGTAGTGTTCCTGCCAATCTGGAAAGCGCCCAAATTTATAGCTTGGATCTGGGATTATTGCAAGCGGGGGCAGGTGTAAAGGGAGAGTTTGAAGATCGCCTTAATCAAGTAATTGGGGATGTTAAGCAATCGCCCTTACCTATTATTTTATTTATTGATGAAGCACATACATTGATTGGAGCAGGTGGGACAGCCGGAACGGGTGATGCGGCCAACCTTTTAAAGCCAGCCCTGGCGCGGGGGGAATTACGCGTTATTGCAGCCACCACGTGGTCAGAATATAAACGCCATATTGAAGGGGATGCAGCACTAACCCGGCGGTTTGAACAAGTTAAAGTCGCTGAGCCCTCGCTTGAAACTGCTGGTATGATCTTGCGCTACCTTGTTCCTAGTCTTGAGCGACATCATAAGGTTGAGATCTTAAATGAAGCCATTGATGCTGCTGTTCATTTAAGTCAGCGTTTTTTGCCACACCGTCGACTTCCCGACAAAGCTATTAATTTATTAGATACTACCAGTGCTAGGGTCGCTGGAATGCGGAAAGGTAAACCCGCTGAAATGGAAACTTTAGAGAATCGCCATGCTTTGGTAACAGTAGAATTAGAGATGCTGCGTCGTGAAATAAAAGGCAGTATGATCAATTCGCCCCGCTATATTCAGCTTGAGCAAGAGCTAAAGCATATCACCACAGAAATTCAATCTTTGCAGGGAAAATGGCATCATGCCAGACTTACCCTTGAGAAAGTTGATGGCTTGCAAAGCCAGCCTTCTCTGCCATCCTTAGGAGATCAGCCCACGCATGAAGGAGAACTTCAAGTTCTTCATACTCAACTCAAGGAAGCCTTTGAATCATTGGGCGCGTCTTATAAAGTTGATCGACGGGCAGTAGCCCAAGTCCTATCTTCCTGGACAGGTGTACCTGTTTCAACGATGCTTAGTTACCAAGATGGATTAAAGAAAGATGATGTATTCCAAAAATTGAGAGAGCGCGTGGTTGGCCAAGATCATGCCTTGCAGCGGATTGCTCAGAATATTATCGCTTATTCAGCAGGGATGGCTGATCCGCATAAGCCAATGGGTGTCTTTCTTCTGGCTGGACCAAGTGGCGTGGGGAAGACGGAAACGGCCCAAGCCTTAGCGGGCGTGCTTACGGGCTCTATCGATAATTTAATTCGCATCAATCTATCGGAATTTCAGGAAGCCCATACAGTGGCTACGTTGAAAGGAGCACCCCCCGGTTATGTGGGATATGGTAAAGGGGGCGTTTTAACAGAAGCTATCCGCCGCAATCCTTATAGTGTCATCTTGTTGGATGAGGTTGAAAAAGCGCATCCGGATGTAATGAATCTGTTCTACCAAGTTTTTGATAAGGGACAGATGGAAGACGGAGAGGGGATTGAGGTTAGTTTTCGAAATTGCTTAATTATTTTGACCTCTAATCTTGGGGCAGAGGTTATTTCTGATTTGTGGGAACGACATAGCGGTCAAGTGGATCAGGAATTTTTTTCAACGGTTGAACCGAAATTATGGGTAGCGCTCAACAAACGCTTTGCCCCTGCCTTTTTAGCGCGTACGACTGTTATTCCTTATGTGCCGCTGGGATTCGGTGAGTTGGCTAGCATTACCCGTCTTAAATTAAGAGAAATTGATACCCGATTGAAACAGCAACATCAGGCAGAACTGATTGTGGTGGACGCCGATATTCAACGGATTATTGAAATTTCGCACAGTCTGCAGCAAGGGGCGCGGGCCATTGATAAAGTTTTATCTTCACAAATTCTTCCCAAATTGTCAGAGAGATTGCTTAAAGGTGATGTGATTAAAGAAATGCGTTTGGCAGATATTTAATTAGTGTAAGTGTAAAATATAAGAGTTGTTGTCAACTTATTAAAAAAAGGAAGGCAACCTATAAGAAGTCATAAGATTAACGCAGATTTCTTAGAGAAAAATTCTTCATTGATGCGTAATGCCCCCCTAATCTCTTAATATTTAAGGCTATAGTAACAAAGCTAAAATTACTGCTTAGATTGCTGATTTAGCCTTTATGTAAGACTGTTAAAGAGAGAATCTAAGGTAATGGTTTCTTATATAATTTTGTAATATAATTACATTTCTAAAAATATTATTAAATTTATTAATTATGGTTTCCCATTTGTCTAGTAACGCCTATGAGTGCAAAAATCAAGTTTTAGAGTCTGAAGCTAACGCCTATGTGTCTAAAATATGGTCGAAAGTTTCTTTGCAAGAAGAGCAAATTAAAGAAAGTTTAAACTTTTTACATGAATCTCCTCTTTCTCAAAACAAGTATGAAGAATATCTCAAGATTAAGAGATTTGACGATTTGTATGAAGATATTAAAAAAAGGATGCAGAAACCTGAACTGAAAGATTTTGCAAAGAGCTGCCGCAAACTTTATAAAAAGGAAGAATCTATTAATAGAATTGCTGTATTTATGCTACTTGAGGAAATTGCGGGTAAATATAATCTTATTCTAGAAAAGAATCAAAGTCTAAAGCCTTCTAAGAAGCAGGAAGATAAGAGTCATAAATTTTCAAGCAACAAACTGCTTGATCTTTTCCTTAACGCTGATAAAAATATTAACGTCCATTAAGTTTGAGAATTTACTCTGGGGGGAAAAAAGTCATCCTAAATGGATCTCCCTCATTACGGCCTTGAGCCGGAATCTATGCCTGTGTCTTGAGGACGACAAGATTTCAAAAACCATAGCTGGGATAAAGCCGGTCTGTGGGAAAAATAGAGGTATGGTTTTCGGGTCACGGTGACGCTTGCCCGGAAAGAGGGGGCATTTCTACCAATGTCTTAGAAACTTCACTTTTCTCAAGCTTCAATCTCTAATGGAAAGGTGACTTCTTCTTGGAAATTTTTGATATTAAGTTCGGCATCAATAATGGCATACAATCTCGACCTTTTCGGATCAAATTCCGTAATGGTAACCGTGACATTCCTTAAACGGGGTTCAAAAAGACGGATAGCGTTTTCGCACAATCGCGCAATACGGGCGTAATGCCCTTTATTGGTAGCATCATATTGAGAAAAATCGGCTAATCCATAGAGTTGAGGTAATCCAAAATTCCTTTCATCATTGGCTAATTGATCATATTCAGATTTTCTGGCATTGGCGCGCGTGTTTAAAATACGGGATAATTCCAGTTGGATCGATTGCATCAACTCAAAGCGATTGTAAAACCGTTTAGGAGGAACTTCTTCCAAAGTGCTGCGATCATTATCGATGAGTTTTTCAAATAAGGGAATAGGAGCCCCTTGCTCGCGCTTAGGCTCCGTTAGCGATTCTTTAATGATATCTCTGGTTAGCATTATGCTTCGGCTGTCCCTTTCGTATAGTCAAAGAAGCTGACATTGTTGCCAACTTTTTGCCCATCTTGTCCATATTTTATAACTGTATTTTGACGGGTTTCTGGACGGAAAGAAAGGATCAATTTATCCAATTGTTGCTGTGTCGATTCAATGCGGCAATTTGTATAAGTAATAAATTGCAGAGGCACCTTTAGATCCGTGATATTAGCTAAACGGATCAGTTTAATGGTGGCAATATTGGAACCTGTATTCATTTTATTTTCAAGGCTGGCCACATAGTCACCCATCGGAATTGCAATTAACACGCTTGAATGTTGGACTGCTGCTGTGGAGAACAATTGATTGGCAGTATTACCTTTGGTTAAGCGGGCTTGTTCAGAATACCATCCCAATAATTCTGCACATTGCGTCAAATCGGCATCGGTACCATCAGGGCTGCCGTCGATTGTTGAGTTAAGCAAATCATCAATCATGACCATCCATTCAGGAGTAGCGATATGCGATGTATGTTGTATTGTTGGTGCATGAATCGGAACATTCATACCAGCACCTATGACTGGACTTTGTCCATATTGTTGATTGCTATGGGCGAATCCAAAACCTTCACTCATTCTTTTTCTCCTGAGTCTAACTATCTTATATTTATCATGACGTAACGCTGATTAATTTTTAGTAAAAATTTAAATTAATTTTTAATAAAAAATCCCCAACCTGAGCTGAGGATCTGAATAATAGAGGAGAAGGGTGATTAGGTTGCTTTACCCGTAACATAATCAAAGAAGCTAACGTTTTGACCAAGTTTACTGCCATCCTGACTATATTGAATGACGGTATTCATTCGCGTCTCCGGGCGAATAGATAAAATAATCTCATCAAGTTTTTGCTGAATAGATTCAACTTTGCAATTTGTATAGTCAACTTCTTGTATCGGAATCTTGAGATCTGTAATATTGGCTAATCGTACAATCTTAATGGCAGCCACATTTGAGCCGGTGTTCATGATGGTCTCTAAAAGGGGTAAGTATAGTCCATTAGGAATAACAATCAAAATATTGGAGTGTTGTACGGCTGAAGTAGAGAATAATTGAGAAGCAGTACTTCCTTTGGTTAAACGGGCTTGTTCTGCAAACCAACCATATAACTCTGTAAAGGTTTCATAACCCTCAATATTAGAGGACAACATTTTATCAATCGAAATCATCCACTCAGGGGTGGTAACGCTGTTTACATGTTTAATGCGGGGGTCTACAACCGGAATGCTAACACTCTGATCGCCGGCTAAGGGAATACTACCGTACTGTGTATAATTATGGGACATCTTGTCTTTCCTCCTAAAAGCTATAGGCTTTGTCTATTACTAATCTGTAGGGCAATTGCCCCACAGATTAAGTTAGATGTTTATCACCCAGCAGGCGCTGGTAAGGTTGCAACCAAGCGAATCGATGCTGTTAGTTCTTCCATTTGTAAATGGGGGCGAATATAAACCACAGAACGATATGATCCTGGTTTTCCAGGGATATCATACACATCCACTCGTGCCTCCCGGAGAGGGTAACGTGCTTTAACAGACTGCGGTGCATCGTCATTTAAAAGAACATAGTTAGCAATCCAGGTGTTGAGATACTGAGACACGTTATCCGCTGTAAGGAAGCTACCAATTTTATCGCGCATAATCACTTTAATGTAGTGGGCAAAACGGGAAGCATTCAGCATATATGGTAAGCGAGCTGATAGAGAGGCATTGGCCGTTGCATCATCTAAGTTATAGACTTTTGGACGTTGTGTTGTTTGTCCGCCAAAAAATGCAGCATAGTCTGTACCCTTACAGTGAACCAAAGAAATAAAGCCGAGATCGCTTAATTCTTTTTCTCGACGATCGGTAATCACAACTTCGGTTGGACATTTAAGAGCAATGTCCCCATCGGCCGTTTTATAGGTATAGGCTGGGAGTCCTTCAACTAAACCACCTCCTTCAACACCGCGGATGGCCGCAAGCCATTTATACTTAGAAAAGGCATCTGTTAATTTTGTTCCCAGAACATAGGCAGCATTAGTCCAGCAGAATTTTTTAGAATCGGCACCCGCCACGTCTTCTTCAAAATTAATGCCTTCTGCGGGCAATGTATTGGCGCCATAAGGTAAACGCATCATCACATGCGGCAAGACCAGGGCCACATAGCGTGAATCTTCAGAATCCCGGAAAGAATTCCACTTAATTAATTCCAGACTTTCAAAGATTTTGGAAAGGTCACGGGGGCGACCCATTTCTTCGAAAGAGTCAAAGTCAAAAAGGCGCGGGTGAGCTGATGAGATGAACGGTGCATGAGCTGCTGCCGCGACCTGAGATAACTTAGAGAGCAATTCCATATCCATGGGATGACGGGTAAATTCATAATCCCCGATTAAGCAGGAATAAGGATGGCCGCCGTAGGTCCCATATTCTTCTTCATAGATTTTCTTGAACAAGGTGCTTTGGTCAAATTCAATGGCCTTTTCCAAGTCATCCAAAAGTTCTTGTTTTGTGGCTGTCATCAACCGTAATTTCAAATGTGTTCCGGTCTCAGAGTTCATAACCAGATAATTTAGACCGCGCCAGGATCCTTCAAGAGTCCTAAACTCATCGGTGTGCATGAATTCATTCAGTTGAACAGCGATCAGATCATCAATTTGCTGAATCCGTTGATTGATAAATGTGACGGTATCATTGCTCAAGACATTCCCTTGTTCAACAACTTGTCGAACAAACTCTTCAACCAGATCGCGAGCGAAAGGTTTTTGTGTGTCGTCTTTTGCAAGCTTGCCCTTTGACATTAAAACGTCGAGGGTGACTTGCTCTTGAGCTTGAGGCTGGGTGGTGTCTGCCATAATTTTTCTCCCTTATCCTTCTTTAGCTTGCAGGTGTATCAGCTTTTGCAGCTGCTGCGTCATCTGTCATACCAAGTTCTGTTTTCAAAGCATTTTGCTGTTCTGTGCTAGTAATTACTTCATGGAGCAGCTCATCCAGCACATCATTGCCATCGAGCTTAGTGAGCATGTCTTTTAATTTTGTTCTCGCTTCATAAAGCCTGCGCAGGGGGGCAATCTGCTTGACAACATTTAAGGGTTGGAAGTCATCCATATTATGGAAGAACAACTCAGCACTCAGATGACTGCCATCATTGGCGAGCTTATTGTCGGTGCGCAGGACCAAGCGTGGGCGGATCTTTTCCATAATATCGTTAAAATTATCGCGATCAATTTCCACGAACTTACGCGTTTTAAGGGGAGCAGGGGCCTCGGCAGGATGACCCGCAAGGTCTGCCATAATTCCCATCACGAAGGGTAATTCCTTCATCACAATCGCATTGCCGATTTCCACGTCATAAGTAATTTGGACACGTGGTGAGCGGACCCGGTCTAATTTATGTTGAATACTTTCCATTTAATTAACCCTCCCATACTTTGGGTATAAGTGCATCTTTAACTCTAATATTGGGGGATAACGTTTAAGAAACGCTTAACAAAACAAAAAATTTTCCAGAATTTTATGAATTATATTGCAAAAAAATAAAAAAAGAAAAAATAGGCAGGGTAAGTAAAGGGAAAATCTAAGAAATAGTTTAAGTTGAGTCTTTTTATAAAAACAGTTTATAATATTATTATAAATTGGCTGAACGTGGTCCCATGAACATTCAAAAAATTGCCCTATTTCCATCCCGTAACCCTAAGGCGCAGGAATTTCAAGCCCAAGCTCTAAAATATATAGAGCCGGTACCTCTTGATGAGGCGGATTATATTGTTGTGATTGGTGGAGATGGCTTCATGTTGCATGCCCTTCATAATTTGCGACATTTAAATGCTCCATTCTTTGGTGTTAACGCAGGTACTGTTGGTTTCCTGATGAATTCAGTGGCTCCAGAAAATTTGCTTGATAAAGTTAAGCATGCCCATGAAACAGCGCTGTACCCCCTGCGAATGACAACCATTGATGTTAAGGGTGAAGAGCAGGTCCATCATGCTATTAATGAAGTTTCTTTGATGCGCCAGTCCTCTCAAGCTGGCAAAATTCAGATTGAGATTGATGGGATTGTTCGCTTGAATGAATTAGTGAGTGATGGGGTAATTGTGGCAACACCGGCTGGGAGTACAGCTTATAATTTATCTGCCCATGGTCCGATTATTCCTTTGGGGGCCAACTTGTTAGCCTTAACCCCCATTAGCCCCTTTCGACCGCGTCGTTGGCGAGGGGCATTGTTACCGAGTTCTGTTAAGATTAAACTGACGGTGTTAAATCCTCAAGAGCGGGCCGTGAGTGCCTCTGCAGATTCTCAAATGGTGGAAAACGTTGAGCAGGTAAATATTGAACAAGTAACGGATTCATTCTTTCGACTGCTTTTCACAGAAGACCATAATTTGGACGACCGGATTATTCGCGAACAATTTACACCATGAATTTTTCAGTAGCCTTTAAAAAACTTCTCGAAAAAATGCAGGGGAGTCCCGCTGAAAATCCTGTTCGTGAATTGCGGTTATTGATAGGACATGTTTTAGAGCTCCCTCAAGAAAAGCTGTTATTTGATGGGCCGACTGAAATTAGCTCTACAGCATTCAAGACTTTATCAAATTATGTGGATCGACGGTGTCAGTATGAGCCATTGGCCAAAATTTTAGGATATAAAGAATTTTGGGGATTAAAATTCAGAGTAACGGCGGCTACATTAGATCCCCGTCCTGATAGTGAAGTTCTCATTGAGACGGCTTTGAAATATCTTCCCGATCATCAAATCCCCTTGCGGGTTTTAGATTTAGGAACAGGGTCGGGGTGTTTGCTTTTAAGCCTTTTATCTGAATTAACGACGGCTACTGGGGTGGGAATTGACTTTTCTGAGGCAGCTTTAGCCGTGGCTCAGGAAAATGCTCAGACTTTGAAAATCCAAGATCGTTGCGAATTTATTCAGTCCAACTGGTTTGAAAATGTCTCGGGCAGATTTGATATTATCCTTGCTAATCCACCTTATATTGATCGATCCGAAGTTTTATCTCGTCAAACATTATATGATCCGGAGACCGCTTTATTTGCTGCCGATAATGGTTTAGCTGATTATAGGGTAATTTTGCAATTAGCGCGGCCTTATCTTAAGGATGGTGGCATCATTATTTTTGAAATCGGTCACGCACAAGCCGATGCAGTAAATTTTATTGCACAAAAAAATGGGTTCAATTTGCTTGTCAAGGTGAAAGATTTCAATCAATTAGACAGGTGTTTGGTTTTTTCTTAGATTTCCTTTAAAAATAAGAGGAAATAAAATTCTTGGCAAAGGGCCAAAAGAGTTGTTAGACTGAGTATAGCTGTGTCGCGGTTTCGAGAGAAATCTTAGCGTTGAGAGCGTAGCCGGCCCTAGAGGTCATAACAAGTTTTCAGAAAATTAGGTAAGTTATTAATGTTAAGAAGAAATCGTTCGCGAGGTTCTACTGTTCGTCGATCTAATAATAATGGGGGACGGCCAACGCCAGATCGTAATGTTTACGAACGCCCTGAATCTCGCCCACGTTATGGTGTTGCTTCTCAGAATTACGAACGGTATATGAGTCAAGCTAAAGAAGCTATGGGTTCGGGCGATCGTGTACAGGCTGAATATTATTATCAGCATGCCGATCATTTTTTGCGAATCCTCAATGAATATCGCGAACATCGTGAACATCAGCAAGCTAATCAATCTCATTCTTCCATACCAACCTCTCCAGAAGAAACGGATAGAGAAGATAAGGGTGCGACAGAAGCAATTGCAGAAAAAACAATTGTTGCGCTTGAACCCCAGTCAACACCTGAGCCTGTCAAGACTCCTATGCGTCGTCCAGGCCGTCGTCCACGACCTAAAGGTGAGGAAAGCATTACGCCAGAGAAATCGGCCATGGAATAAGAAAAATTTTTATCTTTATTTAGTAGCTAAGGCCTTAGGCCTTATTTTTATTTATTGTCCCTTTAATAGAGGGGTGAAAGGAATAATTAGACTCTGAGAAAATTACGTATTTTCAGGGTACCAATAATTAATATAGAAGAAAATCTAGAAGAGGAAGAGCTTAAGCATTAAAGGGAAGAGGGAGAGGTCATATCTTCTAGTTGCTCCTTGTTTGCGTGATTATTTTGAATATTTTATAAATAAAATTTCATACCTACTGTAGTAAAATAGTGCTATTCTATAGCCAAAAAAAGTCAGGAGGTTACCATGAATCAAGATCGTTATACTCAACGTGCCCAAGGCATGATTCAGTCAGCCCAAATGATGGCTGTGCGTGAAGGACATCAACAACTCACCCCTTTCCATCTTTTAAAAGTATTACTCGACGATCCTGAGGGGTTGGCGGCAAAAATTGTGACTGCTGCTGGGGGTAATGTCAAGCAATTTCATCAAGCTGTTGAGGCGGAACTGGGTAAAATCCCAAAGGTATCAGGAGGTGGTGCGGGCGGCGTTTATTTAGCGCAGGAAGCAGCCAAGGCCTTTGACGTAGCGGAGAAAGCTGCGGATAAAATGCGTGATCAGTTCGTGACCGCGGAAGTTTTATTTCTGGGCCTTTGCTCGATCGATCCTGGTAAACACTTGGCAGAATCCGCTGGTGTCACCGCTTCTAAATTAAGCGAAGCTATTGCTTCCTTCCGCAAAGGACGGACGGCTGACTCTCAAAATGCCGAAGATACTTTTGATGCCTTAAATCGTTATGCCAAGGATCTAACAGCAGTGGCGCGCGAAGGAAAACTCGATCCCGTTATTGGCCGTGATGAGGAGATCCGTCGAACAATTCAAGTGCTCTCCCGCCGAACCAAAAATAATCCCGTTCTCATTGGTGAGCCGGGCGTGGGAAAAACAGCGATTGCTGAAGGCTTAGCCTTGCGTATTGTCAATGGGGATGTGCCCGAAGCTTTGAAGAATACGCGCTTAATGTCGCTTGATTTGGGTGCTTTAATTGCGGGGGCCAAATACCGCGGTGAATTTGAAGAGCGGTTGAAAGCTGTCTTAAATGAGATTGCCAATGCTGCTGGCGATATTGTGTTATTCATTGATGAGTTACACACCCTTGTGGGGGCAGGTAAGGCTGAAGGGGCTATGGATGCCTCTAATATGTTAAAGCCAGCCTTGGCCCGCGGTGAGTTACATTGTGTTGGCGCTACTACTCTGGATGAATATCGCCAACATATTGAAAAAGATGCGGCGTTGGCGCGTCGATTCCAACCGGTCTTTGTCAATGAGCCAACGGTTGAAGACACAATTTCAATCCTTCGCGGCTTAAAAGAAAAGTATGAAATTCACCATGGGGTTCGTATCAGTGATAATGCAATTGTAGCAGCCTGTACTCTTTCGAATCGCTATATTAGTGACCGCTTTTTGCCCGATAAAGCCATCGATTTGATGGATGAAGCTGCCAGCCGTATCCGTATGGCTGTTGATTCTAAGCCGGAAGATATTGATGAATTGGATCGACGCATTATTCAATTGAAGATTGAGCGTGAAGCGTTAAAGAAAGAAGAAGATCCAGCGTCTAGAGAGCGTCTCCTTAAGTTAGAACAAGAGCTTGCCGACCTTGAAGAAAAATCGACCCTGATGACAGCAGAATGGCGGGCGGAAAAGGAAAGCATTGCCAGTACTCATAAGATTAAAGAGCAGTTAGATGCTCTGCGGTCAGAGTTAGAAATCGCGCAGCGGCGTGGTGATCTGGCAAGAGCAGGGGAGATCACCTATGGCCTTATTCCAGGGCTGGAGGCTAGATTATCGTCCATGGCAGAGGACGGGGATAAACGGTCTTTGCGTGAAGAGGTTACGGATCAAGATATTGCTGCTGTGGTTGAACGCTGGACAGGTATCCCGGTCGATAAAATGCTGACGGGTGAAAAAGACAAGCTCATTCACATGGAAGAAAAATTAGGACAGCGGGTTATTGGTCAAGACGAAGCTGTCAAAGCGGTGGCTCAATCCGTTCGCCGATCGCGAGCGGGTTTGCAAGATCCCAATCGGCCGCTTGGATCTTTCCTGTTTCTAGGACCAACCGGTGTCGGTAAGACGGAATTGACTAAAGCGCTGGCAGAGTTTTTATTTGATGATGAAACGAATATGGTGCGCATCGACATGTCGGAATACATGGAAAAGCATGCGGTGGCTCGATTGATTGGAGCCCCTCCTGGTTATGTCGGTTATGAACAAGGGGGTGCTCTGACAGAGGCTGTACGCCGACGCCCTTATCAAGTCATCTTGTTTGACGAAGTTGAAAAAGCTCATCCTGATGTCTTTAATGTGCTCTTGCAAGTGCTTGATGAAGGGCGTTTGACCGATAGTCAGGGGCGGACCGTTGATTTCCGGAACACCGTCATTATCCTGACCTCTAACTTAGGAGCTGAGTATTTGGCCAGTCATGCCAGTGAGGATATTACACCCGAGGTACGCAGCCAAGTGATGGGCGTGGTTCGGGAGTCTTTTAGACCGGAATTTCTGAACCGCCTCGATGAAATCTTAATCTTCCATCGACTCAGTCGCGCCAATATGGCTTATATTGTTAAGATCCAAATTGCGCAATTGGCTAAGCGATTAGCAGAGCGGAAGATCACCCTCAATGTGGACGATAAGGCCTCAGAATGGTTGGCTGAAGCGGGCTATGATCCTGTCTATGGTGCTCGTCCCCTAAAGCGGGTGATTCAACGCAATCTTCAAGATCCTCTGGCCTTAAAGATTCTGAGCGGAGAACTGTTGGAGGGGGCAACTGTTAATGTCACTGAAAAGGATGGAGCTTTGATCGTAGAGTAAGTTATGAACCAGGGAGGCCCTCGAATGGCTTACCCTGGATCCTTCTGTCGAGGATAGGAGAGCTTTTATTATTCTTTCGCTAATAAAGCCGAAATCTTTTGATTTTTCCCAATAAAACAGTATGATAAGTGGTTAGTATAGTAAGCAATATTCCTTAATGATTATTGTAAAAAAATAGTAATAAAATTTATCCTTTAAGGCGATTATAATGAATGAAGATGAATTAAAAAAGATTATAGAGTTGGCTTCTTATCCGAATACTTCTTCTGTTAGAAAAGAAAAACGTAATAAGTTTTATGAAAAAGCATTTACTAAAATAGCATCCGGTAAAACTTTTACTTGGAATTGGGCTGCTTGCTTTTTTAATACTACTTGGATGCTCTATCGAAAGATGTATCTTACTTCAATACTTGTCTCGCTAGGAGCAATTTTTAGCTATGGCATTTTAATGATAGTAGCGTTTTTATTTGTACAACTGTTTTCTTTTATATTAATGCTCCTTAAGATAAATTTTCTTCAAGATAGTATCTCTATAAATAATTTTTTTGAAATTATATGTATATTAATGTTGCCTATAATATTTATTTTAGTGGGGACGATATCTAATTATTTTTATTATATAGATTTACAACATAAAGTTCAGTTAGAGTATAATTTAATTCATAAAAAACAGAGAGATAGGATTGTTGTCAACGCCGAAATAAAACTGATACAGAATTGAAGCAAACACCGATTTAAAATTGACACAGGATTGATCAACTTTAAGGTGACTTATTTATAGGTTAACTCATAATGTTGCCTCCTCCTCTTTAAGCCTGGATGGAATAA
>JAIBEV010000142.1 GCA_019459505.1 Candidatus Paracaedibacteraceae bacterium | reverse complement strand
TTGTGTAGACCAATAAAAACTAATTTTCCTGACTCGGTGTCCTCTAGCGACCAATTTTCACCAATAATTGGGTAGAAATTTTTTATTGACTCTGTTCCAAATCCAATTCCGAAAAAGTTGGATTGAACGAATAGCTCAATGCCATCGCCCCAGAACATAGCGCGAATGGCTGTATTTCCATCGATATCAAGGAAGCTCTCTGCATAATATGGCGCAACGATGCAAAATATGCTGATGGAAATTACGAACGGAATATGAATATAGTTGCGTCTTCCTTGAAATAAGGTGATCATTAGCAAAACAGCTGCGATTGCGATAGATTGATTTCCGGCTGTTAGTAGCAAAAGAAAAGAAAAAGTCATGCCAAGTAGCATTTTACGTTTACTTTTCAGAATGAGATGAAGCAATAAAACAATTGAAATGCCGTCAGTGTTATTCAGGGCGTCAAATGTGAAAAATCTAATTAGTGGATTTCTGTCCAAAATAAAATAGTCAGAAATGCAAGCAACGCATCTAAGAAAAATCAATAGAAAAATGACTGTCTTGTCGCTCTTAAGTAGCCCGCTTTTGATTTGATTTAGAAAGAGGCTTGCGAAAATAGGTAGAGCAACGTACCCTGCAATTTGTTGAGGTATCGCACTATTTTCATGAATTGACGTCCATCCTTTAGGTAAAATGTCAATTAGCGAAAGCGTTGCGTAGATTGATATTATTGCAAAATAAGCGCCGTAGTGCTTCATGTGCGCAATGATGTTCCTCTTTACAGATGGTAAAGATATTGCAATGAGAATCGCTAATAGAGCGGCGCCGCCTACCTGCCGAGTTACGTTCCATGCTCCGCAATAAAGCAAAATAGTCAGGAGAGTGAAATTCTCAAAGCGTTGAAGGCTCGCGCCATCTCTCTTTGGCGATTGACTGGGAAAGTATTGCACGGGCGATTGATCTACTGATAAATACGTCGAACGATATTTGCTGAAATCCAATTGTTGGCGACTGATATTGAGTTCTGAGAATATCGTGGAAATTTGTCTGAGGCAATATGCTCAACTCCATTTGCAAGCTGTTCGATAGTTTGTGCGACGCTTAGATCATTTGCAACAACGTGACCACAATCTGGACTGACAAACATTGCAGGCCCCCCCGACTTCAAGCAAACAACGGGCAAACCCCTTGCCATCGCCTCAAGAACAACCATAGCTCCCGAATCGTGGAGGCTTGGAAAAAGCATAATGTCATTGTTGTCAAAAACTTGGACCACTTCACTACGTGGTTTCCACGGAAGCCAGCTAATTGAATCTTTAACTCCGAGCAAAGATCCTCTATTGTTTAAAGCTTCGAACTCAGCTCCTTCTCCCATTAGTGTCATATGTGCGTTGAGTCCTCGGTTTCTTAACGTAGCAAGTGTTTCGATTGCTAGCCATGCTCCCTTCCAGCCAAGAAATCTACCTACAAATATAAGTCTAATTGAGCCCGATTCACACATGGAAGTGCGAGGATTCCCGATCGGAAAATCTTGCAAGCCAATAGCTGGAGAAACCGTAACCCTATTGTGCACTGATGATGGAACTGCCCAGTAGTTATCAGGATTCGCCAAAACTATCTTGTCTGCTCTGCGCAGCCACAGCATAGATATTCCCGTAAATC
>JAIBEV010000005.1 GCA_019459505.1 Candidatus Paracaedibacteraceae bacterium | reverse complement strand
AGTCTCTAGGTTTTTCTGCAGATCAGGATCTTGGCAGGTAGGGATAAACTGCTCTAGGCTTTTCTTCACATGGTAAGGCCAGTCATACTCGGCTTGGGTGACCTGAATAATCTTATCAAATAAAGCTTTGCGTTCAGCATGGTCTTCTTTCGGGGAAGCATGATCATAAGAAGGGAGGGAGGTGGGAAAAGATTCAACCATTCCTTCCCTTAAGTCGTCTAGCTGCTTTTTACTGGCTAGCGGTGAAGAAGCATTGGGGTCGTCCATAGCGTTGAGAGGATAAGTAAACACCTGTAAAAGAAGAAGACTTGCGAGCCAAGATTTTTTGCTTCGTTGAGTAGAAAGGGCTTTACGGTTAGGTAATAAACTAAAAGCAGTCATGGACATCTCTTTCGGCTTAAGGATTGCTGCTCGCTAAAATTGGTTGTAGAAGTTAATCGTTCTATTGAGGGGGTGGTTCTAAAACTGCGGTTTTGTAGTAAAAGCAGCGGGAAAGGCGAAGAGGGAATAATGGAAGACCTTACAAATTCTAGACTTAAGGGAAAGCTTGTCTGCGATCTGTTAATCTTTAAAATCATCCGTCTATCCATTATTCACCCCTTATATCAGTTTAGGGTCTCTCTAAGCGTTACCCTTGACTGGGGAACTTGAGCAGGCGTTCAGCCTGGAAACTAACCTCCGGGAATTTCTTGCCCCATTCTAGATAATACTTAGCCATAGTTTCATCAGCGTATTCATAGCTAGGGTTCCCGCATAAGCCGCCCAGGGCGACGAAGGCTTCTGGATAGCCTCGAATGACTGCCTCGTAAAAATAGTCCCCCGCTTTGCTAAGCGAAACAGATCCACTACGGCCTGCTTCATAGAGCCGACCAAGGCGATACAAGGCTGGGGCGTAGCCTTGTTTGGCGCTTCTGTGAAACCACTCAAGGGCTTGACCATAATCAGCAGTGGGGAGCACAGGTTCCTTTTGGGGCCAAACAGCTCGGTAATATTCGCCTATTTTATATTGAGCGGCTGCATAACCCAGATCAGCTGATCGCTGATACCATTTGAGAGCCTCTGGGAATTGCTGCTGAGCCTCTTTAATTTTGCCCAATTCATAACTGGCAAGCGGATGGTTAATCTTATCCGCTTTAGTGAATAAGGCAATAGCCTCCTTCACAGGGTCTAATGAGGGAGATAAAGATACAGGAAGAAAGTCAAATTGTGGTGCCATAACCTTTTCCAGGTAAGAGACCCCTAAATGCACCATAGCCACAGGATTTGTACGGGCAATAGTTTTTAGAGGCTTAAAGGCCTCTTGAGACCAACGGATTAAACGAAGATGCCGATTACTTTCTATCATTTTATAGAAAGACTGCAAGGCTGCTTCATTAAGATTTAAGTTCGCAGAAAAGATAACTTCTTGGAGGGATCGATTATTTTGTAAAATTAATCCTAAAAGGGTAATGTCTTGGTTTGGCCATGTAGCCTGTTGTAGGTCGATAACTTGTAAAGACGTATTTAAACTTAAAGCCGTTCCTAGGGCCAAGAAGTAAGGTAAAGGAATCTGACACTTGGAGAGATTGAGGCGCTGGACACTGAGGGTTTCTCTTAGAGCATCAAAAATAAGCAGGCTTTTGGTTTGAGTGAAAGAGGTTTGAATAAGATTTAACAACGTCCCATGCTGGTTATTAACCAAGCGTATATACAAGTCTTTTTCTTCCCAGAACCGTGACGCTATATTATCTTCTGTCGGGTCAATACCTGCTGCTTCCAAGGTCGCTTTAAGGCGCGCTGGGTCTTGTAAGTGTTGTTCAAAGGCAGATGTTGGTTCTGCTGCTGGGGCCCCCTCAAGCGTATAGCCATATGGTAAGTTTTCAGCCTCCTCGGCCTCCTCTTCTCCTGCTGTTAGAGCTTGGGCTTGAGAAGAAGGACGGAGAGGTTCTGTTGTACTTAAACCACGGGGGCCTCTATATATAGTGCTAAAGGAAGGGATTATTTCCGAACTCCCTTCCCAATCATTGCCTAAGCTATAAGGGTTAGACGCAGGAGCTTGTCCTTCCTCTGGCTCATAAGCAAAAGCGGTAGAGGTTGCTAATAAGGCGCTCAGAAAAGCTAAGCTTGTCGATGTTCGCTTTATAAGAGAGTGACGCGGAGGCTTAAGGGATAATTTGTTTATCATATTTTATTTCCTTTCAAGGAGGGGTTGTTAAAGGGGGGATAAAGGTTATAAGAGCATACTTAAAATCCAACAAAGCCGGCGACCATGGTGGTGCCTGTCTGGGCATAGCTCATAAAGTTAGCACCATTTTTTCGAGCTTGTTTAGCAAAGGATCGGGCTGCTCTTTTAAAGCGTCCCTCGTCAAGCTGAATCTGTTGAGCTTGGGTGAGTAAAGCCCAACCATCAAGAGGATGCCCATCTTCTGTTTCTAAGGTTGCTGTTTGAGTTAAAACGGTAAACCAGGACGGTTGGTGCTGAGTACTGCGCAACAGGAGATCCGAGGCGGTTATAACGTGCTGGTCATTGTCTTCCCATTGCTTGAGAGCATAGTCAATCATTTGGGTGGTGGCAACTTTAGCTAGCTTTTCTAAACTCTCAGGAGTGAGAGGGAGGACAGCTTCTTTCAATCGATAAAGTAAGCCTCTGGCCATTTCTTGAGAGAGCTCAACCATTCCTTCCAAGCCCCGATGTCCATAAAGGCTGCCAATCTTGGCCGCTTTCAAGCGCATCTGCTTATCAGCATACAATTCAACCCCTGTTTGAGTGACAGTCCCGATTACATTGCCCAAGAGCCCACCCAAGGGCAAAAAAGCATCACTGACCATTGAGGCCAGGGTCGTTGTTCCTTCTAGGATGTGCTCGTAGGCTTCAGGATGACGCGCCACAGTCCCTAAGGCCAAGGCTTCGTAGGTAATTAAATAAGTGCCAAAGTGGACCTTAGTAAAATTATAAAAGATCGTCCGCTTCCAATCATAAAAATCCTCTAAGGCACTGTGGAGAGGGTTCTGTAACCGTGCCAAGGTGACATGATACTGCTCTTCTTCTGCTACAAGTTGTGTGGCTATCTCTTTTTCCTGTAAGCGTAGCTCTAGACGGCGCTGGGGAGCAGCTTTAAGCTGTGCCCTTATGTCCTCCTGCTGGCGTTCAAGCTCTTTTTCTTGCTGTTGGTGAGCTAGGCATAAAGCTGCTAATCGCTGCTTATGGTTTTCTTCAAGGCGCGCTTGATCCAGCTTAAGGATTTGCTGGCCATAAGCCTCATTCACTGTTTCTTGCAGCCTGAGGACAGAGTTAATCTCGGGGCCTTGGACTGCTTCTTTGGTGACTTGAAAAGCCTTGGTGACGGCCTTAGATACTTTCTGGCGCATCTGAGCAAAGCGGGAAAGAGCTGCTAAGGATTGGCCGTATTTTTGATTATAATCGGCGATAATCTGATCGACCTTTTGTAAAGCTTGCTGTTCGGAAGGATTAAGGGTCACTTCAAGATTGGTCGTGGGGATAACCGCACTCCAAGCCTCTCCTCCCTCTTTGAAGTAGGCTTTTAAAGAAGCAAGGGCCTCTTGGAGTTGAGGGTTAACCTTAGAGGATTTTGAGAGAGTTCTGAATTCTTTTAAAGACTGGAAAATCTGCTCTTCCTCTTGCTGAAATTGTGCAGCTTTAAGAGGAGCCAGAAGCTTAGCATGCTGATGCTGTTGTGCATAATCAAGGGCTGTGCCCCCGCCAACTTGGGCACTGGCTCGTTGCAGGACGTCTGCCCCTCGACCTAATAACTGCTGAACCATTTCTTCATGTCCTTGAGCACAGGCTACCATAAGCGGTGTAATTCCTGTGTTACGGGCTTGGTTAGGATTGGCCCCCTGCTTCAGCAGGAAAGAGACTGCTTCAGTGTGTCCTTGGTAACAGGCGATCAAAAGAGGCGATATTCCTTTATCATCCCCTTGATGAATAAGGTCAGCTGTATCTACGTTTAAGTGGCTTTGAGCCAGCAATAGTTTTAAGGCCTCAAGGTGTCCTTTTTTAGCAGCAATCCATAAAGGCGTTTCCCGACTGGGGGAAGTGAAGGAAAGATGGGCACCCGCTTGGCATAATAAGCTGATTACCCGTCCATCATTATTCCTGCTGGCAATGTAAAGAGGCGAGAGACCTTGGGGGGGAATAAGATTAGGGTCAGCTCCCTGAGAGAGGAGCAGAGAGGTTACTTCGAAATGCATTTCTTGGCACGACCAATACAAAGCTGTATACCCTTGAAGGTTTTGATAATTGACGTCGGCTCCTGCGCCAAGAAAGGCAACCACTAAGTCTTTATAGCCTCGAGCACATGCCCTTTCTAAAAGAGACCGCCCTTTATGGTCCACTTTCTGTAAAGGAAGCCCCTGACTGAGGGCGGTCGTAACATACGACAGGTCCCCTCGATCCACAGCCGCCATTATGGCTGTCTCATCAAATGACCCTGATAAAGGTTTAAGATCATGGGCCACAACAATACCGGGAGAAGTTATGATTAATCCGTATAAAACAGATGCTACTTTACATAAATGAGAATCCAAATTTTTCATGAGCTTATTACTCTTTAATGGTCTTATTTAACGCCCTTAAGGTTGACCTTTAAGAGTTTTTAATAACTGTTGAGCGTGTAAATTTCTTAAATCTTATCTTATTGTTGATTTCCTGGACCCACCCTCTCAGAAAGTTGAATGCTTAAGAATTATAAACTTAATCAATACTCGATGAGAGGGTGGTCAACCTAAAACCTTACACAGTTAAGAAAAAATTTATCGATTAATAAAGTTGAAAATTATTATAAATTTTCCTCTTTTATTTTAAATTAAAAGTAGGGTGCTAGGGCTCTATCTAATCCTGTCTCAAGGAATTGCTTTAAGGGCTTAATTAATTACAAGAAATAAGACTAGCTCTTTGTATCGCCTTCGCAAGCAACAGAATTTCTAAAATAACCCTAATTCTTTTAGACTTGTTTGTTTAAATTGATATCCTTTCAATTACCCGAACAATTTACTGTGGGATCCCGTACGAACGAGAATGACTTCATGCTCTGTAATGGAATAAATTAGCAACCAATCAGGCTGGATATGGCATTCCCTGTATCCCTCCCATTCTCCAATGAGAATGTGATCCCTATACTTTTTAGGCAACTCAGTACCGTGTTGAAGAAGATCTAAGACAGCTCTAAATCCTTCAAGCTATATCTTCCTGACCTTGCAATTTTCTTTAAGTCTTTTTGAAAGTTATTGGTCAGAACGATCTTCTTTGGCTTCATCCCATATCTTTCTTATTTCTTCTCGACTCGTTTCTTTAACGTCTACTCGTTGTGCAGCCTTTATTGCTTCAAGAGTCTCTGCATTAGGAAGTTTAATGTCGAACGGTATCCGTTCTTCACAAATAGATTGGTGCAAAAATAAGTTCAAAGCATCACTCATCGTCAAGCCAAGCTTCCTGAATAATAGTGTAGCTCGTTGCTTTACTTCTGGATCAACGCGGGTCCTAACAGTTTCTGTTCTCATTTTAGCCTCCTTGTAGCTACATTGTGCCTACATTCTATATTTAGGGCTTCCTACCTTTCTTGTCAAGGGTACGGACAAAGAAATAAGAAGAATAGAGAACCCTCAACCTCTTACTCTTCTTTTGTGGCGACACATCTATAAGCTCGCTGGATGTTTGCGGTCTCTATTCTCGGCGAGGATGCGGGCGAGTTTTTCCACCCGACCATTACAGGCTCGGGCAGCTTCCTCTAAAACCTCAAAGACTTCTGGGCGAGCATCCGTCATACTAATAGCTTGATCTAAAGTGGGGGTTAGCCGATAGTAGTTTCCTTCACGGGAGTTACCCCCGAGAGTCCTATGCCCCAACAATCTTTCTAGGCCTCTGTCAATCTCTTCACTTGTTGACTCTATCATTGTGGCAATTTTAGGATTTAGGCCCACCCAAGGGCCTGCTTGACCAGCCCCCATTGAAAGAATGAAAATATTGCTTTGAGTTGCAGGATATAATTCCTGCTTATAAAATCTCAACATACTATCATGAACAAGGCGAGCAGGATTATTATGTCTCATTCCAGCATCGAGAAAGGCTTGCCGGTTCTTGCCTTCTACATTGCTTAAGAAAGCGGGTAAGAAAGCACCGGTAGCAGCTGAAGCGGCTCGCGCTACATCCCGCACAAAATAGTCATGGTACTCATTTCTTTGGGCGTCCACACTTTCGAAAATATGGAGCTGTGATTTAACCTGATCATCCTTTCGGTAAAGTCTTGAGGCAGTGACCAGGGTTGGTACCAGGACATCACTGAACCGCAGATCCTGGAAGGATCGCTTAAGCACCTTTTCAAAAGGGCTGGGAGGATAACAAGATGATGTTAACCCTTCGCTCAGATCCCATACTTTGGTGGCTTCTTGGCCGCTTGGGAAGATCTTCCTGCCCTGAGTTGTCATGAAATCCATCATACCCTGAGGGGTCCACAACGGTGTGTAACTGTCTTCTGAAGCCATAAGGCCTACGGCTAAGATACCGCCCATAGAGGTACCTCCCATATAATCAACCAGCTGGTAGAGTGGCTTGCCGGCATAGTCTTCAAGTTTTTGCAGGTTGTAGGCGGTCATATAGGTACATAGTCCCCCACCATCTAAACTGAAACCGACATAAAGAGTATCGGCCTCTCTGTCAGAGCGTTGATTGTCAAGAAATAGCGCTTCCTGAGAAGAAGGTTGACTGGAGGAACTATAGAAGAAAGTGCCTTCAGAAGAAGCAAGATCTTTAGAAACCTCTTCTTCAGATTCACTGAGTAAGTATTCTACTTGACTTTCTTTTGGTTCTGCCTCCCCCAAAAATCGGTTTCTAGATTCATCTGAAGCTCCTGCCACTTTTACCAGTACCTGTTCTGCACTTTCTGCATAAGAGCCTCGAGAGTCGTAAGCAGGCTCCTTGGAAGCTTGTGATGAGGCAGCTAATTTTTCATTGCGATCAAGTAATTTGTCAATTATTTCTATGTGCTCTTCCGAAATTTGATCCCACCATAAGTGAAACGAGACTAAGGTTTTATTGTCCTTAAGAGTTGTGACGAAGGCTTGGGTGCCCCCATCGCCAATTTCATTTTCTTCTAAGTTGAGCGAGGTTAAGGTTGTATTGAATTTAAGGGAAGAAGCAAGGGCCTTGGCGCCCTCATAGCCAATTTCATTTCCTTCTAACTCGAGCGATTTTAAGGCTGTATTGTCCTTAAGAACTGGGCTAAGATCTTGAAGACCCCAATCGCCAATTTTATTTCCTTTTAAGTTGAGTGAGGTTAAGGTTGTATTGAATTTAAGGACAGAGGCAAGGGCCTGAATCCCCGCAGTCCCAAGCTGAGTCCGCTCTATTTCCAGTGAAGTTAAGACTTTGTTGTCCTTGAGAAGTTCAGCGAGAGCTTGAGCGCCCTCCACACTAATTTTATTGGAGCCTAAATATAAAGAGGTTAAGGTTGTATTGTGTTTGAGCGCTAAAGTAAAAGCTATTAATTCATTGGTATTGATTTCTTGGTTGATTAAGGTCAAGCGTGTTATCTTATTATCAGAATCTAAGAGTAAAAGGATTTTTGCTCGAACTTGTGAAGATAGGTTTGTAAAAGCGCTTATAGGATAGAGAGGCGCTTTTTTTCTCATTGTTTTAAAGCTAATTCCATGACATCCCTCAAGCTTTAGAGTTTTTAGCTGAGGACAGTTTTGGAGCTGCTCATCCAGCACTGCATCCGTTAATGCATTGAGGTTTTGTAAGTCTAAGATTTTAAGAGTTGGTATGTCAAACTCTAATCTCTTAAGTGGTGAGCAACCTTTGGCAATTAAGGTACTTAAGCTAGGGGCTTTGATATTGAGGTCTTCTAAGTTGCTACATCCTTCAACACTGAGCCATTTCAAACTTAGATTGGATAGCTCTAAGAAGCTTAGGCTTGGTAGATGACTCAAGTTAAGTGTTTCCAAAGCAGAAGCTGAGTCTAGGATGTAAGTAATAGATTTTTGTGTTAAATTTTGACAGCCTGAAACATCGAGCTTCCTTAAGTTTTTCACCTCAATTAAAGGAAGAGACTTTAAAATAGGTATTATAGGATTTGATTGCCCCATAATCCACTGTAAAAAAGTGAGCTTTTGAGGTGGGTTAAGAGGAGAAACGGCTACAGGTTCGCCAGTAAAATTCTCATCTCTTAGAGCTTCACAATCTCTTAAGCTTAAGATACGAGGCGCTTCTAGTTGGGCAAGGGCTTCTATCCAAGCACGTTGCTCTGGCAAGCTCATGCTGCTAAAGTTTAATTTGCGCAGGAATTTGACCCGCTGTTTATCGGTCTTAAGGTTGTTGAAGTCTTCTAAGCCTGTACCGACAATCAGCTGATTCATCTCCTGAATCATGGCTTCTAACTCGCGTAAAGCTAAGTCAGCTCCTAGGTGTTCGCCTTTGCGTACACTATCGATGAGGTCTTGCTTGAAGGGGATCTTCAGTGAGGTAAAGAAGCTGGCCATGCTATGACTGCTCAAGGGGACCCCCTCCTTGCTTTGACCATAGTAGGGCCCGTCTATGGTGATAAAGCGTTGCCAGATCCGGTTTCCTCTATCCAAGGGCCACTCTCTTTCAAAGCCTCGACTGTAGCGATGATGGAGCAGCGGCTCAACCTCTTGGAGCACCTTTAAATGAGTCAGGCCGGAATCCTTTTTCGACAAGACATGTTGCAAGCGGACAAACTTCTCATAAAGCCTGCTTAACATTAAGGGGGTAAAAGCCACCCCAATAAAGCTTTCCTTATCCTTTTGAGTCAGTAAGTGTTTGGCATGAGCTGGGTCAGGGAAAAGCTTGATATAATCCTTGTTGATTGCGGAAAGTTGCATCAACCATCTTTTTAGGGCTTGGGCACTGTCAATGGTTCGGAACTTTTCCCAGACTTCAGGATGGATGGGATCAAGCATTTGGTCAAGGCAATACAATACACATTTAACTTGCGGAATAACTCCGCGCTCTTCTCGAGCAACATCCGGCCCAAACGCATGATCATTATCAATTCCCACCAGACAATATTGATCCTTGGTAATAGGGGATACAATATAGTTATCCGGCTTCCCATCTTCCGGGTTGATGAGCATGGTCATGAGGATCATCTCAGAAAGTGCTTTAGGGTCAAGTTGTTTTAAGTACTGATCGACATGTACTTGACGGTGAACCCTTTTGAGCTGTCGATTGTATAAAATATCTTGTAAGGTAGATCCTTTGACTTCTTGAGAGACATAATAAGGAATGCCATTCATATAGAACAACTCACCCTGAGGAGCACCATGGCTGACCAACTGATGCAATAAAAGACTGACCCCTTGTTCAGTCCCGGGGAATTCTGGATATTGTTTAAGGTATAAGTAGTATCCATCTTTATAGAGTTGCCCTACGCTGCGGCGACCGTAAGTATTAATGTTGATAAATTGTCCTGCAGCGTCAAAGAGTTGGCTTTTAAGCTCGTCGGATAAAATACGTGGGCCACTACTAGCGCCTTGAATAGTTTTAACTTTGCCAGATTTCGGGAGAAGAATATCCAAGCTTCTTTGCCATAACAGCTCAGGATTCCTAGTTTCCAGCTGTTTAAAGCAATCATGCGAATGTTTATCCTTTGGGTTTAACACTTTAAAATACTCAAGCGCCACTTTTACCCAAACCTGTTTAGAGCCTTTAGTAATGAGATGATTGACCACCGGATAAAGACGTTTTTCCATAGCCAATTCTAAAGCTGTACAGTTTTTTTGATCAGGGAGGTCAATATTGATGCCTTGGGACAGGAGCTGATCAATAAGGTCACAGGCATTAGGGCGCTCTATTGCTTGGTGTAATAGCGGGCTGTCTTCCCCTGTTGCTATCTTAAGACCTAAGGAAGGGAGCACAGACAAAACCTCTGCGGGCATCTGTCCACGGAAGATTTTCTCAATCCACGGACCTTCTTTCCAGCTGGAATGGGCATACTCAAGGCTTTGAGAAAACGTTTGCCCTGCTATAAGGAGGAGCTCTGCTTGATGATGAGGGGTCGACTCATAAAGGCTGAGATTACACTGTTTGATCAGATCTTCCGCTGCTTGATTAATTGATTGGGTACAATCCTTATGGGCCAGACGACGCCCTGTTTCTTTCTGTAAAGCTTTATAGATAGGCATGCCATTCTTCAGCCGAGCAGTGAGGGGGAGCATTTGCTGCAGACTCTTTTCTTTATTTCGCCCAGGAAAGATACGGCTGATTGCATTGATCGGATTGGGGAAATCCTTACTTAAGGCTTGATAGTGATGATATAGCAAAGGATGAAGAAACTCAAAGAGCTGGTTATGAGCTAGGCCTTGCGGGGTACTTCTCAGATAAGCTTGCATGTGCTCCAACTGATCAACCAACTGTAAAGCCTTGCCTGGGGCTAGACAAAGAGGAATTTCAAGACTTTCTAGATCCTCTCGGGTTAAAAGGTTACTCTGGCTTAAGGCTTGATACTGGGCATTAGCCTCCTCAAGCTTCTGCAACCATTTTAACACCAAGACATAAGGATGATGAGCGAGGATTCGATCGACCATAAACGGGTGGATCTTTTGCGCCATGAGCTCTTGTAAACAGTAGAGAATGTTTTTATTGCCGGTATAGTGTGCCACGCGATGACCGGATACCTGCCTTATAATAGGCTCCGATAAAGCTTTGTCATTATCAATGCCGACAATATGGCCTTTACCGTGTTCATCAAACACAATTATAAAATTATCCGAGCGAGCATCAAAAGGATGAATGAGTAAGCTCGTTAGGATCTGAGCACTGAAGTTTTGGGGGTCAAGGTCCTGCCAGGTATGGTGGCCTTGTTCAACAGCCTCAAAGAAGGCCAGGAGGCTCATGCCCTTGGCCGTGCGAGAGGCTTGAATAAGGTGAGTGGTGGGAGTAAGGGTCTGAGGCTTTGAGGAAGATGAACTAGAAGAAGGATACTGCATCACATCCTTGAGCACCAAAAAGGTTGACGGTGTAATTCCTTCCCCGACAAGAAGCATTTGGAAGAGATAGATTGCTTTCTCTAGCGCCGGAGTTAAAGAATCTCCTTTTCGGTTATGCTTGAGATGAACTCCTTCTGGGAAGTTTGTAACGGGATGACTGCCAGGGTTGCTATTATTTTTAACTTCTTGGCCATACTGATCAAGGCCTAAGAGTTCTAAAGCTCTCTCTTGAGAAAGAGGGTAAACCCCCAAGCCTGTCCCTGTCAGGCTGGCTTGAGGCGAGGTAGCCTCTTGCTGATGTTGGTGTTTACAAACGGCCTCCATCTTCTGTTTTAAATCTTTCTCATCAGCGGCAAGTAAGTCATCCAGACTAGAAAGAGAAAAGTTGACCTTAACAGAACCTTGAGACGTTGCACTGAAGATATCTTCTTTTCCAGGGTCTTCCATGGATACAGCTTGCAAAGGTGAAAGGGTAGACATCAGAAAAGAAGTTAGGGTTAAGCAGGCTGTGAACCGATGATGGAAAGAGGTGAGAGAGGTCATAGGGTTTTTTCCTTGTTATTCTTATTTTGAGCCATAAGCTTTGAGGCTCATCCTTAATTCATAATGAGCTTCAATCTATATCAACAGACCTGTTGCTGTTCAGATAAGATGCGTATAGCGCATAGCCAGTACCAAATAGTGTC
>JAIBEV010000165.1 GCA_019459505.1 Candidatus Paracaedibacteraceae bacterium | reverse complement strand
TTGGCCTTTTAAGCCTGAAAGAACTATCAGGGTCTTCTTCTCACTTGTCCATTGTCGTCGCTGCATTTTTGTCTTCCTTTTGCTTAATTCAACAAAAACACTCCTTTATTTCAACTCTTTTCTAAACTAGGGGCAGTATAGCAAACTCAGGCGCGAAATCTTTTAAGGGTAACTCTAGCGGTATAGTAACTTTATCGCCCAAACCGTATGGTTTATTACCGGGAAGATTTGGCGGAACAACTGGATTGTCGCTGCTATTGACGCCTGCTTCATACTCGGCAGAATTGTTTGGTTTATGGTTGACAATTAAACGCTGACAGTCCTGCCGTGATAAGGATGGACTCATTTGTTTGGCCTCAGCCATAAATATTGAAAAAATAAAGAACCACATGCTTGCCTCATTTATCGTTATAGGTTTATTTTAAGGGAAAGTTCTTAAGGAATTCTTATTATGTCAATTGACCTCTCTGTTCATCCTCGGTTACAAAAAAAATTGGTTGGACATGCGCAATCTCTTCAGCGCTTGCAGGATCAATATGTGTCTGGGCGATTACATCCCGCTTGGTTGTTAACGGGGCAACTGGGAATTGGCAAGGCAACACTGGCTTATCAGTTTGCACGGTATCTGCTGGCTGCTGACTCAGAAAATACCGCCTTTTATCATGGATTGATTGATCAAAAGGCTCATCCCAATCTCTTTATTTTAGAACGGTCTGCCGATGCCGATGGCAAGCTCGAGGCAGATATCAAGATTGATAAAGTACGCGCTTTATCGGATTTTGCCCGTCAATCATCTGCTGTTCCTGGCTGGCGTGTGGTCATTATTGATGCGATTGATGAATTAAACCGAAATGCAGCTAACTCCATCCTCAAGATTCTAGAAGAACCCCCTCAGCAACTTGTCTTCCTCATGGTTTGTCATTCGCTGGGAGCTATTTTGCCAACCATACGATCTCGGTGTTGTGTATTGCCGTTGCAGTCTTTAACGGAGTCGGATCTTAAAGAGTTAGGAATGGGGCAAGAGTCGACGTTATTGACTGAGGTCTCAGGGGGAAGTATTGGGGGATATATGGCCCTCAAAAGCATCGACGTTATTGACCTGTTAAGGCAAATCATTGGCGTTGCTCAAGATGTGCGTCAAGGAAGAATGCAGTCTCTGGTTGCCTTTTGTAGTGGTCTTGATAAGAAAGATAGTCGGACGGACCGTATTCCAGAGTTGGTAACATGGTTGGTTCGCCAATTGGTTTTGGGCTCAGTCGGTATTCCCACCAATACGGAGCTATCCGATAAGATTAATCAATTATGCCAAAGCGCCTCTGTCGAGCATTGGTTAAAAGTTCAGAAGTCTGTTTCAGATTTTCTGGAAATGTCGCGCGGGGCTCATGCTGACCCAATTCACCTCATTCAAGCTCTCTTTCTGTTATTAAAGTCCCCTCATAGTTATCGCTCTTAGAGGACGGCGTAAACTCCCTCTAGCATATCCTTAGAGCCTTGGGGGCATCATGAGGTTACCTCCTCGGTCGTTTGCTCATGACCTATCCCCACGTAACCATTGTTAGTATCTTTCTAAAGGGTTCCTTGGATAAAGTATTAGCACCTTTCTTGTCTGCCCATCAGCCTTTAGGTACATTCTCTGTGCTTAGTGATAAAAATATGAGCTACAAGCTAAAGAGTGTCCTTTTTCAGGTAAAATAAGAGTATTTTTAAATGGTTAACAAAGTATTAATTTTTATCCACTAAACCTGTGGATAACTTTGTGGATATGCTGTTGGGATGATGGGGGATATGACGGATGGACTGGGTTAAAAACTAGTTGCTGTTTTTTTGAGCAAACGCGTGAAAGGCGCAGAAAGTAAGGACTTTTCGTAAAATAGTTGGGAATTTGTAAAGTAGTTGATTTATAAAGGAGTCAAGAGAAAACTACTGTGAATAAATTTTTATTTTTGAGGAAAAGATGAAACAAAATTACTATACCGTTCAGTAAAAAGGGGGGGTTTTCACCCCCCTGATAAAAAGCACCGAACGGTTACAGTTATCGCCGCGCTTCGCCCTTCATTAAGCTTGTCCAGAATGTCTCCAGACGGTGCAGCGTTTCATCCAAGAGACTGACATGGTCATCTTGAATGCCAACTGTCTTAAGGGAGTCCGCATGCATTTTAAAGATAGAGTCGAGTTTGCTATGCAATTCAACTCCTTTAGGAGATAAACGAACGTGGCTTGAGCGACGATCGTGCGCCGATGGTTCTTGTACCAAATAACCATTCTGAACCATTTTGCGCAGGTTATATGAAACATTTGATCCAAGGTAATAGCCCCGGTTGGTAAGTTCCCCAACTGTTACTTGACCTTTACCTATATTATAAAGCACAAGACATTGGACGTTATTAATGTCGCGAATATCTAATCTGTCGAGTTCAGTACGAACGACATCGAGGAATAATCTATGTAAACGCTCGATCATGACGACTGATTTGAAGTAAGATTCCTTCATGGTCACACCTTGTAAAACTTGATTTCTAATTCCAATTTAGCGAGAATTGGTTAAAATTAATTTAATCATCGTGAAAAAAATTTTTTTTGAGGGGTGCTTTGTTTTCGCCACCCCTTGGCAGATAGCTTATTAATCACGACGTTTTGAGAATTTTCTCAAAATATTAAGAGCAATATACTGATTTTTTTATATAAAGTAAAGAAAAATAGTCAAACTGTTTCGATTTATTGTTGGGAAATATACATGAATCTTCTTGTTGATATTGAAAATATGGTTGCTGATTTTGGCTGGGAGACTGATTGGGTTGATGACAATGAGTTTGTCGCAATTGCAGATGGCAAGTGGTGTGTCTACCAAATTCATTTTATTTGGCAAAAGCCGATTGGCGCCTTATACATTGTTTTTTGTACAGATCTTCGATTTGAGGAGCCCTATAATATCGACTTACTCCGATTCATTATTGCCGCTAACCAGCGCTTGTGGATGGGACATTTTGATTTATTAGAAGATGGAGCCATCAACTACAGGCATGTAATTCATCTTTATAATACGGATGATGAATGTACAGAAAAAATTAAAGAAATTAGTTTTGTGATGTTTTCAGAATTTGATTTATTTTACCCTGGCTTTCAAAAAATCCAAAACCATATTCCGTTAAGTCCGGGTGATATTGATTTGCTGTCTTTAGAAATTCGAGGCAAAGCATGAAAGTTCTTCTGGTAGGATATGGCTGTATGGGAAGTGCTTTAGCCACACCTTGGTCAAAGGATGATCTGATTGAGTTAATGGTTGTTTCTCCCCATTGTCCGCAGCTACCGAATTTTGTCTGTGATGTTAAATTGCTTGCGGATAATTATCGGCCTGATGCGATTATTTTTGCTGTGAAACCGCAACTTCTCTCAAAGGTTGCGCCCTATTATGCAAAATTTGTAACAGAACACACTGTCGTTGTTTCGGTAGCAGCAGGCTTTTCTTTACAAAGGCTCCGCCAATTAATAGGGGGCTGCTTGGTTCGGGCTATGCCGAATTTGCCCATAGTGATAGGGCAGGGTGTCATTGGTTTATATGCAGATAAAATTTCTACTGTGCAGCGCTATTGTATTGACCTTTTATTTGGAAGTGCGGGAACAACGACTTGGACCGCCTCAGAGCAATTAATTGATGCTATCACAGCAATTAGTGGTAGTGGCCCCGCTTATTTTTATTATTTTACTGAATGTTTGAGGGAGGCAGGAGAACATTTAGGACTCTCGCCCGACATTGCCTCGATGGTGGCTCAACAAACTTTTATTGGTACTGCCGCTTTATTGAATGAAAAACAAGATCAGACCGTCGAGGAATTACGTCAGCAGGTCACTAGTCCCAACGGGACAACGGCGGCGGCTTTATCTGTCTTTGAACAAGAAGGTTTAAAGGAGCGTGTGAAGATAGCCGTTCACGCCGCCTTTAAGAGAGCACAGGAATTATCACAATGAATCAAGAACACTATAAAGTTGTTATGGAATCCCTCTGGGTTCTTGCCGAAAAGGGGTTATCCCATCTAAGGGTTGATTGCATTTCAAACCGCTCGGGTGTAGCAGAGTCGGCTATTGAAGAACTTTTCCCCCATCAGCATAACATTCTATTAGCCATGATCGAAAACCTTAAATTGCTGGTAGAATTGCCTGCGGTGGATCCTCGGTTAACGCCTCGTGACCAAATTTTTGATGCAGTCATGCTCTATTTTGATGTTGTTCAGCCACACCGTTTGGCCATTAAGCGGTTGGTAGAGGAAATCATGTGGCATCCACTGCTTTTAAAAAACATTATGCCAGAGTTATATTCGATAGGGGCAACGATTATTGATAAGTATTATCCAAGTACAGGTATGCTGCAAATAGGCCAAAATTTAGCCTTTAATGGAGCAATGGCCTATGCTTTAAAGGAATTTATCGACGATGATACCTTTGATTTATCCAAAACCATGGCTGCCCTTGATCAAGGATTAAAAACGGTTGATGATTTAACGACCCGTTGCCAAGGTTTATTTAATTTTAAATAAGCCCTCTTAATTCTTTAAAGATGATATTAAACAGAACCTATTTAAGCTAAGCAAAATTTATTTTGACTAGATTTGGCTTTTCAAAATCTAGGAGAACAGCTGTCTCTAACTGATCAGCTAAAGTTTTAATAAAGAAACCAATAACAGAGCGGGAATCAATGTTTTGTAAACTGAGCTGTCCTTTAATAGCATCGAGTACCGGTGCAGGATATTTAACAAGAGTGCCCGTAACTGTTAATGTATAATCTTTGTTGAGAGTAATTTCTCCTCCTCGGGGTAAAGCATCAGCTGCCAGCATAATTAAGGCGACATATAAACGAGCGGGCGTTCCATGGATAGATTCTGAAGCCTCGGCGTGCCAATTGATCTTTATTTTATCGGGATCAATGCATTTATCTAGAACTGTCCGTGTCTCGGCTAAGGTTGGGCGACTTGAATGGGTTGCATATCCACTAAGACACCGAATTAATTCAAGTTTATTCATGGCCGATTGCACACTGTGCAATAGAAGAGATTGAGGACTGTCTGGATCGGGATTGTCCTCCAGCATTTCCAGTCCAATGGAAATAGCGCCGATCGGGGCAGCTAAATCATGACAGAATTTTGAGCACATTAAATACATCAGTTGTAAGTCCATCGACATTAATTTTTCCTAAGCATCGTTTCCTATTCATATTAGTGTAGAAAAAATTTACCTCTAATAAAAGCCCTTGACGATAAAATTTTAGTATTATTATAGTTAATTATCATGAGGATAAATCTTTATTCTTGTGCTCATTAATTGATCAATTTACGGAGTTTTAAATGACAAAGTTTTCTCTTGCAGCCTTATTAGCTATTTTTGCTGTTGCTAATGCCTCTGAACATGGTGTCGAAGCTAAAAAAGAAGATACAAAATTGGAAAAGGCAGAAGCTGATAAGAAAGCAGCAGATGCAGATAAAACAAAAGCAGAAGCCGATCTAAAGGCAGCTAAAGAAGCGGAAGAAAAAGCTGCTGAAGAGCTAAAGACAGCAGAAGAAAATCACAAGAAAGCTGAAGAAGAAAAGAAAAATGCTAAAACTGATGCAGAAAAAAAAGCTGCTGAAGAAAAAGTAAAAGAAACTGAAGAAGCTCTAAAAAAAGCTAAAAAGGATAAAAAGGAAGCTAAAAAAGAAGAGCACCACGCTAAAAAAGAAGAAAAAAAGTCTGAAAAAGAAGAGAAAAAAGCAGAGCATGAATTAAAAAAGGCTGAAGGACATAAAGAAGGCGAAAAGCATTAAGCTTTTGAGCTTTATTGTCGATCAAAGAAAAAAGCATCCAATCGGGTGCTTTTTTTCCGGACAAGCAAAGCGTGACTCGCAAACCATTCCTTTAATTTTCCAACAGTTTGACTTTATCCCAGCTATATTTTCTTAAATTTTGCCGTCACCAAGACACAGGTATGGATTCCGGCTCAAGGCCGGAATGAGGGAGATAAATTTCCCATCTTTCCTGGCAAGCGCAGCGCGACCCGGAATCTCGATATCACAAGGGCAATCCCCTGTCAGTTCGAAAACCCAGCTCGGAAGCCAGGAATAGAAGAGAGGTAGGGCGCCGATTTTGATCCCCATTTTATGTAATATTTTAACGCCTTAAGCAGCCTTTAAATACTGCCGCGTGAGGATTTTTCCTTCTTCTACGGCGGGTTGATCAAAGGGATTAACATCCAACAAACTTGCCATAGCAAGGGTTTCTAAAACGTAATGTATCATCATATAGCCCATTGTATATTCACTAACCTCATCTAGATGGATATGACGGAGAGGGCAGCCATTATTTTTCAAAGTATCAATGCTTGCTTGCTGTTCGGCGACCATAAGTTGGCCCATGGTCTTCTGATTAAACAGAGAAATATTGGAATGGTCGAGATTGGTTGTAATGGTGAATTCTGGGTCTGTATGGGTAGTCGTTATAATGGTGAAAAATTTATCCTTGGGTCCGTCTAAAAATAATTGCAGCTGTGAATGCTGATCAACTGTGCCTAAGGCTGCAATTGGGGTGGTTCCTTTACCATTTTTCCCCAAACTTTCTGCCCACAATTGACGATACCACAAGGCAAAAGTATTTAATCGATCAATGTAGGGCATTAAAACAGAAATGGTTTTTCCTTGGTTTAGAAGGATCTGTTGATGGAATGCTCCCTGAACTGCTGGATGTTCCATTAAAGCAGTGTCTAAAGAGGTAAGGCAATCTAAAGCGCCCTTGCGGAATTGAGAAGCATTAAGGCCCGATATCAGTGCTGGCAAAAGGCCTACTAAAGTAAAAACTGCAAAACGCCCCCCAATATCGGTGGGATGATCAAGGGTCTGAATACCATATGATTGAGCAAGGGTTCGCATCGCATTGTCAGCGGATTCGGTGATCACTAGAAAATGATCCTTAATTGGCAATGATTGAGCTTCCCATTGTTGCAAGCATACCATTTTTTGCATCAATGTTTCGGCCGTACTGCCTGATTTAGAAATGACAATGACACCAGTTGCTTTAAGATCAATTTTTTTGAACAAACGCTTAAAGGTGTGAGGATCAATATTATCATAAAAGTGTACAGTTGTTTCCGGATCATCAGCTAAATCGCATAGAGCGCGTCCGCCGAGGCTCGACCCACCGGTTCCCAAAACAATTACATTTTTAAAGCGCTTAAATCTTTGGGCAATTTCCTCCAAACCGGCGATATCTTGCTCTTGCCGTACCAATTTAAATAAAGGAAGAGTATCCTTCAACGTTATAAGATCGCTTCTTAACTTAAGGGAATCGATCGTCGCTAGTGAAGTATTTTCCTGAAAGGTATTGGTAATTGTAATTGTCATAAGGATCCTAATGAGTAATAAATTCTTACTTTAAGATAACCATTCATTCCTCGACTTTCTATATGAATTTTTGATTTTTCACAGATCTATAAAAGAAGTGGTTGCACCATTTTTAAATCCAGATCTTGACGTTTGTAAGGGATCCGGGCATTCTGAGAGAAAGTTTTTAAATTTGAAATATCTGGAATGAAATCTGCCTTGTTGACCCAACCGATTGATGCTCTTGAACTTTTATCAAAATTGGCTACTGATAGCCGCCCTGTGGTTAATATTTATACAGATGGGGCATGTAGCGGTAATCCTGGCCCTGGTGGATGGGGGGCTGTTATTGAATATCAATCGGCTGAAACTGAACTTAGTGCAGGGGAGGCACCCACAACCAATAATCGTATGGAAATGTCAGCGGCAATTTTTGCGCTCCAGTCTTTGCCATTGCGCTGTCAAGTCACGCTTTACACAGACAGCATGTATCTGCGGGATGGTGTGAGCCGTTGGATGCTCAATTGGAAAAAAAATGGTTGGAAAACCGCAGATAAGAAGCCTGTCAAAAATCAAGATTTATGGTTAAAACTTGACGAGTTATTAGCGCATCATGACATTTCATGGGAATGGGTTAAAGGGCATGCGGGACATCCGCAGAATGAGCATGCCGACGCATTAGCCCGCAATGCTATTATCGCAGCGCAAATGGGAATAACGCAGTAGTACTTACTTTATAAAAAAGAGCTCTTAAATTAGGCGGAGGGCCAAATAATGTTAGGGCATAGTTTTTCCAGACGCGATAACAGCGTTTTGGGACGATGGTGGTGGACAGTTGATCGCTGGAGCCTCGGGGTGCTGGTGATAATTATGATCGTCGGGGTTCTGTTGAGTTTTGCTGCTAGCCCCCCTGTTGCTGATCGGTTAGGACTGGGCGGTTTTTTCTTTGTTAAACGCCATATGATTATGATCATTCCCGCTTTAGCTGTCATGCTTGCTTCTTCCCTGCTGATGCCGCGCAATATTCGTCGATTGGCCGTGTTAGTTTACCTTGTTGGATTGGGATTGATGGTGGCCACCCTCTTAACCGGGACTGAAGTAAAGGGGGCGCGTCGGTGGATTAGTTTAGGCAGCTTTACGCTCCAAGCATCTGAATTTGTAAAACCAGTTTTAGCTGTTATTAGTGCCTGGATGATGTCAGAAAAACTACGCAATCCAACATTTCCGGGTCTTTCTTTATCTTTCTTTTTTATGTTCATGTATGTCTTTTTGCTAATTCTGCAACCTGACTTTGGAATGACTATTGTGACAGTGGCAACCTGGGGCTGCCAATTGTTTATTGCTGGTATTCCTTTGTTTTGGATGGCTTTGGTGGCAGGAATCGGATTAATGGGCGCCTTAGGGGCTTATTTTTTCTTACCGCATGTGACACGGCGTGTCGATCAATTTCTGGATCCCACCTCGGGTGATCCCAAGCATGACCTTTATCAGATTACTCAATCCTTAGAAGCCTTTAAACATGGGGGCGTTTTTGGCCGAGGCCCTGGTGAGGGAATTGTGAAAAAGCATATCCCTGATGCCCATGCAGATTTTGTTTTTGCTGTGGCGGGGGAAGAATTTGGAATTATTGTGTGCTTGCTAATTGTTGGCTTGTTTGGGTTCGTGGTGATTCGTTCTTACTTACGGGTGGTTAATGAGCAAAGCCTCTTTGTTATGCTTGCAACAGCCGGTATCGCATTTCAATTTGGTATGCAATCTCTGATTAATATGGCTTCCACACTGCATATTATTCCGACAAAAGGGATGACCATGCCTTTCGTTAGTTATGGTGGCTCCTCAATGTTAGCCTTGGGACTAGGAATGGGGATTGTTTTAGCATTGACGCGTAAACGTTATGGAGTGATTGATCATTTATGAGCACCTATATCGTTCTTTCTACCGGCGGTACGGGCGGGCATGTCTATCCCGCTCTGAGTTTAGCGGCGGAACTAAAAAAACAAGGCTTTATCACTGAACTGGTGACTGATACTCGTGGCGTTGTTTATCAAGATTCCGATTATTTTGATCATGTGGCAGTTCTTAATCTGCCGAAGGCGCGCAATGTATTAGGTAAAATAAAGCAAGCCTTTTATATTTTATTACAGGCATTAAACTTAGCGCTTAAATTTGTAAGGAATCGTCCCTCTATGGTTATTGGTTTTGGAGGGTATACCTCAGCACCAGTAATCTTAGCAGCAATTTTACTTCGTATTCCGACCATTATTCATGAACAAAATGCCGTTTTGGGACGCGTAAACCGTCTTATGGGACTATTTGCTCGGAAAATTGCTCTTGGCATGCCAGTGACGCGCTACGCTAAGGGAGAAAAGACCGTTTTTGTGGGTAATCCTGTGCGTCAAGTAATTGTCGAGGCTCATAAAAAAACTTCATCCTCTGAAAAGATTCATCTTTTTGTGTTTGGGGGGAGTCAAGGAGCAGACTTATTTGGTCGGGTGGTGCCCGACGCCATTGCCTTATTGCCGACAACGATGCAAGAAAGGCTCCTTATTGTGCATCAAGGGCGAGATGAAATTCGCGATTCTATCCTGACTGCTTATGATAGAACAAAGGTCAGGGTAGAGTCATTGCAACCCTTTTTTTCAGACATGCCAAACCGTTTAGCAGAGGCAGATTTAATTATCTGTCGGGCAGGTGCTATGACGGTGACTGAAATTTCAGTGGTGGGCGGAACTGCAATTTTTATTCCTCTGAAAATTGCGATGGATAATCATCAATATTGGAATGTTAAGCCACTGGTGGATGCTGATGCCGCTGAAATGATTTTGGAAACAGAGCTAACCTCTCAAGCGTTGGCTGACAAATTAAAAGAATTGATTGAGTCGGCGGAATTGCGGCAAACACGCGCAGATAAAATCAGACAGTTCAGCGTTCCCAATTCTGTGGAAAAGTTTATCGACTTAATCAAAACTGAGCTTAAAGGTATTTAAACAACAGGAGTAAATGAATGAGCAATTTTGATTTCGACCTCGGAGAAATAGCCAACAGCGTTCGCGAGATGGTTCGCCAGTTTGCTGAAGAAAAAATCGCTCCAAGGGCGGCTGAAATTGATCAAACAAATGAATTTCCTCGGGATTTGTGGCCTGAGCTCGGTCAATTAGGATTACTTGGAATCACCGTGTCCGACGAGTTTGGCGGCTCTGGTATGGGCTACTTAGAACATGTGCTCGTTATGGAAGAACTGTCACGGGCGTCAGCTTCGGTGGGATTAAGTTATGGGGCTCATTCTAACTTATGTGTGAACCAAATTTCTTTGAATGGTAATGGTGAGCAGAAGCATAAGTATTTGCCAAAGTTGATTTCCGGTGAGCATGTAGGAGCTTTGGCCATGAGTGAACCTGGAGCAGGCTCGGATGTTGTGAGCATGCGTTTAAAAGCTGATAAAGTAGAAGGCGGTTATGTACTCAATGGTAATAAAATGTGGATTACCAATGGCCCGGATGCTGAGGTCTTGGTGGTGTATGCTAAAACTGATACGACTGCGGGCTCTAAAGGAATTACAGCATTTTTAGTGGAAAAGGGATATCCAGGTTTTTCAACAGCTCAAAAACTTGATAAGCTGGGTATGCGTGGCTCAAATACCTGTGAATTGGTATTCGAGAATTGCTTTGTTCCAGAAGAAAATATTTTGGGAGAGCTCAATAAGGGTGTCAAAGTCTTAATGAGTGGCCTTGATTATGAACGGGCCGTGCTGGCGGGTGGACCGCTTGGAATCATGAGTGCTGCCTTAGATTATTGCTTGCCTTATGTGCGTGATCGTCAACAATTTGGTCAGGCTATCGGTGAATTTCAGCTTATTCAAGGTAAAATTGCCGATATGTACACGACCTTAAATTCATCGCGCGCCTATGTCTATGCCGTTGCCAGAGCGTGTGATCGCAAACGGGTAACACGCCAGGATGCTGCAGCTGCAATTTTATTAGCAGCAGAAAATGCAACTAAAGTTTCCTTAGACGCCATTCAAATTTTTGGTGGTATGGGCTATATCAATGAAACGCCAACAGGTCGATTGTTGCGGGATGCTAAGCTATATGAAATTGGGGCAGGTACCTCAGAAATCCGACGAATGTTGATTGGACGTGAGCTTTTTGCAGCGGCATAAAAAAATACCTGATCCCATCATTTCTTTATTGAAATGGTGGGCGTAACTATGGCATAAATAGGACATATTTTATGGATATCTTTTAGAACTGTTGCCTTTAGCTTTCCGCAGGCTTGAGAAAAGATTGTCAATTTTGAAATATGCCTAATGGTCGCATAGCTCAGCGGTAGAGCACTACGTTGACATCGTAGGGGTCACAGGTTCAATCCCTGTTGCGACCACCATCTTCCAACTTACTTAGCCAATCAACATCATTATCATTATAGCCAAAGTGATGCCCAATTTCATGGATCATTACGTGATGGACGATTTCTTCTACTTTTTCTCTGTTCTCAGTGGCATATTTAATGAGCGGGCAGCGATAAAGATAGATAATATCGGGTAAATTGCCAGCGGCTGGTGTCGCTTTAAGAGGAAGGGGGACGCCCCGGTAAAGTCCTAATAAATCATACTTGTCCGCCAAACGAAGATTCTTGATGGTTTCCTCATCTGCAAAATTTTCTACTCTGACTAATAAATTTTTGATGAACGGTTTAAACTTATCAGGTAGAGACGCCAGGGTTTTATATGCCATCGTATATAGATCAGCAAGATCTGGCATTTCAGCTGTTTCATTGCGTCCCGTTACGATCGATAATTTAACTTTCTTGCCAGCCATCTGGCTTCCTCCCCCTTGAAATTCTGTAAAAAACAATGCAATCTAGTTATAGATTAACTGTAGTTGATAAAAGTTAATAAATGGTCGATATCCTAGAAAAAAATCGCTTACCTATCGAGTTAGAACAACTTGTTGGTTGGGTGCTATCGTCTGATGGCCGCTCTATAAAGAAATCATTTAAGTTTAAAAATTTTTCAGAAGCGTTTGCCTTTATGATGCGAATTGCTCTGTTGGCAGAAAGTCATAATCATCATCCTGAATGGTTTAATGTTTATAATCGTGTTGATATTTGTTTAACTACCCATGCAGCAGAAGGTGTTACAATAAAAGACCTTACTCTTGCCAAACTTATCGAGGATTTATTGAAATGAAAAAAATTGCCTTAGCGATTGGTGTATTTTGTTCGGGTTTAATGGGGCATGCCTTAGATTCGTATGTTGCGAAAGTTTGGTTGCACGAAGTGCAATTTAATGTGGCCAAGGACATGAATAATAATGCGCCAGTAAGCGTTAAAATTGTGATCGTTTATGATAATGATTTATATAAGAAAATGGGTAAGTTGACCGCAGCTCAATTTTTTGAACAAGAGGCAAGTCTTGCTGCGGATAATGCTGGGAAATTTGAAGTTTTTAATGCTGAAATTGTTCCCGGCCAAAAGAATGATCCGCTGCCCATTGAGCCAAAAGATACAAGTGGGGTTGGTATGTGGGTCTTTAGCCGTTATGCTACACCCGGACCTCATCGTCAAAGCATTGGCACCGATCGTATTGTTCAGCTCAACTTGTTAAAAAAAGATTTTAAGGTTGCAACAATAAAACCATAAGCGGGCTTAAAAATCTTACTTTTTAGCAGATTTAGGGTGAGGGGAACTCCCCTTTTTTATGAATTTAACAATAAAATCTTTTTCTATTCTATTGTGTCTTTCTTTAGCATTTTATCAATGCCAAATCCCTGGAATTGTTCAAAACCGCAGTCTAATCCTGCTTGGATGTCCTGTTCGGTTTCACAGCGATGTAGAATCAGACGATAAGCTCCAATTTTATTGATTAAAGCTTTAAGATCCTCTTTTCTTTCCATAATTGCTGGGGACCAATTTATTTTGAAAACGTTCGCTGGAATTTTATCGAGAGCCATCACCGCCAGATGAGAGGCGTTGATACTGCTAATAATAATGCGGCAACTTTTTTGTTCTAAAAGATTGTGAGCAAATTCAAGAACGTCGGGGTGGGCCATATAATCCACAATATCAATGCAGAAGGACAAGGGTTTGTCTTTTTGATAATTATGAAAAAACTTATGGAATGCTGGCGTGATAATGGATCTTAAATTTATATTCGCATGAATATTCTCAATACTGTTGTGACTTAGCAATTGAGGGAGGAAAGTTATGGTCTGTTTATCTAATAAGGTTGTAATATGTTTGAAAAGCCAAGTATTGGCCATAATGGGATCACTGATAGCCAAGGATTCTTGTAAGGCTTGAACGGAGAGGAAAAGATGGCTTGCAATTTTTCGTGGCTTATCCTTTCCATCATACCAATAAATGGGTTGTCGCCTGAGATAAGAGAGTAAATTAGAATTGTTTAGGGTTTTTTCGAGGTTGGCGAGAGTGTCTAAGTTTATTCCATCGGTTATGAGTTGTTTGGTCGTCCCATCAGGTTGTGTGGTGACACTTGAATAAATGGGATTGTCTTCAATATCATGCACGGCCTCGGCAAAGGATTCCCAGTGCGTTCCCAGATCAAAGACCATGTAAAAACCATCTTTTTTATGCCCCTCATTGAAAATAGGATCAGGCGGTAAAGTTCGCTTTAATTGAGAAATGCAACGATCAATAGAAATAGCAGCGTTTCGTTGGATAATGCATACTAAATTATGATTTTTGAGCTTAAAGACTAATCCCTTAATAGGGGTGAATATTCTGATTGCTTCTTCTAGGGCAAAGTCGATGCGTTTTGGTTCACGGTTGAAGACGGTGAATTTACTAGTATTGAATATGATCGCCTTGAAGGAAGACGCCGTTGGTTTTATTTGATCAAGCGCCGTTAAAATTTCTGTCGAGGGGTCCACAGTTGGTTCATTTTCAATCGTCATGATTCGCTTGAGATCCTGTCTTTTCTCTCGTTATAAGAATTACTTTATCGAAAACAGGTAAAAATATGTTTAAGGTCACCAAAAAAATTAAATCTTAATTGCATTCCTTGAAAACCCTTGATAAGACAGAGATATACCTAATTTGTGAATGAGAGTCCCATGTCCTATTTAGCCACTCGACTATCCCTTATTCAACCATCACCCACGCTTGCAATAACAGCAAAGGCGGCGCAAATGAAGGCCGAAGGAATTGATGTTATCGCCCTGAGTGCTGGCGAGCCTGATTTTGACACACCTGAGTTTATTAAAGAAGCGGCTAAGGCCGCTTTAGATAGGGGAATGACTAAATATACACCGGTCGAGGGGGTGGCGTATCTTAAAAAAGCAATACAATCTAAATTGCAAAAGGATAATGGCCTTGAGTATGGTCTCGATCAGATCATGGCAAGTACCGGAGGAAAGCAAGTTATTTTTAACGCCTTAATGGCAACCTTGAATTCAGGTGATGAAGTTATTATTCCTGCTCCTTATTGGGTGTCCTATCCCGACATGGTTAATCTTTTTGGAGGAATTCCAAAGATTATTCGGTGTCCAGAATCTGCTGGTTTTAAATTAACGCCTGAGCTTTTAGAATCGTCCATTACCATAAATACCAAATGGGTCATTTTGAATTCCCCCTCTAATCCAACTGGAGAGCTTTATTCTGCCGAAGATTTAAAGGTACTGGGAGCCATATTAGCTCGTCACGCACACGTTATGATCCTCTGTGATGATATTTACGAATATCTGGTTTATGACAATCAAAAGTTTGCCACTCTAGCAACTGTATGTCCGGATCTAAAGGATCGCTGCTTAATTGTGAATGGTGTTTCCAAATCCTATTCGATGACTGGGTGGCGGTTAGGATATGGAGCGGGGCCAAAACCTTTAATTAAGGCCATGACCATGCTGCAATCTCAAAGTACCTCTAACCCATCTTCTATCACGCAAGCAGCCGCAATCGCGGCCATTAATGGCGATAGAGCATTTTTAGTTGATTGGTGCAAATCCTTTGCTAAGAGACGAGATCTGACGGCAAACCTCATTAATGAGATCCCAGGCCTATCTTGCCGTATCCCCAATGGCGCCTTTTATTTATATATTAATTGTGAGGGTGTTATAGGGAAAACTACGCCAAGTGGGCACGTTATTGAAACGGATAATCAATTTGCCCAATATTTATTGTCCGAAGTATATGTTGCGGTCGTCAGTGGTGATGCTTTTGGCTTATCACCGTATTTCCGCATCTCATACGCTACTTCTGACAAGATTTTAATTGAAGCTTGCAACCGCATCCGCATAGCCGTGGAAAAATTAAAATAAGCTTATAGGACTTAAAGCTTGTAACAGCTCTCAATAAAAGGAGAGCCTACGCCTCTTCCCAAGGTTATTAAACTCGCAGTGAAATAACTGTAGTAATAGGAAAAATTCCAGTATATCTCTTTATACGTGAAGTATAAAAAAATATAATTTTCTTAATTAATAGACATGGCAATAATAATTTGATATTACCAACTTAAGATGATTTAACTATGGAGTTAATATTGAAATATAATCTGTATAGAATTTTAAGAATTTCTTGTGTATTAAGCTTATCCTTATCGAGTGCTTCTGTGTGTGCCATGGAGGCCCCAGAGGAAGAAGATTGGAAAAATTTTTTCCAATCTAGTAGAGAAATGGAAGCTAGCTTACTACCAATTCATGACATCTATAAAAGGACAAATGAAGCTCATCGTCAGGATTTAATAGAACCCTCAGAAACAGAAGTTAAGAAAACAAGAAAAGAGGGAGAGGTAATGGAGACATTCACTACAATAGCTGATGATCAAATAGCTAATATTATTGACAGTCTCCGTGCTGAGGAGAAGGCCGAACAATTTTTATTAATGAAAGAAAAAAACTATCCTTTAGCCCTTGAAGCTCTTTTAGATGCTGAGGTGTTTGCAGCTTATGATCCTCATAGAAGGTGTGCCTTAAATAGAAAAATTGGGGATTTGTATTTTCAGCTTAATGAAGGGGAGGCTTCTGTTAAGCAAGCTGTTAGATTTTATGTCAAGGCTACACACGATAACATAGACCCTGTAAAAAGAAGTTCCTTATTTGAAAGAGCAGGCAATCTGACTAGCCAACTAACAATGCCAGATAGAAACTCTTTTATGGCAACAGACTATTATGCCCTTGCTTTATCGGAAATAAATAAAGCTTTAGAAATAACCAAGAATGGTGAGAAAAAGAGTGTGCTGTTTGAAAAAAAAGCTGAGCTTGTTGTCAAGCTAAATGACAACAGGTATAGCAGCCAAGCAGCAGATGCTTATAGTATGGCTGTATCTCTTACGTCAGATAAAGGAAGAAAATATAAGCTACTTTTTTCGAAGGCAACATTAAAAGCACGTGGCCAAGAGATATTTACCCTGCTCGAAGCTTGCAATACCTACGCTGAAGCCGCCGCGCTATTAGCGGAACAAGGCCAATATGCTGAAGCCGCCAAAGTGAGCAATTATGGCGTTTCTTTAATAGAGAGGGTAGATAATTTCTTCGACTCCTATAGACATGCCGAACTGATGCTTAAAAGTTCTTATTATTATTATAAAAGTGCGAATCTTAATGATTGCCACAATTGGTTAAATCGTAGCTATTCATATTACGAGCAAATGAGAAATAATTGGGATGATGAAAATAAGATTATGTATTTATATAACTTTGCTTATATAGCTTCTAAATTAGAATCCACTTCCACACTTGAGAGAGCACTTAGTACTTTAAAAGAGCTTAAATTCTTAGCTGAAAGTTATGATTTTGAAAAGGACTATGTAGAAACTATGATAGGCAAGGTAGAGGTCAATAAATTGAAGCAAGGCGAAAGCTTGCTTAGAGAATTGGCTTCTCAATAGTATGTTCTTTCTTAAAGGATACTCCCTTTAAACTAAATTAAAAATATCTCTTCCCGGGCTTGACCCGGGAACTCGAGGTGACAGGCGATTACTCTTGTGATCTCGAGACCCCTGATCAAGTCAGAGGATAGATCTTTATTACTTGTATTACTTAAAGAAGATTTCTTTATAAATCTGCTCGAGATGATCAATTTCTTCCGGTTGTAGAGCTGAAAATTCTTTTTGAAGAGCCCGTTTTGAAAGCGTGCCCTCATTTTGTTTTAAGAAATTAAACAACAAATCAAGCTTAGAAGAAGGAAGTTCAAGGAATGCTGTGACCCGTTGCTTAAAGGCATCATAGCGTTGGAGAAAATCAATTTCTTCGGGCAAATCCACTTGAATTGTTTTTTCGACACAAGCATATAGGAATTCAGCTTGGGGTGTTGCATCAAAATAACGATAAAAATCTGCTGTGTCGTTTGAGACATGCACATTCATGCTTACCGTGGGTTCCCAGTCAATAAGCGGTAACAGTCGCTGGGAATAGCTTTCCAGGACCGTGCGATAATCATCAATGCGCTCGAGAATAGCCGCTGAAATAGGAAAAATTAAACCTGGAGGGCTAAATTTCATTTCAGCTAAAATATGGTGAATTAAATAACGGTGCAATCGTCCATTACCATCGGCAAAAGGGTGAATATAAATAAACCCAAAGGCAATACATGTCGCTGCAATAACAGGGTCAAAATCTTGACAGGCTCTAAGATTAAAAGAAAATAACCCGTCCATTAAAGAAATTAAATCTTCATGGCGGGCACTGATGTGTTCCGGTAACGGAAGTCGTGTCAGCTGTTCGTGCTCTCCAACAAAACCCCCTTCATCCCGCAAGCCTAATTTTAAAAATCGGTCGTCACCAATAACAATCTTTTGTAACCGTAGTAGCTCATCTAAATTGAGCGGCTGCTTACCGGCTTCTCCAATAGCACGGCCCCATCGTTGAATGCGCGTATGAAGTTTTTCTTCTCCCTCGATGGCATAACTGGATTTTGAATCTTTGAGAAGTAAAAAAGATGCTGTGCGGGCCAAAATACTAGCCGATATTTTCCCGATTGTAATCTTTGCTTCCTCATCCAAATTTTTTTGGCGGTAACTTTCAAGGATTTTCGTCTTAAACACAAGAGGACAAAATTCTTTTGTTCCTGGTAAATTGTTGTTTACTCGATGACGGGGTGATTTCTCGCCCAGAATGCCATATTGAAGCTCAGTATCCAAGGCATCAGTGTAGTTACCTGTTGTTACATTAGATAGATTTAATGATTTTTCCATCAACCATTCATATAAGAACCATAGCCGACGGGAATAGCTACTCGTCGGATGCCGTCTAACAATGGCTTCAATTTCTTCAGGGGAAATTATACTAAATAGCTTTTTGAGAACAGCTAAGTCTACTCCTTCATATTTTAATGCAAAAACCAGGTGCCCTTCTAGCGTTGGCAGTGGCGCATAACGGGGAGTTAAAATTTTCCAGTTATATTTTTCATAGAATTTATGGTGATCACTGATAGCTGACAATTTTAAAGGTAAGGGAATAGCCAAACGGTATGTATGAATCAAATAAGCATACCCTGCCAGGGTGGCCGCTTCCGGAAGTTTTCTGTCCTGAAAAAAGGTTATTTTTTTTGAAGAATGATTATTTTTAATATTATTCATGAAAAATGATTATTTTAATGATTCGACATCTTATATAATTAATTTAACATGAAAATGCTTTATTGTTTATGAAAAAAAATTATTTATAGAATCTATTGTGAAAAATTATTATAATAATGTTTAACATAATTCTCTTAGTTTAAGTTGAATTTATTTACCAATGGTGAAGAAGAAAGCTCTTTGTATTGTGAGAAAATAAAAAGTAAAGAAGAGGTGAAGGAAGATCTTTTCTATTGGCTTTAAATTTTGCCTAATAAGAAATACTCGGCCGGTGAGTTCAATATCTTAGGCGGCGGATACTGCTTAGCATAAAGACCACTGAAAACAGCCCTTACGCAGCAACATCACCCCCACTCACTGACACCCGCTTACTCTTTGATGATTTTTTTAACATCGTCTAAATTAAGACTAATTCCGCGCATAACCTTACCCTCTTCCCCAAGCGGTGAGGAAGTTTTGTCAGCAATAGATAGCTTGACGCCCGCTCCATTCCCCGTATTAAGGTGATGCTTACCTGTGGTAGGAACAGTATAAGATTCTCCGGCACGCATCAAACGGACAAATATGGCTTTACCTGTGTCGTCTGTCACTTGAACCCAAGCATCTTTTATGGCGATAACCTTGACTGCTGCATCTTCAAGCAAGACAGGGGTGTCTTGGGATTCAATAGTAGAGGGAAGGGAAGGAGCCGTTGAAATGGTTGTTGTGGTCTCATCAGGTGTTATTGAGGTCGCTGAGGAGGCTGGTAAATTTTGAGAGGTAGAAGGTGTAAAGCTCTGATTGCTTACACTGTTTTTGTCGAGAGCATCTTTCGCACTTATTGCCTCTTCGTGAACATAACTCATGTTATTGGACACATACAAGATTACGCTGCCAATAAATAAGAGAGTCGTCGCTCCCAGGATAATTTTTAGAGTTGGACGCTTTTGTTGTTCGAGGGGAATGGAAAAGTTAAAGCTTGAGTAGTTGGGCGTAATTTCTTCTTGAAGATTTAAATCTTTTAAAATTTGTGTCGAGTCCAGGTTTAAAAACCGGGCATAAGTTTTGATAAATCCTATTTTGTAAATGTGGCCAGGCAGAGCAGATATGTCACCCGCCTCAATAGCCGCAATATATAACTGCCTAATGTGGAGCTCTTGGGATGCCTGTAGAATTGTTAAGTTTTTACTTTCACGAGCATTTTTAAAGAGCATGCCCACCTTCGTAAAAACTGATTCCTCGTCCATATCCATATTTAATGCTTCGGTATTCTGGCTCATATCAACACTCAGAAGAAATTGACCTTATTTTATTAAATACAGTTCATTAACACTGTGCAAGGGAAATTTACTTAATTAAGTAACGATTATTGAAATATATGAAAAATCTGTAGCTTCTTTAATTTAAAGGCGGGGGGAGTAACCGTTCAATGGTAATAAATAAACACTTACTTTGCTAAAGGGTCAACTTTCTCTATCACCAGGCTATTTCCCTTAATATCCATAACATTTACTTCGCTACCTGCGGGTAAATCTTCCCCCATAACACGCCACCGCGAATCTCCGATTGTGGTGTGACCAACACCATCAATAATAGGATCGCTGAGTTTAAATCGTATGCCCATCATTTGCTCTGTTTTGCGGTTAAGCGTTGTTTTTTCTTGAGAGGTTTTCCGGCTGCGATAAATCTGTGCTCCCACAGCTACACAGAGTATTGATAAAACGGCAAAGCTGATGACTTGCCCTATAAACATAAAATTAAACAGATAGGTTAATATTGCTGTCAGAAGAGCCGCACATCCAATCCAGATTAAAAAGCTGCCCGGGATAAAGACCTCGACCCCTAGCAGCACCAGTCCTAAAAAGGACCAGTGCCATAAGCTTAAGTCAACCATAAGAAAGTCTATCATTCGGTTTTTCCTTTGTTGATTCTTTTAGGGTCCGAAGAGCTACTACCTAGGCTATCTTTGACGATTTCTGCAATCCCAGAAATTGTCCCAACCAGGCTGGAGGTTTCCATTGGCATTAAGACTAATTTTTGGTTATTACTTTCTGCGAGCGCTTTAAAAGCCTCAACATATTTTTGGGCAATAAAATAATTAATGGCTTGTGTTGAGCCATCCTTCACTGCCTTTGAGACTTCGGTGGTTGCTAATGCTTCAGCTTGAGCTAGTCTTTCTCTGGCTTCTGCGTCTCTTTGGGCTGATTCTTTGCGTGCTTCCGCTTCCAGAATCATTGATTGTTTGCTTCCTTCTGCTTTCAAAATTTTAGCTTGCTTATCGCCTTCTGCGGCTAGAATAGCTGACTGGCGCTCTCCCTCTGCTTCTAAAATCATCGCCCGTTTTTCTCGTTCGGCTTTCATTTGACGGGCCATTGAGTCAATGAGATCCCGGGGGGGACGAATATCTTTAATTTCGACGCGTGTCACCTTGGTTCCCCAGGAATGGGTTGCTTCATCAATGACTTGAAGTAAGCGAGCATTAATAACTTCTCTGTTTGATAAAAGTTCATCCAGATCCATGGATCCCATCACTGTACGGATATTTGTCATGGTTAAGTTTAAGATAGCGTGCTCTAATCGGGCAACTTCATAAGCCGATTTTGCCGCATCAAGGACTTGATAAAAAATAATACCGTCCACCGCAACGGCGGCGTTATCTTTGGTAATGACATCCTGGGTAGGGACGTCCATGACAGATTCCATCATGTTAACTTTGGCACCCACTCGATCAATTAAGGGGATAATTAAGTGAAAACCAGGGGTTAGGGTATGGGTATAACGGCCGAAACGTTCAATTGTAAATTCATATCCTTGTGGAACAATACGGGCGGCCTGTGAAATAAAAAAGATGATAACAATGGCCAAAGCTAATAAGGTGTATTCTATCATGAGGGTATTTCTCCTTTTATGATTGTATATCCATTTTAGCTGAAAAATACTAAAAAATGGTAACTTTCTGATGAAGAAAGGATAAGGGGTAATAAAATGCTCTAAATTTTGTCATTGATATGCTATACACGTTAGTTATGATTATGTAAGCATCTCAATAACTATTTTATGGCACATTATGAATATCTTTAATCATTTTCACCAGCAGATTCTCTCTATTCTAGAGCACCTTAAATCCCAGGGCGATTTACCAGCAGAATTGGATTTTTCACGTGTTGTTATTGAATCTCCAAAAGATTCATCTCATGGGGATTTAGCGACCAATGCCGCGATGGTTTTAGCCAAGACTGCCGGCACACATCCGCGCGCTTTAGCGGACAAAATCTGCCAACAGTTGTCTAAGATCAATCATGTCATTAAGGTTGAGGTGGCAGGACCAGGATTTATCAATTTCAGTTTATCAGAAGATTTTTGGCGCCAACAACTTAATGATATTTTACTATCTCCTCAAAATTATGGGGCCTCTGATTACGGTCAAGGGGAATTAATCAACGTTGAGTTCGTTTCTGCCAATCCGACTGGTCCTCTCCATACTGGTCATAGCCGTGGTGCTGTATTTGGTGATGCCAATGCCTCTTTATTAGAGAAAATCGGTTATAAAGTTGTTCGTGAATATTATGTTAATGATGCAGGTGGACAAACTGATATTTTGGCGCGCTCAATTTATCTGCGCTATCTTCAAGCTTGTGGAGAAACTGTAGAAGAATCACGGTTTGAAGGACTGTACCCCGGTGAGTACCTGGCAAAAATTGCTGAAATGCTTAAGAGCACATATGCAGATAAATTTTTGTCTGCTCCGGAATCTGAATGGATGGATCTTTTCCGAAAGTTTGCCATCGACCAAATAATGGTTTCTATTAAGGATGACCTTTTAGCGTTGGGTGTTAAGATGGATGTCTTTACCTCAGAAAGGGCCCTATTGGAAGCTGGAGGAGTAACAAAGGCTGTTGAGTTTCTCCAGGAACAAGGTGATATTTATACAGGTATTTTGGAAAAACCAAAGGGGCATGACGTAGAGGATTGGGAGCCAAGACCACAGCTTTTATTCCGAGCGACCCAGTACGGGGATGATGTAGATCGTCCTTTACAAAAATCTAATGGCAGCTGGACTTATTTTGCGGGTGACATTGCTTATCACTACGATAAATACCGCCGTGGCTTTACTAAAATGATTGATATTTTCGGGGCAGATCATGCCGGTTATATGAAGCGGATTAAGGCTGCAGCCAAGGCTGTAACCGCAGGAAAAGGGGAGGTTGATATTAAAACCACTCAGCTTGTTAACTTTATGGAAAAAGGTGAGCCGGTTCGGATGTCTAAGCGGGCCGGGAACTTTGTGAGTTTGCGGGATGTTGTCGACCGCGTCGGACGAGATGTGGCTCGTTTTATTATGTTGACCCGGCATCAAGATATGACAATTGATTTTGATTTTGCTAAAGTTATTGAGCAAACTAAGGATAATCCAGTTTTTTATGTACAATATGCCCATGCGCGGGCTAAGTCAGTATTACGTCATGGTCGGGAGTTGTTTGGGAACCTTGATTTTGTTAAGGTTGATATGAGCCCCTTGACCGATGAAGCCGAGTTAGCGATGATTAAAATATTGACTCAGTTGTCAAAGCAAATAGAGATTGCTGCTTTATCCAGGGAACCTCACAGAGTAGCCAATTATCTGTATGAAGTTGCATCAACGTTCCATGCTTTGTGGAATAAAGGAAAGGATCATGTTAATCTTAGATTTATTGATCCGGAAAACAAGGATTCAACCTTGTCACGATTAGCATTGGTGCAATGTGTGGCGACTGTAATTGCAGAGGGATTGACCGTTCTTGGTGTTGATCCAGTGGAGGAGATGCGTTAATGACACCTTTTTTTCGTAAGCTGCAGGAATCTGAAGACAGAGCAGAACAAAAATTAGGGGTAGGATCGGATCAGGAGACCATTTCTCCCTCTCATCCTGTCCCCCAAGATATTCGATTTGGTGAAGTACGAGCAACCTTTGGTCAGGTGGATCGTGATGACCAAATTCACCGGCTTCGTTTTATGCGTGATCACGATCGTGATTCGGAATCCCAAGATACGGATTGGGAAGATCGTCAATCTCCTTTAAACTTTATTATTCTAACCAGTCTATTGATTATCCTTGTTGTTTTAGGATGGTTCGGATATCGATGGTTTAATCACTCTTATAATGATGCTCCTCCTATTTTAATGGCGGACGAATCTCCTTATAAAGTGAGGCCGGAAAATCCAGGGGGTCTCACTATTCCCCATCAGGATAAACTTATTTATGGAAGAATTGCTCCCCATGCGCCTCAAATGCCAGAGCGTTTACTTCCTCAGCCTGAACAACCAATTCTACCAGAGCAAGGTTATGGGCCACCAATGTATGGTCCTCAGCAAGGAGGGTATATTCCTCAAGAGCAAAATCAAATGAGACCACAGTATGCCCCAGAGCATCCAGGAGCGTACTATGGTCAACCAGCTCCTCAATCAACCCACCATGGACAGCCGGTATATATCCCTGCACCAGGAGGAATGATGCCATCTGTTCCGCCGAGTCCGGCCTATCAACAGGAGCAATTTGCCCCAAATCCGAGCCCTCAAGAGCAAGTGTATGCACCTCATTCTGTACCCCCGTACCATTCTCAACAGCCTTTGCAGCCAATGGCTCATCCTCAAGCGCGTGACTCTCAGTATGAGCAACATATGCTACATCATAACCACCAGTATGGAGGGCCCTCCCATCAACAGGCGCTTCCTCAGCAGTCATTATCGTCCGCTGGCATAGCTCAGCAACCTGATGTTACTAACCCGAGGGGAAGCTTTGAGCATTCTCAACAAAGGGAAGCCAGCTCTGCAGAGATCGATCCGTTGGATGAACTTGTTTCATCAGAAGCAACCCTGGTTGAAAAAACAGGGTCAACCAAGTTAAAACTTGCATCTTTAAATAATGATTCACCTTTTGCTGCGGAACCATCTAATCAAAAACAACTTAAGAAAGAGAATCCAAAGGTTTTGCCAGTGGAGGGAGCTTACCGAGTTCAATTAGGTTCATTTGTAAGTGAAAAGGAAGCAAAAACAGAGGTGCGACGCTTGAAGAACTTGGATAATACGATTTTTTCAGGAAAAAAATTTATCATTCAAAAATCAACTTCATCCGTCACCGGTAATTCAGTTTATAAGCTAATGGTTGGTTTTTTTTCCACCGCAAATACAGCAACAACATTTAAAAATAAAATGAAGATTCACCGTGTGGATGGAATTGTGGTTAAATCTGCTGCTTAATGATAGATTACAAAGTCGAATAATAAAGTTTATTATTTATAATAGAAAGTAAAAATGATGAAGCATACAGCCCCAAAGCCTGTCATTTTTGGTTGTCATGGAACTCAGCTCTTACAATCTGAACGTGAGTTTTTTTCTCGGGTTCAGCCGCTTGGGTTTATCTTATTTACTCGAAATTGTGAAAGTCCAGATCAAATTCGTGCGTTGGTAGATGACCTACGATCCTGTGTCTCTCATCAATTTGTTCCTATTTTAATCGACCAAGAGGGTGGACGTGTAGCTCGCTTAGGGAGTATCCATTGGCGCCAATATCCACCAGCAGGGGTAATTGGGCAGTTGGCTGATGAGGACCTTAACCTGGCGTGTTGGGCAGCAGAGGCCAATGCTTATCTGATCGGCATTGAGATGCTTGAGTTGGGCATTAATGTAGATTGCGCCCCGGTGATGGATTTATTAATGCCCAATGCTCATCAAGTAATTGGGGATCGGGCTTTCCATGAAAATGTTGAGATTACGGCTACCCTGGCTACCTATGTTATTCGCGGTTTGCAAAGAGCAGGGGTTATACCTGTTATTAAGCACATCCCGGGCCATGGCCGAGCTTTGGTTGATAGTCATGAAAAATTGCCAATTGTTTCAGCCTCGTTCAAAGAATTAGAAGAATCAGATTTCTTAGTGTTTCGGCAAGTTTGTGCGGTTATCAATGAAGAAAATTTTTCTCAACCTTGGGGAATGACCGCCCATATTGTTTATGAAGCTCTGGATTGCCATCGGCCGGCAACTCAATCTGATATTGTTATTGATAAAACGATTCGTAAGTATATAGACTTTCGTGGGTTCCTTGTTTCTGATTGCTTGACTATGAAGGCCTTAGGCGGTTCCATGAGTGATCGTGCTATTCGGTCGCTACAGGCAGGTTGTGATGCTGTTTTGCACTGCAGCGGCAATATGGATGAAATGTTGGATGTAGCGGCAGTGCTTACATCTATATCCACCACAAGTTATGATAGATTAAAGGCATCGAAATTGTCTGGACATAGGCTACGCTCTGAAGATGATGAAACCTTATGGTCCCAGTTAAATTATCATCTTAAGCCTTATTGGGGCGGAAGCGCAAAACAGATTGTTTAACTAAAATATACTCCATTTTATTTAAAAATCCTACGTTTTAGGCAAGTGATTAGGGCGAATTTTTATGACATTAAGAGTGCCTTAGAAAAAAACAAGGCATCAAAAAGGTGCCTTTTTGAATGGTTTAGAAAAAAGTTTCGATTGGGGAAAGTAGAGAGAGAATGACTGAGCATACAATTGTGGCTTTAGCCTCCTTAATTGCTTTAATTCTAGCGGTGACAACTCATGAGGCTGCTCATGGTTTTATGGCCAAAATGTTCGGTGATAGAACAGCAGAAATGATGGGACGGATGACTTTTAATCCACTGTCCCATATCGACCTTATGGGAACGGTTTTATTACCAGGGATTTTATATTTAACTAATGCACCATTTTTATTTGGCTATGCTAAGCCGGTCCCTGTCAATTTTTCTAATTTACGGCCGCGCCGGTTGGGTGAAATTTTAGTGGCTTTTGCAGGGCCAGGCGTAAATTTCTTGCTTGCTTTTATTTCTGCCGTGTTGCTGCATATCAATCCGACGCAGGAAACCTTTGGAAACGATGTGCTCGTTCGATCCGTTATGATTAATATTGTGTTAGGCGTATTTAATCTTTTGCCTATTTTACCCCTCGATGGAGGACGGATTTTAAATGGGTTGTTACCTCGTCAATTAGCTGAGCAGTATAGCCGGTCCGAGCCTTATGGAATGTTCATTCTTTTGGGGTTGTTACTTCTGCCCAATTTAATTGGATTCAATTTATTGGCCGCTATTTTGAAGCCATTTATTAACCTTGTTTTTGGACTTATTTTGGCTGCCGCTGGCATTCACTAAGTATATTATCCGCCCGAAGAGAGTGGCATAGGGGAGTGGGTTATAAACTAGATAGCCCTAATAAAAACTTCCTAAAGGTAACTTCAAATTATTCAAAATAATTTTTTTGAGCTCGATGTTGGTATATTTTTTATAACCTAGGATTGAGAGAGGCAAAAAGGATAAGAAATTTTAATTACTTTAGCGAAAAAGCTTCCTTATAAAATTTTGTAAGGCAAATTATGGCTGCGTAAGGAGCGAGAATTTTTATATAAAAAAATAGTAGACTAAGTGGTGTAAACAATATAAACATTAAGGTCTATAAAGAATGTCGGCCTTTTAATTGCGACATCTCGCAGTTTATTAAAAAACGGTCTAGTTTTAAAAACTGCTAAATTGCATGAATTTGCAATTTTACCCCGAATGTATTAGGTTTATTTAAGAATTAATAGTAAAAGAGCATAAAATGGGATTCAGTTTTGGTCATTTAGCACTGTTAGTGCTCATTGTATTGGTTGTTTTTGGTGTAGGAAAGCTCCCCCAAGTTATGGGCGACCTCGGCAAGGGAATTCGTGCCTTTAAAAATGGTATAAAAGATGAGGAACTGCAAGGTCAAGATAAAGGTGAAGCCTAGATTATGTTTGATTTTGCCTGGTCTCATTATGCACTTTTATTGATTGTGGCCGTTGTCTTATTAGGTCCTAAGGAAATCCCTGTCGTTTTGAGATTTATTGGTCGGTGGGTGGGTAAGATTCGCCGCCATACAACAGAGTGGCGCGAGTATATTGAATACGTGGGCCGTGACCCTATACATCAGCCATCCAAAGAAGATTTTAAGCATAAAGATGAGGCATCAAAATGAGAGCGCCTGACTATGATCAGGCACAGCCCCTGATTCAGCATTTGATCGAATTAAGGACTCGCTTTATTCGTATTCTGCTTGTCTTTTTTTGCCTTTCAGCCCTCAGTTATTGTGGTTCAAATTATATCTTTCAATTTTTGCTTAATCCGTTGCAGCAAATTTTTAGTCAGCTTGGGCTTGAGCGGAAATTAATTTATACAGGTCTAACCGAAGCCTTTTTGACTTACCTCAAAGTTTCTATGTTTTCAGGTTTCTTTTTAACATTTCCTTATTTTGCTTCACAAATTTGGTTGTTTATTTCACCTGGTTTGTTTAAACATGAACAAAAACTTTTGCGTTTAATTTTATTGGCTACCCCTGTGTTTTTCCTGCTGGGGGCGGCCTTTGCTTACGGGTTTATTTTTCCTAACGCCTATAAGTTTTTCCTAAGTTTTGAAAGTCTCGGCGGACAAGGGGACATTCCTATTCAGTTAGAGCCTCGGGTTTCTGAGTACCTGAGTTTTGTAATGCGTTTAATTATTGCTTTTGGAGTGAGCTTTCAATTGCCCATCTTATTGACCGTCTTAGCGAGTATGGGCTTGGTAACGAAAAAAGCACTCATTGAAAAATGGCGTATTTCTGTGGTAAGTATTTTTGCAGTAGCTGCTGTGATTACACCGCCTGATATCCTCAGTATGGTGGGTCTAGCAGCACCGTTGGTATTGCTCTATGGGTTATCAATTATTGCGGTTGCAAGAGTTGAAAGGGCCCGTGAAAAGAAAGAAATTCAGTCATGCTCGACCTTAAACTGATACGCACTAATCCAGAAATCCTGGATGCTTCTCTTAAACGCCGTGGTAAAGGCCCGATGGCACAGCAGATTTTGTCTATGGATGCATCTTATCGCGCAGTTTTAACTGATTTGCAAGAATTACAGACTAAGCGTAATCAGTTGGCTAAATCTTTTGGCGAAGCAAAGCGGACTGGACAAGACACAACTGCGCTGGCGGCAGAGGCTGAACAAGTTAAAGCCTCTATTGTTGCCTTAGAGACAAAATCGAACGAACTCAACCAAGTTTTAAGTGATGAGTTATCAGGAATTCCAAATCTGGTGGCTGAAGAGACTCCTGACGGCTTGGATGAAACGGCAAATGTTGAGGTGCGGCGGGATGGTAATATTCCAAGCTTTGATTTTAAACCCATGGCTCACTATGATTTAGGAGAAGCATTGGGTAAAATGGACTTTGAAGTTGCTGCTAAGTTGACGGGTTCTCGTTTTGTGGTTCTTTACAGTGAATTGGCACGCCTTGAGCGAGCATTAGCTGCCTTTATGATTGATATTCATACGAAAAAATATGGTTATCAAGAAGTGTATACCCCCATCTTGGTTAATGAAAAGACCATGTATGGTACAGGGCAGCTCCCAAAATTTCGAGAGGATCAGTTTCAAACCACCTCTGGTTATTGGATGATTCCAACCGCTGAGGTTGTTTTGACAAACTTGGTAGCAGAGACGATTCAATCTGAGGAGCAGCTTCCCTTACGTTTTACCTCTTATACCCCTTGTTTTCGGGCAGAAGCCGGCGCTGCAGGTCGAGACACCCGTGGCATGATTCGCCAGCATCAATTCGGTAAAGTTGAATTGGTCAGTATTACCCATCCCAATGAAGCAAAAACTGAACATGAGCGTATGCGATCAGCGGCTGAAGATGTCTTGCAAAGTCTTGAATTACCCTATCGCGTTATGGCCTTATGTGCCGGAGATATGGGTTTTGCAGCCCAAAAGACTTATGACTTAGAGGTGTGGTTGCCGAGTCAAAATACCTATAGAGAGATTTCAAGCTGTTCAAATTGTGGTGATTTTCAGGCACGCAGAATGAATGCTCGTTTTCGCCCTCAAGCGTCGGCTGATAATCCAAAGCCAGGAACAGAATTTGTTCATACCTTAAATGGATCTGGTTTGGCTATTGGACGGACAATCGTGGCTATCCTTGAGAACTATCAACGTCAAGACGGTAGCATTGCTATTCCGACGGCGTTAATACCTTATATGGGTGGCGTTGAAGTTATTAAAAAAAATAATAAGCTAACACTATGCGTATTTTATTAAGTAATGATGATGGCATTAATGCGCCGGGACTCAAGGTTCTCGAGGCAATCGCTCGTCAGTTATCCAATGATATTTGGATTGTTGCCCCAGAGTTGGATCAAAGCGGAGCGAGTCATTCGTTGACCTTGCGCGATCCTTTACGGCTCCGAGAAGTGGCAGATAAGACGTTTGCTCTATCCGGGACACCTACCGATTGCGTTCTGTTTGGTATTAATCATTTAATGAAGGGACAAGCGCCGGATCTGGTGCTCTCTGGTGTTAATCATGGGGCAAATATTGCTGATGACATCACTTATTCAGGGACAGTGGCCGCCGCCATGGAGGCCTCCTTATTGCATGTCCCCTCCATTGCCATAAGTTTGTGCGTGACGCCCGGCGCATCAGCTCATTGGTCAACGACAGAACATTATTTGCCGGCTATCATTTCTAAGCTTAGCCGCAGTGTAATGGATCCTTACACGCTGATGAATATTAATGTTCCTAATCTACCCCTTGACTCTATTAAAGGGGTGCAAATCACCCAACAGGGGCAACGGAATTATCAAGATCAATTGCATGAATGCACTGATCCTCGTGGAAAAAAATACTATTGGATCGGAATTGTGGATCATGATGGAACAGGGGCGCCCGGTACAGATTTAGAGACGGTGAGGCATGGTTTTATTTCCATAACACCGCTTTCTCTTAATTTTACTCATGAAAAGTCACTACATCGACTAAATCAACTATTTTCAAAGGATAAGACAGATGAAGCTGCGTAATTTCGCGATCATGGTTATAGCTGCTAGTGTTCTTGCTAGCTGTACTACCCGTCGGGGTGGTCCCGCAGATGTGGAGTATGATTCTTACAAAAGCCCCTATCATATTGTGCGACGGGGAGAAACCATTGCCAGCATTGCAAACACCTATCACATCGACAAACGGGAACTTGTTCGACTTAACGGAATGAAGCCTCCCTATCGAATTTCGGTTGGGCAAAAATTACTTGTAGGGGCACGTCAACCATCTGGCCATGATGAATTCTATTCACCGGCAACAGATGCCCAACAACAAGGTGAGGTAAAAGTGGCAACATTAGCTCCTCTTCCAGGAACAGAAGAAGAGGGGATAGCCAATCAACAGCCCTTCGCTGGACCGGAGTATGGCCAGGAAATGGGACGGGGGGAAGAAATAGCATCAGCTCCAGAGGATGAGACGGAGATAGCGGCGGCCGATAGTGAAACACCAATAAAAGCATACAGGCCGCTTGGAGAAACTCCAAAATCTGCAGCATTTTATACATGGCCTGTCCGGGGCAAAATCGTCAAAGGATTTTCTGCAGGTAAGGGGGGGCATACAGGCATCAACATTAGCGCAGCTAAGGGGACGCCCGTAAAAGCCGCTAATAATGGTGTGGTAAGTCGTACGGAACAAATTCCAGGTTATGGTAAAGTTGTCTTAGTGCGACATCAAGATGGTATTATTACAGTCTATGCTCATCTTGATCAAATTACGGTCAAGCGAGGTGAGGTTGTCACAGCTGGCCAAAAGATTGGAACAGTTGGGAAAACGGGAAATGTGAAGGAACCCCAACTCCACTTTAAGATCAATAAAGGAAAAACTCCAGTTGATCCAACCAAATATCTGGATTAGGATAATGGCATACAGCAGTTTTGCTACTGAAGTAATAGCATCAGCACTTTTAGATTGTTCTGTGCTGATACTTACAAGCTAACACTTTAGTAGCAAGGCTATTTTTATAAGATAAATAATTATGTAGGAGTTTTTTATGTCACAAGGTGGTTTTGATATTATGTCATTTTTGCCGTTATTAATGATCTTCGTGATCTTTTATTTTTTGCTGATTCGTCCGCAACAAAAGAAAATGAAAGAGCATCAAGCAATGCTGGTTGCAGTTCGCCGCGGTGATAAAGTTGTCACCAGCGGTGGGTTAATTGGTACTGTTTCTAAAGTGAATTCCGACACTGAAGTTTTGGTTGAAATTGCAGAGAATGTTAAGGTTCGCGTCGTAAAATCGATGATTTCTGAAGTTCTATCAAAGACGGAAGCCGTTAATTCTGATGAAATAAAGCCAGCAGAGCCCAAAGCTGTTGAGAAAAAGGCCCCGGCTAAAAAGACTACTAAGGCTAAAACCGTCGTTAAAAAGGACTAATCCATGCTATATATCGCACGTTGGAAGGCAGCAGTTATTTTGCTCGTCTGTATGCTGGGAGTTATATTCTCAGTACCAAACATGCTGTCAGAGTCACAGCGCAATAAATTGCCGTCTTGGATGCAGAATACATTTAATTTAGGACTGGAACTTCAAGGAGGGTCTCACCTTCAACTTGAGGTTGATATGAAGTCTGTGATGAAAGATTATTCTGAAAATCTGTTGGATGAAGTAAGAACAACGCTGCGTGCGGAAAAAGTCGGTTATACATCATTGGTACTAAATCAGGATCGTAAAGGGGTAACTTTTATGCTCCGTGATCCGAATCAACTGAGTGTTGCTAAAAAGGCTCTCCGTAAAACAACAACTGATCTTAATTCTGAGTTTGATAATTCTGGCCGCGTTACAATTTCCTTAACCGAGGAAGCAACAGAGAAAATTCAGGCAAAGGCCTTAGAGAAATCCATTGAGGTTATCCGCCGCCGTGTTGATGAATCAGGGACCAAGGAGCCTCTAATTCAGCGCCAAGGGACAGATCGTATTATCTTGCAGCTTCCCGGTGTTGATAACCCTGCAGAAGTAAAACGCCTGATTGGAAGAACCGCGAAAATGGAATTTCGTCTGGTTGATCATGATGCGGGGACTATCCAAGTCGATGAGTTTGGCCGTCTGCAAGGCGCAGTACCCTTGGGATCCGAGGTTCTGCCTGAAACGGGTCATCGAGGACAAGAAGGATATGTTGTTGTCAAAAAACAAGTTGCCATTACTGGTGATCGTTTGATTGATGCTCAGTTTGAATTTCGTGAGGCTCAACCGGGTGTATCAATTTCTTTCGACGCCGTTGGAGCCAAAAAATTTGCTGAAATCACAGCGAATAACGTTAACCGTCAGTTTGCTATTATATTGGATGGTCGTGTCATTAGCCATCCGAATATTAAAGGACCGTTGTTGGATGGTCACGCTATTATTAGTGGCGGATTTACTCCTAAAGAAGCTCAAGAACTAGCCTTGCTACTGCGGGCGGGTGCTTTGCCAGCTGCCTTAAATGTTATTGAGGAAAGAACAGTTGGGCCAAGCTTGGGAGCAGACTCTATTCAAGATGGTCAACGGGCCACTTTATTTGCGTTCTTGTTCGTGGCTGTTTTCATGATTCTGAACTATTCATTGTTCGGGGCCTTTGCAGATGTTGCTTTAGCTTTTAATCTGGTGCTTTTGTTTGCAGCTTTGTCATTACTTGGGGCGACTTTAACATTGCCTGGGATTGCTGGGATTGCTTTGACAATTGGAATGGCAGTGGATGCAAACGTTTTGATTTATGAACGGATAAAAGAAGAACTGCGTCATAATATGAAACCTGTCATGGCTATTGATGCGGGATACCGTAAAGCATTAATGACAATTTTAGATTCTAACATTACAACGCTCATTGGTGCTGCTGTCTTATTTGAGTTTGGCTCAGGGCCGATCCGTGGATTTGCGGTGACATTGGCGTTGGGTATTATTATCTCATTGTTTACAGCATTGTCTCTGACCCGTCTGATTGTGATTTACTGGGCGCGCCGTCACCGTAATTTAACGTCGCTGCCAATATAAGGAAGAGGTCAAAAAATGGCTTATTTACGCTTAGTTCCTCAGAATGTTAATATTAATTTTGTTGGCATTCGTTTTGTTACGTTCTTGATCTCAATGATTGTTGTTTTGGCAACTATCATTACCATTGGAACAAAAGGATTAAATTATGGTATCGACTTTGAAGGGGGGTATATTTTTGAAATCCGCCTTAAGGATGAGCCAAATATTCCTGAATTGCGCAATAAACTAGCAAGCTTAGATTTAGGTGAAACTGCCATCCAAAAATTTGGGGCTGATCACGATGTTTTAATTCGGGTTGAGCGCAAAGTAGCTGAAGGTGCAGATGAAAATGTGGCTCAGCAAAAAGTTATTGATGCTGTGAAGGGCGCCATTGGCGTGAATGAGGATTATCGCCGGATCGAAACAATTGGTCCAAAAGTTGGTGAAGAACTCGTTCATAACAGTATGAAAGCTGTTTTGCTAGCTTTGGCTGCTATGCTGATTTATATTGCCGTACGGTTTGAATGGCAGTTTGCGGTATGCGGTATTATTGCGTTAATCCATGATACAATTGGTATTTTGGCATTGTTTTCCATTTTTTCCTTTGAATTTAATGAAACGGCCATTATCGCAATTTTGATTACAGCGGGATACTCCATTAATGATACTATTGTGATCTTTGATAGAATTCGTGAAAATTTGCGTAAGTACAAAAAAATGGAACTCGGAACCCTTATTAACAAAAGTTTGAATGAAACTCTTTCTAGAACTGTCCTAACAGGGGCAACAACTTTAACCTCCTTGTTGGCTCTTTATATATGGGGAGGAAGCGTCATTTCAAGTTTTAGCTTGCCGATCATTATTGGTATTATGATTGGATCCTTTTCTTCCATTTTTCTAGCTTCTCCACTTCTCTTATACTTAAACCTTAAGCGAGGGGAAGAGGTAGAAGTCCTGCCCAATAGCAATTAATATTTTAAAATACTGATTTATTGATCCCCCGAAAAATATTCGGGGTTTTTTTATGGTGTGAAAGGAAGAGGACTAGAACGAGCGAATCTTTTTAATCCATCGGGGACAGAATACTGGCCTTAATAAAATGCTCTGTTTAACGCAAAAGGAAAGGGGGAAGCCTATAAGCTAACCAATCCTCAGAGCGTAGTAAAAGGCTCTTATAACACTATTTCTTTTATAGTCTTGTGCATAAAAAATATAGCCAAACCATTATTAAACGATGCATTTTCTGTGTATCTTTAACTCCTTTTTATGCGCTCTAAATTTTCCATTAGTTTTTAGCTGAGAGTAGTTTTGAAAGTTTGAAACTGCATTCAAAATATCATTATAAGGCTAGCTCGTTTTATACTGGATGACGCTACAGCTAGAAAAAACAACAATAGAGTAAAGCCATATAGGGGGAGGGAGACTCTTTTCTCATAAAGGGGCGGGTAATAATAAGCGTAAATAAAGAACCCTCCTTTAAAGGAGGGTTCTTGATCAATAAAATTGACCGGAGATACATAAAAAACAGAGTTTATGCAACCCATACCAATTTGGTAAAAAAGTTAGCAACTTTCCGTGCAACCTTTTCAACAGCTGTTTTAAGGTTACTAAAAAAGCTAGTTTCTTTTATCGGCTCAGAAACTTTTCCACTTTTTAAAAGACGAAGAGCAGGGTGATCTTTAAAGTCTTCTGCGGTAGCTATTTTACCAAATTTTCTGGGTTCTGCCTCAAAAATGCTATTAGTCATACCAAAAGGAAGCTCTAAATTTTCTGCATTATCATCTGCAGGATTTAAAGCTTCTTTAGATGAGTATGGCTGCCCCGCAGAACCGAAATTTACTATTTCTACTTCTGAGTGACAATAATTTGCCATTACTGCACCGGTTGAGGAAAGCATAATAAAGGCAGCAGAAATTAGTTTTTTAGACATTTTTCTTTTCCTTTTTTATTATAATTTCATGATCAGTATTTGTACTAATCATGCTCAGATGTCGAGGTTTGCTCGTCATCAGAGATCGGGTTAGCTCTCAAGCTAATGTTTCTAATTAGGTCACTATTCCGTTTGTGAATAATTTTTAAAACTTCATCATAACTCCACACAATTGTATCTGCGAAGTGAGTAAGCACCATTTGACGAACTTCAGCGGGATAAGTGTCAAGTAGTCTACGATCGTCAGAACTACTAATATGGCTTAATCTACGATTTTCGAGATGTTTAACTAATAATCTCATATCTGCTTGTCTTAATTCTCCGGCGGAGCTTCCCTCATACATAAACGGATCTTTAGCTAATTTTTGTATAATGAGCTGATTGAGTAGAAATGCATCTACGCCATCTTCAATCAGGGTCCCCATTTCAACATCCGCTAAAGGTGTTAAATTCTTTTCAAAACTCGGAAGAATAATTTCTTCCCCAATCTCTTGTGAAGAGTTCGATAGAATAAACCAACTCGCAGACTGTGCAGATTTTTCTTTTTTCTGTGAAGTGTGGGAGGGAGCGCTATGAAGGGCCTCTTCGATTTTATTAAAGATAAAACCATAACATTTAGTACGAGCTTTAATATCTGTCAACCGTTGACTGAGTTGATTTCTAAACGTAGAAATTGCAGAGTCACGGGTGCGCGCTTGTTCATTAAAAATCAACTTATAAAGAGGCATACTTTGTGTTACTTGCTTTTTAAGATCTTCTGTTACAGTAGATGCTAAATCTGCAAAATATTGATCTCCCATTGCATTTATAAATTCGAAGGCATAAAATTGAGCCAAATAATTCTTGGTATAAGTTTGATATTTTTCCCACAACGCTTGTTCAATTTTATTCTTAAATTCTTCAGCTGTAATTTCCTGATTAGGGCCATCAAAGGCACCCTTGATCATTTCAACAGCCTTAGGATTTTTTGCCAATTCTTGAGCAAGCTCCAATTGTTGAACAGCGCTAAGATGGGCACCCAGGGATGTATTCATTACCAAATCTACGAGCAGGGGATGGTCTGCGTAAAGATCGCTGAATCTATCTTTTAGAAGGTGGAATGATAGAATATTGTGAAGGTCTGTCCTCTTCGGTTTTTGGCTAAAAAAGTCTGCCCGCGTATCCTTATTATTAATTACCTCAATTGTTGTCATGAACTCACTAAATGGTAAGGCCAGTTGAAGTTCTTTTAAACTATTCTCAGGATTTTCAACATATCCTTGTAGATTTTCAGAAGCCATATCCATAGCTTCAACTATTTTGCAGGCCACAAGAGCAAATGTTTTAGAGAGCTTATTTTGTTCTTTTAAGGCTGGCATTAAATGGTCTTGTTTGTCTTTAAGGGATTTCCAAGTATATTTATGAGCCAACCGTTTTAGTTCTTCTGCATGAAAATCAGAGGAGGGGTGCTTTTGGATTTCATCATAGAAAGCTTGCTCTTCAGGAGTTAAGGAAGTTGCCTTTGTTTTGTTACTGGTAAGATAATCATAAACTTTTTTAATTTTCCCGGCATTGGCTTGATAGGCTTCTTCTTGTTGTTGGTTCTTATAAAGAGTGGCAGCAATACGATAATACTTAATTTGCGCAACAGTATCATGATGCTTGCTATCTGTTTTGCCCACCCCTTTATCAAGCAGCTTTATTGAGGAAGGATTACCACTAGCAAAGCTTGTAAGTTGTGAGAGGAGAGGTAAATTCGCAGCGATAGATTGGAGATCAGCCAGGACAGCTGTAAAAATGCTGTTTTGATGTATCTTTATCTGAGCTTCATAGTCTTCGTGGAAAAAGGCTTTATAGTCCTCCGATGGGGATTGTGACAAATTAAACAAGAGATGTTCTGCGCGGGATAAAGGAACCCATTGATGTGATTTATGAAGTAAGAATTCACTATATAACTCTGATATGGATTTCTTAATAGCTTCTGCTGTTTGCTGGCCTGCAACAGGAAGTGCTGCTTTGAAAACACCATTCAATGCCCATAAAGTTGTGCCCCCAACAACCAATCCATCCAGATAGGGAATTGATGTCAGAGCGTCCCCTGCATAATAAGCTCCATAGCTTGCGGCTAGAATTGGAACAGTGGAATATTCTGACGCAAATTTTGAAAAATGATACAAGGCTGTCCCGCCAATTTTCTCAGTAACGGTCGTGGGGAGGTAATCAAATAAAGCTATAATTGCAGCACGGATATGATGGGCCATATAAGGCTCTAAGTAATTCCAAATTGCTGAAAGGGATTGGTCTTCCTTTGTAAGATAGGGTGATTCTGCCTTTATTTTAGAGGATGGCTCCGTCTTTGAGATATCTGTGAATCTTAATTCATCTTTTAAGACAGTATCATCTTTCCCTGGTTCTCGATCGGGATTGTAGGTTTTTTTAATTGTCGATGTACCTGTGAGGCTTGATTCCTTTTTTAGGGCTGGATGGTTTAATTGCGCGTGTATTTCTTCGGTTGGCAGGTTTGAAATTTTACTATAGAATTCTATAACCATATAAGCAAATAACTCATCAATCCTTCTTAAAAAGAAATTATTGACGTAATTATTCTTTGAAAGAGCAATTATCATACCACGCATCGGAACAAACGATGGAATAATGGAATCTAAGAAGAAAGCACTTTGATTGGTCGTAATGTCATAATGCGTTTCTTGAACACCTCTTTCCTTTACATAGACGACTTTTTTATTATTAAAGAACCCACTGAGCAAAAGAACCCAGTAAGTTTTCTCGCGAATTTGACCGATAATTTTTCCTAATGTTGCGGGATCTAATTGCTTCTTTTCTCGGGCGCTGGAATCTGGATAGAGATAAGAATCGATTGTGGTCTCAAGATAAGCGCGAAGGCCAGCTTGAAGGGTTTCGGTAGAAAGATTAAAAAGCTCTCCCTTTGCAATAAGTTTTAAGAATTGTTGTGTATCCTTATAATATTGCGTAAATCCTTGCGTAAATCCTGTGGCCGCTGATTCTGCAACTTTTTGACTTATGGAGGGGCTATTCGGGGGAGCTACCCGACTAATATACTGTTGATAAAACGCATTGGCATGTTCTTTATCACACGGCACCTGGCATATAATTTCTCCGTTTGTATATCTCAATGTCAAATGAGGCTCAGATTCTCCCTGGCTATCCATTGAAAAGCTTATACTGTTTAGAATAGTTGTAAAGCATAAAGCTGCGGATAAATATTTGCGAATCATAGTATTTATGTATCCCTTAAAAGTTGTTTTTTATTATATAGGGATTGCTGTTTTGAAAAACAATCGTTAAAAAAGTTATTTAGTTTACATTTTTATATCTATTTTATTATTTTATTTTTCTTAAGCATAAAAACGTAAAATAATTCACCAGAATTTATACCACCTTCAAAGCTCTGTCAATTATTTAAATAAAGCACGATATTTCCAAGCTTGTCATTTTTTTTCATTCTGTTAAAGATAGGCTATAGATTAAATTTATGTATAATGCTGATGATTACCACTACGTCTGATCTTGTTCTTCCAAATCAACCGTCTGAACGCTTAGAAGACTATATATCTTTATTGAAACCAAGAGTGATGTCTCTAGTCGTTTTTACCGCTGTGTGCGGGTTGCTTATGGCACCTGGTTCCTTGCATCCGTTTTTGAGTTGTGTTGCCATTCTATGCATAGCAATTGGGGCAGGGGCATCTGGGGCTTTAAATATGTGGTATGATCGTGATATTGATAGCATTATGCAAAGGACAAAAAACCGTCCCTTGCCTCAGAATCGAATTACCCCTGATAATGCTTTGGCCTTTGGGGCGATTCTATCAGTGCTATCGGTTATCACCATGGGGGTAGCAATTAATTGGGTGGCCGGAGGGTTGCTTGCTTTTACCATCTTTTTTTATGTTTTTATCTATACCATGTGGCTTAAGCGGTGGACACCTCAAAATATTGTCATTGGGGGGGCAGCTGGGGCTTTACCTCCGGTGGTTGGATGGGCTGCTGTAACAGGAAATGTACCTTTTGAGGCGTGGATTTTATTTTTAATCATTTTTATGTGGACACCGCCCCATTTCTGGGCTTTATCCTTACACCGTCATCAAGATTATATCGATGCCAATGTTCCCATGATGCCTGTGGTTGCTGGTGCTGGATCAACTAAAAATCAGATTGTTCTCTATGCCCTCCTCACCGTGAGTGTCACTTTGTTACCAGTTTATATAGGGATGTCTTCCATTCTCTATGGTTATGGCGCTGCCGCTTTGGGTGTAATCTTTATAATAATGTCGGTGCAAGTTCGTCTATCCAATAATACTAAAGTTGCCATGCGTCTTTTTGCCTATTCCATTCTTTATTTATTTCTCATATTCTTGAGTTTAACGATCGATCGTTTCGTGAGGTAGACCTTGGACAAGAATCTAAAACAGCGCAATAAGGCTGTATTAATCGTCTTAATAGCTATGGCTATTATTTTTTACATTGTTTCCTTTATTCGCTATCCAGGTTTAGCTTAACCATGGCGAGGAGCCGTAATAATCTGGGTGTTATCTTAGCCTTTGTTGCAATTGGAATGGTGGGGGTGGCCTTTGCCTCTGTCCCTCTTTATCGGATGTTTTGTCAAGCAACGGGATTCGGAGGAACCACTAAACGTGTCATTGCACCATCTCCCGGCGCCAGAGAACGGTTTCTGACTGTAAGATTCAATGCGAATATTGATAAAAAGCTTTCGTGGCAGTTTAAGCCAAAACAGCTGCAAATTAAGGTACGGGTAGGAGAAAATGCTATGGCCTATTATGAGGCTTATAATTATTCACCGACTCCTATTACCGGTATGGCTATTTATAATGTAACACCCGATAAAGCGGGGAAATATTTTTCTAAGATTGCTTGTTTTTGCTTTGATGAACAACTGCTGATGCCGCGGCAACGGGTGGATATGCCCGTCTTATTTTATATTGATCCCGAATTTGCCGACGATCCTGCTATGGATGACGTGCAAACTATTACACTATCCTATACATTTTATAAATTTGAATCGTAGAGAAAAGTAAGCTAATTTTCTTCAGATAAGTTTTCTTGCGCTTAAAACCCCTATCCATTATGGTATGAGAACATTATTTTTATAATTTATAAGAATCAGGATTCAAAGAGTATGAAGGAAGTTTTATCTCTATTTTTACTGTTGTCGACAACCGTTATGGCAAAGCCCGAGTATGCAATTTCTAGATTTGGTCGGCCAAAACATACGGAAATTGAAAAGTCTATGCCTTATCTTAATCCTACGGCCCCTAAGGGAGGGCGCTTACGAATGGCAACCGTGGGGAGCTTTGATTCGCTGAATCGATTTGTAGTAAAAGGATTCGCTGCGGAAGGTCTAACCATGTGTTATGATACATTAATGAAACGGGCAGCTGATGATCCCTATAGCATGTATGGCTTGGTGGCTGAAAAGGTTGATTTGGCCCCCGATTCGTCCGAAATGACCTTTTACTTGAATCCTAAGGCTAAATTCCATGATGGACAGTCCATCACAACAGAAGATGTCAAATTCTCCATTGAGATTTTACGCGATAAGGGGCTGCCTCGCTATAAAAAATATTATAGTAGAATTAAAGCTATCCAGATTATTGATCCTCAAACCATTAAACTGACATTTAGTCCCGATGAGCAAGGAAACTATGATAAAGAATTGCCCATTATTATGGGAAACCTGGTTGTTCTGCCTAAACACTGGCTTAAAGATAAAGATTTTTCAAGTTTGACATTAGAAGAAATTCCTGGTGCTGGACCTTATAAAGTTAAGAGTTATGAATTAGGGCGTAAAATTATTTTTGAACGCGTCTCGGATTATTGGGGCGCTGAATTACCTTTATTAAAAGGGGCAAACAATTTTGATTTAATTAGCATTGAATACTTTAAAAGTGATCATGCCTTACGGGAATCCTTAAAGGCAGGAGAGATCGATTTTTATATGGAAATGGATCAAAAAAACTGGAATACAGCTTATGATTTTCCCGCTGTAAAAGACGGTCGAGTGATTAAAATGCAAATGGAGCATAAACGCCCTGTTCCGGTTCGCACAATCATTTTTAATATGAAAAAGCCGATTTTTGAAGACCGACGCGTGCGTAAAGCAATTGCTATGGCCTTTGATTTTAATCAAATCAATAAAACTCAGTACCATAATGCTTTCAAACCGATGACGAGCCTTTTTGCGAATACTCATTTTGTCCCTCAGGGCAAGCTCTCGGCGGAAGAGTTGAAACTGTTGAATCCCTTTAAAGATCATTTAGATGCTGAGATTTTGGAAGATACAATTAAAATTCCTAAAGGAGATCGTCGCAAAATACTGCAGGAAGCAGGCCAATTACTAACCGATGCAGGCTGGGTAATTGAAAAAGGAGTCCGGGTTAATAAAGTAACAAAGCAACCGCTAACCTTTACTTTTACAGTTAAAGACCCCCGGATTGAAGGGCTTGCTCTTGAATTTCAACGCAATCTTAAGCCATTGGGCATCCACATGCAGGTGGCAAAGATTGATACCACCCAATATGAAAAGCAATCAGTTGAAAAGACGTTTGATGTGATTTTGCATACATGGGCAAATAGCTTGTCACCGGGAATTGAGCAAACTTATTATTTTGATCCTAAAATGGCTGATCAACCAGGCAGCTCTAATTATATAGGGATCAAAAATGAAGCCATATTTGCACTCGCGCAAAAAGTAGCCAATGCAGACAGTGAATCTAATCTTAAAGCAGCAGTTGGGGCCTTAGATCGTGCGGTTATGGGAATGTATTATATGATTCCTGGAATGTATGATAACGTCACCTGTGTTGCCTTTTGGAAGGATCGCCTTGATTATCCTGCCTTTAAAGAGGAGGTCGGAACAAACGTCCCAGAATGGTGGTGGGCAAAATCATGAGACTTGCCCTCTATCAGCCTGAAATTCCTCAAAATGCTGGAACGCTGATGCGTCTGTCTGCTTGTTTAGGGGTGCCAATGGATATTATTGAGCCTTGCGGGTTTATTTGGCATGATCAAAAGCTGCAAAGAGCGGGGATGGATTATATTGAATTGGCTAATGTGCAACGCCATGTATCCTTTGAGTCGTTTCAACAAGCTCAACCACAACGGGTGGTTTTAATTGACACCAAGGCTGCGACATCATTTCTAGATTTCAACTTTGAAAAAGATGATATTCTCCTATTAGGGAAAGAAAGCGTGGGGATGCCAGATGAAATATTTGAGAAGATTCCCCACCGTGTCGTTATTCCTATGGTGGAGGGACGTCGTTCTTTGAATGTTGCGGTGGCGGGAGCCATGGTCTTATCAGAGGCATTGCGGCAGACACAAGGGTTTGATCGAGGAGGAGTGCATGACAACACAGGAGCAGAAGGCGGAATTCGAATGCTGGATTATTAAACTACGAGATGATATCTGTGCGGAGCTTGAAAAGCTAGAAGAAGAATTAGACCATGACTACCTTTTGCCTGGTCAATTTCGTCGAGAAAATTGGCAACGCCATGATTCCAGTCAACCCAACAACAATGGGGGGGGAGGGACAATGTCTATCCTTCGGGGGCGTGTTTTTGAAAAGGCTGGGGTCAATATTTCAACGGTGCATGGCCAATTCGGGGAACAGTTTGCTAAAGAAATTCCAGGAGCCGAGGAAGACCCCTCTTTTTGGGCATGCGGTATTTCATTGGTGGTTCACCCTCTTAATCCTTTAATTCCTGCTGTTCATATGAATACGCGTCACATCGTGACTAGTAAATCTTGGTTTGGAGGGGGGGTAGATTTAACGCCATCCTTTGACTTTCCTGAAGATAACCGCGCCTTTCATCAGGCTTTTCGGGAGGCATGTGATCGTAATAACCCTGATTACTATGCAAAATTTAAATTGTGGTGTGATGAGTATTTTTATCTGCCTCATCGTCAAGAAGCCCGCGGTATCGGAGGCATCTTTTATGATTACATTAATACGGGCTCCTTTGAGGCGGACTATGCTTTTACGCGCGATGTGGGATTAGCCTTTTTAAAGGTTTACCCCGAACTGGTGCGCCGTCATCTCCATAAACCCTGGACTGCTGAAGAAAAGCAAATCCAACTCCTCAAACGGGGTCGATACGTCGAATTTAATCTTCTCTATGATAGGGGAACAAAATTTGGTCTGAAAACTGACGGCAATATTGATGCTATTTTGATGTCTTTGCCCCCTATTGCTATGTGGTAAAAGGTAAATCCTTAATAATTTCTGCGCTTTATCGCTGAAGATAAAATTAAAGATATGATCAATCTGAGGGAAAATAAGGAATATTCTTGACGTCTTTTTTCAAATAAAAAAAGTGGTATAAGTAAAATTTACTCGGCAAAAATTACCTACTTAGGCATAATTTTCCAGCAAACCGGCAAAAATTACCTACTTTTTTCTTCCATTTTTTCTTAATAAAAAACTGTGAAAACAAGGGAATTGCTTGTTTTTTTCTCTTGGCACGGCTTTTGCTGACTCTGTATACGAACAGGTACGTTCGTGTACTTATCTGAGGTGGATAAGTATGAGTATAATCACAGGAAGTGAAGAGGTATAAAATGGTTTCAGCAGCAACAAACCTTGGTGCAAACGCAGCTAAGCGTTATCTTGAAATCAACACAAGTAAATCAACTCGGGCAACAGAAGAGCTAGCCTCGGGTTCAAAAGCATCTAACCCATCCTACGATCCGTCATCCTCTGCCGTGGCTTATCGCTTGTCAGCAAACGTTCAATCTCTCGTTCAAGCGAGTGCTAACGTTTCACAAGCTACATCTATGATTCAGATGGCGACTGGATCGCTTGGTGCAACCCAAGACGTTTTAACTCGATTGAAAGAATTGACTGTTAAAGCGAACACCAACTCTGTTGGTGATGGCGAACGTAAAATGATCAATGATGAATTCCAACAATTATTGAAGCAAGTTACAGTGAATGCTGAGAGTGCTCGTTGGGGTGGTGTATCTTTGTTTACCGGAGGTGCTGGTACTGCTACTGCTAGTGGTGCTGTTACAGAAGCAGCAACAGGTCTGGTCGCAGCAACAAACGCTTTTGCTGGTACCTTAAACGCAACAAACACTCAAGGAAATATTACAGGTTATGCCGTTGATGCAACAGTTACCGCCGATGGAAGCCTTTATGATGTCAGTGTGCAAATTAGTGACCAGATATTTAAGGCAAAAGTAGGGGCGCCAACTGCTGGTGGAGCATTAACGCTGGTTAGTACAACTGATCCCTCAACATCAATTAGCTTTAACTATGATGCTGCGGACGTAACGGGTATTACAGATGCAGCAACATTTCAAAGTACTTTACGGACCTCTTTGGGAATTGCGGCGGGTGCAGCTCGAGCTTCCTTTACATCCTTAAGTACGAATAGTGCTACTATTACAGGGGGTGCCTTAACGTTGTCAGCTGGTTCTGGAACGAATGCTGGTACCTGGGCTTTGACCTATGATTATGATGCTACTAGTAAAATAGGGACATTCAAAGCTTCTTTGGGCACAGAATACTATACAGCAACAATTGATACATCAATTTATGCGACACCAACTACCCTTTCAACAACAGTATCATTCTCAAATGGTATTTCGTTGGCACTCGCATCTTTTGATAGTACAGCTGATATGGCTCAAGAAACTTTTGCTATTACAGCAGGAGACCAAATTAAGCAGGCGTTCCAGTATGGTGAAAAAGCAACTGATATGCTTGATGTTACTTTTAAAGGTGCAACAGCTGCAGCCTTGAAATTAACAGGTATTGATGTTCTAACAATGGGCAATGCTCAAATTGCATCTGGAAAAATTGATTCGGCTCAAGATCAAATTGGTTCTATGATTTCAGAACTGGGTGGAAAGGCGGCTCAGCTGGGCTTTATGGCTGATACGCTGATGATCAGTATCCAAAACCAAACGGCTGCCCGCTCTTCGTTTATTGATGCCAACATTGCTGATTCTATGGCAACGTTGCAACGCTTTAAAGGTTTAGCACAAATTGCAAACTCTGTGTTTACTCAATCTTTGAATGAGCAATCACAACTCGCCTCTATGGTTCAACAAATGCGCTAATAGAGCATAAATCAAAAGGGGAGGGAAACCTCCCCTTTTTTTTGAACTAAAGTATTTTTTTAAATGTGGATAAAATGTGTTTCATTTTTTGAAAGCCGCCTTGTTATCAGAGCTATAAATTTTCTCTATACAAACTTTATTTAAATTAAATTTTAATTCTCTATAAAACTGTCAACTTTTACCTTAATAAAGAGGTTGGTCACGTCTTTCACAAGACTAAAAAACAGAAAAAATTTTTCTCTTTATGGGATAATCTTTAGCAAAACTATAGGCAAAATTTTCCTCTTACCTTTTTTAACTTAAATTTATAGGCAAAATTTTCCTATAAAATTTTATTTAAATATAGCTAAGTTTAGTGATTGTCTCTTCTGAGATGCCTTATTTTCCCCCATTTTTTGAACTTGGCACAGCATTTGCTTTCTCTTAGGCAGATACATTTTTACACTTGCCCATGGTGGGTAAGTTTGGGCACAAGAAGTGGAAGAGGTAAAAAATGGTTTCAGCAGCAACAAACCTTGGAGCAAATGCAGCCAAACGCTATTTAGAAATTAACACTAGTAAAGCAACCCGCGCAACAGAAGAGCTTGCATCGGGATCAAAGGCATCTAACCCATCTTATGATCCATCATCCTCGGCGGTTGGCTATCGCTTAACAGCAAACGTGCAGTCGCTTATTCAAGCGAGTTCCAACGTCTCTCAAGCCACAGCTATGATTCAGATGGCGACCGGCTCCTTAGGCGCAACGCAAGAAATTTTAACTCGTATGAAAGAATTGACGGTTAAGGCCAATACGAATTCGGTTGGCGATGGCGAGCGCAAGATGATGAACGATGAGTTTCAGCAACTTGTGGCTCAGGTGACAATCAATGCAAATAATGCGCGGTGGGGTGGAGTTTCTCTCTTCTCAGGCGGGGCAGCGGGTGCGACTCCGAGTGGAGCTGTTGCAGAAACAGCAACTGGGCTTTTAAACGTAGCTAATGCTTTTGCAGGGATCATGAATGGACCTAATAGCCAAGGAAATATTACGGGATATGCGGTTGACGCAACAGTTACAGCCAATAAAGGACTTTATGATGTAACTGTTGTAATTAGTGATCAAACTTTCAAGGCATCGGTTGGAGCACCAGTAGGAGGGGGAGCATTAACTCTTGTTAGCGTTTCTGATCCGGGCAGTTCTATCAGTTTAGATTATGACGCTACGACGACTGCTATTACGGATGCCGCCACTTTTCAAGCAGCATTACGAGGAACGTTGGGAATTGGTGCCGGTTTAACCCGGGCATCTTTTACATCTTTGAGTACGAACAGCGCTGTTGTTACAGGTGGTGCAGTAACCTTATCGGCTGGGTCGGGTACAAATGCTGGTACATGGGCTTTGACCTATGATTATGATGCCACAACTTTTAAAGGTACGTTTCGAGTATCGCGCGGTACAGAGTATTATACATCCATTATTGATAAAGCAAGTTATGTTGATTCCACCTCAATTGCGACAACAGTATCCTTTTCCAATGGTATCAGTTTGGCTTTAAATGCGTTCGATATGACCGCTAATTTGGCCCAGGAAACTTATAACATTGTTGCAGGAACACAAATTGTCCAGGCGTTCCAATATGGTGAAAAAGCAACAGATATGCTATCTGTCACTTTCAAAGGGGCGACCGCAGCGGCTTTAAAATTAGAGGGAAATACCATTTTAACAATGAGCGATGCACAAAATACCTCTCTAAAAATTGACGCCGCCCAGGATCAAGTTGGTTCTATGATTGCGGAACTTGGTGGAAAAGCAAGTCAACTTGGCTTTATGGCTGACACTCTGATGATTAGCATTCAAAACCAAACAGCAGCTCGATCTACCTTTATTGATGCTAATATTGCTGAGTCAATGATGACTTTGCAGCGCTTTAAAGGTCTAGCACAAGTTGCAAACTCAGTATTTACCCAAGCATTAAATGAACAATCACAGTTGACTGAAATGGTCCAACAAGTTCGATAAATATTAATGCGGGGGAGCACATTCTCCTCCAATTTTAAAGTTAGGTATTGAGGCAAAAATGGTAGGCAGTGTTCGTAGTGACTATGGAATGGGGATTGGTAAAGTTGTCGTTGACAAAGATACCAATACCGCAAAAATATCACAAAAAGTAGCAGGCCTTGATATTGACGAATATATTTCCGCTGTTAAGGAGGCAAGAAAAACACAAGAGAAACCCTATCAGGATAAAATTGATAAAAATACTAAAACATTAGCTGCTTTATCAACTTTTCAGACGAAATTAATAGCCGTACAAGATTTAGCCAAAACCATGGCGAATCGAGTTTCCAGTACTCAGCCGCGTGTAACTAACAATGCTTTTCAACAACATGGAGTCACAGCCACCACCTCAACTGGTCAGAATTACACAGAAATAGTGAATATATCAGCGTCCGAGAGTGCTCTGCTTGGTTCTTTTTCTATGACGGTGGAACAATTGGCCACGTCCGATATGAAAAAGGGGACGATTCAAACCACGGGTATGAATCAAAAGCTGAATAAGACGGGAACTTTTTCAATTGGAACGACGGCGGGTACCGCAAAAACTATTGATATTACTGACACGATGTCGCTTGCTGATATCCAGAATGCTATTAATGCAGTATCAGCGGATACCAAAGTCAGTGCGGATGTATCCCTTGCTTCAATTGGTACTATCAGTACTTTTGAACTCAAACTTAAAGCCCAAGTGAGCGGAGAGCCCATTGTGCTCCAAACAACTTCCGGTACCCCTTTAACAGATCTTGGATTTTCCCAAACAACAAGTAACAAAATTTGTGGGATATTAGAGGCAGCGGATGAGGCGACAGCATTAAAGTTGGGTGGCAGTCTTACGATTGGGACCCAAAACGGAGCGAGCCAAAGTATTTCCATAGACCAAACAATGACATTAAAAGATGTTGTTGCTGCAATTAACGACCAAACCGGGACGACGGGTGTAAAAGCAAGTTATGATTTAGCGTATTATTCGATCCCTAGTAAATACCAAATAAAACTAGAAGCGACAAATGGAAATACCGTTACCATAAGCGATACAAATGAAATAGCCAAGACTTTAGGTTTAAATAGCCCAGCGGCAGACTTTAATGATCTGTGCGCTAACATTACAGTGGATGGAACTTCTTATAAAAAGAGATCAAATACGATTTCAGACATCATAACTGGTGTTACTCTAAATCTAAAATCTGCCTCCTCGACGACGACGGTTCAAGGGGCTGTAATTGAAGACAAAGATCAGTTTGCTAAAACATTTATTGAGCTTATGACCGCCTATAATGACCTAAATTCCTTTTACAGTGACCAAACTAAATCCAAAACAAGTGCGGATGGTAAAAATGTAAGTGCAGCAGAAGGGGCAGATTTATATGGAAATATTTATGCTCGTAACACTATGTCAGCTATTAAATCTGCCTTAACGGGGGAGACTGCAGGGGTATCCTTAACAACCAAAGAATCTTCTAGTACAACTGCCCTCAATATTATGGGAATAAAACTTCAGCCTGACGGATCTTTGCGTTTTGAGAATGATACTGATTTTAGCACAGCGATTAGCAACAGTTACTCGGATATTAAGAAGCTGTTAACAAACACCGTTACTGTCAGTAATAGTGACTTTAAAGTCGTTGATTTACCAACCAAGCTCCCTGCAAATGTGGCAGGAAAACCTATTACTGTTAATGTTTCTAAAGATACAGCAGGCAAAGCAACAGCAACCTTTACGCTGGATTCAGTTGTCTATCCTGCGACTGTCACTACCACTGGGGGAATGATAACGATCACAGCTAGCAAAGATTCGGATGGGAAGACCAACTTATTACATGGACTTACAGTACGATTTGATGGAACGCTCAATGATAATGCTTCAAGTAGCGCGGAGATAAAGGTAACCCAAGGTCGTATGGCTCAGGTGGATAATGAGTGTAGCCTTAGATTGGATGAAAACTTAGACTCTAAAACAGGTAAAAAAAAGGGGACCATCTTTGGTGAGATTGATAATTACAATAAGAAAAATGAATCTCAGAAAAAAATTATTGATAAAATTGAAGCGAATACCAAAACAGAGGCAGCCCGTTTAGAAAAGGAATTTAAAGTGGTATATGAGGCAACCATAGAGTTAGAAAATATCATGAGCATGATTGATTCCTTCAATAAGGCTAATAGATAGGAGAGAAATTATGTACAACGCACAAATGCGCCACTACCATAAAGCAGAGGCAATCACTGCATCTAAAATGGTTCAAGTTGCTATATTGCTGGATCATTGTGTTGGCCTATTGCGTCGGGCAAAGGTCGCTATTGAAACCAAAGATTACGAGCAGCGCCATCACTGTATTGACAAAGTTATGGTGATTATCAGCTCCATACAATCCTCTTTAGCGGTTGATCGATCGCCGGAAGTCGGTGAAATAAGCAATTTCTTCAATAATATAGTAGCCTTCTTATTAGAGGTTAGCTTAAAAGAGGATGCTGCTTTGTGTGAACAAGTTCAAATTGCGCTTTCGGAAATGGCTTCTATTTGGCGTCTCGCGGATAGTCATAAAGTGGCGTCTAATACCACCACCCTGCCTATGGTATCTGAATCGATGAGTATGGATGCCTAAAATTTGGTTTAGGGATTCACCTGGAGAGGGGAGAGTAAACTCTTGGACTGACGAACACTCTCAGACTTTAATTGTCCACAAGCAGCTAAAATATCACGACCTCGTGGGGTGCGGACAGGAGATGAATAGCCAGCTTTGAAAACAATATCAGAAAAGGCTGCAATCCGTTCTGGTGTAGAACATTCATAATCCGAACCTGGCCAAGGATTGAAGGGAATCAGATTAATTTTTGCTGGAATGCCACGAATTAATCTTACCAACTCTTTAGCATCTGCATTTGTATCATTAATGCCTTTTAACATGACATATTCAAAAGTGATGCGGTTAGCATTGTTAACGCTTGGATAGCGACGACAAGCATCTATCAAATCTTTAAGAGGGTATTTTTTATTTAAGGGAACTAATGTATTGCGCAAATCATCACGGACAGCATGTAAGGATACAGCTAAGTTAACACCAATTTCTTCGCCGCATCGATCCATCAGGGGAACCACGCCACTCGTTGACAGAGTGATTTTGCGTTTCGATAAAGAAATTCCCTCGGGATCCATAATGATCTTTAAAGCTTTAGCCACATTGTCAAAATTGTACAAGGGTTCACCCATTCCCATCATGACGATATTGGAAACATGACGATTGCTAGAGGGGGTAGGCCACTCATTAAAAGCATCACGGCCCACCATCATTTGTCCGACAATTTCAGAGGATGTGAGATTGCGGACAAGTTTTTGTGTGCCTGTGTGGCAGAATTTACAAGTGAGGGTACAGCCAACTTGGGAGGAAATACAGATTGTTCCACGATCAACTTCCGGAATATGAACACATTCTGCTTCTTCACCGTCAGCAAATTTCAGTAACCATTTTTGGGTGCCATCAACTGAAACAAGGGCTTTGGTTATTTCGGGGCGATGAATAATATAAGAATCACTTAGTTTCTGACGGAGATCCTTAGGTATATTAGGCATGTCTTCAAAGGAGCGTACTCCTTGAAAATAGAGCCAATGCCAAATTTGCTTTGTCCTAAATTTTGGAATTCCTGCATCAATAAATTCTTTTTCTAGGGCGTCACGGGCGATACCAATTATACTTTGCTTCTGTGTCATGTTATTATCCTATCTAGTCGCTCCCCACTGTTCGTACGTCCTTATTATTTCAGGGAGTTATCCTACAATAATTTATTGATTTACTATCTTATCCAAGGGTCAGAGCCTTTTAGAGTTAACTTAGCGTTGTCTTAGCAATTCCTTTATATGATATAATCGATCTTCTATAAGATTGCGATAGGTTTATATTTTAGCTGGGGATTTTATGGCATTTAAAGCCAGGTTTAAAAGCCAAAAATAAATATTTTTTCTTTATTCGCCAGCGCCACCGCTTCCTCTTGCTTAAGGATTTGAGTTTTTCCTGCTTCTACAGCAATACCAGCAAAATTATTCTTAATACATTGTTCGACTGTTTGTAGACCGATAGTCGGTAAATCAACCTTAAGAGTTTGCTGAGGTTTAGCCATTTTTACCAAAATAGGTTTGCTTCCCTCTCGACGATAGCTCTGAACCCGATTAACTAAGTTTTCTGTGCCTTCGATTGCTTCAACGCCTAAAATTAGCCCTTGTTGAATAACTAAAGCTTGGCCGACATCCGCTTCACCGAGTTTACTTAAAACTTGACGTGCAATTTGAATATCATTGAGTTCTACATCAGAGGGATGGACAGTTGTTAAGCATTGAGAGGGCATCAGTAAATCGTCTAACAATTCATCAGCGGCTATGACGGTGAATCCTTCTTCTTCGAGATATTTAATAATAGCTGTGAGAACGCCATCGTCACCTAAAGAAGTGAGCCCCATTTTTGCCAAAAGCTTTGTTCCGGTCCAGTCCAAGGATAGTTCAGATAAGCTGGGTCGTTTAATGGCGCCTGCCATCACAATATGAGTAACATTTTGAGATCGCAAATAAGTTAATAGCGTCCCAACGGTTCCAAGCTTTAACCAGATGTGGGGTATTGAGCTAACCGTTTCAGGGGGTGTTTGATTTTCCAAAGCAACAGCTACGATTTTATTGTCTTGAGCTTGGCAGCGTTCAATGATCCGGATAGGTAAATCTCCTTGTCCCGGAATAAGCCCAATAACTCTTGGTGTGAGGACCATCATCCACCTTTCGGCATGCATAGGTTGCGATGAGATTCCTCTTGAATAAACTCGATAAGACTCTCAATTTCCGGAATGTCTGCCTTTTCATTTTTAATTAGAGAAAGGCGTTCTTGGAATGTTGTAGCCTTTTCCGTTGTTTCAGGCGTAAATAGAGTCCTGTAGGCTTCCCTTAAGGCATTAATTGATTTTTGAGAGAATCCACGTCGTTTCAAGCCGACAAGGTTAAGACCTGATAGTCTTGCGCGCTCTCCAATAACAATTCCGTAGGGAATGACATCATGTTCAACGCCAGACATGCCACCAATCATAGCATGAGCCCCGATACGTACAAATTGATGAATAGCCGATAATCCACCAATAATAACATTGTTTTCAACCATTACGTGGCCTGCAAGTGTGGCATGGTTGGCAAAAATCACATCGTCACCAATAATACAGTCATGAGCAATATGAGTGCCTACCATAAATAGTCCGCGGTTACCAATTTTTGTCACTTTACTATCAGTAGCCGTTCCCGGTTGCATGGTTACATATTCACGGATAATATTATCATCTCCAATTTCCAGAGAAGTGATTTCTCCCGAATATTTTTTATCTTGGGGAATATGACCAATCGAGGCAAAAGGGTATATAATATTGCGGTTACCAAGGGTGGTGTAGCCTTCAAGAACGACATGGGATTTAAGTTCAACGTCATCTCCGATGATGACGTGAGGTCCAACATAACAGAAAGGGCCAGCTTTGAAGTTTTTTCCGATCTGGGCTGACGGATCAATAATAGTTGTGGGATGAATCATATATACCTACCTTATTTGTTTGCGATCATCGCCGTAAAGATTGCCTCATCAGTCATCACATCTTCCACCCATGCTTCGCCCTTGAATTTCCAGATACTGCCACGAGATTTTAACAGTGTCACCTTAAGTTTTAAAGTATCTCCTGGAACCACAGGTTTGCGGAATTTTGCTTCCTCAATTGACATAAAATAAACAATCTTTCCGTCTGAATTTTGCCCCATAGATTTTGTGACCAGCACGCCAGCAGCTTGAGCCATTGCCTCGATAATTAGAACGCCTGGCATAACAGGATGGTCAGGAAAATGGCCCTGGAAAAACCATTCATTCATAGTGACATTCTTGATACCGGTGGCACTCTTACCAAGCTTTACATCTATTACCTTATCAATCAAGAGCATTGGAATGCGATGGGGAATAAGCTCCATAATCTCGTTAATCAAAATATCGGGACTTGTTTCAGTCATTGTTTATTTTCCTTTTGTTTTTGTTAATTTTGCCAACACGGCAACTTGTTTAAAGTGTTCTTGAATAGGAATGGCTGGATAGCCTGCAACTTTTGCTCCAGCGTCGACGTCGCGCATTAGTCCAGATTTTGCGGCAATCTGTACACTATCGCCAATTGTTAAATGACCGGCTATACCTACTTGTCCTGCGGCAATAACGAATTTTCCAAGACGTGTGCTGCCCGCAATTCCAACCTGTGCGACCAAGACCGAATGGTCACCAATAATAACGTTATGGGCGATCATAACTTGATTGTCAATTCGAACCCCTTTATGGATTTCTGTGTCTGCGTTGGATCCTCTATCAATTGTTGTGTTGGCTCCAATATCAACATAATCGCCAATAATAACCCGACCAAGCTGGGGGACGGGTACATGGCCTTTTGCATCCATATCAAATCCAAAACCGCGTTGACCAATTCTAGCCCCCGGTTTAATGGATACATGGTTTCCAATTAAACTGTTACTAATGCTGACATGGGACTCTATTTGGCAATTGCTTCCAATTATGCAGTGAGCCTCAATAACAGAGTGAGGGCCAATACGGCCATTTTCACCGATTTCTACGTACTCGCCAATAACTGCATAGTCACCAATAGTGCAGTTATGGCCAATTTTTGCTGTGGGTGCAATTCTTGCTGTTGGACTTATGTTAACGATTGGCTTTTTTTCTTCATAAAATAAGGATAAGAGACGGGCATAATCTCGATAAGGTGTTTTTGATATTAATAAAGGTAAGTGAGTCGGGGCGTGGCTAACTAACTCTTCAGCTACAATGCAAGCACCGGCCTGTGTAGCCTGAAACTCTTGTTGGTATTTGTGGTTATGATAGCATGCTAAATTATTATCTTTTGCCTGCTGTAAGGGCAATAAATCTTGGATTTCCAGCGAGGGATCAGAACAATTATGTAACGTCAATTTTAAAAAATCAGCAATTTGAGCTAATGTAAATGGTCCTTTATTAATATAGAATCGATTATCTGGCATGATTAACCTTTAGGATGGCAAGTGAACAGTAGGTAGTTTATGGTTTAATTCGCGCAAAACGTCATCGGTAATATCAAGTTCTGAGCCTCCGTATAAAACCACTGAGGCGTCTAAAATAGTGGCATTAAAGACAAGATTTAAGCCTCGGCGTTTAGCGACATTGGTGACGATCTCTCGAATAGTGTGCTCAATTTCCTCTTGAATATGGCCAAAGCTTTTATTTAAGCTTCCTTTACGATCTCTTAGAATTTTATCTAGCTCACTAACTTGGCGGTCCAAGTCATCCTTTTTAGATTTTAAATCCTTAGCTTGCTCAGGATTATTTTTTTCAAGGTAGTGAATTTTTTCGTATTCTGCTTGCAGTTTCTTTTCTTGGCCTAAAATTTCCTCATGAAAATTTTTGTATTGTCGTTCAATCAATTCTTTAAAATGTTTTACAGCTTGAGCTTCGGTATTGACGCGGCTTAGATTTACAAACGCTATTTGGGCATGGGGAACAGGCAGAATAATAGAAGAAGAGAAAAGGAGCGTTTTTCCATAATAAAGGCCTGTCCCGATTAAGGCTCCTACAATAAGTAAAATAGATGTTTTAAAGACAGGTTTCATTCAAAAAATATCTTTCGTTATAATCTTAGCTGATGTAACGAAGCTCATGATAGCAAAAGCCGTCGAAATCACCAACAAAATTGCGCAACCTTGAAAATCATCACACTTATTATGGAGAAAAGATGGTTGGATAGAGGGGGTATAAGGGGGTTAAATTTAAAGGGATATCATAAGGCTATTGCTGGAAGGTTAGGGAATATTGAGCATCCGTGCCTGTAAGACTTTAATTTATTTACTTTAATTATGATGCCAAGGGTGTTTAATGTGCCCTAACTAGAAAAAACTGATTATTTGGGGAAAGGGACTTTGGTATCTGCGCTGCAGCTTGATTAAAGAAGGAATAGGGTGCAATTTGCCCACTGGATTGTAACTTTATTAAGAAAAAGTTATTTGGACTTATTGCCCTCATTATTTAAAAGAAAAAATGGATGAATATTTTGTTTTCCTAAAAATTATATTAAATTTTTAACATATATAAAAAAACATTATTTTTCAAGTAAGTAGAAAAGATATTAAAAATTCTCCTTGTTAACCTATTAAGAGATAGATAAATTAACTTTCGTATCCAAATTATAACTTAAGGAATTAGATAGTGATGAATAAATTACACTTACTTTCGGCAGTTGCACTTTCTGTTTTAACGGCAAAGGCAGCTGATCAAGAAAACCTCCTAGACTTTGGAGCTCAACCTGCTAATCCTCTTCAAGTAGTAGTTGACAGAGATGCAGAGGAGAGAGTAGCTATCGAGGAAGGCAGAGAGGATGCGATACCACTGCTGGTAGATGAGAGGGAAGCAGAGGAAGAAGGTGCTCAGCTCGGAAGAGAGCCAGTATTTAATTTTCAGCTACCAAGGGCTGAGGACCTAGTAGGAGGAGGGGCTGGCCAAGGTAACCTTGACCTCAGATTTGAACAACCCCGCGATCAAGAAGAAGAAGAAGAAGATGAAAATGCTGTAAATCTTGGTGCGCCAGTACAGGATCTCCAGGCTGAGGTTGAGGAAGTGCAGCCGCGTTATGAGGAGAACTTTGATTTAGAAGAGGTACTAGAAGAGGGATTTCAAGCATTTCAAGATGCAGTAGAAAGGCTTACTCAGACCATTCAAACTTCTTTGGAAACACTTCGTAACGCCCAAAACCAGGATGGCGTAGTAGCACTTCAAACTGCTTCCGCCGAATTACAACGCGCTATGCAGAGCTTTAGGTATGCTGATATAGTGCGTGCTGTAGATGAACTTGAAGATGCTGGTAGAAATGCTGGAGTCAGAGCAGTTCAGGCAGGTCTCGTTCAGCTTCGTGATTTATTTAATAATGCAGTGCAACAGTTTGAAGCACAAAATATGGCAGGTAAGCTTGGGCAACTTCTTGAGATTGCTGAGGAGCACGATTTAAGAGAACTCCATCAAGCTGTCCAAAATGTTATCCATCTTCTTCAACATGCCGATAATATGAATATTATGGAGGCGGCTCAAGCAGCTCTTGAAAATGCCATAGAGCAGCTTCGTCAACTCCCACAGCAGCAGCCTCAAGCTCTAGCAGAGCGTCAGCAAGCATTGCCAAAACAAGTAGTTACAGTCGCGAATGTTCATTATTTTGGTGACCACCGCCTATAATCTAACTTTACTAATAATTACCACTACACGTGTAGTGGTAATTTTTTAAATTGCATTTTCTTACTAAGAAGTAAAATAATTAAAGAATCTAGTTCATTATTAACGATAGTAGGTTTATGCTTAAATAAGCTAAAGTAATATTTCAAAGACCACATTTTAAGCTTCTAGGAAAAAACTTAAGCTTTCTAAAAAATAATAAAATAGAATTTCTTAACAAGATCTTTAAAAAAAGCTTGATGTATTTCAAAGACCTTCTTATATCAATATAGATGCTGATAGGAAGCAAGCATAAAATTTCTAATATAATAAAGTGCTAGGATACTATCAGCTTTAACTAGATTTTTAATATATAGTTATTTAGCTAAAAGGATTAAATATAATTATGAGTCAGAAAATTTTCAAACATTTATTATTAGGTGTTTGCCTGTCAGCAACTGCAGTATCAGCAATGGAGGTTGCCCCCTTAAACGATCAGGGACGCGCTGATGGGTGGGGAAATGGTGAAAATGTAATGAATCGGCAGCGTCGCCAGATGTGTCGCGAATCTGCTGAACAATTGTTTGCTGTGATTGAACCTCATATACCCACAGCCACAGCTATGCAGCAAATTGGGGCATGGTTAAATGCTTATAGGAATAACCCGCAAGAATATAATAATCCGCGAATGGTACGGCAAGTGAATTGCCGTGATTATTCCACAGGGCGTCATGTTGCCACAAGAAATTATATTGATGATGCAATTAAGGGATTCAATGCAATTCAAAATAATGGATATTTCTTTTCAGAGCAGATTAATAACGCTCATGTGCGAATGGATGAAGTTTTAACATTGATATGGAATGCTATAGAACAATATCCGATAATATCAGGTTCTCAAAATGCTGCCAATGATCAAGTAAACATGCGACTAACTTTACTCAAAAAAGGTTTAGCTGAAATTGTAGAAGATGATAATCATACTGTATGTGGGGTAGGACAATCGCAACGGATTCTTCTCTGTCTACAGGGTTCCATTGATGGCATAAATATTGATGGCGTGTATCGCCTTAATGGAAATGGTGGTGAGGTACAGATTGATGTCCATGGGTTCTCTACAAGGTGCAATGAAGTACTAACAGAATATCTTGCTAGATTGCCAGAAGATCATCCACTGTCTCGCTTACTTGGAATGGAATTATATACTAATGTAAATGCAGGTATGGTGAGAAATATTCTAGATAATATTCGCAATAATTGGAGACAAGCCGCTACTATCGTTTTTGCTAGAAATCTTCAGGATCAACAACTTGCTCAAGCCGCTATTGATCGTAGATTCCGACAATATTATGATCTTTTAGACACTTCCAACATTAATGATGAACTTGGTAATTTTGTTGGTGATGCTGCTGCCGGAATTAATGAAGCATTTTATCAAGATGGAGCACCACAACAACAGCAGCAACAACCACGAGTGCAACAGCCTGCAATACGATTACAGCAGCAACAGCAGCCTCAGGTAGTACAGCAGCAACAACCACGAGTGGTGCAACCTGCAGTACAACAGCAACAGCCTCAGGCTGGAATGAGACTACAACACGCTGATGTTGTAACTTATTTTAATGGTCACCGCCTATAAATTTATTTATAGCCCAAGAGGTTATCATTATTTTTATAATGTTAACCTCTATAGTTTATTTTTAAGTGGTTAAGTAATAACTTTATTATTTATAATAATGCTATTTTACTTTAAAAGTCCTGCTACTTCGCACTATCTAAAGAAATAAGAAGAAGGCGAGGAGAGATTTTGGTAGGGTAAAGGCAAGAGAGAATAAGAAACATTTATAAAAAGTCTTTTTTATCTATCCAATCCCTCACTAAATAATGAGGCAACCCTTGTCTGGTGGACTTTGCGGCACTAGGCGCTTTTTCATTCAGCCAGCCATTTGCTAATTTAAAAGGTTGATCAAAGACAAAGGGGAAAAGAAGCCAGAAATTTGAATCTTTTTCTTTAGGTAGTGCTTTCCAGACAAAAACTTCGGCTTTTGAGACAGCTGAGCATTTCCTCAATCGGCATTTAGGCTTGCCCTTTCATAGGGGTTGTTTGCTTGCTGGCCATAATGACAAAATCTTCATTTTAGACGTTGCAGCAGGGAGATGAAGGTCTTGAAATCATCTTTTCCACGAACTCTCTTGATTCCCAGTAGCTTCCTATCTTTTCAAAAGAGCTATGTGAGAAAACTCATGCACGTATGTGTGACGTTTGTCTTTACGCCTTTCATATTAATATTGTTTTTCAAAAAAACGTGAAAGTTGCTGCTCTTTTAATTTCAGTTCCCAAGCAAGGGGAGTAATGAATTCTCGACCTCTCAATAGGGCTTTAGAAGTCTCGATAAAAGCCTTTACGGAGCCTCATCCGCTCACCAAGGGAAGAGTTGCTATCCCTTACGAAATAATATGCCTAGAATAAAGGAAAACTATGATCTGTATAGATATTGATAAAAATGTTTTCTATATTATGTTGGTAAGCTCACATAATATGTTCTTTTTGAGCTAATCTAATATTCAAGATTTTTATAGGAAAATGATTGAAGGATTATTAAAAAAGGAGGGAACAACCCTCCTTTTATTAGAAGCGGTATGAAATACCAAGCTTAACTAAGTGCTCGTTGTTTTTTGCAGATGCCTTGCCATTAATAAATGTAAAGTTAGGGCTAGCAATATTTGCTCTAGATTTCTTACTACCTTGAACAAATGTATAAGCCATCCGTAAAGCTACTGCATCACCAGGTAATAGGTTTTCAAAACCAATTTGGTAAGCAGGTCTAAGTTTATTGTTCTTTAGAGAGAAAGCAAAACTAGTGCCACTAGGGTTTGATTGGGAGTAAATGTACTTTACATTTTGTGATTTAACACCTAAACCAATAAATGCTAATGTTTTTTGGTTAAATTGCATACCAAATTTGGCAAGCAGTCCCCAGCTATAAGAGTCGCGCTTAACTTGAGTATTACGCACATAAATTCTTGAGAGAATTTTCTTGTTATTGAAAGTGAAATCAGACGTAAATTCGCCACCTACTGAAAAACAGTTTTGGAATACTTTGTTGTAACCTAGAAAGATATCAAGAACAGGGCTAACAGTTTGACCGTGTACTCTATCGCTAGCTACATTATTAATGTCACCCACTTTAAAGGTGCTGTGCAGAGCGGACATACCAATACCCATACCAGCATAAAAACCATTAAAACCTTTTGCATCGGCGGCTGAAGCCAAAGCTGCAACTGCTACTGCTGTTGATAAAATTTTTTTCATATTTATACTCCTAATAATGAAACAATTTAAGTTGTATAAGTATACGATTAGAAAGTCAAAAAATATGAGGAAATTTAATTGTAAAAATTGCATTTGTTGTAAAAATGTTACAAGATAGATAAAAGTTTAGAGTTATTGGTGGTGCTTTTATAGGTAATCTTGTATGAAACTTCAATTTTTTTTTAAAGATTCATCGCTTTTTGAAAAAGCAATAACGCATCCTAGTTTCCGTCGCCGCAAGATTAATAATTTTGAGCGCCTAGAATTTCTAGGGGATCGGGTGTTAGGGATTCTGGTAGCCGAGATGCTTTATAAGGCATTCCCTACTGAAAAGGAGGGTGATTTAGCTAAACGTCAAGCTGTATTAATCAGTCGGGAAGTGTGTCAAGAAGTTGCCCGAGAAATCGGTTTACAAGAGGACATCAAAGTTATTGGGACGGAATTGGATGGAAACTCTGCGGTTATGAGTGATGCCATGGAAGCTCTCATAGGTGCGATGTACTTAGATCAAGGGCTTGAGGCTGTTCGGGTCCATATACTTCCCTTGTGGCAAAAACGTATAAGTCAATCTGAAGCCCCACCGAAAGATCATAAAAGCCTCTTACAAGAGTGGACTCAAAGCCGCGGCTTAGGTATTCCTGCCTATGAGATCATTGGTCAAACAGGGCCCGCCCATGCCCCCGAATTTGAAGTTTCTCTTACTGTGGGAGACAATCGAGTATCTGCCCTTGGAAAATCTCGTAAAATAGCGGAACAAGAAGTTGCACGTCAAATGATGCTGATCTTAAAAAATTAATAGTTTTTTATTCTGAGACATCTTATGGCGTAGAATAAATAATTTTGCTGCCATTCTCTGCGGAATATTAGTAAACATAAATATTAAGCCTAAAACACTATAAAAGTATATATAAAATCATATTAATTTACCACTCACATTGGTTCTTAATAAGAAAACTGCCACTTTAATGATGGCAGTTTAAAGGAAGGATGATAGGAATGTTTAGGAAGCAGTTTCGTTAAAATGTGGCGCCTAATTATTATTTTACTTAGCCCTATTCTTGCTCTATTCATTGTGGCACTTTTAGAGGTTGCGGGGGTACTTCTAAAGTTGATGAAGAGATTACAGAAGGCATGTGATGTGGTTGCGTAGCCGACATTGGCGTTAATCTGAGCTGTAGATTACGCAGTGCTCGAAGTTGAGGTATGGCTCGAGGGGTTGGGTTTTTTGGCATTGCGCTAGGTTGCTCTACGGTTGTTGAGGTTGGCTGTTTTACAACCCCTCTTGGAGAAGTTGCTTGCGGACGCGGTTGTTGAATGGTTACCTGCGAAGAAGTCGAGGTAGGTTGTGATCCAACTCTTGAAGTTTCCACTCGAGCTTGTTGTATAGCCGATGAGTTTGCTTGCGATGGAACACCTCTTGGAGAAGTCGCTTGCGGACGTGGTTGTTGAGGGGTTACCTGCGAAGAAGTTGAAGTAGGTTGTGATGCAACTCTTAATGTTTTTACTGGAGCGGGTTGTGTGGCCGCTGTAACTACTTGTGATGGAACACTGCTCGGAGAAATCGCTTGTGGCCGCGATTGTGAAGTAGTTACCTGCGAAGAAGTTGAAGTAGATTGTGATTCAACTCTTGAGGTTTCCACTTGAGCTTGCTGTATGGCCGCAGTGGTTATTTGTGATGGAACACTGCGCGGAGAAATCGCTTGTCGATGCGGTTGTGAAGTGGTTATTTGCGAAGAAGTCGAGGTAGATCGCGAGCGAACTTCTTGAGGTGCTACAGGTAGTTGTTGGCTTGTTTGTGGTTGTACGTGTATAATTGATTTATTAGGAGAAGGTATAGTTTGGTGTTGTGACGGTGGGGGTGTCACGCGAGAATACTGTTCTGCTACTTTTGGTTGCGATTCAATAGCAGCTTCTATTATACGAGGAAGTTGTGACGCTGTTGTATTTTTTGATTCTTTTTGTATTAAGGCTGATTGTGGTTGGCTAATTGCTTCCATAATAGAAGATGACATTATCGATAAGGATAATTCTTGCGGCCCTTCAAGTTGTGGTTTTACTTCCGCTTGTTGAGCCGTTTCTCTTTCCAGGTGCTTTACGTGGGGCTCTACTCTTGGAGGTTGGGTTGCTGTTGACTCAGATTCCCCACCAAAGTTAAATAATTGCGCTAATAAATTTGTCATTTTACTTGGTTGCTTTAAGGGCTCAGTTAAGTGAAAGTCCCTAGCTGGATGAGGAGCGTTAGTTTGATCAGTTCCTTTTTTTATAAAATACCCGTCAATTTGACCGTTGTAGGTCTCATGTATTTGCTCCATTCGACTTGTTTCTATTTCTTGTAAGCGTATTTCTTCATCGTCTTTCTCTTCATCGCTTAAATAATTTTCTACATAACAAATTTTAGCTAAAGAGGGTTTTGCCGTAGCTGAAGAAGATTTTGGCTTTTTATTTGCTCGACCGCAAACTTCTTCAATCAAAGCAGCTTCTTTTTCTAACCGCTCATTGATTAAATTTGTAAGATTGGATTCGTTAGAATGACAACATTTTTCTTTGCTAATTATAATAAAGTCCTCTAACATTGGATCAGCAGTAAAAGTTTCTTCTACAGCATGGCCTAACATAGTTGAAAGAGTAACAGCAGATAGTAATTGTAATTTATTCATAATGCTTTGATCCCTTTAGTTTTATAATTCAAAAATTCACATATCGGTAACTTAGACGTCTATTCTTTCCTGCTCCACAAGAATTTTGATATATTTTTCTACCGTGAATGTTGTAAGTTTTTTTATATACTTGATTATTGTTTTATTAATTTTTTACTTGAATAAGAGAAAATTAAAATAAAAATTGAATAATGGTCTTAAAGTCAAGTAACAGCGTTAAACTGGGATGTCTAAATAGGTGAAAAAGCATTTTTAATAGCCGCGGCCACGGGATAATTTTTACCAAAAAATACCATCTTTTTACAGAGAGAAAGCAATTAAATTCATCCTCTATAAATATACGTTATAGTCTTTTACTAGGGACTGCCAAAAAGGATCATATGAACAATAAGAGGAGCGCCATATTTTTTCCTTATTTATTATGGCTGTCGTCACAATAAGGAGGGGTTTGAGTTTTTTTACAGACGCATAATAAGGCTTTTGTAGGAGCATTTACATAAAAGTGTAAAGACCTTTTGTCTGTAGGAGCAGTTTTATGTGTTCCATCACAGAATGGCTCTTTTGCTGATAACCCACAGGTGCACCAGCAATATTTTTTATCAGCCTCAAGCTCGACTTCAATCGGAAAATGTGTCATTGTTATTTTTCCTTATTATTATAAAAATTACATTTACTCTAAGACAGAACCATTGAAAAATTCAAGGAATAGATATCTCTATGACAGTATCTAAAGGCTAGTGCCTATCTTGTAATAAGTTTCAGATTCTTTTAATGTGGTGCAAAAGGAGATATAAATGGCTGTTCGTTATTTAGATCAAACTCTCATTAACCAAATTGCTGCGGGTGAAGTTATTGAGCGGCCAGCTTCTGCAATCAAAGAATTGGTAGAAAATTCTATCGATGCAGGCGCAACCCGTATTGATGTAATTGCGCGGGATGGTGGAAGAACATTAATTTCGATTACAGATAATGGCTGTGGAATGGAGCAGGAGGATCTTTTGCTCTGTGTGGAACGTCATGCAACTTCCAAAATTCCAGACGGTGATTTATTTAATATTCGAACCCTGGGCTTTCGAGGCGAAGCTTTGCCATCCATTGGATCGGTCAGCCGTTTGACAATTACAACTAAGCGAGATCAAGGGGAAGCCTGGCAGCTTAGTGTTGAAGGAGGTATTAAAGGAATACCTCAACCGGCATCTTTTGCAAAGGGAACCCGTGTGGAAGTTCGGGATTTATTTTATGCCACGCCGGCTCGTCTTAAGTTTCTCAAATCTCCAACAATAGAACTAAATCATATTACCGATATCATTTATCGGCAGGCGTTGGCTAATCCAGAAATAGAATTTACGCTGCGCCATGATGACCGCGCCGTCATTAATTTTATTCAAGGAATAGATCGTTTTAATGGGATTTTGGGTAAAGATTTTCGAAATAATGCACTAGCCGTGGACTTTCAAAGGGAAGAGTCATGCTTACGCGGATGGATCAGTATCCCGACCTATAATCGCAGCAATTCTTCGGATCAGTATTTATTTGTCAACGGTCGCCCTGTAAAAGATAAGCTATTTGCAACAGCGTTGAAGGTTGCGTATCAAGATGTTCTAGCTGGCAATCGATATCCTTGTGTTTCTCTGTTTTTAGAATGTTCTCCAGATGAGGTCGATATTAACGTTCACCCGGCAAAGGCTGAAGTGCGATTCCGCGATCCTAACTTAATGCGGGGTTTTATCATTGCTGGTATCCGAGAGGCTTTGAGAGGCATGGCTTCGCAAACTTCTACCCATTTAACCGACAAAGCTTTAATGGCCTTTGATCGTTCCATTGCCGCCTCTGTGCCGTCTGAGTCATCAAGTTTTTTGAATGCCTCTCATGGAGCTATCTCGCAGACAGCATCTCCACGGTTGCATCCTCAACCTAAGCTTAATATGCCAACGCGATCAAGTTATGCGCCCTTAAGTGAATCGAAAGCCTCTTATATGGCGCCTCGTCCTCCTATTGTGACTCAAGTAGGGGCAGCTATAGCTGAGTTTACCAAAGCTGAGCAGCCGCACCACGATTATCCTTTAGGTTATGCAAAGGCACAAGTTCATGAAACCTATATTGTGGCAGAAACAGCTGATGCTTTAGTGCTTGTGGATCAGCATGCCGCCCATGAACGGTTAGTTTACGAACGGATGAAGCATGACCTTAGCACCGGTATGATTAAGTCACAAGCTTTGCTTATTCCAACGGTCATTGAATTGACCCTTATGCAGTTTAAAGTCATCCAAGATGTCTTACCAAATCTCAGCAAATATGGATTTCAAATTGAAAGTTTTGGAGAGCAGGGGATTGTCGTACGCGACGTGCCTTCTCTGTTAAATAAGTGTGATATTAAGCAGCTAATGCTGGACCTTGCTAGTGAAATTTTGGAACGGGATACAGCTACCACAGTTGAAGTAGCGTTGCATGAAATTCTGGCTGATAAAGCTTGTAAAAATAGTATTAGAGCAGGACGCCGATTAAATATTGAGGAGATGAATGCATTATTGCGAGAAATGGAAAAAACTCCTTTATCTAATCAATGTAATCATGGCCGTCCCACATTTATAAAATTAAGCAGAGCCGATATGGAGAAGTTGTTTGAGAGAGCCTGAAAAATTGAATAAAGAGATAGAAGCGATGATTCGAGTCGATCAGGCTGGCGAATTTGGTGCTACTCGTATATACGCAGGACAGTTAGCTGTTTTAAAAAACTCAAGTATTGCACCAACTCTTCAGCATATGGCCGAGCAAGAACGGGAGCACCTTAAAACGTTTAATGATCTTTGTGTTGCTCATGGCGTTCAGCCAACAATTCTTCAACCCTTTTGGCATGTAGGGGGTTTTATGATGGGCGCTGTTACAGCTCTGATGGGGGAAAAAGCAGCTCACGCTTGTACGATTGCTGTGGAAGAAGTTATTGCGGCTCATTATCAAAATCAATTAGATCGTTTGGGTCAAAGAGAGCCTGAGCTGAAAGCAGTGATTACCCAATTCCGCGATGAAGAGTTAGAGCATAAGGATCATGCCGAACAGGAAGGCGGTCGCGATGCCCCTGCCTATCAAGCAATTACATCAGTGGTGAAGCGGATTACTAAAACTGCAATCTGGTTATCAAAGCGAATTTAATGGGTGTTTTTTGATCTCTTTTCTTCAGGTAAGAGAAGCGTAACCTAAAAACTCAATCTTACAAAGGTTAACTAACTAACCTCAACTAAGCATTATAATAAAAATTATTATTTTATAAGAGGATAAAATATAAAGAATCATAGCTGTTAAATTTTCTTGCTAAATATTCTTTATCTTTCAATTTAGAAAGTTCTTCTAAAGCTTGTATTTAATTATAATGATGAACTTCTCTTTCTTTCATCAAAATCTTTTTTTTTAAGAGCAAATATTTTCTCTTCTTCCTCTAGCCTAATTCGTTCTTTATAAAAAACTCGCTGGGCGAGATGACCTATTCTAGGACGTGAAGCCCCGTGATTAACAAGTCTAGAAATGTCCTTAGTGTATATCATCTTTTCTTCTATATCTGGTATTGAACGTCCCATCGTAACTAAAATTGCATAAGATAAAGGAAATTCTCTTTCTCCATACCCAAAGACATCCTCAGTTATGGGATCAATCGCCATGAAATTTATTCTTTTTCTACTTCCTAATTCTTCAAAAACAACATCTAACCGAACGGCAATACTTAATACAGCGTCTTCATATTTCAAAAGCGTTTCTCTACGAACTGAGGAACTATCTACGTCAGGTAAATCGAACGAGAGATGTCTGGGAGGTATCTTCAAGTGGTCCATAAGAAGTCTTCGAAGGTCTTCGATTTCCTGCTGATGGCTTTTGCCGCCGTGATTTTTACTTTCTGACCTACTTCTCCATTCATCATCATTTTTAGCAGAATAAAGGCGCGCATAAAGATTATTTGGATCAGATAGATCTAAATTTTCTTGGATCACCTCTAACATAGATCTGGAAGAAATTGAAAAATGATTATGAAACGTGATTAATTTTATGCCATCGGTGACAACAATCCCAATACAAGGAGAAAGAGGCGCAAGCACCGCAACCCTACCGTAGCTTTCAGAAATATGATAAAGTTTATAATAAACCTGGTAAACAATTGAAAAATTATCTTTCTCTTGCCTCTTATAATACTCTAGAGGGAGATATACTCTTTGCTTTCCTTCTCCGTGTGTATCAAGTAAAGCTGGAACAAAAGAACTAGCATAGCTTAGGCGAGGTTCTGACTGATCTTCAAGTGTATTATCTTCATAAGAAAACGCCTGGTACGTGTTTAAGATATTTACTAGGACAAAAAGGCGATAGAAAAACTTTTGACCATCAAAATCGAGCATTAATATACCTTAAGAAATTATATATATATTGAAAACACTTTATACTATGGAAATAAATTCTTTAAATCAATAATGATTACAAAATTTTAAAGATGTACTGATGGTTTTGTTACAAATTTTTTGCGCAATTGCTGAAAAGTCTTAAAGGAACTGCGTGTGACGATAAAGTCTATCTATGTGCAAGAAGAGCCGAGAAGTTTGCACAAAAGGGCATTTCAAGGATTACAAAGGTGAAGAAAAATATAAAAAAATGCGTCCTATCCATCATCGTAACCCTAACAACTTTATTATAAACCTGCTGGCAGGGCTCACAGGTTATATCTGTAAACTAAATAAAATTACAGTTTTAATAAGCAAGTTACTAGAGAAAGTTAATAGACTCCTTATGTAGAGTTGGGGTTAACTACTAAATACATTCATGAGCTTAACCCGAGGTAATGATCTTAAAAAGACTTCTTTGGTCGCTCAAGCCTCCAGCTCGACGATTGTCAAAAGAGAATCACAAGATACTATCGATTGAGAACAAATTGCCTTGCCGTTTTAATAGCGTCAGCATTTAAGGTATGATATAGATTTTTACGGTTTAGAAAGGCAAGAACGAGTTCTGTGGCAACATTACCTTTGGCATTATCGCCACCATAGGGGCAACCGCCAAGACCTGTAATAGCACTATCGACAATAAAAACGCCGTTTTCAATAGCTGCTTCAATATTATCAATTGCTCGACCATAAGTATCGTGGCAATGAATGGCAAGATTATCAACAGGCACGCGTGTCTTAACAGTATTGATCATAGCCCTTGTTGTTTCAGGTGTTCCTTTGCCAATAGTGTCCCCTAAAGAGATTTCAGCGCAGCCTAGCTGCCATAATTGTTCGGCTACTTCAGCCACTTTTTCTGGTAAAATGGGGCCGGAATAGGGGCATTCAATGGCACAAGAAACATAGCCACGAACTCTCATATTTTTTTGCTTCGCTTCAACCATAATTGGTTTAAAGCGCTCAAAACTTTCTTCTATCGTACAGTTAATATTTTTCTTGTTAAAAGCTTCTGAGGCGGCGGTAAAAATTGAAATGTTACGGACATTATGGGTAAGCGCCAACTCCGTTCCTTTTTGATTCGGAACCAGGGTTGAGTAACGACAATGATCAGATTTAATAATGCTCTGAAACACTAACGCCGTATTCGCCATTTGTGGAACCCATATAGGGGAAACAAAACTTCCCACCTCAATTTCTTCAAATCCACAGGGTGTCAGCAGATTAATGAGCTGAATGCGTTCTTCAACAGTCCAAATATTTTTTTCGTTCTGCAATCCATCGCGCGGACCAACTTCAATAATTTTGATGAGGGGAGTGGACATGCTGTTATTTCCCTAGGCTGCTATGACTCGGGCAAGTTCAGCGCCTTCATTAACAAAATCCCCTGTATTATAAAATACAGTTTCCACAATCCCATCAAAGGGGGCGCGAATAGTATGTTCCATTTTCATGGCCTCTAAGATCAATAAAGGGGTACCGGCTGAAACCTTATTGCCAGCTTGCGTTACCACAGAAATGACACGGCCTGGCATTGGAGCATTGAGTTTTTGATCCGGGGTATCAGATTCATCCAGATAATGGTCTGCATTATAGGTAGTAGCTCTATAAATCTTACCGTTATAGCTGAGACTGACTGAGCCTGGTTCATTGTCAACGGTCATCGCTTTATGAGGGAGCTCTTCTAATGTCGTCATCATCTCTACTATTTGCCCCTCGCATTCAAAGCGAACTTGACGGTGTCCATGGTTCATGTGACGCCAATCATCGGGGATATCCCATGGAGAGGATCCTCTTATGGGTCGACTCTTTATCAATTCTTTTGCCAATAACTCTTTCACAATTATATCGGGTTCTGCTACAGCCAGAAGCTCAGTCATTTTCTGATCTAGATAGGCGATATTCGGTAAGAGATCACATATATCAGGATTTTGCAGAAGCTCAATTAAGAACTCACGATTGGTCTTAACTCCCTTGATTTTCAAATCGATTAAAGCTTGGACAAGTGTCTGCATCGCCACTTTTCGATTATCTCCATACACAATCAGTTTAGCCAGCATAGGATCATAGAAAATGCTGACTTGATTGCCAACGGCATAGCCATTATCAAATCGCACTTCGTCCGACGGAGGGAGTGATAAAGTGATTATTTTCCCAGTAGACGGTAAGAATCCTTGGGCTGGATCTTCGGCATATATACGAACCTCGATAGCATGCCCTTGGGGATGAAGCTGTTCTTGCTTAAGGGGTAAAGGTTTGCCCTCAGCGGTGCGAATTTGCCACTCCACAAGATCTAAGCCCAGAACCATTTCAGTAACAGGATGTTCGACCTGAAGACGTGTGTTCATTTCTAGGAAATAATAGCTGCCTGGGGCATCCACCAGAAATTCAACGGTGCCAGCACCGACATAATTGACTGCCTTTGCAATAGCCATTGCATCGCGGTGCAGTCCGGCACGGGTCTCATCGGACAGTCCAATGGCTGGTGCTTCTTCCAACACTTTTTGATGGCGTCGCTGGAGCGAACAATCCCGTTCTGATAAGGTTAATATTGTTCCCTGCTGATCACCAAAGATCTGTAATTCAATATGGCGCGGGTCAATAATATATTTTTCCAGCATAACCGCAGCATTACCAAATGCCCCTTGAGCTTCCCGTTGACAGCTTGCCAGGGCAGGGGCAAATTCTCCTCCTTCATCTACCCGACGCATTCCTTTACCTCCCCCCCCATGAGTAGCCTTGATGAGAATGGGAAAGCCAATTTCTTTAGCTTTTGCCAGTAAAAAATCCTCAGACTGATCAGATCCCATATAGCCTTTAATGGTTGGAACGCCAACTTTCTCAGCAATAACTTTAGCTTCGCTTTTGGATCCCATGGCGCGAATAGCAGCCGAGGAGGGCCCAATGAAAATGATGCCTGCCTTGGCAAGAGCATCAGCAAAGTCTGCATTCTCGGATAAAAATCCATAACCTGGATGAACAGCATCCACCTGTTCCGCTTGGCAGATTTTAATAATCTTCTCTATATTCAGATAGCTTTCCTTTGCCTCCGATGTCCCCAAGTTGACAGCCTTTGTTGCCATTTTGACAAAAGGTAATTCTTTATCAGCCTCCGAATAAACAGCAATTGTTTCAATCGCTAATTTTTTACAAGTCCGAATAATTCTGCAGGCAATTTCGCCCCGATTCGCAATCAAAATTCGATTAATTTTAGTCATGAGTTGGGATCCAATTGGGTTGGCGTTTTTCTAAAAAAGCTTTAAGTCCTTCTTGACCATCAGTCGAGGATCGAGCCTCAGCGATAGCCATGGCTGTCATGGTCGATAGATTCGGGGTTATAGGCTGAGATTCAACGGCTCGAAATAGCTTTTTGGTAGTGGATTGGGCGATAGGGCTACCTTTAAGGAGATCATCAACCACCTCTTTCGTTAGTGCACTAATTTGTTCTTGTGGAACGGCATAATGGAGAAGACCGCTTTGAAGAGCCTCATCCGCTGAGAGCTGTTGAGCCGTTAAAGCATACTGACGGGCTTTTCGCTGACCAATGGCCCTAATAATATAGGGAGAAATAACAGCAGGAATAATTCCGAGACGTACCTCTGTCAAAGAAAATTTTGCATCTTGAGAGGCGATCGCAATATCGCAGGTGGCGACAAGACCGACACCGCCGCCATAAGCACCACCTTGTATCAACGCAATGGTGGGTTTGCTGCAGCTGTCAAGAGTTTCAAATAAGGCACCTAGCCGTTTTGCATCCTCAATATTTTGCTCATAAGTAAAATTGGCTATTTCTTTCATATAGGTAAGATCCGCACCAGCACAGAAAACTTTTCCCTCTCCCTTAAGGATAATGATCCGAACTTTTGGGTCCTGATCACACTTTTGAATAAGGGTGGTTAGATCGGATATTAATGTAGCATTAAAGGCATTACGCACCTCAGGACGATTGAGAGTAAGGATTGCACAGCCATTGGCTTGAACATCAAGCAAAACAGAAGAAGAGTGACTCATGGGCGATAATTTATAAAGGTAGGACTTATTAAAAATTTATAATATTTTTTGAGAGAAGTCGAGCTCCTAGGGAGATAAAATTCAATTTTATAAAATTTTAATATTCTCCGAAAAAGGGGAGCGTTCATCCGCTCCCCTACATTTCAAATAACCATTAAAAGTTATTCAGTGTAATCGCCACTTTCCTCGGCTGCATATCCATTATGTTGCTCATGGGCAGCTTCACAAGCCTCAACAAGCTTTCCTTGAGTTAAAGATTTTCCAACAGGGGAGCATAACACCGTAAAGAGTTTTTGGCTAACAGGATCATTTTCAGTTCCTTTGGCAATCTGACGACCTAAATGGTCTTGGATGCTTTCATTACCATAGGATTTAGTTTTCATATTTAATCCAAAGCGTCGACTAGCCTTCCTTACACAAGTTGATTCATTAAAACCTTCTTTGCCGTCACATATAAGGGCACAAGTAGAGGTAAAATTCTTTGAAATATTACATCCTATTCCTTCAAATTTGCGGCAAATGCCCCCTGATTTACAAATGGCACGAGTGGCTCCTGGTTTGATAGCCTGTGTAATGGCTGTTACCGGGTTAATTGCTGCATTGCTAGATGAAACACCGCTAAATACCACGGCCGCAACGGCTAAAAATTGTCTGAAACCCATTTTTTACTCCTTGTAATAAAATAAATTCTTCGTTTGGGTGCGTGCCTTTATCAACAGCAAATTATTTCCCAGACGTAATACACACGTCTTATTAATAAATGTTATTTATTTAAATTAAGTTAATTATAGGATGGAAAATTAAAAAAATAATTCTAGCCATTTTAACCATAATATAAAGAATCTTCCGTAAGACTATTAGCGTACTCTTGTTATATTGATTATTAGTGTTGGAGGAAGACCAATGATAAGGCAATTTCGCCATTATGCATTTATAGCATTTTTAACTCATAGTTATCTTGTAACTGCTGTTGAACCTGTTACGACCTTTGATCTCACTGTAGAAAAACCAAAAGCTGTCATTATGGGTGAAGTAGGCGAGGAACGTATCCGATTTAATGTATGCGCTAGTCCTAACTCAGAACTCTGTTATGGAGCTTTACAATATCGATTAGCGGGTGAGGAAGTCTGGGGGAACACCATAACGTTTCCATTGCCACGGACGCAGCATTATTCTGATGTGGTGGATATTAAAGGATTAACACCAGAAAGCAAATACGAATATCGCATTGGAACATTTCATATTCCTGATCAATCAGTATTGTCAACTGTCAATTTAATTTGGAATGATCAGAACAACAATCCTAATTATGAGCAGGCTGAATTTTATTCCTATGAAAACGTTATTGGTAAGAAAGATCTGTATTTTCTTTTTGGATCCTGCCAGTATGATGGACCTTTACTCGATAAACTTGAAAAATCGCCACTAGCCTTGCTCAATTTGCTGATGAAGATTAAACCGCTTAGGAAAATAGGCTTTTTTACAAAATTGACGAAGCTGCCAGGTTATAAAAGTAAAATTAGCAACACCCAATTGGGAATAGTGATTGAGCTTCTTGCCCTAGCGGAACAAGAGGGAACATTCTTCCGAACAGATGATGGGGAGATCTTTAGAACTTTTCAAAAGTATGCCCAAAAAAATAATATCCAACTGCGTGGTTTTATCGATATGGGAGATACTTATTACCGTGACTGGCTGAATAAATTTGCGGGCGCTCGCAATACGGAAGAGTTGTATGAGCTTATTATAGACGCGCTGGCAACCTCTGGTCGCTCTGATATTCAAAAATCCGTTCCGACTCTGGTTCAGATTGACGATCATGCTATTAAAGATAATTTTACACGAAATGATTTAACAGGCCAAAATTATTCTTTATTTAATGATGCTTGCTGGAGAATGGCCGACATGGTACAGCGTCAAATGAATACTTATGACCCTATAACGAAGCAGATTGGTTATCGCTGGAGTGAAACAAAGCTATGGGGATTACCTGTCTTTATCGGGGATTTTCGCTCGGAAATGATTCCGGGAGTTGCAAAAATTTCCACCGCTCAACAAACTGCTCTTGAAGGCTTTTTAGCCAAATGGGGAAATTACCCGAAAGTCATCCTCAGCCAGGTGCCAATTGGACCCGATGATACAAGCAAAGACATCAGTGATAAATGGGGAGATTCTGGTTACCAGATAACTCGCAATAAAATTCTGACTTATCTTTATGGGAATAAAATTAAAAATACCTTCTGGTTAGGAGGCGACATTCACAGTGGTCTGTTTGCGGATGTCGTTCATACGCGTCAAGCGGTCGATCATAATAAGTTGAGGGGGTTTCCTCGGGTAACCGATGCAACCGAGAGCGAAGTCAACATGAAGAATATTGTGCTTGCTGAAGCTATTGCCTCTCCTTTTAATTGGCCGATTCAATTTGAATCGATGATTTTAGATCCCTTTATTCCTCTCGGTGAATCCGATAAAGGGCATTTCTGCGTTGTTAATCAAAGTCCTCTCGTAAAGAAAAACCATGCCGGTATTTTTAAATTGTCGGATGATGGTACGAAAGTTGAAATTTCTTTGTTAACCAATTCCCCCGATAATCCATCTGGTGAGGTTGCCTTAAAGAAAGTTTACCAACTCGTGCCTTATGAGGCAAAAATGTGATCTAAAATGAGAAGAGGGCTTGTAGAAACCCCCTTCTTGCATTTAAAACTTATTTTTAAAAGGACGTTAGGGAAAGGTTAAAGTTTAATTTTCTTCCCCTTCGTCTTCCCATCCCAATTCTTTCTTAAGAAAATCTAAATCATCATAGGTAATATTCTCATTCCCTTCCATAAGAGCATCTCCAGAAGAATTCATGATGGCATTTATAAAGTCTGTAGCACGAGGGTTTCCTTTTTCACACAGCTCTTTGGCTTTCAATATACCCGCTTGGTAATCTATAGAAGAGTTAAACATCCCGCCTGTTAACGTTGCTACTTCTAACCTAAACACTGCTTCAGGATTTCCTTGGTTTGCTGCTTCTTTACAAAGGCTTTTTGCTATAGCCATATCTTTTGGCAACCCAATCTTCCAAACTCCTGCATAGACTTTACTGAGAGTCAATAGCGCATCCGAGTGTTTTTGAGCAGCAGAAGATAAAATATAGTTTTTTGCTTCGTTTAAAGCGTTCTCTTTAAACTTAATGAAATACATTTTATATTGTGCACCTGAATGTCCTAGTGCCGCAGCATACTCTAAATAATCAGGAATTTTCTTTTGTTGATAAAACTTACTTCCTGCTTCATATAAAATGTTAGCAAGAAAAATATTATGATAATCAAGGTCATTTATCTTAGCGTAGTAGTCTGAAAATAAATTATTTAGCTGAGTATCAGAAAAAGAATAGGGATGCGGCAGCCAATAATGATCATCAAATATTTTTTTTGTTAATTCTTCAAAGTTAAGCTTAGAATTATCTTTCTCTGGAGAGGAAATATTTTTCATAATAGCATTTTGCTCTGGAATATGGAGTATATCTTTTATATAAGCACGGATTCCTGGATTCTTCTGAATTGTATCTTCTAAGGATTCTATGCTAGGTGTATCAACTGATGCAGCCGGTAGTAATAAAGATAAGGTGCTGCATAATAATAAAATATTTTTTTTCATTTTATTCTCCATAGTATAACTGTATATTTATCCATCTAAATATAAGCATTTTATAACATAATTTTTTTAATTACTATATAAATCATTGTAATTTTTTAACTTGTAATGTTGAACGAGAATCTTCTATTGAATTAAAGTGAGCTAAGAAATAATTGTAGACTGTTAAATTATCTATTGAGATCATATTTTCAAAATTTAAATTAGCTTGAACATTGGTGGTAAATCCAGCAGAACCAATTATAACTTTTTTAGTACCATCTTTATACTCTATAAGCATTAATTTATCATGAAATTGAGGTTTGGTTTTAATTCTCTTCTTAGTTCTTGTTTTAATATTTTCTGAGTTTTTCAAGACAGTAAAAACAGTTGCTCCCTTTGTGGTAAGAACTTCCACTGCATCTCGCATGAATTCGTTTTCTGCTAAATCATACTGATTCTTATCGACCTTAAGGGTGACTTTAGTTTCTTTAGCAAGTGCCTCAGAAAGGTGTTCTATAATATCTCCTTGAGGGATATCTGCTCCACTTACTAAGAACATATTAATGTTAACAATGTCTGCTGCATTAATTCTTTCTATTATAAAGTCAGCTATATTCGCAATAGGAGCCAGGCAAATCTGAACTACCGCGTTTTCTTTAGTATTGCAGGCGTCCATTAATTCTTTTACAGCATTTATATTTTTGTCGTTTGGATCTAGAAGGTAATCATAATAACGTAAATATAGCGTTGCTATATCCTCGTCATAGATAGCAACAAATGATTCTACATTATAATTATAAGCAGCATAGGTAAAGTTTGGGGAACCTGTTATCACAATTTTATTGTCAACAACAATAAATTTATTGTGCATTTTTCCTCCGTTTAGTTGGCGAGGAATTGAGGTATAAGTTAAATTAGGTATGGATACGTATTTTGTCGTAAAAATCTTTGTTGTCTGTACATCCTGACCTGAAACAATTCTTATGTTTAAGGCAGGCTTCTCCGTATGTAATTGAAGAAGATCATCCAAAAATTCTTCATTTGTACATTTATCAGAAGCAATCGTAATCATCTTTTCTGCCTCTTTAATAATCTCCCAAATTTGGTTGCCAATTTTTGCTTCACCAATTTCAGAAGAAAAGGGAAAGATAGTGGTCGGAGGTGTATTATGAGTTGAAGGAGCGGAAAGGTCAGAGGCAGAAAGGGTTCCTAAATTTACGATAAATAGAGCTGCTAAAGTATTTATTATATAGTAATATATTTTCTGCAAAAGATACGTATTCATTAAACTTTCTTTCTTTAATCAATCTTTAACCCTATTTATGACGAGAGGAGCTTGCATTTCCTAAGCTCAAAGTGTAAACAAAATTATGGAAGATATAGGAGAGAGAAAATCTGTGTAAATTTCCTTTCTGTTTAATCTCTATGTATGAATGAAGAGAAAAGGGAGGCTAGTGTGCCTCATCCCAGTTATTCCCTACACCTACACCCACCACAAGTGGGACACGTAAGTATGCAATATTTTCCATCACTGTTTTAATGCGATTTGCCGTTTCTTCTACTTGGGATTCTGGGACCTCAAAGATTAATTCATCGTGGACTTGTAATAACATGCGCCCCTGTAAATTGTGATCTTTTAAAACTTGTGGAATGCGATGCATCGCCATCTTAATAATATCGGCATTCGTGCCTTGAAGTGGGGCATTGATTGCTTGGCGTTCGGCTGCTTGGCGAACCGCGCCATTTTTATCTTGAATGCCTAAAATATAGCATTTACGACCGAATAGAGTTTTGACATAGCCATGCTGGCGAGCAAATTCCTTTTGGTACTCCATATAAGCCTGTATACCTGGGTATTTATCAAAGTAATGTGTAATATAACGGGCTGCTTCCGATTGTGGTATATCTAATTGTTGGGCAAGACCAAAAGCACTAATGCCATAGATGATACCAAAGTTAATAGCCTTGGCTTTACGACGGAGCTCTGCTGTAATTTGATCCATTGGTAGCCCAAACATTTCAGCTGCTGTTGTCATATGGATATCTTGTCCTTGACAAAAGGCTTGGGTTAATTGAGGGACCTCTGCCATGTGGCACAACAATCGTAATTCAATTTGCGAGTAATCTAGGGACAGCATTTTCCAACCATCTTGAGGAATAAATGCCTGGCGAATTTGTCGACCGCGAGCTGTGCGGATGGGAATATTCTGAAGATTTGGTTCTGAAGAAGATAGGCGACCTGTCGAGGTTAAGGCCATGGAATAGGATGTATGAATACGCTGAGTCCTTTTATTGATGCTATTGAGGAGGCCATCTACATAGGTTGATTTCAACTTCGCAAGCTCTCGCCACTCCATCACAACTCTGGGAAGTTCATGGCCATTTTCAGCAAGCTTTTCTAAAACATCAGCATCGGTGATATAGCTTCCTGTTTTAGTTTTCTTAGGAACGGGGAGCTTCAATTCATCAAAAAGGATTTCACCCAGTTGTTTGGGAGATCCCACATTAAAGGCTCTGCCTGCTAATTCATAGATACGCCGTTCCAAATGCTGCATTTCATCACTAAATTCTTGCCCTAATCTAAATAATAGCTGTTGGTCGGCTCGAACCCCTACTAATTCCATATCAGCAATGATGGGAATAAGAGGTCGCTCAATACGCTCATAAACGGTCATCATTTTTTCTGCCGCAAGACGAGGTTGGAGGTGCTCATATAACCGAAGCGTGATATCCGCATCTTCAGCTGCATAAGATGTTGCAAACCCAATATCAACCATATCAAACGTCTTTTGGTTCCTTCCTGTACCGACCACCTCATTATATTTGATTGTCGTATGTTGCAGGTGGCGTTCTGCCAGCTCATCCATGCCATGGCGGTGACGGCCTCCATCTAAAACATAAGAAATTAACATGGTGTCGGTGATGGGAAAAATCTCAACCCCATATTTATGCAACACACCCAAATCATATTTAATATTTTGTCCTACCTTCAGAATAGCAGGGTCTGTTAGAAGAGGCTGTAATAAATCAAATGCTGTTTTCTCATCCAGTTGTGGAGTTGCTTCCTGATGATTTAAGGGAATGTAATACCCTTGTCCTGTCGTATGAGATAAAGAAAGCCCTACAATCTTCGCATCCATAATACTCAGAGAGGTGGTCTCTGTATCGAAGGCAATATAGGGTTTGGTTAGGCATTCTTGAATAATGACTTTTAACTGATTAGTAGTGCGAATGGTTTCATAGGTAGCCTTAACAGCAGCGGGCTTCTCATGAGTCCCCTGTTTATTAATGCGGGGAATTAGACTGGTGAACCCTTGGAATCGCATAAACTCTTTTAATTGAGCTGTATCCGGTTCTTGAGGGATCATAATTTCAATTTCCGCTGGTAAAGGAGTAGAATCACACAACGTGACAAGTTTTTTAGAAATGCGAGCATTTTCAGCATTTTCTAATAAGCTTAAGCGCCGTTTGGGCTGTTTAATTTCTTCCACTCGCTCCAGTAAGCTTTCTACGCTGCCAAAGGTGTTAATGAGCTCGGCGGCAGTCTTGATACCTATACCGGGAACGCCGGGAATATTATCGGTCGAATCACCCGCTAAGGCTTGGACTTCAATAACCTTATCAGGAAAGACGCCGAACTTTTCAAAAACTTCCTGTTCGGCAATTTTCTTATTCTTAATGGGGTCGAGCATGATAATCCCATTACCAACGAGTTGCATTAAATCCTTATCAGAGGATACAATAGTGACAGTAAAACCTTGTGCCGTCGCAGCTTTTGCATAACTCGCAATTAGATCATCTGCTTCAAACCCTTCTAATTCAATAGCCGGTACTTTAAAGGCTTCACAAGCTTCTCTAATGATACTGAATTGTGGAATTAAATCTTCTGGCACGGGGGGACGATGGGCTTTATAATCTGGGTAAATATCTTGACGAAAAGTTGCCCGGGCGGCATCAAAAATAACAGCAAGATAGCTGGCGTCATATTGGGCTTGTTCAATATGTTTCATCAGCATCGTACAGAAGCCATAAACAGCGCCAACATGAGTACCATCAGTTCGGCGAAGCGGGGGAAGAGCATGATAGGCTCGAAAAATAAAGCCCGAGCCATCAATTAAAACTAGTTTTTTTGTCAATTTTGTCTCCCACCCTTAAAATGCTAAATTAGTTTTAGCATTTAAGCGGGCAGGAGTCGAGAAAAGGTTGTTTTATTTGCCTTTGAGACGGTCTTCTATTAAGCCAAGGACATCTTTTTCAGCACATATATAAGCACAAGCTATCTCTCGATTAAGGGTACTGCTAATTGCTCCTATCTTTAAGCTGGACTCTGTTTGTTGTTGCTGAATGTTTAAATGGTCTAAATTTTGAAGCAACTGAATTGTTAGAGTATCGAGAGTGGCATGAGCGCTTTGAGCATTCGACAAGGTAAGAATATCATGGTGTGGAAGAAGGATAATTTTTGCCTGTAGGGTCGGAATATCGAGCCTATCTGTTGTGAAGAAATTTTGTGTAGAAACTTTCTCAAGGGTGTCAGAAAAATCTTTTCCTACCATGGACGTTAAAATAGAAAATTCTAAATTAAAGAAAAAGCGATCACTATCACCTATGGCACAAGAGTTGGCTTGAATAGCTAATTTTTTTGTCCGGTCTAATCCTTTACTTGTCACTTCTAACTTCTGGATAAAATCTCTCCTCTGTATATGATCCTCAATTAATTGTTTATTAGAACGTTCACAAAAATTAAGATTTCTTAGCGTCAATTTAAGTATTACGTTTAATTTATCGGCTTCTTCTATATAAAAATTAATTCTTGGATCATCGGTTAACGGACTCGACAGACTTACGGAAGTGCTTACTTGGTTTGCTTCTGGTAAAGCTGGTACGTCCTCTGCGAAAGTGGGAATAATAAATTGTCCTATTAATAGAGTTGTGAATAGAAATTTTAAAATCATCAGTAAATCCTAATTAGTTAAATGATATACTTTTAAATTCTAACAAGGTTTTTATAAATATAAAAATCAGATTAAATCATTAATAATAAGTTAATATTATTTTTTTGTGACACCTTAAGTAAATCTAAAGATTTTTCCAACTATGATGTAAATATAAGAACTTATAGACAGGATGTCGGTAATATGGATCAAGATGATGAGCAAATTGCACGGGGATTTTTAACAGGCAAGTTATTGATTGCTATGCCTTTTCATGAAGATCCAAAGTTTTATCAATCCGTTATTTATATTTGTGGACATGATGATACAGGAGCCATGGGACTTATTGTTAATAAGCCTTTATTAACGGTTGAATTTGCGGATCTCTTAGAACAATTAGGGATTGAGCACACGAAGAAATTAGTGCCAAATCTTCCCATTTATTATGGTGGGCCTGTTGAGGTTGGTCGAGGGTTTGTCTTGCATACGCCAGACTATTTATCTGATTCTAGTGTTGTTATTGATGGGGATTTTGCTCTCACAGCAACTGTCGATGTTTTACGCGCTTTGTCCCATAACTATGGTCCTATCAATAGTGTTGTCGCCTTAGGCTATGCAGGGTGGGGGACAGGGCAACTTGAACAGGAAATTAACAATAATGAATGGTTAGTTTTAGAAGCAACACCTAACCTTGTATTTAATGAAAATTACGACGGTTTATGGCGAGCGGCTATGCACTCAATCGACATTAATCCTAATAACATCGCCATAGATTTTGGTCATGCTTAGCAAAGGCGCTTTTCTGATAAGCGCCTTATAACGAATCAGCTCATTTAAATTTTTAGATATAGCCTTTATAAATCCATCTCAAATAACATTTCTTGGTCATTATTTTCTTCTTCATCACTTTCTTCTTCACTCAAGGATAAAGTTGATTCGTCAGGCATTGTTGAGGGAAAGGAAGGAAAAGTTGCCTTCATATGAGGATTTATAGTCGCAAATATAATATTCTTCCGTGTGAATATGGATGAGTCTTTAACAAAGGCAAGTTGGCTTTCAACAAAATTTGCCTTTCTATCAAAGCTGTTTACGATGACAATTTGGTCCAAATAAAGATTCGTTATTTTTGCTGCAGGGGCCAGAATAGATGCAGTGTAAATAGAGGAAAGCGAACTTTGAGGTTTAGCTAAACACAATAGTCCTGCTTGGAAAAAACTAATTTTATTTTTACTTAAACCTTTTAGAGAAGAGGTCGTCTGTTCTGGCCATTTATTGTTATTTAACGTAGACTCATCATTTAGTCCCATCAATTTTGAATGAGCTTCTCCGGATGCATAAAATGCGGATGAAATGATGACTTCAAAATTGCTTTTCTGTAATAAACTTATTATCGAGGAGGATGTGTCTGCTAGAACATCGATATCGACTATAACCATAGTTTTGAACGGCTCTAATCTAGTTTGGAGACTTCCATATAGATTATCCATAGTTGAAAACTCTTCTACACTATAAGTTGCCGTTCCATTTTCAGTTTTAACTATATGGAGAATAGAATCTTCCGATAAGGTAGCGGTGCCAGTAAGGGAGGCTGTAAAGTCTACTCGATCGTGCGCCGCAGAACCTGACAGAATCACAATTGATAAAAGGGCGGGAATAATACTCATAAAGATCACATTTTAACTATTTTTTATGCATTAATACTAAAGACACATGTATAATTCGTCAACATGAATGTCTTGGTAAGGCTTAAATTAACCAAAGGGGGAGAGGTTCTAATGAGCCACCCAACCACCATCAATGGATAAGCAAGTTCCTGTCATAGATGCTGCAGCATCTGTGCACAGGAAATATGTCAATTCTGCAATTTCTTCAATTTTGACGAATTCTTTGGTGGGTTGTTCACCCAACATCACATCTTTGATGACTGCTTCTTTTGAGATGCCTCGGGCTTTTGCTGTATCGGCAATTTGCCCCTCAACTAAGGGCGTTAAAACATAGCCGGGACAAATGGCATTACAAGTGATACCAGCTTCAGCTACTTCAAGGGCTATCGTTTTTGTAAGGCCAGCTACCCCATGTTTGGCCGCCACATATGCCGATTTAAAAGGAGAGGCAATAAGAGCATGAGCCGAGGCAATATTAATGATTCTTCCCCATCCATTTTTTTTCATCATTGGAATAACCAAGCGTGAAATATGAAAGGTCGACGATAGATTGATGGCTATAATTTTGTCCCAACTCTCCACCGGAAAATTTTCAATAGGGGCCACATGTTGAATGCCGGCATTATTGACCACGATATCAATAGTACCAAAGCGATTTTCAATCATATGAATCATATTTTCAATTTGTTCAGAGTTGGACATATCGGCATCAGAGAATAAGACTTCGGCCTGATTAATGTCTTTAACCTCTTTAATAACATTTTCTACCTGCGGCGTTTTCAAGCCGTTAAGGACGATAAAATACCCAGCTTTTGCTAATCTTTTAGCAATTCCAAGGCCAATGCCACTGGTGGATCCTGTAATCAAAGCCACTTTACTCATTTTATCCTCCTCCATAAATCAGTATGTATTGAATATTAAATTAGAAAGATTAAGGTTTTCTAAACTTTAGGCGTCAGTTTGACATTAGCACGGCGCACGGTATTTAAAGGCATGACCATTCTTCGGGAAGTCAAAGAAGTTTTAGCTTTAATGATTTTCGTCCCACCAGTAGAACGTAAAAAGCCTGTCTGGGGGATAGCTCCAGCTGTTCTAATACTATTGGTCGCTACCTTTTGAAGCGGGCCATTATAACCCGTATAGGGGGAGAATTTGATCTTCACAGGCATTATTCGACCAGTCAAACTTTTAAATTGCGTATTGACGACCTTAGGTTGGTTGATGGCAAAGACAGTTTGAATGGGAGGTTGGGCAGCAGAGAAGGGCTCATTTGCGAATTGTTGCCACATGGCCATAACTTTATTTTTATAAGGTTGATTATAAACTGCCGACGCTGAATGATAATGAGCAACGGCTTTTTGCCAATTACCCTGAGTGTCCATTTTTTCTTTAAGGAAGCGTGCCCCATAATTAATGTTGGTGGGGGGATCAAAGGCAGCTTCAAGGCTTGGAAAGGCGTTGGGATGGTGCTTAAGATTAATTTGCATACAGCCAACATCAATGCTAGTAATGCCTTGGGCTCTAAGTTCCTTAACTTTCGCAATTGCCTCAATTTTGGTATTAAAAACGTAAGGTTTACCATTGGCATTAATGGTCCAGGGCCAGGCCACGACCCCTTGGCCATTAATCTTGCGACCCGATTCAATGCGTGAAATTGCCCTTAATAAATTGTGGGGAATGCCGTGTTGTTGTTCGTAACGATGGATATATGCTTCACACATTGCTTGTGCTTTAGGCATCCCTAGCATTAAGATGGCAATAGAAAGAATCGAATATTTATTAAGCATCCAACGTTTTACAAAAAATTGTGTATAATTATTTGTATCATGCTTAGCCTTAATGGAATGTTAAGGGCAAGAAAAATTCATTCTACGACTGAATTGACTGTCTATACAGATCATAAAACGGAGAAATAACCGTGTCGAATAACTATTTAATTTTAGGTCTTGCCCGTTCGGGTATAGCCGCTTTGCGCTGGCTGCTTCAAAAGGGGCATACTGTGTATGTGAGTGATAATGATCTTGCCAAAGTGGCCGCAGCTGTAGCCGAAGGAGGCATCGCCTGGACTGATGAGTCAGATTTTAAAAAATTAACAGCCTTAATTCAAAGTCCTGGTATTCCATTAACTCATCCTTTAACGATGACCGCGCGAGCACACGGGTTGCCCGTGCTGGGGGATATTGATTTATTTTGCCAAGCTCATCCAGCAGCTAAAATTTTGGGAATTACAGGAACAAATGGAAAGTCCACCATAACAACATTAATAGGTCATATTCTTAAAGAGTGTGACATCCCTGTAGCTATTGGAGGCAACGTGGGTGTGGCTGCCATGTCTCTGCCAGATCTGCCTGATAAGGGGGTGTATGTGCTTGAATTATCATCCTATCAATTAGATTTATCCCAAAGTTTGTCGCTCTTTGGTGCTGCATGGAGCAATATAACGCCTGATCATCTTGAACGACATGGAACGTTAGAAAATTATGTGTATGCAAAGTCCAAGATATTTGCGAGTAAAGCAGCGCCTCCCTTAACGACTATTTGCATTGATGATCTTTACTCAAAAGAAATTTATGAGCGCATGAATGAGGCTCATCCAGGTTATTTTACACCGATCAGTGTGAATCGACTTTTAGCCCATGGCGTTTTTGTATTTGAAGGAATGCTGATTGATGCAACCGGCGAAGAGCGTTTAAATTTGGGCGATATTTCTAATTTAGAGCGCCTAAAGGGTGCCCATAATTATCAAAATATAGCCATAGCTTATACTGTTTGTAAGAATTTAGGATTAAACGTCGCAGAAATCGTATCTGCTATAAAAACCTTTCCAGGATTGGCACATCGCCAAGAATATGTGGCCGTTAGTAAGGGGGTGACCTTTATTAATGATTCAAAAGCTACTAATGCAGAGGCGACAGTCCATGCTTTATCGGCTTATGATTCTATCCATTGGATTGTAGGGGGGGTGGCAAAAAGCGAGGGAATAACTCCTCTCGTGTCTTTATTGCCTCGAGTTAAAAAGGCCTACCTCATAGGGGAATCCTCTGATCAGTTTGCTCAAACTTTAACAGGCCACATCCCATGGGAAAATTGTGGAACTTTATTAATTGCAGTTAAGAAAGCTTATGCTGATGCTCAATTATCACCTGGCTCGACATTATTACTATCACCCGCTTGTGCAAGCTTTGATCAGTTTAGGGATTTTGAGCACAGAGGTGAGGTTTTTAAAGAAATTGTAAAAGAAACGATAGAGAGCTGAGAAAACTTAGTGCTAAAATTTCTGGTGTTTAAATCAATATAAGTATATGATTATTAATAGACTTTCTTTAGATTAAATTTATAATGAAAAAAAAACCTGTCGTCTTACAGATTGTTCCTCGTCTTAATAGTGGGGGAGTTGAGCGGGTTACAATTGATACAGCTGGCTTTCTGGCACAGTATGATGATACACCAACCTATGTAGCCTCTGCCGGTGGTATTCTGGTTCCGCAGTTAACACAACGAGGTGCAATTCATATTCAATTGCCACTGGCAACAAAAAATCCATTTAAAATCATATGGAATGGCCTACGTCTAGCTAAAATTGTACAGGAGCACGGCATTGAGCTTTTGCATGTTCGATCGCGAGCCCCAGCGTGGAGTACGCTCATTGCTTCAAGGTTAACTGGAGTGCCTTTTATAACAACTTATCATGGGGCATATCGCATTAATGCCCCCTTGAAAAATTGGTATAATTCAGCAATGGTGCGCGGCAAATGCGTGATCAGCATTTCTGATTTTGTTAGCCGTCTCATTAAAGAACACCATAAAACCTTAGATCCTAAAATTATTAAAATTTATCCGGGCGTGGATGTTAGGGGTTTTTTGAATCCATCGCATTATACTTTAGGGGATTTGCTTCGACAACGTGAAGAATGGGATATACCGCCTGACGCTTTTGTCATGTTGGCTGTTGGCCGAATTGCACGCGCAAAACGCTTTGACCTGGCCGTAAGGGCCTTAGGGAAGCTGGCTGACCATCAAAATTTATACCTTGTCATAGCCGGCTCAGACCAAGGAAGGAGCGATTTATCCCAAAATTTATTGGATCTAGCTCAGCAATTTGGAGTAACTGAGCGAGTGCGATTGGTGCAAGATTTTAAAGATATTCCTTTGGTTTATGCCTTATGTGACCTCGTTTTATTTCCTACTGAAATGATGGAAACATATGGTCGCATTACAGCAGAAGCAGGGGCTATGGGGAAGATTATTATTGCAACGGATGTTGGGGCAATTGCAGAGTTAATTCTTGACGGTGAGACCGGATACGTCTTTCCTAAAGGGAATTTAGAAGCGCTCGTTGATATTATCCGCAAAGTTTTGTCAATGTCGCCCGAAAAAAAACTTTCAATGGAAAATAAAGCTCGTACGCATGTCGGTACCCATTTTAATGCAGAGCGAATGTATACTGAAACTTTAAAACTTTACCAGGAAATAATTAGCTAAAAAGCTATTTTCCACTTGCTCTGATTGTAAAATTCCTTTATTGATTTTACAATTTCAAGCAGTTAACCTGAGAATGGTTCTGAACTAGAAACAAATTAAAAAAATAATAATGGAGGAGCCAATGACGCGTTCTGAATTGATTTCAAAACTGTCTTACATGCATCGAGGTTTGACCCAGACGGAAATTGAATGTATAGTAGATCGTATTTTCGGGGATATCACACACACTCTCAAAAAAGGGGGGCGTGTGGAATTGCGTGGTTTTGGTACATTCTCTTTGCGTGAACGTAAACCGAGAACAGGTCGTAATCCACGGACCGGAGAAACAGTGCTTGTTGAAGGAAAGTCGGTGCCTTTTTTCAAATCCGGCAAAGAATTAAAACAGTTATTAAACGCAAACTAGAGTTGATCTATGAACTGGCTTACAAATTTTGTCCGACCTAAAATTACAGCATTAATGCGAAAAGAAGAAGTGCCGGATAATCTCTGGGCTAAATGCCCCTCTTGTGAGCATATGCTATTTCATCGCGACTTAGCTGAAAATTTGCATGTGTGCCACCATTGTGAGCACCACATGCGAATTGGCGTTAAGCAACGTTTGGAATATTTATTTGATGAGGGGGCCTATACCAAAGTCCCGGTGCCCGATGTGGCTACCGACCCCTTAAAATTCAAAGATACTAAAAAATACACGGACCGTCTTAAGGAATACCGTGCAAAAACAGGTAATCAAGATGTCGTTCAAGTTGCCTATGGGCAAATCGGTGGGAAATCGGCTGTTGTTGCTGCTTTTGATTTTTCGTTTATGGGCGGATCCATGGGCATGGCCGTTGGTGAAGCCATTCTAGCAGCCTCTGATTTGGCTGTAAAATCACGCTGTGGTTTAATTGTTGTCCCTGCCTCAGGGGGCGCGCGTATGCAAGAGGGAATTCTATCTTTAATGCAGATGCCCCGTACCATTATTGCTGTTGAAAAGGTAAAGCGTGCTGGGTTGCCCTATATTACCTTATTGACAGACCCCACAACGGGGGGAGTTTCGGCCTCTTTTGCCATGGTGGGAGATATTGCTATTGCTGAACCTGGCGCTATTATTGGATTTGCAGGGGCCCGTGTGATTGAAGAAACAATTCGCCAAAAACTCCCGGATGGTTTTCAACGAGCAGAATATCTGTTAGAGCATGGTATGATTGATATGGTTGTACCGCGTCGAGACCTTAATTCAAAAATTGGTATTTTACTGGGGCATATTAGCGGGTAAAAGACTGTTACTCAATTTCCAGTATCAGTTCTCTTTTTTAAAGAGCAATGATATCTATTAAATTCAGGGACATCCAAGAATCAGAGGTATAGCTTTATGCAGAAATTAGCCTCTGTTTTTATGGTTTTTTCTCTGGGATAAAATTTTGTTTTTTGAGCTACGTATTGTTGTATTTTCTTTTAGAACCAATTCGTTATTTTATCGGTTGGTGGTGAGTTGACCGTTTTATATCTGCTTTTAATATTTCAGAAAACTTATGACCTATTCAATTCAAGTTCCCACCAATATCGACCTTTCTCTTGAGCGTATTTCAAGAGTTTTACAAAATTTGGGGAATCCTCAAGACAAGCTTCCCCCTATCATTCATGTAGCTGGAACGAACGGCAAAGGGTCAACAATTGCTTTTTTACGCGCCATTTTGGAAGGAGAAGGTTATGCCGTTCACGGCTATACCTCACCCCATATGATGCGCGTTAATGAGAGAATTAATATTGCTGGCACTCATATTTCTGATGATCTTTTAGACGCATACATACACCATATTCGAGCCGTCAGCACGGGGTTGGACCTTAGCTATTTTGAAGAGTTAACTGTTGCTGCATTTCTAGCTTTTTCTGAGCATCCAGCTGATTTTTGCTTAATTGAAGTGGGACTGGGGGGACGGCTGGATGCCACCAATGTTATCCATTCTGATTTAGTGATAATAACCTCAATATCGTATGATCATCAAAATTATCTGGGGGAAACTATTACAGAAATTGCTACTGAAAAAGCAGGCATTATTAAATCAAATGTTCCTGTAATTTGTGCCCCTCAAAAATATACAGCAGTAGGACAACTCATTTCGGACAAGAGCCATATCATGGGAGGCCAAGCTATTTTTCCGACACCTCTTTCTGGAACGATTCCGCTAGGGTTGTTGGGAGAGCATCAATATGAGAATGCGGCAACAGCTTTGAAAGCCGCAGAAATTTTGCTTAGAGAAAATAACGAAAATTTTTATGCCCACCTTTGCAAGGCTCAATGGCCAGGACGACTGGAAAAGCTATTTGACACTCATGATATTTGGGTGGATGGCGCTCATAATCAGGGGGGTATTGAGGCTCTCTTAAAAGAATTGCAAAAATGGACAGCAGATAAAAACAATATCATTCTTGCGGTTAGCCAATTGTCTAATCGTTCGGAAGAATTACTTTATCCCTTGTTTGACATAGCCGATAAGGTTTATCACATAGATATGGGCCAGGGAAATAGATTTCGAGAAAAACCTCCGAGAGCTAAAAAATCTCTTCCTCTTAAGGAAGCTCTTTCTTATTTTATGCAACCTAAGTACAATAGCTCTAGAATCTTGTTCACAGGATCTCTATATATGGTAGGAGAGATTCTTAATATACGGGAGATAATCAATGGTAATATCAAATAAACCTTTTTGGATTGGCGTCATTTTATCACCGATTTTGCTGGCGGTGGTCTGGTTTGCTGTGAATAAACCTAAAGTTGAAACAACGACTTCAGTTCCTTCTCCGACAGCAACTTTTGATTTTATTCCTACGACAGAAAAAAAAGAATTATCGAGGAAACCTTTTGAAAAATTAAACCTTGAAGATGGCTCTACAACATCTGTCTCTTTTAAAGATTTAGCCGGTAAACCAATGATTGTTCACTATTGGGCCACCTGGTGTGGGGCGTGTGTTGAAGAAATGCCCACTCTTGCTAAGTTTGCAGAGCAACATGGTGAGCAGATTCGCTTCATCATTATTGCCAGCGATACAAGTGGTGGTAAAGAGGTCTTAGATTATTGCAAAACAAATGGTATCACAAATATTGAGATTTTTATTGATGCGAAGGGTAGGGTTGTTAAAGATCAAGGGATCAAAGCCTTACCAACAACAATTTTTGCCAGTGCAGATGCTGTGGAAGCGGGGCGAGTTGTAGGGGCGATTGACTGGCTAGGACAATCTGGTACAGTTATCGCGTCTTATTTAACAAAGGGGGCTTAACCGCCCCTACCAGAAGTTCCTTCCGGAACTTCATTTTTTGACGAGGAGAAAATTAGTTGGCCAAGTTGTATTTTTACTATTCCGCTATGAATGCTGGTAAAACCACGACCTTACTACAATCAAGCTATAATTACGGTGAACGTGGCATGAACACCTTACTGTTCACGGCGGATCTAGATAATCGATTTGGTCACGGTAAAATTGCCTCTCGCATTGGCTTATCCTCAGAAGCTCATTTATATGACAAGGACTTTAATTTCTTTGATTTCATCAAAGCTAAAGGAAGAACTACTCCCAATTTAAAGTGTATCTTAGTGGATGAGGCTCAGTTTTTAAGTAAAGAGCATGTGCGTCAACTTTGCGATGTAGCGGATATACTTAAATTGCCTGTATTGACATATGGTATCCGCTCTGACTTTCAAGGAGAGCTCTTTCCAGGTAGTTATTATTTATTAGCCTGGGCAGACGAATTAATAGAGCTGAAGACTATCTGTCACTGTGGACGGAAAGCCACGATGAATGCTCGGATAAATGCCCAAGGAGAAGTTATGATGCAAGGAGAGCAAATCGAAATTGCCGGTAATGAGCGGTATATCGCTTTATGTCGGGAACATTTTCACAAAGGACAAGTCCAGCCTGAAAATCATTGCGTTATAAACATGAAGGTGGCTTAATTTTTGTAAATATAAATATCTACTATCCAAACCTTAACTTAATTAAATAATCCCCGCTTAAGCAAAAAAAGTAAAGAGACTGTTTTTTAGAGAAATTATTTCAAAATACATGAGAAAATTTGAGGTAGTATCTAGGAAAATAAAAAATTTAATAGTTGGCACTTTAAAATAATTTTTTTGCTCTATTTAATTGAATGAGAAGGCTAGTTAAAGTTTTCTCATTATCAGGAGGCTATCATGAAGTTATTAAAATTAGTTACTTTATCTTTAGCTCTATTTGCTGCAACAGCGGGTACTATGATGTTAGGAGCAAGCTAAGCTCAGGCTTTTCCCAATGGGTTGGCTAAACGTTAAGACTTTTTGCTGCCGCAGCGGATATTATTATTATGACATTAAGAGCTACCCAAGCTCAATCAGGTCTTGTGAAGACCTTAAGTGAAAAAAGGGACTTTCTACAAAAGAAAGCCCCTTTTTCTCCTCTATATTTTCAAAATCTTTTCTGGCATTCATCAACACTTTTAGCTCTAATAATCGTATTGCGATCGCAGGAGAGGGGTGGGTCGCCTAAAACTTCTACCTTTTTATGCGAGCTTCCCAGAATTCTGTCACTTAAAGATTTTAAGAGTCTGCGGGGGGTAAGTTGTCGGGGAGATTTTATCGTAGCGTCTATCTGCAAGATTTCATCTTCTTTGAGCCTCTTTAAATTTAGTGAAGGAATTTCTACTTTAGGAATATCTCCAGCATTAAGTTGATTTTCTTTATTTCTTTGCTGTTTTCTCTTTTGTTGGAGGCGAACTTCCAGAGTTTTACTATATCTTGCTAAATTATTAAGAGTATCATCAATTGTAAGATGAGAAAAAAAAGTGCGCTTAACAGGATCCGAATAATTTAAGGCTTGAGCTTTTTTAAATTGATTATCACTTAAATTGATTATGGTTGAGCCCCATCTATCTAAATAATTATGAATATTTCTGATAGTCTTGTAAATTGCTTCTAAACGTATGATATGGCGATCAGCTGAGTCTACTTTTTTCATTGCTGTTTTCATCAGTTTTTTTGCATGGCTGTCGGCTATGCTTATATAATTAATCCATAAATGATGCAATTTATTGATATTAGCGAGATAAAATTCTAAAGACTCAGAAATTGATGCTGATTGCACATCTTCTACTAGTACGCTAAAAAACCTATTATATGCTGTATCACTAGTAAACACGGAGTCTGCTCTAAATAAAATTTGATCTGACGTAGCAGCCAATGTTTCTGTTAAAAATGACTCAAGGTTATTTTTTGCTAAAATAGCATGATTGGAAGCCGACAAAGTATCTTCAGACTCAGCCACAGCGATTGATCTTAAAATAAGAAGAGTCGTTAATATTTTCATATTTTTTATTAAATGTAGGGAGAATAATTATATCTATGTGTTAAGGGTGACTAGAATATTGATGTATTGTCAAGTCAATTAAAGAATTTTATTAAAAAAGTATGTATATTTTTAAGCCCTCCTCATTAAAAGGAAGGCGCTAGGATCTTATGAAAATTCTTTCTATTGTTTGCCTTGCTGCAAGCTGCGCTTAGCGACAGCTTTTTTTAGTTCCTCAGTAAAATCAGAGTTATGCACTAAAGGAGAAGTAGGAACAGAAGGTTTTTTTAGGTGGTACATAAAAATCTGCGGGTTGTGCAACGGGCTAGAGGGTTCAGCCGGCTAATGTTTGGCTGAAGATGATTAATCTCCTTTTTTGTAGGGGTATTTTTGCTTTTATTGAAGAGAGAGGAGAACAGACGGGGACCTGAACTGTTTGAACGGCTCTTCGTTAAGTTTGGGAGCGGCTTAGAAGAAGTTGAAGGAGATTTTTCGTCATGGGAGAAAGAGCGAGCCGGTTTTTTAAGAGGAGTTTTATCAGAGGCGGTTGGCACGACGATAGAAGTTGTACTCGTTTTTAAAATCTCCTCCTTCGCTACTGTTGCAGGCTGAAAATCTGCTGAGCTTATGATTGTTGAGGGCGAGGGTTGCGATATAGACAGAACTTCAGTAGAGGCAGTAACAGTTTTTAAAGTAGATGCATAAAGAGGTGGTAGAGGAGACGTAGGACATTGGGCTATGATAGTAAAACTAGAGCTAACAAGATGCCCTTGATTGCCCGGTTGGTTAGTAATACTACTACCGATTAGTTTGTAAATAACTTCACCGGTTGCTGTAAGATCTGATGCTTTCGGATCATAAGTGTATTTTTCGTGAGCCGCAAATTTTTTTAAATCATTAGCAGTATTGCTCGTCACGCGCGCATGGAGGCCGTCAATATTGACTGTAAGACGAGAATAACTACAGGTGATAGGGGTCGCGCTGGTCGTACTAGCATGTAATTCATCTTTTAAAAATGATGCACACTCTTCGGGCACAATTCAATTGTGCTTGAAGGTTTTATTTTTCTAGTTAAGATGTCCTGAATAGAAACTAACGGGGTTATGGTTGATTCTAAGGAAGTTCCTACGCTATCATGAGCGTAAACAGGGAGAGATTGAATAAGGATACTCGTGTTCAATGCTATATTTTTTAACATGATTTCTTTAAATTCTTAGGTTAGTAAATTAGTGCCTCAAAATAATCTTTAAGTAGTCTGCTCGTAAAATTCAACAAGAAAATATTTATACATTAAAATGTCTGCATTTAAGAAATATATAAGTATTTATGTAAATAAAATTTAATAATACAAAGGTTTTTATTATGACGTTTCATGCCACAGTTGTAACCCTATTTCCAGAAATGTTTCCGGGGGGGCTAAATCATTCCTTGACTGGGAAAGCCTTGACTGAGGGGAAATGGATATTGGATGCAGTGCAAATTCGAGATTATGCTGAAGACAAACATCGTACAGTTGATGATACCCCTTATGGGGGTGGCGCAGGTATGGTAATGAAACCGGATGTGGTTCACAGAGCTTTAAAAGCGGCTATTTCCAAAAGTACTTCTGAGAGACGGATGGTTTATTTAACGCCCCGTGGTAGGCCGTTAAATCAATCGATGGTGAGAGAATACGCCGCAAATGATGGAGGGTTGATTTTATTGTGTGGTCGTTATGAAGGTGTTGATCATCGAGTCATCGAACAGTGGCAAATGGATGAAGTGAGTATTGGAGATTATGTGCTTACCGGAGGAGAGCTGCCCGCACAAATTTTATTGGATGCGGTTGTACGTCTATTACCGGATGTTCTGGGAAATAAAGAATCTTTAGAAAATGAAAGTTTTGAGCTTGGAATTTTAGAGTATCCACAGTATACTAAACCACAAAACTGGAAAAATAAGATCGTGCCTGGTGTGCTGCTCTCAGGCGATCATCAAAAAATTGCCAATTGGCGCCAGGAAGAAGCAGAAAGAATAACGCGAGAGCGTCGGCCAGATTTATGGCAAGCGTTTCTCAAAAGTCGTGATTAGGAGTTATTCATGAACTTGTTACAAAAGTTAGAGCACGAGCAACTGCAACGTTTATCTGATGGGAAAGTAATCCCTCAATTTAAAGCAGGTGATACTGTTCGGGTCAATGTTAAGGTTGTTGAAGGGGAACGTACCCGGGTACAGCCTTATGAAGGTGTGGTAATTGGTCGCCGTAATGCCGGCGTTCGTTCCACTTTCCGCGTGCGGAAGTTATCTTCTGGTGAAGGTGTCGAACGTGTATTCCACTTATATTCACCTAACATCACCGTTGAAGTTGTTCGTTGTGGTCGAGTACGACGAGCCAAATTGTATTACTTACGTGGTCGTACAGGTAAAAGGGCTCGTATTGCTGAGCTTAAGAAATACAATGTTGCACCAAAGAGTGCAGCATCTGCAACAGATTCATCTGCTGCTGAATAAACTTATATTATTTGGGGGTGTCCATTTGACACCCTTTTTTTGTACTATTTTTTTATTTTTAAGTAATTAAATTACGTTATAACAATAAGGTTGAATTTAATAAGAATAATAACGTAAGTAATTTATTATAAAACTAAATATAGTGTACGAGAAATAATTCGATCACTTAATTATCCTGAGAGTAATGGTATGTCAATGACGATGCTATTTATTCCTGAGAATCAACTGGCTTATCATATTTTGTTTAGAGAGAAAACAATGAAAATAATGACAACAGCAGCCTTACTGCTGGGGACAACCTTGTATATTTCAGCCGCAGAACCAAATGGTAGAGAGAATTCTGCTGCATCAATTCACTCATCTCCTTATATTCCTCTCCAAAAAAATATTGCATCTTATCAATGTGGTTTAGCCTTGCAAAATTGGAAACTTGCAATTCAACAAACTGGGGAGAGTTACATTAGGGAAATTATAACTGCGGAAGGAGGAGTCGGAGCTATAAAATCTTATAAGCAAGCAGAAAATGTAGAAAAAAAAATATTTGAGAAACAAAATAAGCTCCTTGAACAACAGCATCGCGCCCAACTTCGAATAGCACGAAATCTTCGGGCCCAGCAACTTCAAGCGCAAGAGGCTCATGAACGAGAGCTACGCCAACGGGAACAAGAGGAGGAAAGCCGTCGTGTAGCACACCTTCGTCAACAGCAACTTTATGAACGACAGCTGCGGGAACAAGAAGCGGAGAAAGAAAGGCTTCAGCAACTTTATGAACAACAGATGCGGGAACAAGAAGCGGAGAAAGAGCTGCTACGTGCTAAAGTTCACAAACAGAAACAGAAGAAAAAACTTCTCAAGCAAAAAACAGAAGAAAAATATCAAGAGAAAAAACTTCTTCCAGATTATATGCAGCAACATGAGGAACAACTTCGAACATATGTTTCCCCTCAAACTGCCTTAACGGATATGGTCGAAACAGCCTTGAGCTATGGTGTTCATCAACTTCATAAATTAAACGAGACGCATGAGCAAATGGTTGAGGATTTGCAGTCCCACGTGGATAAGCTTCGCGATCATGTCGCGCGGGGAAAAGCTGACGCCGCCATAAAAGCATTATCATCTTATTTAATAATGTATGCTCCTTCGGCAGTATCAACAATAGAAATCAATAATACATTTTTATCAAACATTACGACTTTCCAACAAACCCTAGAGCGTTTAGAAAATATTCTTAGTACAATTGCTAATGTTTATGAATCTTCCTCAGGTCGGGCTAATATTAAGCATAAAATCTTATTGAATGGATTGATAGAGAGTAATCGACTAATACTTAACAACTTACCGACCAATTTAAATGAAAATGTTCCTGCGAGCCATGATTATGAAGGGATTATGGCTTGTCTTTTAGCTTACTCAAATGGAGAAACAGGCATTGCATTTCAAAAGAAGGGACAAAATGGTACAGCGGGTTTAACGGCTTTAGAATCATTAATTGGGGGATTTGCTTATGGCACAAGTCATGAAATGTATACTCAGCACCCTAACTTATTTAATTTTTTAATGCAGTGTGAGGTAGACTCTACTACCTTTGTTGAACTGATAGAAATTCGCGAAAATTTATGCTGCTTCTATGTAATGGTTACCCCCATTTGTCAGCCTATTTTAAGTGATTCACGTATTATTCAGAACTTTACAGGAAATAAAGTAGGCCTTGAGGAACGAGCCAATCAACTGTTAGAACAATTAACAATATCCCAAACGAATAGTTTAACTTATCAAGTTTTAAGGGGAAATATAGAGTTGTGGCGGACCAATAAAATTTTTGAAACCATTGGACAATTTGAGGCGCCGCATGATTTCCATAGTTACGCCCAACTTTATCAGCAGGTGCAAAGCGAGCTTGAAAGAAATCTCCGAACTTTATCTCAGCTTAGTGAAAGCTTTGTGAATCGGAATAGTAAGTTATCCAAATTAGTGAGTGAATTGTCAGGCGTACCTTTTACATTCGATCATTCTGCTGCTTACAAATTTAAGGATGCTTTAGCAAATACTTTACAGACCGAGCCAAAAGAATTATCCATACAAGAATTAGAACGTACTTTTAGGCCATATTTTAAAAATTCTACGGCCTTTAATAATTTCCTGGGTACTGCAGATCGCATGGGTCAATCAAAAATATATCTTAGTACAGAGAAAACAACAGCTGACCTTATACTTAGAATTAGTGATGCTCAAACCAAACATCAATTATTCTTGACTATTCTTTCTACTATTGAAGAGCGCTATAATATTATGCCTCTTAATAATTTTAGTAAGGATAAAGCAAAGCAGAAAACTATTTATTATCTCAATAAGATGGTCAATAAATATCAAGTTGACACTTATATTGAGATGGCAACTAACAAGAGAAAAGATTACTACCATCATGCTTTAATTGCTTTAGCTGACTCTGATATTTGGGCAATTGATAAACAAGAATGGGTAAATTTCTTTAAAGAAGCCTATAATGCTTATGTAGCAGCTCGTAATGCTATTGTGGCTCTTAATTTGCCTCAAGCAGATGGAGAGGGACGTCTTTTACCGGGGTTTGATTTTAGTGTAAGCGAGCAGGGAAAGAAGACTAATTCTTCTTTTGTTCCACTTATAGCACCCCCACCGCCACCTCCTCCTAGTCTAAAGCCAGTAGAAAGTTGGCCCAACTTTATTCAATCCCTAAAAAGATATAGTCTAGAGTATCCCCATCAAAAAGATTTAATTCTTGATGTATTAAGGGATGAACTCAAGGATGCCCAGCTTTATGTAGACTACACAGCTCTAGACATTCCAGGATTAAAGAGTAAACTAAGAGATCAAAATATTAACCTTTGAGTATAACAGATGAAGAAGAAAATTGCGCTCATTTTAGCTTTAACAAATTCAGCCTATTCAAACACTATACCTTATGTAGGCCTTCAGCTTGGTGCAGAGAATTTAAAAGGTAATCGATACGACAGTACCTTTCTTTATGAAGATTCCTATACTTACCCCAAACGGTTGAAAGAGTTTGGCTCCGTGGTGGGAGCGCATATTGGTATCGATAAATTAATAGATCAGTGGATGATTGGAGCAGAAATTGAAACTAATCTAATGAGTACCAAGCACACCGTTCGTCAACGGCCTCTAGACACCACTGCACCCGCTTATAAGAATTATCAACAAGAGTTTTCACATGTGGGCAATATTGGGTTAGGTTTTAGAATAGGAAGAGCTTTAATTCCCCATCTTATGGTTTATGCGAAACCGATTATATCATTCGATTATTTTCGGGCCAAAACCTCTTATTCTTATATGGATGGGATGGATATAAACACTGATTTTTATCGTAAGACTAAGAAAATAGTGGGGACAGGCTTAGGAATAGGCCTTGAAAGACGGATAAACAGTTTTAAAATTGGAACTGAAATTCGTTATATAAAGCATCGTCATTTACAGCAATCCTTTAAATTTAATCCGGTAGAATCGGGTCTTTTCAAAACCAAATCAAAAACAATTGCAGCAACTTTACGTCTTTCTTACTGTTTTTAAGGGGAAAGAGGGGGGAGAAAGGGTTTTTCCAGCCTTTTCCTCCCTATTTTATTTGACGAAGTAACGTAATAACAACCCGCCTATTCTCAGGAGCAAACGGATTTTTTGGATCGGCTAGATCTCTATCGGCTTTACCATTAACAGATTCAATTCTATTGTCATTAACACCAGCCCCTACCAAGACACGCCGACTCGCATTAGCGCGCTCTGTGGATAATTCCCAGTTGGTTAAGAGAGAGCGTTGATTATACTGATTAGCGTCCGTATGCCCAGAGACTTTTATTTTATTAGGAACATCCTTAATGGCTGAGGCGATTAGTTTTAAGATATCTTCCATCTGTTTATACATACGGCTGGACCCGCTCGGGAACATAGCATTTTTAATCTGATCGACGATCTCAATATGGAGGCCTTCCGCAGTCATCACAATTTTAACATTGTTATGAAGATCTTTTAATTCAGGCATCTTGTTAAGATTTTGCTTAATAAGTTCGGACACTTCATTCAGCTTATTCTCCTCTTGTTTTTTTGAAGCGTACCCTTTATCGGCTGGGGCTTTACGCAATTTATCTTCAATTTCCTTTTTGGCCTCGTCTTTTTTGCGTTCTTCTTCGGTTTTTCCGCCATTATCATTAGCCTCTGGATCTATATTTTCAACTTCTCCAGCTGCTTGTCCGCCTGCACCTTTTTCTGTAGGAGGAGTGGGTTTCACCGTAATTCTATTTTGTTCTGTTTCATCAAGACTGCCGGTTGTCTCCTTAATAGAGGTGCCGCCCATAACGCCGAGATTACCTCCTCCTTTAGGAGTAGTGGCAAAGGGATCAAAGTAATTGGCAATACCACGCCGTTGTTCTTCCGACGTTGCGTTTAACAGCCACATTAATAAGAAAAACGCCATCATGGCAGTCACGAAGTCAGCGTAGGCAATTTTCCAGGCCCCACCATGGTGAGCATTACCTGATACTTTCTTAATTTTCTTAATAATGGGCTGTTGAGATTTTTCGCTCATTTTAACCTGCCGGTGCGTTCTGAATCGCTTCTTCTAATTCAGCGAAAGTGGGACGAAAATCGCTTTCAATGCTTTTACGCGAAAACTCAACCGCAATAGCTGGTGCATAACCATTCATGGATGCAATAATGCCAGCTTTCATGCATTGATAATACTTAGATTCATTGTCATATAAAACTGTAATACAATTCGCGAGAGGAGACATAAAACCATAAGAAATTAAAATACCGGCAAAGGTACCCACCAGGGCTGCCCCAATCAAATGACCAAGAACTTCGGGCGGTTGATTAATAGATCCCATTGTATGAATAACCCCCAATACTGCCGCTACTATTCCAATAGCTGGAAATGAGTCGCCATACAACGTTAAAGCGTGTGTGACAGCATGATTTTCGGCATGATGAACTTCCAGTTGCTCATTCATTAAATCTTCTAATTGATGAACATTTTCAGCCCCCATGGTTAGCATCCGCAGATAATCACAAAAAAATTCGCATGCATGGTGATCATTGACAAAGTTAGGGAATCTGCTGAATAGAGAACTTTCATGCGGGTTATCAAGGTGGGCTTCAAGTTCCAGCATTCCTTTTGTTTTTATCAGTTTGAAAACTGTAAATTGCATGGTCAATAATTCAAGATAGTCGTCTTTTGTATATCGATTTCCCTTAAAGGCTAGGCTATAAGCTGCCCCCACTCGCCCCAGAACATGTTTAGGGCATGAAATAATAAAAGCTCCGGTGGCTGCCCCAAAAATAATCACAAATTCGAGGGGCTGCCATAAAACACCAAGGTGACCACCATGAGCAGCATACGCTCCGAGAACGCATGAAAATACGACAACCATACCAATAATAAATAACATGGGCACACCTTTTGGTGAATTCAGTTAACTAATTTTGCCTGAGATTCAGTAAAAAAAACGTAAATTAAAGGGGATTTAATTGAGATAAGAGAATAAAATTTTCTGCCTACGGGAGATTTATAATTTATTTAATCTTTTATGTATCTGTAAGGAGTAGCAAAGTAATAATGTGCACAATATAAAAAGAGGATATAGATCATGCTAAAATATTTATTTTTATCAGTTGCTTGTTCATTATTGATGACGCCCTGCAATGCCGAAGGAAATGAAATAGCTAGTGCGGCCCGCGGTAAAAATGCGAGCCATCACAATACTCGCAAAACTTCTAATAGGGGCATAGATAACTTACCTCATGCTCAACCTACAAAAAATACAGGCCCGGTTATTCCTGAAGAGGAGATAGCCCATCCCCCCTCTCATGGCAAACATGATGCCCAGCATTATACGAGAAAAACATATAGCAAAGAAGATGATAATTTACCACATCCGCAGCCGGAAAAATACAAAGGACCTGGGGTCTCTGCGGATAAGATTGTCCCTCCACCGCATGGTAAGCATGATGCTCATCGCGGTAATGTAAAAGCCGCTGAGAGAGAAAATATCAACTTACCCTCTGTCCAATCAGAAAAAATCAGGCGTTCTCGCGCCAAGGAGAATCCCTAGCACTGTTCAGCGAACTATATTCTTATGGCAAGTAGCAAAGGAAGTAAGTAGTTCAAAGCATTAAATAGCTGGATAGCGTGGGGCTGAAAGAAAACTATAAGGAAAAGAAGAATGGATTATCCATTCTCCAATTCCTATCAACAAAGATTTTTAGATCAGGCTGTCAGAGTAATTTTGGTTAATTTCAAAATTCAAATGGTCAGATTTTTATAGATCTTCTCCTTAAATGGTCAAAACTTCTCTAAAGATTTCTATGGAAAACTAAGAGCTAATCCCATCTACCTTAATAAAAGGTAGACTATTTTGCCCCTTTATTATTCTCGTTCTCTTCTTATAATTGAGGTAATGAAGAGCACACAATATTAAAAAAATGAATTTTATTAGGCTTCATGAAAAAAATTTATTTGAAACCCTATGAAGATAGCTGCGACATTTAAAAACTCTCTGTAAGTTTGTGCTGGGTAGTCTTTATTGTTTCTTATCTTCCGTTTGTGGTTCAATCCAGCTGTTGATCTTGTCCACGTCAAAGGCAAGGGTCAGTTTAAGCTGCCCCGATAAAATTTTTGCCCAAAGAAGGCCGTAATATTGTTCTATACGGGATGGTTCTCTATATAAGGTGATATCAATCGGACTATCCGGCTTTGAAAAACCCTCTTCTGCGCCTATTTTGAGTGGTTTCATGGCAATAAACTGCTTAAATTCAAACATTTCTGTTTTTTCATATCCTGCAGGTCGTCGCCGTACTGAGCTTTGCGTGCTTTCAAGTACGGCAAAACGATATTCCTTTAAAGCCTCTGCAAAAGCTTTATAAGCTTCTTCATATACAGCTGCTTGATTTTTCAAAAAGAAACTGCTTTGAAATAAAAATATACACCCAGGTTTAGAAAACCTGAAATATTGCTCCAATACTTTCTTATCTAGAATCAATTCCCCAACAGAGCAATGCTCAAGCCAAATAAAACTAAACCGCTCATTAGGAAAGGTGTAGAGATGCTCTAGATATCCTGCATGAATGACCATGTTGGGCAGATGATTGTTATCAATATCAACACTATAGAAGCTTTCTTCAGGATGCCTATTCGTTGCGTCCCCGCATTCGCAATTCTTTCCTCCGCCAATCAGCAGAAATTCACCCTTAAACTCACTGAGAAGTTTATTAAAGTATACTGGATAATTAAGGTCAAAATGACAACTCAAAAGCTGACCATTGGACATACGTTCGGCGATATCAGGGTTTGTGGAAGCGCGGTTATGTTTCTCTCCAAATCTAAACTGATAATAGAATGGCCTTAAATTTGCATATGATAATTCCTTATTTTCAAGATAAGGAATAAGGGTATCCTCAAAGAATTGAAGTGAAAAAGGCGAATAAAAGCAAAGCTGTCCAAATGCAGTTCCAGCTCCTTTAACTAAAATAGAAGGAGATTCTTGGGTTTTAGGCCATGACTGTAATGCTTTTAAAACCTTAATGCTGGAGAGAGCAACCTGTTGTGATTCTTCTATTGTATTTATTTTTTTATAAATATTTCGGAGGTGACCTTTTACTTCTTCAGAAATATCCTGATTCTGCTCCATTGCTTGTGAAGAGAATAGAAAAATACTTGAAAATAAAATGCTTATAGTTTTAAAAAAGTAATTCATGTGAGATATATCCTTTGAAAGTATAAGGTACCCTTTTTATTTTTTTGTTTAACATGATAACTTTTTATTTGTCACTGTTAATATACCATAAGCACCTGGCGTTTCCTCAAAAAATAATTATGAGCGAATGGGGTTTCTCGATTTATTTACAATTTATTAGAGTTCAAGAACAAGAAATATTTGAGCTAGATGAAGATAGCTGCGACATTTAAAAACCCTATGTAAGCTTGTGCTGTTTTGTCAAAGTGAGAGAAAATCCGCCTAAAGTATTTGATTTTCCCAAAAAAAACATTCCATGAGATGACGCTCCTTATAAACGCCTTTGTCATCTTCTGTTGGTTCTTTTCAGTTTTCTCTAAGAGGAATAACCACTTTACATCCCTGATCTTCAATAGCTTTAATAAATTTATCGTCATCCTATCCCTGTCTGCCAAAACAGATGATCCCGTCATCCCTTCTATTAGAGGCATTGCCGTTTTGATATCGTAACGACGCTGTTGTCCTGCTGAAAGGAGGAATTTCAAAGGATTGCCAAGAGCGCCAACCATTGCGTTTATTTTGCTTGCAAATCCACCTAAACTACGACCCAAAGCTTACTCTTTTTGACTATTTTTCCCATAGCCAGCCGAACAGGCGCGGGTCCTAATAATCGTGCCATCAATCATCACCGCTTCCAAATCAGCGTCAATTTGAGCCTTTTCCAATAAACGTACCCAGATACCTCTTTGAATCCAACGAAAAAAACGGAGGAGGATGGCTCGCCAATTTCCATACCAGGAGGGCAAGAGACGCCATTGACATCCTGTACGCCACCTATATCAAATGGCTTCAAAAAATACCCTTACTCTTTCTTCTTTTTGCGTGTGTATCCCTATTTTTAAATTATGTTCACAGAGCCTAATCACAGTAAATTTATAAACTTATCTTTAATAAAGAAGAAGGGGCTTACTTCTCAACCGCGCGGACATGAATGAGCCATTTCTTCCTCAATTTAATTATTGTTCTTTAGCGATTGCATCAAACTTTTTCAGTGTTGTCAGCAATTTTTCCAATTCATGTAATTTAACCATGTTAGGACCATCACTCGGTGCACCGTCGGGATCTTGGTGAACTTCCATAAATACTGACGCCACGCCCACAGAGACGGCAGCTTTTGCCAGAATAGGAACAAACTCCCGATCGCCGCCCGAAGAAGCACCGGCACCTCCGGGTTGTTGAACAGAGTGAGTGGCATCATAAACAACAGGGTAATTATTGCGAGCCATAATAGCTAAAGAGCGCATGTCTGAGACTAGGGTATTATATCCAAAGGAGACACCTCGCTCGCATTGCAGAATATTAAAGTTGCCAAAGGATTCAACTTTTTTAACGACATTAACCATATCCCATGGAGCCAAAAATTGTCCCTTTTTTATATTTAAGGTTTTGCCGGTTTCGGCAGCGGCCTTTAAAAGATCTGTTTGTCGGCATAGGAAGGCGGGGATTTGAAGAATATCTACCGCCTCAGCAACAGCCGCACACTGTTCAGGAGAATGAACGTCCGTAATAACGGGGCAACCAAAGCGCTCTTTTATTTCTTTGAAGATTGGCAAAGCGGCCTCTAAGCCTGCACCCCGTATTCCACTAATACTGGTACGATTGGCTTTATCAAACGATGTCTTATAAACAAATTTAATACCAAGCTTGTCTGTGATCTCTTTTAAAGATTCTGCCATCATTAGGGCATGCTCACGGCTTTCCATGACGCAGGGGCCCGCCAGTAAAACAAAGGGAAGGTCGTTACCAAAGGTTATATTTCCAACAGAAACATGATGTGTTGTCATAAAATTATCCTTTTTTAGAAAATTGATCCATTGCTGCTTTGACAAAAGCCACAAACAACGGATGAGGAGAGAAGGGACGGGACTTAAATTCTGGGTGAAACTGAACACCAATAAACCATGGGTGAGCTTGGTGTTCAACGATTTCTGGCAGGTCACCTTCTGGTGACATTCCAACAAATTTTAATCCCGTCGCTTCAAGGCGTTCAAGATAAGCTGTATTAACTTCATACCGATGACGGTGGCGTTCAGAGATGGTGTTGGCTCCATAAATCTCAGCAACACGAGAATCCTTATCTAATTTACAATCATACGCCCCTAAACGCATAGTGCCACCCATCCCACCATTTAATTGACGTTTCTGGAGTGTCTGGCCCTCCATCCATTCTGTCATTAAACCGATGACAGGTTCTGGTGTGCCAGGATCCAATTCACTTGAATTTGCCTTGGTTAAACCTAACACATTACGAGCTGTTTCTAAGACAGCTAATTGCATACCAAAACAAATTCCAAAATAAGGAATTTTATTTTCCCGTGCAAATCTGATGGCTTCCAGTTTTCCCGTAACACCTCGTTCACCAAAGCCCCCTGGAACTAAAATAGCTTGAATTCCTTTTAGCTGGTCAATGACAGAGTCGGCTTGTTCTGAATCTACCCATTTCAAATTAACTTTGACATTATTGGCAATACCAGCATGAGTGAGAGATTGGATTAAAGATTTGTAAGCATCCAATAATTGGATGTATTTACCGACAATTGCGATCGTCACCATTCCTTGAGGATGGTGAATTCGGTGTACAATTTCAGTCCAAATGGTAAGATCTGGCTGTTTTGTCTCTACTTTAAAGTATTTGCAAACCTCTGCATCCAATCCATTGGCATGATAAACTAAGGGGGCCTCATAGATTGAACTCAGATCACTCGCCTCAATGACGCGTTCCGCTTTCACATTACAAAATAAACCTAATTTTCGACGCGCTTCCTCAGGGATTGAACGCTCTGAACGGCACAACAAAATATCCGGCTGAATCCCAACACTAAGCAATTCCTTAACCGAATGCTGGGTTGGCTTGGTTTTAATTTCTCCTGCTGCTGCAATATAAGGCAAAAGTGTCACATGGATATATAAAACATTCTCACGGCCTAAATCATTGCCTAATTGACGAATAGCTTCAAGAAAAGGGAGGCTTTCAATATCACCCACGGTGCCGCCAATTTCACAGATAACAAAATCTTCACCTGTCATGTCGCTTGTCACAAAGGATTTGATTTCATCAATAATGTGAGGCACGACTTGTACCGTGGCTCCTAAATAATCCCCGCGGCGCTCTTTAGCTAAAACTGTAGAATAAATCTTGCCGGTTGTTATGCTGTCTGAGCGGGTCGAACTAACCCCTGTGAAGCGTTCATAATGGCCAAGATCTAAGTCCGCCTCCGTCCCATCATCGGTGACGAAGACTTCACCATGTTGATAGGGGCTCATTGTACCCGGATCAATATTCAAATAAGGATCAAGTTTACGCAAGCGAACCTTAAAACCTCTCGCTTGCAGAACTGCTGCTAAAGAAGATGCTGCAAGTCCTTTCCCCAAAGAAGAAACGACGCCACCCGTTACAAAAATAAATTTCGTCATGATTGTCTCGTGCATAAAAGATTTAGGGGGCTTTTGCCCCCTTTATTATTTTTAGTTAGATTTATCTTCAGGGATAGTGGGCTGAGCGGGTACCTCGCCAAGAATTTTCTCAACCGTCCCAGATTGATGACGTGAAACAGCAGCCATCAATAATGAGTTTATAAAAAATAGAGTCGCTAAAACAGCTGTAGCACGTGTCAAAAGATTGGCAGCTCCCCGCGCAGAAAACATACTGCTGGTTGGATTACCCCCAAGCCCCATACCGCTCCCATCGCTTTTTTGCATCAAAATGGTGCCAATTAAGGCTAAAGTTATAATAACGTGAATAAACAATAAAATGGTCATAGAGATACCTTATGTAATAAATACTTATGAAACTTATACCATAGGCAATTCCGAGAAAGCAACGATATGATTAAAATCTTCATATTTGAGACTCGCCCCCCCGACTAGCACACCATCTACGTTAGGCAAGGCCAAAATGGTATGAGCGTTCTCTTTGTTAACTGATCCCCCATACAAAAGAGGAATATGTTGCTGCGGAAGAGCCTGACGGATTGCTTCATGCATTTGAATAATATCATTTTCCGTAGCTGTTAAGCCCGTACCAATGGCCCAAACTGGCTCATAGGCAATATAGTAAGTTTTATCACTTACGGCTGGCAATGAGTGGGATAGCTGCTCTAAGACAAAATCCCTGGCTCGACCAGCATCTCTTACTTCTTTTGACTCACCAATACATATAATAGGGATTAAGTCTGCCTTAAGCACGTGTCCTGCTTTCTGACGTACAGTTTCACTGGTTTCCTTATGATAAGAGCGACGTTCCGAATGCCCCAGAAGAACGTATTGGCATCCTATATCATTGAGCATTACAGAACTTATATCGCCGGTATAGGCGCCTGACAAATGAGATGAACAATCTTGCCCGCCGACCCTGGATGTATGATTCAGGACATCTTTTAAATAAAGGGCTGGAGGGCAAAATATAATAAAATTTTGAGGCGCAGATATAAAATTCTTAAAGAATTCAGTAATAAAAGCCTTTGAGCCATTCATTTTCCAATTTGCGACGATAATTTTTGTCATGCACAAGCCTTTTGATAGATATTGATTTGTTGGGGCAATCCCCATAAACTAGTGTTAGTTTATTTATAAGATTAAGATCGGTCAATGTTACAAACATTCAGAAAACACTCTGGCAGTATTTTTGCCAAAATCTTGTTTGGGTTATTGGTTGCAAGTTTTGCATTCTTTGGCGTTGGGGATATGCTCCACAGTTATACGGCAATGCAACCTGTTGCCAAGGTGGGCGGTATCTCAATTTCACAAGAAGAATTCTTGCACTCTTATCAAAAAATTATTACTCGATTACAAACAGTTGCAAAAGGCAAACTAAAACCCGACGATATTCGTAACTTGGGCGTCGAAAAACGAGTGATTGACGATTTGGTTAATAATGCTGTCTTAGATAATGAAATTCGTCGCTTAGGGCTAATGGTCAGCAATACCGCCCTGCAAGATTTCATTAAATCTGTACCAGCGTTTCAAAATCAACAAGGCCAATTTGACCGGAATCAGTTCCGTTATTTACTCTATAATAATGAGATGTCTGAAGCTGGCTTTATTCAACAAAGTCGTGAAAGTCTTCTAAAGCAGCAGTTAGTAGGAACTCTTTCTTCGGGTATCCACTTACCGAGCAAATACCGTCGTTTAATATTCGATTCTCAAGAGCAACAAAAAGTTTTCAATGTTGTTTATATTCCTTTGGCGACTGCAAAAATTAATGCAGAACCAACTGATGTCGATTTAGATCAACTTTATCAGACGCAACAAGAACTTTTTGTGCAACCACAGTATCGCACAGTATCGCTTTTGGTCGTGGATCCTAAAAAACTGCAAGAAACAATTGCGGTCATGCCAGATCAGATTAAGGAAGAGTATATCAATCGCGAAGCAGAGTTCACCACTCCAGAACTCAGAGATGTAACGCAATTAACATTTTCCTCAAAAGAAAATGCACAAAAAGCCCATACAGCCTTAGTCAATGGCAAATCTTTTGCTTCAATTGCAAAGGAGTTTAAAGGCGACGTAAGAACCTATTCAGCTGCTAATAAAGATAAATTTTCTGATGAGCATTCAAAGGCAATCTTTTCCCTTAATAATGAGGGAATAACGGATGTTTTATCTTCAGCTTTTGGCGCAACAATCTTTAAAGTTACCCAGGTTTTCTCACCAAAAATTCAAAGACTTGAAGAGGTAAAAGGGAAAATTGAGGCAGATTTGAAATCTCAACTTTATAGTGCTCACATGAATGAACTCCAGAATAAAATTGAAGATGGATTGGCTGGCGGAACACCTCTAAAAGAATTGGCTCAACAATACAATTTATCAGAAGTAACTCTGGCTCCTATCAATATAGGAGGACTCGACAAACAGGGTAAATCTGTTATCTCAGCTGATCTGAAAGACATTGTCTTAGAAAATGCCTTTAATCAAGATGAAGGGATAGCAAGTTCTCTTATTAATACACCAGATGGCCGTAGTATTGCTGTTCTTGTAACAAAGATCACACCAAAAACTCTGCCACCGCTCTCCGAAATTCGCGATGAAGTTGCAAGAACTTGGCGTCAAAGCAAGCAACGGGAAGCAGCTTCTAAAATAGCTCAGGATATGGTTGCTGCTATAAAGACCCCTCAAGATTTGACAACACAAGCGAAACACTATAACCTCAGTGTTCGCACACTACAACCAATTAGTCGTGTCGACTTAGAGGAAGGTAAGTTAATTGATGATAAGGTCACCCCGCAATCACTCCGAACTGCCTTTGCGCTTTCGACAAGTCAAGCAACTGCTGCTCCTGCTAAAGACGGTTATGTCGTCGCAATGCCAGTGAAAGTACTGTCCATCGATACATCAAAAATGAAGGACAAAAGTGATAATTTTGATAAAGCGCTTAAAATGATGGTGCAACGCGACTTCCAAGAGTCCTATATTAGGGCTCTTAAAGAAGCTAACAAACCAGAAATTCGTCAAGACGTTATCAATAACCTTCTAGCACGATAAGGTTGTTGACTTTAATAAAGGACAGGCATAGTTTCTTAATGACTATGCCTGTTTTAATTAGTTCTCTTAAGACAATAAAAGAATAATCCAATGACATCCATCCCCCTCAATTTAGAAGACCGTTTATTATACCGGGATGCCATGATTTTGGTTCTCAACAAACCAAAAGGGTATGCCGTTCATAAAGGGAAGGGACGTAAGCCTAACCTTGAAGATTATTTTTATCAGCTTCAGTTTGGTTTACCAACTGTTCCTGGCTTAGGACATCGCTTAGATGCATCCACAAGTGGCTGTTTGGTCCTTGGACGACATCCAAAAGCCTTACGACGTTTGGGAATTTTATTCAGTGGCGGCCAAATTAAAAAAACTTATTGGGCTATTGTTCGGGGCCATTTACCTCAAAACCAAGGTATTATTGATATGCCGTTGGCTAAAATGAATGATCGGAAGAGTAGTTGGTGGATGAAAGTGGACCCTGAGGGGCAAAAAGCCATAACTGAGTATAAGGTATTAGGAGAAATAGCTGCTTATTCTTTTGTAGAGCTGAGCCCTATAACGGGTCGTACCCATCAACTGCGAGTGCATCTAGATGCTCTTGGCTGTCCTATTGTTGGAGATCCCGTGTATGGACGTGCCATCCCCGATCTAGATGATGATAATTTACACCTCCTGGCTCGATCTATTGAAATTCCTCTGTCCGCTAAAAAGGATCCTATTCGAGTGGTTGCCCCAGTCCCTCCGCATATGCTGGACTTATTAAGACAGTTTAAGGAGATAGACGGAGTGGGAGTCGACTTAAATGGGTCAGAGAGCGAATAATAATATCCTTCTTAATTTGCCGCCCATTTTCTTGATTTTATTTCCCAAAGTCACCATAATAAGCAAGTAAAATATTCAGGAGTACGTTCCATTACACCCGCAATTACATTAACCTCTGTGTCAAAAAAATATCCTGGTGCTCCGAGTCATGCCCTAGACGATGTTACTGTATCCTTTTCTAGCGGTAAGATTCATAGCATCATTGGACGGAGTGGAGCCGGAAAAAGTACTTTAATCCGTTGTTTAAACTTCCTTGAATCCTTTGATACAGGGCAGCTTACTATCTTGGGGCAACATACTCAATCCATGACAAAGGTGCAGCGCCACCAAGTCCTTAAGGAAATTGGTAGCATTTTTCAGCAGGTTAATCTTTTAAGCCGTCGCACGGCTCTTGAGAATGTTATGCTTCCGCAAGAATGGCAAGGTGTATCTAAACAGGCGGCAAAACTAAGGGCCAGAGAATTATTAGCAAAGGTCGGCTTAGCAGGTTTAGAAAATCGTTATCCGGCTCAATTAAGTGGCGGGCAGTGTCAACGTATCGCTATTGCCAGAGCCCTTGCCAATGAAGCAAAAATCTTGCTATGCGATGAGTTTACATCGGCGCTTGACCCAGAAACTTCATTAGAAATCCTTGGCTTGCTCCGACAGCTTAATAAAGACTTAGGTGTTACAATTATCCTGATCACCCATGATATGAATGTCGTTCGAGAGATCAGCGATTTTGTTTATGTGATGGATAATGGTAGGTTTGTTGAGCAAAGTGATGTGGAACAGCTATTGTTACATCCGCAACATCCAACCACTCAAAGTTTATTAACAGGATTATTTGTGCGCGACTTACCACATCACCTGCAGCAGTCCTTAGTCTACACACCTTGTGAAGGACAGGTTATTGTTCGTCTCGTATTTTCCAGTAGATCCTCTCAAAATCCAGTGATAGCGGAGCTCATTCAGCAGCATCAAATTCCCATCAACATTCTAGCCGGCAGTATGGATCATTTAAGAGCGACAGTCTTTGGTACGCTCCTGATCTCTGCCCCCTATAACAAGGTTACCCATGATATTATGATGGCACACTTCTCTGTGAATGGTATTTCAGCTGAAATCTTAGGATATCTTCCTGTCGGAGACACCCATGATTGATCTTCTTCTCAAAAGTTTAGAGGAAACTGTGTGTATGGTGGTGGTATCCACCATCATTGCAGTTTTAGGGGGGCTCCCACTGGCCGTCTATTTGGCATTAACCTCTCACAAAGGATTAAAAGCGAATCAATTCGCTTATGGCATTGCGGGATTTTTAGTGAATGCAACGCGATCAATACCCTATATTATTTTGATGGTATTAATGATGCCTGTAACCCGTCTGCTTGTAGGAACAACCATTGGTGTATGGGCAGCAACGGTTCCTCTTGCCATAGCAGGAATCTTATTGTTGGCAAGATTGGTGGAAGATGCTTTGCGCCAAACTAATTATGGATTGATTGAAGTTGGCCTAGCCTCGGGGGCCACAACCTCTCAGATTGTCAAAACGATAATGATGCCTGAAGCGTTACCAATGATTATCAGTAGTATCACAACAGTTATCGTCAACTTAATTGGTTTTTCAGCCATGGCCGGCGCTGTGGGTGGCGGTGGATTAGGGGACTTAGCGATTCGATACGGGTATCAGCGTTATGAATTAGAATTGCTGTGTTATATTGTTGCGATTTTAGTTATGATGGTACAATTTGTCCAGATAACAGGTAATGCTCTGGTTAAGAAATTTATGAAATAGGTTTAAAATGAAAAAGCTTGCTCTTGTTGTTTTATTATCTGCCTCTCATGCATTTGGGTTTAAACTAGGGGTTACAGCAGGCCCTCATGCTATGATTGCCGAAGAAGTTGCTAAAGTTGTAAAAAAAAATGGATTAACGATTGAAATCATTGAATTTAGTGATTTTATTTTGCCTAATATTGCCTTAAGTCAAGGCGATCTGGATGCAAATAGTTATCAACATCAACCGTTTTTGGATAATCAGATTAAAGATCGTGGCTTTAAGTTGACCTCTGTTGCAAAGACAGTCTTAATGCCTCTGGGGTTGTATTCTAAAAAAATTAAAGATCTGAATGATGTAAAAGAAGGGGCTATCCTTGGGATCCCAAACGATCCAACCAATGGCGGCAGAGCTCTTTTACTCTTGGAAAAAGCCGGACTTCTTACTCTAAAAAAGAAAGATCTGCCAGGCATCCTCGATATTATCGAGAATCCTAAAAAATTAGATATAAAGGAATTAGATGCTCCCCAGTTACCCCGTTCCTTAGATGATTTAGATTTCGCCGTAATCAATACTGATTGGGTTATTCTCGGAGGATTGGATCCAAAATCGGCTTTGCTTTCAGAATCGACTGATTCTCCTTATACTAATGTTATTGCTGTTAGAATAGGTGATCAAGATAACACGGATGTGAAAAAATTAGTTAAGGCTTACCAGTCGGCAGAAATTAAGGACTTTATTCACAGTAAATTTTCAGGCGCCCTTATACTAGTACAGTAGTTTCTTGCTTATTTATTTCAGACTCTCGTAATGCTGTAATATCTTGCAGTTGTGTGATTATTAAATGCAAATATTCAAAGGTCGGTAGAGGATTTTCAAAAATTTCACCGGGCAAGTATTCCCTAGTTTTCTTGTGAGTTTCTGTAGGGGTGTTCTTGATATTCTCCTCATTTTAATCTACTTCACTTCAATATTAAAATCTCTCCACTCTTATCACTGCTCAACACTGTGTATATAAAGAGAAATTGGCGTGGGTAAAAGCTACTCCTTTTTCCCTTTTCCTTACACTTTGTTAAGCAGGACAAGCGTATCATGTTCTTTGCTGATTATAGAGATAAGAAGGAGAAGTAAAAGATGATTCTTAAGTATTTAAAATTTTGCTTATTTATGGTTATAGGTCTTACAGATAACCATTTATATGCTATGGAAAGAGATGAGGATCCTTTTAGATTCAAAATTGGATTTGAATTTCAAGAAGCTAATCATTTATTTCCTCAGGGTGCGAATAACTTTGATATCCAGAAGAAAACTATTTTTATTGCTATGAAAGATGATAGAGAATTATGGCATGTAGAAATTGATGGCAGTGATATAGAATTTGTAACACCTCCTTTTACCGTTGCCGAGAGAGAATATTTATTTTTAAGTATGGAATCTATTCAGCAAGCTTGTCAGATTTTAAAAGAATTAAGTCAGCACACAAATAACCAGGTTTCTTTCCAGCAATGGATAGAGGGAATTCAGGGAGTCCTGAGTTCTCAAGAGGAGAACACCTTAAGAAATTTGCGAAACAGAGTTGAGAGTGTGGCAGAAAGTGAAAAGAATAAATCCATATACAGAACAGCAATCGAGAAGTTAGAAATTAAAAAATCTGCAACTTCCGTTGCAGGCCTTAGAGAAAAGTTGAAAGAGGATGGCATTACCCTTGATATTGCTGATGTCTATTATAACTCTATAAAAGAGGAGATGTTATATATTCAATCTTCCTGGAAGCCAGAATTTATGCCTCAGGTCACGATTCAACATTCTTTAAAAGATACGATTCCTCTAATTATGGGCTTATTTGGCTCTCAGACAGGCTCCCCTACGGCAATTGAACAACAACTTAACTATGCTCTTCCTCTTCTACAGGCCAAACATATCTTAGATGATAGGGAGTATTTAACTGAAGAAAATGGATTACTTTTCTTGCATGCATTCACTTGTGCTAATATTCAACATTCTTCCTCCCCATCCCCGCAGGAACTCCTGAATTCTCTTGCAATAATCAAAGAGAATTTTGATAACTATAAACAAGTAGACGCAAAAGTAAATCTATCTTTTCTCTCACGTCGCCCTTTTTCTCAGATGTGGGCAGAAATAAAAGAAAAAAAGACTATTCCTTTTACTTTTAGGGAGCTGTATGAAGAGAGAATAATAAAAGAAAATCCTTTATTTGCTGAAAAAGTTGTCCCTAATTTTGAGTTCGTTAATTATGCAGAAGAATATTATAAAGATGCCTCAACGAGAGAAGATTTTTCTTTCTTCATAGACGCTCTTAGAGAAAAATTTTTACAATCTCATGGTGAAAATTTAATATTAGAATTAGACAGTGAGAGTGGAGTTACAAGAAAATTACTAAAACAAGGGATTGTGAGCACTGGATTGATAGCTTATTTATATCCTGCTACATTCAAGAATTATCTTTCTGAAGCAATTAAGACAGTTGATCAACCTTCCTACAGGTATATTTTTAACAAAATAACGCAGCAACCTTTAATGGTTGAATCAGATGTAGATGCTTTATCTCCGCCTTGGTTTCAGGATACTGATAACTCAATGGGTGCCTATCAAAATCTTGACACTATTGATCTATCTTATGGTGAAGCAATCATAGAAATGCGTTTTGTTAAACGTATTAGTAGAAATGCCTTTCAAGCGATGGGTCTGCATTCTCAGGACGCGCGTACTTTTTTGAAAGGAACTGAACGCTCGCTAAAAGATGATGGAGAAAGTCTGCTATCAATATTAAGTCATGATTTTATTTTAAATTCTTACCAGAAAGTAATGGAAAAATATAAGTAATCTTTCTATAGTAAATTAAAAGTCTTTTATTTTTAAGGAGAAAAAAAATGCTCAAGAAGATAATGGGTATTATAGCTTTAATAAGCTGGCAAGGAGTAGGCTATAGTTATGAATGTAACTACATTAAACTCCGAGATACAACCCACACTTACTTAGATGAAATAACGCAATCTAATTTCTGGGATCTAGGAATAGAAGATATTAGGAAAGATTTAAATTTCTTATCCAATAACGGAAACAACAATATCCAGGAGAAATATCGGCAAGAAGATTTTGAGTCCTTAATACAAAGAAGCTTATCCTTAGATCCGACTGGAGAATCTCTTAAAGGGTTCATTAAAGATTGTCAGACTATACATGATTCTGGTGACCTTAAGCAACAACAGGCTGTTTATATGCTTTTATATGATGTAACAACTGAATTAAAGAAATATATTATTGAAAACGAAAAAGCAGATGCTATCCTCAATAAAAATGAATTCGCCCTTAAGGTATCCCAATCTCAGAAAATGAGTATACCTAAAGAAATTCGGGCGGTTGCTCCTAATACCCAGTCAAAGAGTGTTCATACTGAAGAGATGACCAATAGCAAAGGTAAAGGTTATCAAGCACGTGAACGTGTACATTAATTAGTAGGGATTATTCGTTATAGAGACCGGCTTTGCAGAAAAGGGCCGGTCCATTTTTATTTAGAAAAGAACTTTATGGGAAAAAGATTGAGGAAAGCTTAGTGAATAACACCTTTTACGCTTCCCCTGAAGATCAAAGAAAAAAATAGTGTTTCATCCTCTCGCTTACTTTATAAAAAAAGCCGCCTTATTTAAGGCGGCTCAGAGTTGCTTTTTGTGTTTTCTCAAAATTACTTATACGGTTGGAACAACCGAAACATAGGAACGATTTTTAATTCCTGTATGGAATGTCACTGTGCCATCAATAAGGGCAAATAGTGTATGATCCTTACCCATGCCAACATTTTGGCCTGGATGGAATTTTGTTCCGCGCTGACGAACAATAATGTTACCAGAAATCGCGAACTCGTTACCAAACTTTTTTACACCAAGGCGGCGACCTGCTGAATCGCGACCGTTACGGGAGCTACCACCAGCTTTTTTTTGTGCCATTAACTTACTCCTTTAATTCTCGATTACTTACCAAGAGACACTTTTGTGATCTTCAACACTGTTAGGTGCTGACGATGACCATTTTTGCGTCGGTAATTGTGACGGCGGGTCTTCTTGAAAATAATCACTTTACGATCACGCATCTGCTCTACAACAGTTGCTGTTACTGTGGCGCCAGCGACACTTGATCCACCGATATGATCTTTCTTGCCATCATTGACAAGAAGGATATCATTTAAATCAACTGTGCTGCCGGCTTCGGCGTTGAGTTTTTCGACGCGAACAACGTCTCCCTCAGCGACCTTATATTGCTTACCACCGGTCTTAATTATTGCAAACATATTCTCTAACTCTCTGGTTAAAAAGAAAACACAAAAAGATCACGGATAAATCCGTGTTAATTATCTTTCTATATCTATCGCTTTTGTCCCAGATATGTCAAGATTTTAAATGAAGATAGACTGAAGATTAAGGTCGCGTCCATGACACCAGAGCTTGTACTTGAGATTTTAGACCATTCGATGATTGCCCTTGTTAAACTTTCCTTACCCATGCTGCTCACCAGCTTAGTTGTGGGTATTATCATCTCCATTTTCCAAGCCCTAACTCAAATCCAAGAAACGACCCTAACATTTGTCCCTAAAATGGTTGCCTTGTTTATTGTTTTAGCATTTTCTATGCCTTTTATCGGTTCAACCCTTGCGTCCTTCTCTATGGAACTTTATAGCCATATCGTTGATCGGCAATGACCCATACTTTTTATTTTGATGATCTTTACGACTATTTCTTTGTATTTCTGAGGCTGAGTGCCTTATTAATGTTTTTCCCCGGTATTGGCGAAACCTTTATACCGGCTCGCATTCGTCTGCTTTTTGCCTTTGTTTTGACGTTAATCATTACTCCTGTCCTAGATATTGATGTTCCAACGAGTGATCTATTAAATACTCAAACCTTACTCTTTATTATAAGGGAAACTTTTTTTGGTGCGTTTTTAGGTATTTTAGCCAAGCTTTTACTAAATGCCTTACAAGTAACAGGAACTATTATCGGAATGCAAACCTCTTTATCCGGAGCGGCGTTATTAAACCCGAGTCTTGGGGCGCAAGACACTGCAATCGGGACTATCTTGATGTTTGGGGCCACGGCCTTAATGTTTGCAACGGATTGCCATTATTTACTGATTGCCGCTCTTATCACTTCCTATGACACATTTCCCGGGTTGGAACCCCTTATGATAGGAGACTTTAGCCAAGCAATAATCCATATGATCTCTCAAAGTTTTTGGTTGGGCGTTAAATTATCGTTTCCTATAATGATTGTGGGCACCTTACTGAATGTGTGTACAGGGTTAGTCAATCGATTAATGCCGCAAATGCAGGTTTACTTTATGTTTACACCGGTACAAATTTTTTTAGGGTTTTTATTGTTAGTGATAACAATTAGCACTGTTGTTTCTATTTTTATTGATCATTTCCGTGAGTTTTTAGAGGGAGTAGCCAATGGCTGAAGGCAGCGACGAAGACGAAAGCTCAAAAACAGAAGAGCCTACACAGCATCGCCTGGATGAAGCCTTTAAAAAGGGGCAAATTGCCTATTCTAAGGAAATACTTCATTGGATGATGTTGGGAACGGCGGGACTGACAATAATGATGTTCTCTTGGTTTATCGGCCATAAATTCCGTCAAAGTTTCTCAGTTTATTTAATGCAACCAGAACAATTTTTTATGGATTCTGAAACGACTATTGAATTGTTGTGGCGGCTCATTTTTGATTTCTTTTTATTAACCTTACCTTTATTGGGATTTTATATGGCAGCAGCTTTAGCCGGGGGGTTTTTGCAAACCAGATTTGCCATCTCAACTGAGGCTCTACAGTTAAAACTTGAGCGTTTATCGCCCATGAAAGGTCTGCAACGGCTCTTTTCAAAAAAGTCTCTGGTGGAATTTGTCAAAGGCTTATTCAAAATTTGTATCGTTGGATTGGCTTTATACATCTTTTTCCGCTCTAAACTTGACCAAATTGAAGGGCTGATTTTTGTGCCAGCCGATAAAATTATAGGTGTTCTCTCAGGCTACACCATTAAAGCGATAATTATTGTTATTTCTGCTATGGCTGTTATTTCAGTCATGGACTACTTATTTCAGAAATTTGAATTACTAAAATCTCTTCGCATGACAAAAGATGAAGTTAAGCGCGAACATAAAAATTTAGATGGTGATCCTCAAATTAAACATAAGCGCCGTCAGCTTGCCCAAGAACGAATTAAAAGGAACTTAAAAGAGTCAGTAGGGCGGGCCACAGCAATTATCACCAACCCAACCCACTATGCGGTGGCCATTGAGTATAAGGCTGAGGAGATGAATGCGCCGGTTGTTATTGCAAAAGGGGTGGATGCCGTAGCTCTTAAGATTCGAGAGCTCGCCAAAGAAAGAGACGTGCCCATTTATGAAAACCCACCGTTAGCCAGGGCTTTATATGCAAGTGTGGAGCTGGAACAAGAAATTCCACCTGAACACTATCAAGCGGTTGCAGAAGTTATCCGCTTTGTGATGAAGTTGAAAAAACAATATTTTTAAGAGAAAAACCATCCTAGGGATGGCTGTAGCAGGCAACAAATGGCGCATTCTGAGAGACTAATTCCTTAATACGCTAAACCGCTTCATTCAGGGCAACTTTACGAGTCATTTGGCCTTTATTAGAAATTAAGGTTTTTAAAGTCATTGAGCGTTGGTCTATGAGTTTTGCGATCTTCAAAGTAATAGGTGATTTTAAGGAAGGAAAGGACTCAAATATCTCCTTAGAGATTTTTGGCACCGTGCTGCAAAGATCAGAAATAACGCCATTTAAGTACTTGTCATTAACTCTGATTTTTCGCGCCAAATCATTAAGATGTGATTTTTTCAAGGCTGAAAAATGCTGAATGCTAAATAAATAATCCAATAAATTTTTGACCGTATTAGGATAAACCTCCGATGAAATAAAACCAGCAACAGGTGCAAGTTTACAGGTATTATGAGGCAAAATTTCAATCAATTGGTTCTCTAAAGAAAAATCATCACAGCCGCTAATGAGGCATAAAGCGAGGACGCGTATCAGTGTTCTGCAATCAAGAGCAGGGGTTATGGCGTGATGACGCACCAACTCAAACTGTCCTTCTACTGAAATCTGATGATTCTTGCGGCTTCCTAAGAATTGATTGCTTAAGGCGCTGATAAATGATTCGTGATGGATTTTTGCTCCTAACTGCTGTGCAGTAGCCGGCGCATGACGATCAGGCCGATCCATAACAAGAGCTGGTGTTTCCCCCAAATGAATACGAGAAATCATCGGCACTGGAATCCCTAGATTATAGGCAATAAGAGAGACAAAAATTTCATTGCCGACCAAATCGTCTAATTCACCGATATTGCCTTTTAAAATGTGAGTGTTATGAATATCTTCGGTTGCCTGAAAAAGCTCACCATCTATAATGCTTATCGGTAACATCGGTTGCAGATCTGCAATGGAAACCAGCCGATCGTCGGGCAGAGCAACCAAATGTCCGTTTAACTGAGCTTCACAGTCAGCAGCATCTAATTCTGCAAACTCTGCGCATGACGGCTCAGCTTTCTTAAAAGAAATAGCACCAATACAAGAAAGATCTAAATCTGCTTCACTATACCAAATGTCAGGTGAGATAAGGTCAAAAAATGGTTTGCTAAATTTTTCTGAATAAGGCTCTGCATCCAAAGGTAAAGATAAGCTTAAAGGGAGAGCATCAGGCCGATTTAAATAACCCGAGTGATAAGTAAATTGTCGTTCTTCCTCTTGAGTTTCAATTTTTCCCACCGGGAAATTGTTAAGATAAACGATCATTGGCCTGCCTCACTTTTTGAAACAGGTGTCAATGAAAACCCAAGCATGCGCATGACTTGTAATGCCTTACCAATTTCAATTGTCTGTTTACCCTGTTCTAGTTCAACGAGAAAACGACTTCCGACATCGGATAATCCTGCCAACTCCACTTGCGTCAGTTCTTGCTCTTTGCGCTTTTGGCGAATCAATTTTCCGATATCCTTCGGCGTCTTAATTATCATTATTTCTTCCCGTATGCGATTAGTATACTTCATAGTTACAAGGATTCTAATTTTGGTCAATGATTGTCTAAAATATTAATATTACCTTTTTTTCTTTATAATTAAAGAAAAAAAGAAAAGGGATTCTTGTACTCTATTAAGAAAGGGGAGGGGAAAAGTAATTTTTCCCTTCAGTCTGCAAGATGGTCATCTATTAAATGCTGGCCATCCCTAATTTTTTAAACATTAATGCATCTTCATTAACTTCTGGATTCTCTACCGTTAAAAGTTGATCCCCTGAAAAAGTTGAGTTTGCACCGGCGAAAAAGCATAAAGCCTGTATTTCTTTAGACATTTTTGTTCGACCAGCTGATAAACGAACATAAGAGATTGGCATTAAAATTCTGGCCACAGCAATTGTACGTACAAAATCAATAGAGTCAACGCTGTCGGCGCCATACAACGGCGTGCCCGGAACTTGCATTAATTGGTTGATAGGAACACTTTTCGGGGGTGTTTCCATATTGGCCAATGTCATGAGCATTTCGGCCCGATCTTTAACTGTTTCACCCATCCCTAAAATTCCACCACAGCAAACATTAATGCCCGCCTCCGATACATGTTGAATCGTCTCAAGACGGTCTGCAAAAGTCCGGGTGGTGATGATATTCCCATAATGGCTCGCAGAAGTATCAATGTTATGATTATAATAATCTAAGCCTGCTTCCTTTAGTTTTTCTGCTTGCCCTTTCTTTAAAAGGCCAAGCGTCACACAGGTTTCAAGGCCCATCTTTTTGACTTCTTTGACCATGTCAATGACCCGATCCAAGTCACCGTCTTTTGGTCCCCGCCACGCAGCCCCCATACAAAATCGACTAGCACCATTTGCTTTGGCGGCTTTAGCTTTTTCTAAAACGTCATCAATTTCCTTTAACGGTTCTTTTTTTAATCCAGTGTTAAAGTGGGCAGATTGAGAGCAATAGGAACAATTTTCAGGACAACTGCCGGTTTTGATATTATATAAGGTTGAAAGTTGAATTTCATTAGGATTAAAGTTTTCACGATGAATTGTATGGGCCTTAAATAAAAGATCATTAAAAGGCATATCAAACAACTCTAGAACTTCATCTAGCTGCCATTTTTTCATTTATATATATTGAAATTTTAAGTGGATTAATAAATGATTCTTAGCATTTATTTCTGCGGCGCACAACCTCCCATAGGCCTGAGAATCCCACAAACCATAATAAATTTAGATAAGTTGCTGATATTCCTAGAATTGCCCAGGATACTTGATCACAACGCCCCATCGGCTTTGCCTGTAAAAGAGTTCTTAACTCTTCAATGGATTTAGCCTTAGCTGCCATCCCGTAGCAGGCTGCCGTTCCTTGCCACCAATGACGTTCTACGCCTGTATGGTAAATTGCTAAGGCGACCCCTCCCCAGAGGATAAAACCAGCTAATTTATAAACCAAGTTAGGATAAAAATTAATAGCAGCGACAATACCACAGAGAAGAACACCACCGTAAAAATAGCGTTCATATAGACACAAAATGCACGGCGATATATCAAAAAGATATTGCGCTATAAAGGCGCAACCTAATGAAAAAAAGGCCATTAACCCAGAAAAAATTAAAAAATTTCGCTGAGTCAATAAATCCCTTAATCTCATAAAAATGCCTTCACTAGAAAGAAACCAACCACTAAAGCCAATATAGTCCCTATCGTAAACAACTTAAAGTGCTTTTCAAACAATTGTTTAGCTTCTTCACCAAAATACCAGATAACAGCAGATAACATCATAAATCGAGCCGTTCGACTGATCAGGGAAGCTAAGATAAACATGCCTAGATCTAGTTGTGAGGCCCCACTTGCAATGGTAACAAGTTTATAGGGAATGGGGGTCAATCCTTTTAAGGCAATAATCCAGAATCCATAACTCTGAAACGTTTCCTGAAAACCAGAAAAAGCTTGTTCGAGGCCATAGGTATCAATAACCCATTGCCCTAAAGTGTTCATGAAATAAAAACCAATGGCATAACCTAAAATGCCCCCTAAAACAGATGAAATTGCGCAAATCCCTGCTAAAATAAATGCCTTGGCTCTATTAGCAATAGCCATAGGGATTAGCATAAAATCCGGAGGAAGCGGAAAAAAGGAGCTTTCAGCAAAAGCAACAGCTGCCAAAACAAACTTTGCTGATGGTCTAGTTGCTTGCTGCATCAACCATTGATAAAGTTTTGATTTGTTTTCTGTTTGCGTGGCCACTGTCATGATTTTCCTATATAAAGCAAAAAATTTATAGATTTCTATTGACTTATAACACAAAAATTCACTATACCGTTAGATATATCTTATTGGTGCGCCCTTGTGGCGGAATTGGTAGACGCGGCAGACTCAAAATCTGTTGTATGTAGATACGTGGGAGTTCGAGTCTCCCCGAGGGCACCATTTCTTTCAAGTCTATATGAATTTTATTCTTTCCAAATCATCTGACCTTAAACACTGGTGCGATTATTTTGCCAGGGCATCGGCTATTGCCGTTGATACAGAATTTTGTCGTATTAATACATACTGGCCTAAACTTGCTTTAATACAATTATCGGACGGCCAGGAGACAGTTCTAATTGACCCTTTAGCTAAAGGCACTGATTTATTACCTGTTCGTGATTTATTAGCCAATCCTCATCCTGTTAAAATCTTTCATTCATGCCGACAGGATCTTGAATTATTGTTGAAGATTTTTAGGGAACTCCCCATCAATCTATTTGATACTCAATTAGCTTATACGTTTTTACATCCGGTAGAAGAAGTTAGTTTGGCAAGAATGCTAGAGGCACAAATAGGAGTCACTCTTAACAAATCAAAGCAAAATACAGACTGGATGCGTCGCCCCTTGTCGCCGTCCCAGCTTATTTATGCGGCTAATGATGTTTTTTACCTGCCAGCAATCAAAAATCTATTAAGTGAAAAACTCAAAAGCCTAGGGCGCTATGAATGGTTTATGGAAGAGCAAGCAACTCAATTTGTGCCCCAAACATTTGCACCAACAACAAATTATTGGATGAGACTGGCAAAGAGAAGGAATCACAAGTCGCGGCAACTTCACATTCTTAAATCCTTATGTGATTGGCGAGAAATTGTGGCGCAGGAGTTAAATTATAATCGTAAAAGAGTTCTGTCCGATGAGGTTATTTTGCAACTTTGTGAAAAAGTAAATTTACAAGAACACGTGAACGTCACTGTTCCCGCTGGCTATCAAACAGTTTTTTCAGCACTCTTAGAGCAAATTCTTGCCGTCCCGGAAGAAAAATGGCCGCCTCGTTTAAAGCGCAAACCGATGACAACACAAGAACAGGAACATCTTGAGCGTCTCCGCGTTCTGCTTGAAAAAGTCGCAACGGAACTTCACATATCGCCCAAACTTATTGCGACCACCGAAGAATTGAAATCTTATGTACGTGGCCATTCAGATAGCCCCTTTTTAAAAGGTTGGCGCTTAAAAGTTTTTGGCCACGCTGCTAAAAATCTTTAAGTTAATTGTGTCACTTCTCCTTTTTCCTGCCAAGCATAAACGTCCTCCAGAAACTCGAAATTACAAGCGTAATCGCCTGTTTGGTCGAGATCCCTACTTGGAGACGAGGAAGAGAAGAAGAGGAAGTGTGAAGGGAGGCAACATATCAAACAAAAAATTAACAATCATAGGATTGAATTAAGAAATTTTCATTGTTATCATTTTATATAAAGTTATGTATATTTTGGCATAATACTCCTGTAAATGCTTATTAACTTTAGAAGAAAACCCAAATGTATAAAAAATATGCGCCGTTAGTTTTCTTAGGGGTGACTGCTTGTAATACACCCCCTATTGAACAAAATTTGCCCTCAATTCCAAAAACTTGGTCGGCGAACAATCAAAAAAATCTACAATTTACTGATCCATCTAAGCTTAAGGAATGGTGGAAAAAATTTGGAGATGAAAATTTAAACTGGCTCATTAAACAGACCTTAAAAGACAGCCCCGATATCCATCAAGCAGCAGCCCGTATTGACGAAGCCCGCGGTTTACAGAAAACAGCATTTGGAGGTCTTTTTCCTATCATAAGTGGATCGGCTAACGTCAATCGAGGAAAACAGTTACTTCTAGGGCCTATGACAGGGGATAGCTATGATGCCTCCTTTGATGCCAGCTATGAACTGGATTTATTTGGTAAGAACCGTGAAGCTTACAGTGCTGCTGAACGAGAAATGCTGGCTACTATTCATGATTCTGATTGGATTAAGCTCAGTATTATTGCCGAGGTAACCCGCACTTATCTCTCCATGCGGGCGGCAGAAAAACAAATTGACTTAGCGCAGCACAATTTGGCAATTCAAAAAGATACTCTTGCTTTAGTGGAACGGCAATTTAAGGCAGGGAGTGCCAGTGAATTTGATGTAAAAAGGACAGCTTTACAGGTGCATCAATCGACAGCACGGATTGCCGATTACAATCGTCAAAAAGAAGTTTATTTATTATCTCTTTTGACGTTAACAGGATTGACAGCAGAGTCAATTAAAGCTCATCTAACCGATTGTAAAGAAATAGCCGGTATTGACTTAAAAGCAATTGTGGATGCGCCTGCCTCTGTTATTGCGCGACGGCCTGATATCAATGCCGCTAATCTTCGGTTTATCGAAGCAACCTCGCTGAGAAAATCACATCTTGCTGCCTTTTTCCCAACCATAAGTATTAGCAGTCTGTTTGGCCTCTCTCAGACGGTGTTGGTTCCTTCCACCTCTGTTTGGAATATTGGCGGGAAGACAGCTGTTTCTTTGCTAGATTTTGGCCGTATTCAAGGACAAATTAATGCCGCCTCAGCGCGAGAAGTTACAGCTTATGAAGCTTGGCGCAAGGCAATTTTACAGGGATTGCAAGATGTGGAAACGGCCTTAATCAATACGGCTCGTTATGAGGAGCAAAGGCAGGCTCTTAATTTTGCAAAGATTAATGCAGCCAAAGCTGTTAGCCTTTCTCAAACACGCTACCGCCAAGGGGATAATTCTTTGTTGGATGTGCTTGATGCCCAACGCCATCTGATCGAAACTGACCAAGCTTTGATTGATGTTGAGAGTAGTTATGTAATTGCTATTGTGGCTCTTTATAAAGCCCTAGGACAATATTAAAAAGGAAGATGCTATGGAGCAGCAAAAAAAACAAAAAGTGATAGCCGGTTTTATCGGGGCTGTAGCCCTTATTATTGCCGTGGGTTGGTATGCTGAATCAGGCAAGGAAAGTACGGATGATGCCACATTAGAAGCTCATACTATTCCAATTTGTCCCAAAGTCTCGGGATATATTGTAACTCTGTATATCAGAGATAATCAACAGGTTAAAAAAGGCGATCTATTAGCAGAAATAGACCCACGCGATTATCAGTTGCGGGTTGAGGCCGCTAAAGCCAATTTAGCCTCAGCGGAGGTTTCGGCAAAGAATGCAATAGTGAATGCGAAGCGACAGCTTGCCATTGGTAAAGCAGCCGGCACGCAAAAAGAAATTGATAATGCCTTAACAGCTGAAGCCACAGCAAAAGCAGCCGTCGATAGTGCCAAAGCTCAACTTTCTATTGCTGAAAAGGATCTGGCCGATACTCAACTTATTGCGCCCGAAGATGGCGTTGTAACGATGCGAACAGCAGAGCAGGGGGCCTATGTCAACACAGGTAAGCAATTATTTATCATTGTCGGCAAAGAGCGGTGGGTCGTGGCAAACTTTAAAGAAACCCAACTAACTGATATGCGGGCAGGCCAAAAAGTCAACATTGAGATTGACGCTTACCCAGACTTGAAGCTTGAAGGTCTGGTGGATAGTATTCAAAGTGGTACCGGCGCCCGATTTTCAGCTTTTCCCCCAGAAAATGCAACGGGAAACTTTGTCAAAATTGTTCAGCGTGTTCCCGTCAAAATTACCTTTAAACAACTAGAGCATGAAGGAATAATCTTAGGGCCAGGCCTTTCTGTCTATCCAACCGTCTATACGAAGAAATCTAAGTAATGACTTCATCGAAGACCAACCCATGGATAATTGCCGCTGTCGCCAGTATTGCCACCTTTATGGAAGTGCTCGATACAACAATTACGAATGTGTCTTTGCGTCATATTGCAGGATCCTTGGGGGCGGGGGAAGATGAAAGCACCTGGGTATTAACCTCTTATTTGGTAGCTAATGGAATTATTTTACCTTTGTCCGGATGGATCTCTGATGCAATTGGACGCAAACGTTTTTTTATTGGCTGTATTTTAGGCTTTACCGCTGCTTCATTTTTATGTGGGGCAGCCTCTTCTTTAACAGAGATTATTATTTTTCGTATTCTGCAGGGTCTATTTGGCGGCGGATTACAACCGACGCAGCAAGCTATTATTTTAGACACCTTTCCCCTAGAAAAACGGGGCACTGTCTTTGCAATCACTGGCGTTACAATTATTATTGCTCCCATTTTAGGACCAACGCTGGGTGGTCTCATTACGGATAACTTTTCATGGCGCTGGATTTTTTACATTAATATTCCCGTCGGGTTAATGGCCGCCTTTATGGTTTGGCGATTATTGGATAAATCTTCCCAACAAAAAGCGCTTGGTTTCCGCAATATTGATGTTTTTGGCCTATCTCTTGTAACGTTGGGATTAGCAGCCTTGCAAATTGTTCTCGATAAAGGGCAGCAAGAAGATTGGTTTAGCAGTAGTTTTATCACTGTTTGGGCCTTAATCTGTTTCGTATCGCTCAGTATTGCAATAATTTGGTTATGGGGACAAAAGGATCCTATTATTGATTTATCCTTATTTAAGAACTGGGCCTTTGCTTCTTCTTGCCTCCTAATATTCTTGACTGGCTTTGTTTTATACGGAACAAATGTCATCCTGCCGCTGATGCTGCAAACGCAGTATGGTTATGATGCAACGCTCGCCGGGCTCGTTCTATCCCCAGGGGGATTGGCCTTGCTATTTTTAATGCCTCTGTGTGGCAAACTTATTGGTAAAATTCAAGCTCGCTTTATGATCATGACAGGGTTTGCCTTATCAGCGTTGGGAATGTACCATTCCATGAATTTTACACCGCAAACTGACTTTAACACCTTCCAATGGATCCGTCTTACTCAAGTACTCGGTTTGCCCTTTTTATTTATTTCAATTAGTACTCTCGCCTTTTCTAAGATTCCTAAGGAAAAAAGCAATAAAGCCTCAGCTTTGTTTGCCTTATTCCGTAACATAGGGGGCAGTGTTGGGATTGCGGTGGTAACCACCTTTGCCGTTCGCCAACAGCAAGTCCATCAACATTATCTTGTTGAGCATTTAGTGCCTGGTCAGCTTCCTTATCAAAGATTACTCAACCGCATCATAGATTCCACCGGGGATACGAGCCTCAGTATGGGGAAAATTTATCAAATGCTGCAAAAGCAAGCAGCCTTATGTGCTTATATTGATACCTTTGAATTGTTAGGGTACATTATGTGTACGTTAATATTTTTTGCTTTACTGGTATTGCCTGCCAACCGGCCAATGGGCCAGGATATTCCAGTGGCCCATTAAGACTATTTTTGTAGATTTGTAAAAAATTATATTGAAAAAACCTACATGAGTATGCAATAAATAACATACCACATCAGTCGGGAAGTAGCGCAGCCTGGTAGCGCGCCTGCTTTGGGAGCAGGATGTCGGAGGTTCAAATCCTCTCTTCCCGACCATTTGTGTTTAACGGCTAGGAGAGGGTCCATGCCATACGCACGAATTTATTCCCCATCAAAAACTGCAATGCAGCAAGGTAAAGCTAAGACTGGTTATTGGGTTTTAGAATATAACAACTGCGATACCAAGTTTTATGATCCCATTATGGGCTGGACAGGTAGCAATTCTACGGACCATCAAGTTCATCTTACTTTTAAAAACCTTGAGACAGCTAAAGATTTTGCTGAATCTTTAGGATTAAACCCCCTCATTGAAACCCTCCAACTTCGTAAAATCCAAAAACGTTCCTACGCAGACAATTTTCGTCACGATCGCCCTCGGGGCTAGAAATTATAACCTCAGCTTAATAATCTTTAAATTACAAAAAAAAGGGGCAACCTGTCTCTGGATATACAATTTAAAGCCTAATTTCCTCTCTAAGAATGGTATTTATTCAGCTAAAAGATGATAGATTTCCCAATTTGTATACTGACCTAAACAGTGGTACAACAAGTCGATCGGTATTCTCTGTTCTTCTTCGAATCTGTGTCCTTCTGCAAAGAGTTTAATTCTTGCTATGGTTGCTTTATCTAGACTGCTTAAAAACCTAGAAAGGGCCTTATCTACAGCTCTATAAACGAACAACTCCACGTCGGAGTAGGAGCTAGGGTTGCCTTTAAGAATCCATATCATTTTTTGATAGCTTGTCAAAAAAGTGACAATGTCAGTTTCTTGAGTTAAATCAAGATCATTCAGGATATATGTAAAATCATCATCGATAGACTCCGCTGCGGTCTCAGAGCGCACTGCTGAAGGATCCATCATAAATTTAGAGATCTTTAAAATTCTAGACACTCTATCTTCTGACCATAAGTTCTTCTTTATAGACTCATTTTTGGTGTAGAGCATTTGGATAGTGGAATAGTTAGAAATACAAGCTATACCATAACCCGCTGTTATAGAGGATTTTAAAGAAGGATAATTCCTTCCCCATTCCCACTCATTATCTGACTGCAAAAAAGTTAAGGGCAACTCGCTGATGCTGGATTCTTCTCCACGGCCGCATTCTACGTTATTGTCCAGGAACTGACTTAACCATTTGGCCGTCTCAATTCTCAGCTTACTTCCATAGCCTTTTCCCTGAAATGCCTTCAACACATCTGTCATTCCCTCTGCTACCAGATGACCATGATTTACAAATGAAGAAAAACTTTGGATAGCCACAGGGCGTTCGTTCTCTCTTTCATAAGCCACATAGACCCCAAATGGGCTCTCGAGCCGATAGCCTAAGTTCTTCTGATGGGATTCAACTCTCTCTGTCTCTTCAAAAATATTAAGGATTTGTTGAGTATGCTCATGTTCAGCTAGTTTTTTGATAATGATAGGAGAATCCTTGTCATCAAAAATAATTTTCTCATAATCAGCAGCAGAAGCATAAGACACTACTTTTAGGCCTAATATAAAGTAGAAAAAAAGATGGCGGAAAAATGAATGGCGGGAATCGAGAATGTGGGGCTGCTTGGGTGGAAGTGTATGCTGCATAAAAATCTCCTAAATTAGAGGGTGCTGGGAAATCCGCATTCCTGCTGGAGCAAGAATTGCGATAGGAAGAACTACAAATGGTTCGCTTTTATAAGGGTGCTCGACAAGCCTTCTATCAAGTTATTAACTTCGACCAATTTAGCATTAATTGCGGCTGCTTGCTTTTTCTTATTATCTGTTTGCGGATCGCCCTGTGTTATTGCTAACACGCTTGGCTGGATTGCCAGTACTAAGGTGCAGTAGTCTTCATAGGTTTTAAGCATGGGTAATAAGATAACAGTGGCAACACAGTGTAATTCTGCTAGAATTTCAGCCCGTTGCTGTTGAGTATGGATAGGAGAACTGCCTTTCCGGAGTTTAATAGCTCTATCGCTTTCAAGAGCCACGACGAGTGACCCCAACTTTGCTGATGCTTTTAGAAAATTTAAGTGTCCATAATGAAGCAGATCAAAACATCCCCCCACCAGAACACAGCCGGGTAAGGTAATAGAGTTATCAAGCTGATAAGGTATAATTTTCAGTTGCATTTTTATCGATATCTCCGTAAGTCTTAATAAGACTATATCATTGTGACAATATGAGGAAAAGAAATGTTAAAATATGCAGCTATGGTTGCTATGGTTGCAGTTGCTTGTGCAGAATCATCAAACAGCTCAAATGCAACATCTAAAGTAACTTCAGAAAAGGAGAATAAATTGTCAGATAAATTAGTAATTACAGATGAGAAAATTGGTGATGGAGACGAAGCTAAAGCAGGTCAATTAGTAACTGTTCATTATATAGGTCGCTTAACGGATGAAAAAAGAACGCAGTTTGATTCATCTCGCGATCGCGGCCAACCATTTCGGTTTATGCTTGGTGTTGGTCAAGTTATTAAAGGTTGGGATCAAGGCGTTGCGGGCATGAAAGTGGGCGGCAAACGTAAACTGGTCATACCTTCAGAATTGGGTTATGGAGCACGCGGCGCTGGTGCAGTCATTCCCCCAAATGCAACTTTAGAATTTGATGTTGAGTTAATCTCAGTTGAAGGTTAAGTCTTTTCAATATTCCATCTTATATAATATAAATAAAAAGACATCAACAATAAAATTGATGTCTTTTTTATTTTCCATATCTTCTGGAAATTAATGCAACATTATCCTTTATAGGTTATTATTGTTTTATAATTTCTTTATCAGTGGGGATATTGAGAATGAAATTACTTTTACTCCTTAATCTAATCTTACAGCTTACAAATTTATGCAGTGCGCTGGATACTCCTCCGCCTGCAGCCGATTTAGTCCATACCATTCAATCCGAGGTCTTAAAAAATTCTTTCGGGCGCACTTCAGCTAACTCAAGCGAAAACCTGAGCAAAATCCGTGAAACGGCAATCAGTGGGTTATATAATGAAACCTCAAGGACTACCTCTATTAATTTTTTAACAAATTTGGCTCTTATGGCTCAAGATGGTGAGGCAATCATTGCCTTAGCAGATTACTTTTGTGATGGAGAAGGGGCAATTGAGCAGGCTATTCCTTTTTATACATTTGCTGTGCGGCAAAGTAATACCCGCGCTATATTTAAGCTATCAAAAATATATTTAATGGATGATTATAGAGATAAAAATTTAGCTCATAGCTTATTATTATTAGGAACAGAACTTAATGATGATATTTGTCGCTGTGCCCTGGCTCAACATTATTTAGATGGTACTTTTGGTGATTCTAACCCCATAGAGGCTTTAAAACTTTTTCATAAAAGTGCAATCAATAATTTTGACCTTGGCATCACTCAAGCCGCTGTCTTGCTGAATAGCAGTCGCGTATTTATGAAACCTGACTCTGTCCACGCCTATGAATTAGTTATGAGGAATAAAGCGACAGATAATCGAGCCAGAATTCTTGCCACAGAGTTGGAGAAAAATCCAACCGTACAACTCTATATTAATCGAAACTATCTTAAATTGGCAGAAGCCTATATGACAGGAAAAGTATTACCAATTAGATTTCATAGATCTAAATACTTTTTAAATTTGGCCTATAAAAATTCCCAAATCAGTTTGGTAGAGATTAAGTATTATAATAAGTTAATCCATTCGGCAAAGGAAGGGCTAGCGTGGTCCAAACCAACTTTCTTTGACAAAATATTAAACACCCTGTTTTAACAAAAATTTAATGTAAATTTTGTAGGATGAATCTAGGATGACAATAAATTCCTAAGATGCCTCTGGAAAAGAGAAATTGTCTAACGGGTGAGGACGAATGTCTCGATATACGATTGCAGATTGCTATGAAGTTTTCTTAGATCAACCTCTCGAAGATTTTGAGAATGAAAGCGTACGCGCCTATGCATGTCGTGATAACCGACAGCCAGAACTTCCCTTGGTGTGTCTGAAAGCTTCTGTCTTTCCGCAGCCCCGCATGCAAATTCTTGAAAAGTTTCACTCTTTATCGCGGACAATGCCAAGTGTCCCTTTTATGAATCTGCAATATTATGGGAATGATTATTTATCTTCTGCCAAAGATTCCAAATCCATTCTCTTAATTTATCAGCGTCCAAAAGGGGGACGGGTCGTTCAAAATCTGGAGGAAAAATTTATCCCATGGGCAGAAGAGGAAGTTAGCGACAAATTAATAAAGCCTGTTTATGAAGTTATTAACGCCCTTCAATACAAGGGGCTTACTCATCAATCAATCTCGCCACTTAATATGTACATTAATCCCGAGGAAAAAATGCAGCGTGTTAAAGTTGGGGATTGCTTAGCTGTACCAGCAGGCCTTTATCAGCACCCTTTTTTCGAGCCCATTAACTATGCTATGACCGAGCCTATCGGTAAAGGAGAGGCAACCATTACAAACGATCTGTTTGCGTTGGGAGCTTCGGTTGCTTATGTGCTTAATGGGGGCTTTCCCACCCAACTTGATTTATCAAAAGCTATGGCTCCTCGTATGGATCATGGAAGTCTATCCCTTTATCTTCCGAGAGGTTTACAGAATGGTCGTCTGTATGAACTTTTGCGAGGATTGCTGCATGATAATGAAGAACACCGCTGGGGAATTCATGAAGTCGGCCAATGGTTAACAGCCGGGCGGCAAGCATCTCCAATGTCACATCCCCCCCGGCGAGCCAGTAGACCACTCTCTTTTAACGGCAAAGATGATATTTATACCATTAATTCATTATTTGTGGAGATGTATAATTCTCCAATGAATGCTTTAGAGATGATTCATAAGAATGAATTATCCATGTGGCTAAAAAATGGTTTAAGTGATAATCATCGCATTCATCAATTGGATGATTTGAACACTGTTTTAGGCAGTGAGGCCTCGGGCGCAGAAAGATTGATGGGGGTCTTTCAAATATTGATGCCAGGAATGCCATTTTTCTGGCAAGGAAAGTTTTATACCCGTAATGGCTTAGGGGCGGCCTTTGCTGATGCGATTGCGCGCAATGATAATGTCGAATCTCTTTCCTTATTACTATCATCATCAATTTTACCTTATTATTTAAATGCTGACTCTAGCAGCGAAAATTTAAATACAGATGATTCCCCTACTAGAAACCAGAACAAGGCTATCTTATCTGCAAAATCCTTTATAAATTATCACGGTGTAGGAGGGGGGGTAGAACGGGCAATGTATTACATGTGTCCTTCTCTTCCTTGTTTAAGCCCCATTATCAGGCAACATAACGTGATATCGGTTACGGAATTACTATATGCTTTAGATGAGGTTGGTCGACGCAGTAATAAACCAGAATTACCTATTGATAACCATATTATTTCTTATGTTTTCAGCAAAGAAAGCGCTTTGAGGCAGAGTATTTTACAAAATCTATCTTCACAGTCTAAGCACAAAAAAATTCGAGGAGCCTTACGATTATTCGCTGAATTACAAGCAAAAAATAGAATTAAAACGCTGACAGGGTTATGTAAATGGTTTGGGGATTTATCAGACTCAGTTATTGACGGGTTTAAAAATATCAAATACCAAGAAATTTTAAGGAAGAAAATTCAGAGGAGCGTCGATAGTGGAGACCTTTCTGGCCTTATCAAACTATTGGATAATAAAAAAGCCTTAGAAATAGATGCCAATGGTTTAAAGGCAGCTACCTCTGAGGTTAGGCATATTGAAAAAACTGTCAAAGCTATTATTCACCTGACACAAACGCCTAATCATTACTCAGAAAAAATTGGCCACAATAACGCCATGATGATTGCTGCCGCTTTATCATTCGCCGCCTCGGGAATCTATATTTTTATAAAGGCAACCTTATGAGTGCAGACACAGAAAAATCTTCTTTATCTAAAAAACAACTTAGCTTTAAAGGGATTATATTTTTTCTTATCATCTCTTTGGGATTAATGACATTTTTGCCTGGCCTTGCTCTGATTTTATTTATTGGTTTATTGCCTACTGTCGGGGCACTCATCTCTGATCCAACAAAGGCACGAGCCCAAGCATTCTGTGTCGGGGGGTGTAATATAGCTGGCCTCGTTCCTCTGATCCATGAGTTATATGGTGATAAATTTAAACTCCAAGCGGCATATGGAATTATTCATAATGATGTTAATTTGTTGCTTATTTTATGCGCTTCAGCTGTGGGATGGGGGATCTTTTTTGCAGTACCTGTCATAACAATTGCTTTTTACAAAACACGAGATAAAACGACTTTAATTAAAATGGTTCGCCGCTATGATGAGTTAAAAGAAACTTGGGGGGATGCGCTTCCTCCATCACCAACAATTGACCATCTAAAACAAAAAAATCAAAAATAAAAATGTTAAATCAATTTTTGACTATTTTTTATAAGGTAAGAGCCACCAGGGAGCTAACCGTTCCCCCAATGATAAAATTAACCATTTAGGCTGAGAAACCCTGTAAGTATCTTATTTAAATGAGAACAGAGCTCTAAAGATACTTCCCTTATTGAAAGAACCATAGATAGGTTTGTTCAAATAAAGCATTACGATAAGCTTCGGTTTCTAATACTAAGTCTTCTAACGATTTATTTAACTTTTCCCTATAGTCCGTAGGCAGCAAAGTTCCTAAGGGATCATAATTGAGCTCCTTCAATTTTTGGAGATCTTGTTGCAACTGACTTGTCTTAAGTTTTTCTATAACTTTCTGACCCTGCTAACATATAAACTCTTTGGAACCCTTACCAAATTGTACGCGCAACGATAAAAACTGTTCATTAGAAGGACTGATCGAGGAAACTAGAAACCCTGGTTAAAACTCTTTACAAATCTTAATGAAAGAGGCTATCTCACGGCCTGCTTGGGCCAAGTAAAAATTTTTCTCTAAGCTATCCTCAACATTATTCTGTTGAGTTGAATTTCTATGAAAAGGATAGAAAGCATCTAGCTTGTGAAGTTCTCCTTTTATTTTTTTATCTGATTTATGGCTTCTGGAGAAAGAATAGGTTTAGAGTTAAGACTAGGAAGAATTCTCAAAAAATTTTCCTTTAAAAATTTCTGAGTCCATGGATAACCTTGCTCTGCAGATTTGCGAATATATTTGAAAGCTTTATATAAATTCTTTTCAATTCCTTCACCCTCTGCAAGGGCTAATCCATAATTATATTCGGCTACCGCACAACCTTGTTTAGCAGCTACTCGAAACCATTTAATCGCTTTAGCAGCGCTTTCTTCACCTTCTAGTCCTTCACTATAGTGACATCCTAAAGTATTTTGAGCTACCGGATAACCTTGTTTAGCAGCTGCTCGGTATAAGTGGAAGGCTTCCTTTAATTGCTCTTCATTTTCTTTCCTATTTGCATAGATTACTCCTAAATTATATTGAGCTCTCGCATAGTTTTTATTAGCTGATCTTTTATACCATTCGATAGCTATATCAATATTTTCTTTTTCACACCTTTACCTGTAGTATATGCTCTTCCTAACATGTACTGCCCTATACTGTTATCTAATATATGAGGCTCTTTAATTCGGTTTATAAATGCATTCGGGATAGGAATATTCTTATAGTTTAAAATGGACTGAAGCACAACCATTTCCTCTAAACTTAAAATGTCAAAATTGTTATCCTCGAAGGTAGGAAATATGGTAGGGAGATGAATGAGTATTAGATGGGCTGGAAAAGCTAATACTTGATAAATTTTATCAATAATCAGTTCTCTTTTTGTAATATCGCCCTCATTTAAAGCTTTAATGGCCTTCAGTAAATTGAGAGTGTGGGGCTTTGCTTCCTCTGCTGAATCCAATCGTCTTTTTTTACTTTTCTCCTTCTCGACAACATTTAAAGAATTAAAAGGTCGTTTTCGATCTTCGGGTTGATCATGTTCTGTTGCTAAAAGAAAAGTAGTCAAAACAAAAGTTAAGCTTAAAAGATTAAATAATTTTTTCAAGAATATTTTGACCATTAATTGTTCATTATAAATTAAAAATTTTATATTAAAGTATAAATGATTTCTCTAAAAATACAACAATATTTGCATACTACTATTCACCTTTAAGAAAGAAAGTAAGATTAAGGGATAATTTTCTACTCTGCTTGTTTATGACAAGCTAGAATATTATTGCAACTGTACTATTTTTCCAAAAAATTTAATGAGCTAATAGCATTAAAGTTAGGCTAATGCAGCAATTGCTGAAGTAAGTTTAAGCTAGTGTGTTGCATGCTCAAGAAGACCGTTATAGAGTGCGCTATCATTTAGCGTCATTTATAAAGTCTCTCACATACTTTCCCTACCCCTCAACAGCTGAAAAGGCTACTTGTTAATCCTTTAGTTCCTGAGTTTTTAACATTCATGCAAAATTTCTGCCTTACAAGAGGCCATTAATAAGAATTAAATCAATTATAAACCTTCTGTGTTAAAGCATTTATAATCCTATAAAAATTTACCTCCATCAGGAAAGATCTTCAGATTTTATCGGGCATTAGTAGGCCTAGGACCAGTAATCTTAAAACTTTACCTGATCAACAGGGTATAAAGAGAAATGATAAGAAGGATTCAGGGAGGCAGAATCTAATTTCTGAAGCTGCCGTTATACCTGAATCTTCCTTTTATCTGCGGTGAGGCAGAGCCTCGTTAGATTGTAGGTTGCTGGGGAAGATGAGTTACATAATCTTTATAATCAATATTTTCCCATTGATGAGTCACTTCATTCATCTGGGTAACATATAAGCTTTTACCTTGATTATTCCGTAAATCCATTTGAAGATGCGTCATTGCTTCTCCCCAGGGAAGTTTTGCTAAAAGGGAGAAAGTCGCAATTTTCTTCTGCTCAACCGTATCAAATAATGCCTGAATAAAATCATTAAAGGTTGTTACCTTAGTGTTATGCACCTTAGTTATCTGTAAATTTTCTTCAATTCCTGGCATTTTAACTAATACAGTACCCGAGGCAAGGCCCGACCGATCTGCGAGAGAAGAGTCGGCAGAACTAAATATTGTATTATTTACCTCAATATATTGGACAAAGCTTTGAGAATAAGTAACTGTAGGAACGTTTTTTAGTTCCATCAGTTCACCATTCCGAAGAACTTCGACAGTGTGAATTTTAGAAGATTTTAATAGTTTATTTAGTTCAATTTGATTGGTTCCAATTTTTTTTCCATCAACTGTCAGAACAATATCATTGTACTGAATTATGTCTGTAGAAGGAGAAGTAAATGGTTGTGCTACCATTAATTTAAATTCTTGGTCATCCGAGGCAATATAGTCTTTTAAGATAGTAGGGGAAAGATGACGATATAGATTTAAATTATGAATACTCTGGGAAATTAAAGGTACCCCCAAAGAGACAGCTGTAATCCGTTCACCTGCTTTAAGTTGCTCATATGCATCCATTACATACGAAATCGGCAAAATCATATTATGAACATTATCGCCTGCAAAAAGGATGCCCATGACTTCACCTTCTTTATTGAAAACAGGTGAGCCGCTTGCTCCTCCGCAAGCTCCCAAGGCAACTGAGATGGACATACTTCCTCTTGCTTGCGGTGTATCCCAGTAATAATAAAGGTCATTAACTCCACCTACTTCTACAGTAAAGCTACCGGAGGAATTCCCCATGAAACCTAGAAGATCGTGTTTCTTGACATTGAGCTCTTTGGCTATAGATAATGGTGCTTGAAGGTTTTTCGAGGCTAATTCATCCACTTGAAGAAACGTAAAATCCCCGAATTGATATCCGACAGATGTTTGCAATATTTTTACGAAAGGTGAACTATACTCTTCACCTTGATCTGTTATAACAGTTATAATACCGGCTAAGTTGCCAGGAACAACGTGATAATTGGTGACAATAATTCCTTTGTCTCCATCGAGCAAAAATCCTGTTCCCATATGATTAATTTCCTCTCCAACTCTCAAGGCTTGGAAATTAATTTTATAGATATAAGGAATATTAAGCTTAATCCTCTCAATAAGAGCATCGGTAGGGGACACCTTGGCTAGAATCTGTTGACAAATCCTATCCATTAAAGGATTTTTACTATTGTCATTTTCCGTATTTAAATTAAGATCACCTTGTAATCTGTGATGAAGGGTAGCGAGAAAGTCATTTGTTTGGGGGACTTCACCAACATCACTCGTATAACCTGACCTAAAACCTAAGACAGAACAAATTAAAAGCGCTTTTATATAGTAACTTTTTTGACAATTGAGCATTAATATCCCTCCTTTGAAATAAAATACAGAGTACTATTTCAGAATAAGAGGATCGATTAGAAATAAAAATAAAATTTTAGTTAAATTCTAATAGTGTATTATCAATTAATTTTTGTAAGCTAAATTGTTGGTGCGAATAGGCTATTTGTTCCTGAACAGGAATGGAGATCTTTTTATCAATTATATTCATAATTGCTGCGGCCAGTTCAGACGGATTAGACGGTTCAATGGTGAAGCCATGCTTTCCTACAATTTTACGGCAATCGCCGACATCTGTTGTTATACAAGGGATTCCCTGGGCCATGGCCTCTACAAGCGTATTACTATATCCTTCGCCAATAGAGGTTAAGCAGTAAACATCAAAGGCACTGTAGCACGGATTACCTTCTTCAAAATACCAAATGATAGGGACATCCTTACTCTTTGCATAATTTTTCAACTGCTCTGTATAAACGGAATCACCATGCCCCCAGCAGATAAAATGACCTTTAAAAGATTTCTCCAAGAGAAGGGCAGCCGCATCAATAAAAGTCTTATGATCTTTCATAGGATCATAACGGCCCACATGACCAATTAGGATATCTTCATCAGAAAGGCCAAATTTTGTGCGGAATTGTTGCCGAGCAAGGGGCGAAAATGTATTTGACTCAAAATCCAATCCATTTGTCGCCACTGCAATTTTATTGGCCACATAAGGTGCCTTTTTTATCAGCAAATCTTTGCCGGCATACGAGTTAGCAATAATTTTAACATTAAAGCGAAATAACTGCCGTTCTAGCCAAGTTAAGAAGAAATCCATCCGTTTATACTGTGATAAATCCATAAAAGATGTTCTTACCCCACAGACAACCTTAGCCTTAATAAATAAGGATATTATAGTCGCAATAATATTCTGTACGGTCAAAAAACTATAAATAATATCCGGTTGTTCTCTTTTCAAGAATTTTATATAAGATCGAATAAATCCTATAATATCCCAACGCGATTTTTTCTTAAGGTCAATCACAGTTAAGCCATTTGTATCGTACCAAGAGGGGGAAGGGGGATATAAGGTCAAAATGGATACATGGTGACCAGCGGCTTGCAAACCCTGAGCCAAATAAATTATTTGCCGCTCAGCACCTCCACGGTTTAATGAGCGGCAAAATAGAACAATCTTAAAAGGCTTAGCGACCAATATGCTTAAGTCCTCGTGATTTTGCTAACATAACTTGAAGATGACGAGCCTCAGCTCTTTTTCTCTTTTTCTCAGTCATCGTATCATAGCAGTTCGGACAGGTAATACCTTCTTCATATTTAGAAGATAGCTTATCAGAAGGAGAAATAGGCAAGCGGCAAGAACGGCAGTATTCATGTTCACCCAATTGCAATCCATGTTTGACACCGACGCGCTCATCAAAGACAAAGCATTCACCCTTCCAAAGGGAAGATTCTTCTGGTGTCTCTTCTAGATACTTTAAAATACCACCCTTTAAATGGTAGACCTCTTTAAACCCTTGTTCCAACATATAAGAGCTAGCCTTTTCACAACGAATTCCTCCCGTACAGAACATGGCCACTTTCTTATGGCGGGTTACATCGCAATTTTCCTGCACAAATTTAGGAAATTGAGTAAAAGTATCGGTTTCTGGATTAATGGCCCCTTCAAATGATCCCATTTGGCATTCATAATCATTACGAGTATCAATAACAATAACGTCCGGATCCTGAATCAGAGCATTCCAATCCTTTGCCTCTACATACGTACCCACTTTCTTGGTGGGACTAATACCCGGCACTCCTAAAGTCACAATTTCTTTTTTTAAACGAACTTTCATGCGATGGAAGGGCATCGTCTTTGCAAAAGACTCTTTATATTCTAAGTTATTCAAAAGAGGATTGGACCGAATAAAGGCGACAACTGCATTAATGCCTTCTCGCGTTCCGGCAATCGTTCCATTAATACCTTCATCTGCCAAAAGCAATGTTCCCTTAACGCCATGAGTTTCACACAGTTGTTGTAAGGGCGCCTGCAGAATCTTGTAGCAATCAGATAAAGGAGCAAATTGATAAAGAGCCGCAACTGTAAACATTAATTTCTCTTTGTTTTATATAATTTTCTTATACATAATTTAATCAATCAGTGTTTTGTTTGCAATCCTCAATATTAAATTTTCCGTACAATTGAGTGTCTCAGCCTAGAAATAAGCTTTAAAAAAACTATCTCAAGCAGTTTTGCAAAAGAGCATAGTTAGGAGCCCCCATTAAAAGCGGCATAAAGGTTGACCACATAACTCTTTATTGATGAACTTAGTATTATATACTTAAAATAAAAGATTTTTTAAATAGATCTTGCTCAGGCATTTCACAAAAACACAACTTTTAAATTTATAAAATACGAACAAATTAAGACAGCTTAATTACAAATAAACTATTGCTATTGATAGATTTTATTAAGCCAATCAGGAGGGGCATCTTTAAATAAATCAGGAAGTGTTTTGCCAATTTTAGCCAATAAGGTAGTAAGCCATTCTTCATCGTCTTTATGAAAATTACCCAAAACATAGTCATGTACCGCATCTTTAAAACCAGGATGGCCAATGCCTAATCGAACACGCCAGTAATTTTGACCTATACATTGATCTAAACTTCTCAGTCCATTATGGCCGCCGGCACCGCCCCCTAATTTAATTTTGACCCGACCGGGTTGGAGATCTAAATCATCATGAAAAACATAAATATTATCGATTGGAATCTTATAAAACTTAGATGCTTCAGCAACAGATTTGCCTGATAAATTCATATAGGTTTGGGGCTTTAAAAGGATAACCTTATGCTGATTAAGGCGACCCTCACTTATATGAGCAAAGAATTTAGATTTAAAGGAAGGAAAATTTTGGATATCTGCAATAACATCCAGGGCCATAAAGCCGATATTATGACGATTTAGGGAATACTGAGATCCAGGATTCCCTAAACCAACTATTAAATAGGGTGTGGAGTCCACAGCCATACTTACTCTGCTGCTTCAGCCTCAGCTTTTGGACCACCAGGAGCAACAATAGAAACGAGTGTGTTATCTCGTTCAGGATGGGCCGCAACCACACCCTTTGGTAATTCAATATCTGTCAAGTGAATAGCATGACCTGCCTCAACACCTGCAAGATCAACAATGATTTCAGAGGGGATAGAATCGGCCGGGCAGATAACTTCCAATGTATGGTGAACAACGTTAACTATACCACCTTTTTTAACACCAGGTGCCTTATCATCGTTAATAACTTGAACAGGGATATTAACGTGAATTTTTGAATCCTTTGCTACTCGCATAAAATCAATGTGCAAGGGAGCATCAGTAACAGGATGTAACTGAATATCTTTTGCCAAAACATGTTGCGTTTTGCCATCAATTGAAAGAGCAAACAAACGGCTAAAGAAACCAGGCTTATAAAGTTCTTTAGAAATTGAACGAGGGTCAATAGAAATAAACTGATTTTCTTTATTTTGGCCGTAAACAACACCTGGAACCGCGCCTGTATTACGTGTTGCGCGAGCGCCAGCTGTTCCTGTTGCTTGACGCGTTTGAGCTTCGATAGTTACAACTGAACTCATTAAATAGTCTCCATATGGAATAAATAATAACCTTGCCCGATTTGTACTATCTTTTTGCATGAATTGCAATTGATATTGTTTTCAGACAAGGCGAATCTTTGACACTTTTAGACAAGATACACCAATCAATACGAAAGCTGCAAATAAAATATACGTCATATTCTATAAAAAAATTGTTGTTGTTTTGGGGATATGACATACTAAAAAAGAAATATACGTATATGATGTGTAGGTAAAGATGGTACTGTGGACGTCCAAAGAAATAGAAGAAATTTTTAATTACCGAGTTCCAGCAGATTTTAAGGTTAGCGGTATATCAATTGACACAAGAACATTACAGCCAGGCGATTTATTTTTTGCCTTAGAAACTGCTCAATCGGATGGGCACACTTACATTCTTGATGCTGCACAAAAAGGGGCCGCTGCTGTCATTGTTTCTAAAACCATAGAGGAATGTAGCTGTCCACAAATTATAGTAGATAACACCTTTAGAGCCCTTCAAGAATTAGGCCGCTACGGTCGCATGCGCTCTAAAGCCAAAATTATTGCAATTACCGGTAGCGTTGGAAAAACAACAACCAAGGAAGTATTGCGACATGTCCTGGAAGGGTATGGCACGGTGTCAGCCTCCGTTGCAAGTTACAATAACCACTGGGGTGTTCCCTTGAGCCTCGCCCGCTTACCAAAAGATGCTAAATTTGGCATTTTTGAAGTTGGAATGAACAATCCAGGCGAAATAACACCATTATCACAAATGATCAATCCTTATATGGCGATTATTACGTCTATTGCTCCGGCGCACATTGGACAAATGGGCAGTCTCGATAATATTGCCAAGGAAAAAGCTTGTATATTTGATGGGCTACTCTCTAATGGTATCGCCATTTTGCCGGGGGATTCAGATTTTTCTCCTTTCTTAAAAACAAAAGCCTTACATCATCATCCTGATCAACTTCTTACCTTTGGAGAATCTGCTACATCTGACATTAAACTGGTCGATTACAGCGCGGATGGATCCAAGGCAAACATTATATTTGCTATAGGGAATAGGGAGAGACAAACATTTACCTATTCTCTTCTTGGACGCCATTTAACAAATGCAGCTTTGATTGCTATTGCGGCCGTGAAAGCTTTAAAGCTAGATTTAAAAACAGTTATTAAAAAGTTAGAAACTGTAAAACCGGTTAGTGGCCGTGGCAAACTTCATTCAATTACCCTAAAAGGACAGCCAATAAAGTTAATGGATGACTCTTATAATGCCAATTTACTGTCAACTTTGGCAGCAATTGATACATTAGCCAACCTAGAAACTATACAACAAGGTAAACGAATTGCAATTTTAGGCGAAATGCTTGAATTAGGGAGTTATGCTATTGATCATCATCAGCAAGTTGCCAAAGCATGTATCGAAAAAGGCATTGATCGAATCTATTTTTGTGGGGGGGCAGCTATGAAACAAGCTTTTGAGCTTTTACCTGAGACCCGTAAGGGAAGATTTGTGTCAAGCGCTCAAGAATTAGTGCATCCCTTACTCAATGAAATACAAGCCAATGATATTGTTTTGATCAAGGGTTCAAAGGGGAGTCGAGTTAGCCTTGTGGCCGAGGCATTGATTACAGCAAATAAACCAGAGGAATAAAGAATGCTTTTCCATTTACTGCCGGGATTATCAAATCAGGTAGGTTTTTTAAATGTCTTTAAATACCTGACCTTTCGAACTGGTGGTGCCATTCTAACCTCTCTTCTCATCAGTTTTGTTTTTGGAGCCTCCTTTATTAATTGGTTAAAATCTATACAAAAAAATGGGCAACCCATACGGGAAAATGGGCCTGAAGGCCATTTACTGACGAAAAAAGGCACGCCGACTATGGGAGGTGTTCTAATTCTAATATCTTTGACGATCAGTACATTATTATGGGGAAATTTGGCCAATGTTTATTTGTGGACTGTTCTCTTAATTACGCTTGGATTTGGACTGATTGGCGCTTATGATGATTATTTAAAATTAACTAAGCAAAGCTCCCATGGATTATCTGGAAAACATAAACTTATTCTTCAAGGGTTAATGACGTTAATTGCAACATATATTATTGTTAGCCAAGGAAAATCTGAGTTTTCTACTAGTATTGCTTTTCCTTTTATTAAAGACTACCTACTTGATTTAGGGATATTTTTTTATATTTTCAGCTTCTTTGTTATCGTGGGAGCTTCAAATGCTGTTAATTTAACGGATGGCTTAGATGGATTGGCAATCGTTCCTATTGTTTTAGCATGCTCTTGCTTTGCTTTAATTTCATACTTAGTCGGCAATTCAGTATTTGCCAATTATTTGCAAATTCACCACGTTCCAGAGGTGGGAGAATTATCTGTATTTTGCGGGGCAATGATTGGCGCGGGCCTTGGATTTTTATGGTACAATGCCCCACCTGCTAAGGTTTTTATGGGTGATACAGGCTCGCTTGCAGCCGGTGGCGCCTTAGGAATTATATCCGTTATTACTAAGCATGAAATTGTCTTGGCAATTATCGGGGGATTATTTGTTCTTGAAGCTATTTCTGTTATCTTACAGGTGGGATACTATAAACTAACCAAACGACGAATTTTTTTAATGGCGCCTATCCATCATCATTTTGAAAAAAAAGGTTGGGCAGAAGCGACCATCGTGATCCGTTTTTGGATTATTGCTATGATTCTAGCCCTTATCGGTTTATCTACTCTCAAACTAAGATAATTTAGCTTGGTAACCAACTATTAACATATTTCTTCTAAACTAGAATTAGGAAGAATATGATTAAGAGGTGGGTGATGTTGATACAGGCAGTTATGCTGTTAGCTTTAGCGAGCAGTTCTGAAGTCGTATCCGAAGAAAACGCTCTGATCTCATTCGACGGCAGTGAGGGAGCAACAGGTAACCTTGTCGGGGAATTTTCTATTAGCCCACAAATTAAAGATGACCTTGTTGTCTCAAGTGGGGGAGAAAGTTTAACGGCACATTCTGGCATTGTTATGACTGAAACTGGGCTGGGGGGGGCTGATGCTGCTGATACCGCTGATTCTGATTCAGGAAATGACGACTTATATGATAAAAAGAAAAATACAAAAAAGGGTAAAATAGAGGGGGACCAGATAGATCCCTATCAATGGTGGACGCAGACAAATGCTCATGAACAAATTCATTTTATGTCAACATTTAATCCTTCTTAATTTATAATTATAATTCGTGTACACTCAAGAAAACTAATTCACAAAGAGTGTTCACGTGTTGCCTCAAAAAATCACTGATTCTTTTACTTTTGATAATTTAAACTCACCTCAACGTCGTGCCATTGAAACCACTGAGGGGCCTGTCCTTGTTTTGGCGGGAGCGGGCACCGGAAAAACGCGCGTCTTGACAACACGACTGGCCTATATTATCGAAAAAGGGTTAGCTTTTCCCAATCAAATCCTTGCTGTAACTTTTACCAATAAAGCAGCAGCCGAAATGCGGGAACGGGTGGCCAACCTTGTTGGAAGAGCAACCGAGGGTTTTTGGCTTGGAACATTTCACTCTTTAGCTGTTCGTATTCTCCGCCGTCATGCGGAAGTAGTAGGATTGACAAGTGACTTTACTATTTTGGATTCCGATGACCAACAACGATTATTAAAACAAATTATTCAGGCCCAAGGCATTGATGATAAAAAGAATCCACCCAAAATGGTGGCCGCCGTTATCAATCGCTGGAAAGATCGAGGATTATTACCTAATAAAGTTAGTCCAGCTGAGGGACGAGGAAGTCAGCTATTGCTAGCAATTTATCAGGAATATCAAGAACGTCTCCGCATTCTCAATGCAGCAGATTTTGGCGATTTATTGTTGCATAACTTGACCATTTTTCAAACTCAGCCCGCAATTTTGCAATCTTATCAATCTCAATTCAGATATATTCTGGTTGATGAGTATCAAGATACCAATATTGCGCAATATTTATGGCTCCGACTTTTAGCTATGGGACAGGGCAACATTTGTTGCGTGGGCGATGACGATCAATCAATCTATGCATGGCGTGGGGCTGAAGTTGGCAATATTCTACGCTTTGAAGAAGATTTTGCTGGCGCAACAGTGATTCGTCTTGAACAAAACTATCGATCGACGCCACATATTTTGGGCGCCGCTTCTGGTTTAATTAGCAATAATTCAGGTCGCTTTGATAAAACACTTTGGACGGATGTGGATCAAGGCGAAAAAGTTATTGTGCGGGGAATTTATGATAGCGAGCAAGAAGCGAGATTTATTGGCGATGAAATTGAAAACCGTCAACGGCATGGTCAAGCACTGTCGCAAATGGCTATTTTAGTACGGGCAGGGTATCAAACCCGTGAATTTGAAGACAGATTGCTAGTATTGGGTGTTCCTTATCGGGTTATTGGTGGTCAAAAATTCTATGAACGGATGGAAATTCGCGATGCCTTAGCCTATTTGCGCATCACGGTACAGCCTAATGATGGACTAGCGTTTGAACGGATCATCAATACGCCACGCCGTGGCGTGGGGGCAAGTTCTTTGCAGATTATTCATAGAGAATCTCGAGCTGCTGGGTTGTCTTTACTTCAAACAACCAAAGGGCTTTTAGAAGAAGGAATGATCAAAGGGAGTGCTAAAAATGCGTTGCATCAATTTATTAAACAGCTAGAAATCTGGCGCGACCGTTTGCCTGACATGGAACCGGGCGAGTTTGCTAAAATGATTTTGGATGAATCAGGCTATACAGAAATGTGGCGTCAAGATAAGTCTGCCGATTCCCCTGGACGCTTAGAAAACCTTAAAGAATTGATTAATGCTATTAAGGAATTCGATACAATTCAGTCTTTTCTGGAACATGTCAGCCTCGTGATGGATACTACCTCAACAGTTAACAATGATATGGTAAATTTAATGACCCTGCATGCGGCAAAAGGTTTAGAATTTGAGACCATTTTCCTTCCCGGATGGGAAGAATCTATATTTCCGAACGCACGGGCTCTGGATGAAAATGGGCTTGCAGGATTGGAAGAGGAGCGCCGGTTAGCCTATGTCGGTATTACGCGGGCTCGTCAGCAAGCTATTATAACTTATGCTCACAATCGAAGAACCTTTCAAGGATGGCAATATTCTACTCCTTCTCGCTTTATTGGCGAACTTCCTAAAGAACATGTTCAGCTTATTCAGGCGAGCGGAGCCGAAGCTATGCACGGTACACGCACCCTACCAGGGCAATTACCTTACCGGAATTCTTATTCTAAAGCTGGCATCTTTGATGCAGAGTTTTCCGTCGAACCCACCCATACTTTTAAAAAAGGTGGGCGCGTGTTTCACTTAAAATTTGGTTACGGCTGTGTCCAAGGGATTGATATGGATAACATTAAAGTTGAATTTGAAACGTCAGGCATTAAAACCGTTGTCGCCGACTATTTGGAGCATGCATAAATGGTATCGATTTTCATCATCATCTTAAAATATACCGTTCCTGTACAGCGCATAGAACAAAGCATTATTTCTCATCGGGAATATTTAAAATCTTACTATGAATCAGGTCAATTTCTTATTTCGGGGCCTTTGGTTCCCCGCACCGGCGGTGTTATCCTTGCTAAAGCAAACGATAGACAAGAAATAGATAAGATTATGCAGAAAGATCCTTTTACTCTTGAAAAGATTGCTGAGTATGAAATTATTGAATTTAATGTTGCAAACTCAGCTGATGTGTTAAAGGATTTCTTCAAATAGTCCCTCGCGCCCTATTGAGTTAGAGTAAAAGAGCTCCTTTTGAACGATTTTAAAAAATTTATGCTTAAATTTATTAATTCCGTTGTCAGTCCTTTATGAGCAGGATATGCTGTAGGCAATAAATATTTATAATTTAAGGAGGAATATATGACTATAACCGTCGGCAGCCACGTTCCTAGTGCAGAATTAAAAGCTCTTGTTAACGGAGATATCAGAGAAGTCGGTGTTCAAAGCTTGTTGGAGCATAAGAAATCAGTGATTTTTGCAGTACCAGGGGCCTTCACAGCAACTTGTTCTAATGACCATCTTCCAAGCTATGTCCATCAACTTGCCGCGTTAAAAGCCAAGGGCATCGATCAAGTGCTTTGCTTAGCTGTCAATGACATTGCCGTTCTAAAAGCTTGGGCTGAACAGCACCATGCCACTGCTATAATATTTCTAGCTGATGGTAGTGCTGCTCTCACAAAGCGTATGGGATTAGATATTGATTTATCAGATTATGGAATGGGCATCCGCTCCAAGCGTTACGTTATGGTTGTTAACAATGGTATTATCGAGAAATTAGATATTGAAGACTCTCCTGGAGTTTGTAGCGTTTCTAGCGCGACTATGCTTATTGATGCTTTATAATTAATTATTTGTTCTTCTAACGGTAAAATTACTGGAAATTGCAAGAAGCAATTCTTCATTTCCAATTTTGCCGATGAATTCCAAGGCTATGATTTTCTTAATTCTATCCCTGAAGTTTGATAATCTTCTTAAAGGCTGTTACCTCTTCTAAAAAGTTATTAAAACCTTAATGGTGAGTCTCCAACCACTTTACAATGGCCTCAACCTGATCCTCTGCCATAAGGGCAGGGGCATGGGCCGTCCCCTGAAACTCAACACACTCTACGCCTTCCCGTTCTAGCATTTTATTAACTGTATCCTTACTTAGAACCTCAGAATCAGCACCTCGAATGACAAGAACAGGAGCAGCAATTGTTTCCCAAACATGCCAAAGATCGGCCTCTTTTACCTCAAAACAATCAACAATTCTAGGATCATAGCTTAGAATAAATTCGTCATTTTGATTCCTATTAAAACTATGATCAGCCATATGATCCAATTGATCAGAAGTCATGGGGCCAAAAGGTGCCAGCAATTGTCTTAAGAAATTTTTGGCAGTTTGTCTTGTTTTGAAGGCAGGCATTAAACCAAGGTATTGTTTAATTCGAGCCAAGGGCGGGGATGGAATAAAGGGCCCAATATCATTTAAAACGAGCTTACGAATAGGGGTATTTTCAAAACTCGCCAATCCCATACCAATAATGCCCCCCATGGAGGTACCGATCCAATCGACATGAGTTACATTAAGTCTGGCAATTAATTCCACCAACTCATTCATATGTTTATAAATATTGTAATCGCTCAGATTGCGATGCCAATCGCTTTTTCCGCGACCAGGCATATCTGGACAAATAACGCGATAACCAATTCCAACCAAGGCTTTAGCCAAATAATCGAAATCTCGACCATTGCGGGAAAAACCATGTACACATAAGGCAACCTTCTCAGAAGTTGTATCTCTCCACTCGGTGTAATGGAGATTATGAAACCCTGTACTCGATAAACATTGTAAGGTTCGTGTTTGTGGAATTATATCAATCATGGATAAATCTGCTTTTTTGTAACAATTTGTCAATTAAACTCATATTATAATTCTATGATATAGAAGTAGATTTGGCCACCCTGAATGAATATTAACGACATCAAACTCGCCGCCCAAAAAATGCAGGGTGTTCTTTTTCGCACCCCCATTGTTCCAGCCCCTTGGCTAAGTAGAAAAATTAAGGGGAATGTTTATCTAAAACTTGAAAATCTTCAATATACCTCTTCTTTTAAACCGCGTGGTGCTCTTATTAAGATGCTCAACTTAACTCCTGAACAAAGAGAAAGAGGTATTGTTGCGATGTCTGCTGGCAATCATGCTCAAGGGGTAGCATTTCATGCGCAACGAATGGGGATTCCCGCAACAATTGTTATGCCTGAATCTACACCCATTGCAAAAATTGAAAGAACAAGAAATTTAGGCGCTCTTGTGGTTCTTTCAGGATCAAATTTAGCTGAATCAGAATTAACTGCCCTTGAATTTGTAGAAAAAGGCTTTACTCTTATCCACCCTTATGACGATAAAGATATCATTACAGGCCAAGGCACAGTAGCGTTAGAAATGCTAGAAGATTGCCCAGACCTGGATACCCTTATTATTCCTGTCGGCGGTGGGGGATTAGCCTCTGGCTGCTCCATTGCCGCCAAAGCCTTAAATCCTAACATAAATATTTACGGTGTCCAATCGACGGCCTGCCCTGCGATGATTCATACTCTCTATCCTGAACGGTGGTTTATGCCTCCGGACTCTAGTAGTTTACCCTTAGCTGAAGGGATTGCTGTCAAGAATCCAGGCATGTTGACACGCGACATATTGAGGACTCATTTGAGCGATATTATAGCGGTTGAGGATACTGAGATTGAAGACGCCGTCGATGCGCTGGCGATGGGGGCTAAAGTGGTGGCCGAAGGGGCAGGGGCAGCAGCGGTGGCAGCTTTAATCAAGAATCCTAATCTTTTTTATGGTAAAAACGTTGGTATCATCATCTGTGGTGGCAATATTGATTCTCGAGTTTTCTCATCCCTTCTTATGCATAGTCTCGTTCGACAAGAAAAATTTATTCGTATCAAAATTAAAATTCCCGATACTGCCGGCACATTGGCAAAAGTTACAGGGATTATCGGTCAGCTGGGCGGTAATATTTTTGAGTTAATCCACCAGCGGCATTTTACTACCTATTCTTCTAAGATGACTATTCTGGAGGTTACAATTGAGACACGGGATCGCCTTCATTCTCAGCAAATTATTCAAGCGCTAATTAATGAAGGTTTCCCAACTTCTTTTTACAAAGTTTAGAATCTTTATTGCTAAAAAAATTAGAAGAGATATGATAATAAACAGAAATAACTCTATACAATTATTAGCGGAGAAAAAATGATCAATACTTTCTTATCCATCCTATCAGTATTCGTGTTCTTGTCGACTGCAAATGCTTGCCCTAATCACGATCAACAACCCACCTCGACAGCAGAATCAGCCCCAGAGTCAGATATTACCGAATCAGACTAAGTCAGGCAGGACAAAAGAAACCTGAATCTGTCCAGAGTTTTTTTTACAAGTTTCTGTTTTATGCTTGCCCTTTTAATTAAAATAAGATAGAAAATTGGTAAGGTATTTTTTGTGCGAATTAATTTGAGGTCTATTTAAATGGCAGTTCCAAAGAAAAAAACATCCCAATCACGTCGTAATATGCGCCGTTCCCATCATGCTCTTAAGCCTGTGAACGTTAATGAATGTTCTAATTGTGGATCACGTAAGCTTCCCCATCACATTTGTCCTTCTTGTGGGCACTATAATGGTCGCCAAGTAATCAGCCAAGCAGCTGCGGTCGACGATAATCAAGCAGCTGAATAATTCCTGTCTTACGGGAGTAATTAATGACGACTAGACTTTCCCTGGATGTTATGGGGGGCGATAACGCCCCTCTAATAGTTATTGAGGGCGCTGCACAAATTCTCGCATCCACTCTGGATGTTGAATTCCTTTTGTTTGGCGATAAGTCTGTCATTCTTGACCATCTCCGGAATTTTCCTCTTCTCGAAAAAAAATCTCATATTCATCATTGTTCCGAAGTTGTAACAAATGATACAAAACCTGTTACTGCGATTAGGGGCTTAAAAGATTCGAGTATGCGTAAAGCCATTGAAGCAGTGGCGAATGGCCAAGCAGATGCTGTGGTATCTGCAGGCAATACCGGTGCTTACATGGCTCTGTCTAAGATTCTATTGCGGACCCTTGAAGGTATTGATCGTCCAGCAATTTCGGCCTTACTCCCCACCATTAATGGAGTTTGTATTGGACTCGACATGGGAGCAAACCTTGAATGCACGACCGAGAATCTAGTTCAGTTTGCCATTATGGGAGATGTTATGGCCCAGCGTATGCTTGGCATAAAGAACCCCAGAGTCGGTCTATTAAATGTCGGCACAGAAGAAGTTAAGGGTCACGCAATTGTCCAGCAAGCTTCTATGTTATTAAAAGAACTTCCTACCCTGAACTATATTGGTTTTATAGAAGGGGATGATGTTAATCATGGTATTGCTGATGTTATTGTAACAGATGGATTTACAGGTAATATTGCTCTAAAAACTTTAGAAGGAGCAGCTCATTTTATTTTTGGCATAATCAAAGAAACAATGGGTTCATCCTTCTTTGGCAAATTAAGTTATCTTGTCGGGCGCTCTACATTTAGAAATATTAAGGCTCGCCTGGATCCTCGCAAATACAATGGTGCCGTATTTTTAGGCTTACGAGGAATTGCTGTTAAAAGTCACGGTGGGGCTGATGCTGTTGCATTTGCCAATGCTATTAATGTCGCTTTCAATCTTGCCAAAGAATCGCATAGCCTAAACTTTGGTGACGAAATAGAAGCCAAAATCAAAGAAATATAGGATACGCCATGTCTCCCCATTCAATTATTATCAGTACAGGTGGTTATCTACCTGAACGCGTGGTCACCAATGCAGATTTAGCACAGCAAATCTCAACCACAGACGAATGGATAACCACCAGAGTAGGGATTAAAGAACGGCGTTTTGTTGTTGACGGTGAAATGACCTCTGATTTAGGGGCAAAGGCTTGTGAGGATGCCTTAAAAGCAGCCAACATGACTGCCACTGACATTGATCTTATTGTCGTCGCCACCACAACAGCCGACAATACTTTCCCCTCGACAGCAACAATTATCCAACAAAAAATTGGTGCAACTAAAGCTTTTGGCTTTGACCTCCAGGCAGTTTGTAGCGGCTTTCTTTATGCTCTCTCTGTTGCTGACAGCATGATCAAATCTGGTCAAGTCAAAACAGCCCTGGTGGTAGGTGCAGAAACAATGTCTCGGCTTGTTGATCCGCAAGACCGCAGCACAGCTGTTATTTTTGGCGATGGAGCCGGTGCGGTAATTTTAACAGCCTCGACCACCCAAGAGGAACGCGGTATTCTATCAACCCATTTATTTTCGGATGGTAGTTACAAAGATCTCTTGTATGTTAAAGGGGGACCAGGTACAGGGGAGTTTGGCTATATGTACATGGCTGGACGCGAAATCTTTAAGCTTGCCGTTGAAAAACTGGGAGCTGCTATTCAAGAAGCATTGACCCATAATAACTTATCAAAAGAAGATATTGATTGGTTTGTGCCGCATCAAGCCAATTATCGGATTATATCATCCTTAGCAGACCATCTAAAACTTCCTCCTGAGAAGGTGGTAGTGACAATAGATACTCATGGGAATACATCGGCTGCCTCTATTCCCCTTGCTCTCCATACCGCTGTGAAAGATGGGCGTATCAAAAAAGGTGATCTTTTAGTATTTGAAGCAATGGGTGGCGGACTAACCTGGGGGTCAGCCTTAATCCGCTGGTAAGTTGCCTTATCTGCTAAATCAATACCTGCCCTTACGAAAGATGTAAAAAAAATTTCAATAAATTTTTTATATCGGATTATTGATATGTTATCATTAGATATATTCATCATTTTATACTATGGTAATCCGGGGTGAAAAAACGGACTGATTCTTTTATCAATCTAGAAGTTCTGTCAGGAATTCTATTATTCATTAGCATGATTTTAGCTTTATGTGTGAGCAACACAGAACTCTACGATGAATATCAAGCGCTCGCAAAACTTCCGATTGGGTTATCCATTGGGAAATTTACGTTATCCAAATCTTTACTTAAATGGGTGAATGACGGCTTAATGGCCTTATTTTTTCTCATTTTAACCTTAGAAGCAAAATATCATTGTCTTGAGGGGGACTATAGTTCATTTAAATCCTTAAGATTACCACTCATTTGTGCCATCGGTGGCGTTATCGTTCCTATCTCTGTCTATCTTTTAACAACCTCTCCTCAGGAAGACTTTATGAAAGGGTGGGCAGTTCCAATTGCAACGGATACAGCTTTTATTTTAGCGATATTGGCTATCTTTATTCCCCATACGCCTACATCTGTCCGCTTATTTGTAGTCGCCTTTTCAATTATCGATGATGTTATTGCCGTTTTGATTTTGGCATTTTTTTATACCCCTTTTATTCAACTAATACCTTTACTCGTTTCAATTATTTGTGTATTAGGACTTGCAGTTCTAAACAAAAGTAATCTTAGCAAACTCTGGCCTTACATTACGATCGGTATCATCCTGTGGATAGGCTTAACCGAAACAGGCATCCATGGTACCCTTGCAGGCGTTATTCTAGGGTGCTTTATTCCTGTACGGACAGACTCTAAAATAGATATTTCTTGCTCACCATTAAAACGTTTAGAGCATTATTTACATCCTTTTGTGGCTCTAACTGTTTTACCTCTTTTCGCATTTCTCAATAGTGAGATTGCTTTTAATGAAATTTCTTGGAATGACTTTTTTGCTCCTATTACGAAAGGGATTTTCCTTGGATTATTTATCGGCAAACAACTTGGGGTAATGGCATTTGCTTATATAGGAACAAAATTTAATCTCTGTAAGCTGCCTTCTAATATAAGCTGGAAAATGTTTTATGGAATTTCACTGCTGGTTGGGATCGGTTTTACTTTTAGCCTGTTTATCGGTGTCTTGTCTTTTGAAGATAGTACTCATATCAATCAAATGAAATTGGGCGTGATGCTTGGATCGTTCATATCCGCCATCGCCGGCATCGCTATGCTGAAATACGGCCGCGCTAAGGTACTTCCTTTATCTTAGACCTTCCTCATTAATTAGAGAAAAATTCTAACCGCTTTGCAACAATTTGTTGGGGTTTTTGTCCATCCGAAGCCTTTAGAGTATTAGTATACGCTTCAATTTCATCCACTACCCGAGCACGATCCTCATGCCTTAGACAGGAGGTCAAAGCAGCAGCAAGGTTTTCAGGTGTACATTGATCTTGTAAAAACTCTGAGATCACCTCTCTATCAGCCATAATATTCAAAATGGTAATATATTTAACCTTTGCAAATTGCCGAGCAAGGAAGTAGGTAAGGGCAGAGGTTTTATAACCAATCACACAGGGAACCTTATTTAAAGCAAGTTCCATTGCCACAGTACCACTCGCTGCAAGCGCCGCCTGAGCCTCTTGAAAACAAGTGAATCGATCATGGGTGTCGGTAATCACCGTAACTTTCAGCTTATAATGGCTGCTGATTTCCTCAATCTTAGGAACAAGATGGGGTAGGGTGGGAACAACCAATTGTAAATTTGGATGAGTCTTAGCGAGCATCTGGGAGGTCTTCAAAAAATCCTCATAGAGCTTTTCTATTTCTTGAAGCCGACTGCCTGGTAGAAGCATTAAAATTGGAGCATTCGATAAATTATAGCGGTCCCGAAAGGTTGGATCTTTTTTATACACGCGAAAGGCCGCTGGATGTCCCACAAATTCTGCATGAATGCCATGGGGTTGAAAATAAGGGGGCTCAAAAGGAAAAATACAGTATACCTCATTATAGAGCTGCGCTAATGCTTGAGCACGCTTCTTCTTCCAAGCCCACACAGCTGGTGGTACATAATGGCAGAGCCGGCCTTTATAGCCTCTTTTTCTTAATCGAGACACCAGGCGACTATGAAAGCTATAGGCATCAACGGTCAGCACTACATCAGGCTGTTCCTTAATAATAACATCCACGGTTTGACGAATTCTTTTTAGAATGTTGAAGAGGCGCGGAATAATCTCTAGAAACCCCATGACGCTAAGCTCTTGCATAGGAAATAAAGTTTGCAAGCCTCGGTTTTGCATTTCTACGCCCCCAATACCAATATAGGTCGTCCCCTTCGGCAAACAATCCATAACTTCCGCTGCAATGAGGTCACCAGAAGGCTCAGCTGCTGAAATAAAAACTTTCATAAAAATAAGCCTGTTTTCTTTAAATATTTTTAGACAGCATACCCGTTATTTCTGCTGATAAAAAGGGTAGCAATGCATCACCATAAATTTTTCTCTTCCATCTTTTTGTTATTTCCTTGATAATTGATAAAAAATAACTAAATATATGATGACGCTGAAGCACATAGATGCCGTTAGTAGCGTTAAATTTTAATGAGTTTACTGTATGAGTTTTTCTGAAACTGGGCTGACACAAGAGTTAGCCGACACCGTTGCTAAGCTAGGATACGACGTACCCACCCCTGTCCAAAGTCAGGCTATTCCCCTTGCTCTTCAAGGAAAAGATATTTTGGCTTGTGCCCAAACTGGAACAGGGAAGACTGCAGCTTTTCTATTACCAACAATCGAAATCCTAAAGCATTCAAGAGCCCGGCATCGCATGCCCTCTGCTGTCATTTTGATCCCAACGCGAGAGCTCGCCACACAGGTTTATGATAATTTTGTTAGCTATAGCGCCGGTACAGGCTTAAAAGCTATTTCTATAGTGGGTGGAGAGATTATTTCTATTCAAGAGCGCATTTTAAAGCGCGGCGTTGATATCCTTATAGCAACACCGGGACGCTTAATTGACCTGTTTGAGCGCGGCAAACTAATTCTGACCAATGTTAAAGTTGTGGTTATTGACGAAGCGGATCGTATGCTCGATATGGGCTTTATGCCTGATGTGGATAAGATCTTAACTTACATGCCAACATTACGTCAGACATTGATGTTTAGTGCCACTTTATCTCCGGAAGTTAAGCGAATTTCACAATCCTATCAGTTGCAACCTTGCGAAATTAAAGTCTCGAGGTCAGCTAAAACCGCAGAAACGATTGATCAATCGATTGTTCGGTTGAATGAAATGGAAAAGCGCATTGCTTTGCGTAAAGTGTTGAAAAGCCATCCTTCCGTTGATCCAACAGTCGTTTTCTGTAATCGCAAAAAGGATGTTGACATCTTAACAAAATCGCTGCAGCGCCACAAATTTTCTGCTCAAGCCTTGCATGGTGATATGGATCAACGCTCAAGAAATGAAACTTTGGAGAACTTTAGAAAAGGTAATTATAGAATTCTAGTCACAACGGACGTCGCGGCACGTGGTATTGATGTTTCAGGAATTACCTTGGTTGTGAACTTTGACGTTCCGATTCACGAAGAAGATTATGTTCATCGGATTGGTCGCACCGGTCGTGCGGGTAAAAACGGTAATGCCCTTATGTTTGTGACCAAAGCAGAAGATAAAAAGCTAAAGCGAATTGAATCACTGATTAAACATACGATCAAAGAAATTAAAATTGATCTCAATGAAATTATGGAAGAGGATGAGCCAACCGAAAAAGTCCTTGGGTTTGGTCGAATTATCCCCCCCTTTATGCTCGTTGATCCTTTAAAATTTTTAGCTTAGAAGAGAATACAACACTTATTATTGGATGTCTTAACTTGGATGTCTTAACGCGGACTTCTTTCTTTAGACTGCAGTCTACCAACGGAATAAATTCTTTTTGTGAAAAGTCCTTTGGCAGATAATTATCTTCAAGGCGATCTTTTGTAAGGTAATTAAGAAAAATCAGGAAATGGGCGACTTCTTCTGAACAGAAAACAGAATTAATATCAGCTTTTTTATTAGCTCTAATAACAGCTTTTACTAACTCCCCCAACTTTTTCTCATACGGTAATCCAATCCTGTTATAAATATAGGGTTGAATCACTGCCGGATCATTGCGTGTCGCATCACTAAACTGAAATTCCCGGGTTGAGATTTTGCCGTCATATTCCTTAACTACCTTTTCCCATAAACTAATCCGGACTTCAGGCGGGACCTGTTGAGAGAGAATTTCTTCAGCTGATCCCGTCGATTCATATGAATATTTTTGTCCTGCTTCATCACTTAAAATCATCCCTACATGGGACCATTCGTTGGCTGTCGCAAGCTTGATACCATAACTAAAGAGATCAGCCCCTGAAAACAGAGCTATACCCCACAGTCTTAACTTTTTATCCTCGATCATTTCCTTTTGCTGAGCAACAAACTCTGCATTAGAGCTGAGGATATAACTAGTCTGTTCAGACTGAACCGATGATATACCAGCACTTGGAATATCCCTCAAGATATCACTGGCCCACAGGTTGGTTGATACTAATGCGGCAAGAAAAATAAACGGCTTCATAATACGGCCCCTCCACTGATGATTAAGGGGCATAATAGCTATGCCTTTATTAAATTAAGGTAAATAATGACGACTATTTCTATTATCCAAGCTGCGCTAAGTGTTTTATTATGTCATTAATCCATAGCCTTCAGCAGGCAACTAATCTTAAGAGGAGGAAAAAATGCTCAATTATGCGGTTATCTTTTTTATCATAGCCCTTGTGGCCGGTACGCTAGGGTTTACAGGTATCGCGGGCTCAGCAGTTAATATTGCAAAAATATTGTTCTTAGTCTTTTTAGTTTTGTTTGTGGTATCATTGATTTTTGGCCGCCGAGCAGGATAGAGTTAGCAATCTGCAATCAAGTTTTAGCTTAAAACTGCTGGTTTTTAAGGACCAATAGGTATATATTATATAATGCAAGTAATTGCATAATTTAAAATAGAAAGGAGTTGATTTTAGTGGAAGTTACAGTTCGTGAAAATAACGTGGATCAAGCTTTGCGTGTTCTAAAAAAGAAGATGCAACGTGAAGGCATTTATCGCGAAATGAAGATGCGCCGTCACTTTGAAAAGCCATCCATTAAAAAAGCACGGGAGAAAGCTGAAGCTGTCCGCCGTTTCCGCAAACTAATGCGTAAACGTTTGGAACGCGAAGGCTATTAATTCTCAAGCTTTCAATAGAATTGACGAACAGGGCACCTTTAGAGATGCCCTGTTTTTTTAATTTCATCGTGTGATTTACACAATAATAGAATCTGTTAAGCGCGTTTTTAGGCTAACCTTCATAGTAATAATAAGGACGAGGATCTCGACGTTCGGCATAGCGATCCTTCGGATAACGATAATCGTCATAGCGTTTTTCGCGATAACGCGGTTCATGTTGATCTTGCTGATCCATTGACTTACCAATTTCTGATCCTGCAAGCGCCCCAATAACACCGCCTATACCAGCCCCAACAAGACGACCAGATCCGCTGCCAAATTGCGAACCAATGAGGGCTCCTGTTGCTCCCCCTAAGAACGTCCCCCCTTGCTGTTTAGTAATAGTACCGCCTTGATTAGCACAGCCTGAGAGAAGGATTATCGTAAAAAAAGACGTTGTGGCAATCTTAAGCATTTCTGCCTCCATGAGTTCTTCAATAAAGAAGATAGGAGATAAAAGTTAAATAACAATTAATTATCTCTCTAGAATTTTCTTACCCCAACTTTTTATAACACCCTAACTTTCCAAGATTATGATGATAAATACTCAACTCAATCCTTTCATTATAATCATAATCCCTCTATAATTTAGAGAAAACAATGTTTAGATTGAATTTGGAATGACTCATATACCTGGAAAAAATGATTTTTGGTTTTTACCTCTTGGCGGTTCCGGTGAAATTGGAATGAACCTGAACCTTTATGGCTATGATGGTCAGTGGTTGATGGTTGACATGGGGGTTACCTTTGGGGATCGTTTTGGTATTGATATTATTACGCCTGATCCAGAGTTTATTGTTTCTCAACGTGATCGTTTAGTTGGACTCGTTCTAACCCATGCCCATGAGGATCATATCGGTGCCATCCCCTATTTATGGCCCTTATTAAAATGCCCTATTTATGCAACAAAGTTTACTGCTGAAATTGTCCGTCAAAAAATTAAAGAACTCCCGTGGAGTAAAGAAGTTAAAATTATTGAAGTTCCCCTATCCGGGGAATTAAAAATTGGAAAATTTTTAGTTGAATATATTACACTCACCCATTCGATTCCAGAGCCAAATGCTTTAGCTATTGCTACCCCTCTGGGTACTGTTATGCATACAGGCGATTGGAAAATTGATCCTGCTCCTTTAATAGGAGAAGCAACGGATGCAGACCGTTTAATGGATTGGGGGAAACAAGGGATTTTAGCTCTAGTTTGCGATTCGACAAATGTCTTTACAGATGGAATTGCTGGATCAGAAGAAACAGTCCGAGAGGAATTGTTCAAGCAAATTAGCGCTCAACAGGGACGGCGGGTGGTTGTAGCTTGTTTTGCCTCAAACCTCGCCCGTGTCGAGACTTCTATTCTGGCGGCCAAAAGCCATGGTCGTAAAGTATGTTTGGTGGGCCGATCTTTACATAAAATGGTTGATGCGGCTCAGAAAGTCGGTTATCTAAAAGACATTCCAACCTTTATTGATGAAGATACAGCGATGAAATTACCTCCAGATGAGGTAATGATTATCAGTACAGGGTCTCAGGGAGAACCCCGTGCTGCTCTATCCCGCATAGCAGCTGACGCTCATTCTATTATTAAATTAGATCATCGTGATGTGGTCTTCTTTTCCTCACGTGTTATTCCAGGTAATGAACGGTCTATAAATTTGCTACAAAATAACCTGGCCCGCAAAGGCGTTACTATTATTACGTCGCACGATGAGGATATTCATGTCTCAGGCCATCCAGCCCGTGCTGAATTGGTTCAAATGTATCATTGGATAAAACCTAAAGTTTTAATTCCTGTTCATGGCGAATTACGGCATATGACCGAACAGGCAGATCTTGGCCTTTCTTGCGGAATACCCAAGGCAGTAGTACCAGAGAACGGATCAATCATTCGATTGGATGAACACAACCCTGGTATTGTTGAGTATGTGACCGCGGGACGGCTAGGATATGATGGGTCACGTATGGTTCCTATGATCAGTACCATGTTGAGTGAACGGGGGAAACTAGCTACGAATGGGGCTATTTTTGTCAGCTTAGTGTTGGATAGAGAAGGGAGCCTTGAATGCGAACCGAGCCTTTCACTGCTAGGGTTAACGATAGGCGGAGAAGAACAACAACGCTTAGAAAGAGATATTCTGCGCTGCATTAAGTCTTGTATCCATAACGGTTATCAAAACATAAATACTTTACGCGAAGAAGTTCGTATCAATATTCGGCGAGTTACAAATAATTGGATTGGCAAGAAATCACCCACAGAAATTCATATTATTCAAGTGTAAGATGAATATAAGTTTTTATGATAGTTTAAAAAGCTCTAATATTAGTTCTTTTTTTCATTTTACTTTTCATTAAAAATATGATTAAAAATTTAATATAAAGCGTGGGTTGAAATTCAGATTCATTATGGTACTATGTACCCCTATTTGCGAATTTAAAACAAATACTTACATTAATAGATTATGAAAAGAAATTCCTTACTTTTACTTACGGATAAAGCTGCTCGGCTTATGAATCTTTTACGATGCAATATTGTTGAGACTCATTGGTTGGTCGAGTACACAATAAATATGATGGAAAATGTGAGGTCGAAATATTGGCATATGAGCGCCACCTGGAACATTTAACTGTTTTAAAGAAAGTATAACATGGACTTTTCATCAACTTATTTACATAAAATTAATAATAACCCTGATTTAATAAATTATGATCCTCCCCCTGTTCATGCTCCAGGAGGTATTCAATCCTTCAGTGCTCTCTTAGTTATTCACCCTCACACCTATGAAATTTTACAGTTTAGCAACAATTCTCAAGAATGGTTTAAAAAAGATTCCTCTACCTTACAAGGCTGCCCTTTACAGACAATAATAGGAGATAATAATTTTGAATCTCTTACTAAATTCATCGCTGATAAGAAAATAGAATTGTTCCCGCGCTATGTTTTTACAATGCAGATCGCTGGTCGCTCCTTAGATTTTCTAGCCCACTCTCATGACAATTTAATATTTCTAGAAACTGAAGAAACCCCTACATTCGATACAAGAAATATTTTGAGTAATATAAATAATATTGTCACTAAAATTTTAAAAGAAAATAACTTAAAAAATTTTTGTCAGACCTTAGTAAATGAGATACGCACCTTAGCAGGTTTCGACAGGGTGATGGTATATAAATTTCATCAAGATTATACTAGTGAAATTTTAGTAGAAGCAAAACGCGATGATCTACCACCCTCTTTACATTTAAGATATCCCGCCGAAGATATTCCTCCTCCTGTCCGCGAAATTTTTAGAAAACTCTGGATACGACATGCTCCTGATTTGACTACTCCTCAATCACAGCTAGTACCCCTCCTTAATCCTTCTACTCAACAACCATTAGATATCACCTATGCTACTTCTAAAGGCCTCTCGATGATACATATCGATTACCTAAAGAATATGTCTGCCTCAATGCTCTTAACATTATCTATAATTGTTGATGGTAAGCTGTGGGGATTTATCAGCTGTCATCATCATACGCCTAAATTCATTCCCTGGCCTATACGGGCAGGATATGAATTGCTTGCTCAAATAAGTTCTTTACAGCTAAAAGAGGTCACAAAGATAGAAGATAATATCTATATTCAACAGTCAGAAAATAAAATCAATAATCTTGTGAGTAAATTATTGGACTCTAACAAACTTATTTCAGAAGTCGTCAATGAAGAAGATTTATTCCATTTTATTGATGGATCAGGAGTGGCAATCTTAGAAGAGGGACAATGGTTTACCCATGGAATTGTTCCAACAACTGACCAGTTAGACGAACTAGCCGACTTTATAAAAGAGGAAATTTCACATAACGAGCCCCCAGCCCATCTTTGGCATACTAACTGTTTAAGTAAGACGTTTGAGCCTGCTAATGAGTATTCTTCCATCGCCACTGGTGTTTTAGCAGTGTCTATCTCGCCGAACCATGATCAGATGATTTTATGGTTTAGGCAAGAATTAGTGTATATCGTCAATGGGGCAGGGAATCCTAATAATCCTTTTGAAGATAGTCCTCAGGGTCCACGTCTAGTACCGCGCTTATCGTGTGCTTTACGACAGGAAGCAATAAAAAAGCATTCTGAGAAATGGGAAAAAATTGAAATTAAAGCGGTAGAAAAGCTAAGGCATAGCTTAATGGAGATCTTGATTGCCCGCACTCAAGGTATTAAAGAATTAAATGCAAGTTTATCCACTAGCAATCAAGAACTAGAGTCTTTTGCTTATATGGCTTCTCATGACTTGCAGGAACCGCTGCGAGGGATCAATTTTTATGCTCATATGATAAAAGAAGAAATAGAAAATAATAAAAATACTTCTATTTTACAGCAAACGAATAATATTATTCGCCTTAGTGCAAGAATGAAAAATCTTATCGAGTCTCTCCTCGATTTTTCACGCTTAGACCATACAAACCAAAACTTCAAAGACGTTGATATGGGCACGATTCTTCAAGAATCAATCGATATTTTGCGCCGGCGGATTGAAGAAAAAAAACCGTTAATTCATATTCAAAAAGTATTTCCGCCCGTTTATGGCGATGCTGCTCGCTTGCGGCAGCTTTGGGCTAACTTAATTTCCAATGCTTTAAAATATGCTAGTGCAGATGAAATTCAGATAGAAATTGGTACAACAATAACAGAAAAGGGAGAAGCCTATTTCATTCGGGATAATGGAATTGGTATTCCTCCTCAATACCACACTTTTGTCTTTCAAATTTTCAAGCGTCTGCATGCAGAGAAGAAATATCAGCGGGGAAGTGGGGTAGGGCTGTCCATTGTAAAAAGAGTCGTAGAAAACCATGATGGTGAGATATGGATTAAAAATAATCTCGATAAAGGGATTACAATTTTCTTTACTCTTAATAAGAAACCTCTCCCTGTTGACGATGGGATTTAACTATCCCATAAAGTGTGAGATTCACTGACATCGTTTCAATTTTTTAATGGTAGAATCAGCCAGGTAATTTTGGGACATGATTGGCTCTTTTGTTCGGTTGTAAGCAAACCCTACTTCTTCATGCAGAGGTGTTTGGTATATGAGTTCACTATACTTCTCAGTTGGCGTTTTTCCATCAAGCGAGCTGTG
>JAIBEV010000133.1 GCA_019459505.1 Candidatus Paracaedibacteraceae bacterium | reverse complement strand
CAACGCCGCAACAAAACAGTCATTCCATATACAGATATACTCAACCTTCCAAACTTACAGGCGTACATTAAGTTCCCTTGCGATCTGCCCTTAGTAAAGCTGAAGTTCCAATATCATGAGTTTAATCCTCATTTGTAAACTCATTGAGTTCTCTCTCAATTTCATCGATTGTTGGGAGAACGTTTGATAGTTGAGCTGGTAAAGATTTTGATAATTCATATTCAGCAATTCCCATGGGGCTTCCTACTCGTCTTAAGGAATACTCTGCAATCACTCGATCTTTCTTCTCACAAAGTAACAAGCCTATTGTTGGACCATCTTCAGGAAGCTTCAACTGCTCGTCAATTGCGGATAGATAAAAATTCAACTGTCCAGTATGATTTGGATGAAACTCACCCCTTTTGAGCTCAACAACAACATAGCAATGAAGCTTCGTATGATACATGAGTAAGTCAATTTCAAAACGTTTCCCAGAAACAATAATTGGATAGTATATGCCGTAGAGAGAAAATCCCTGTCCCAATTCCATAAGAAATTGTTTAACATGTTCAATGAGTCCTTTCTGGATCTCTTTCTCCCTGGCATCATCTCCAACGGTTAGAAAGTGAAATTTATAAGGCTCTTTAATCATTTCCTGAGCCAAGTGAGATGTAGGGGATGGTAGCTTGTCATGAAAATTTGTCGTTTTAAGAGCTTTATCACCCTGTCTAGCATACAAATCAGATTGTATATTTTCTTTAAGCTCACGGTAAGACCAACCGTTTTCAAAAGATTTGACAGCATACCACTTCTTTTCATCAATATTATCCTGGTTGAACATTTGCAAAAGAACGACGTGATGTGTCCAGGTTAATTGGTCAGGCAGTGCCTGACTAAATTCTTTGGTGGGATAATGAGCAGCAAACAAACGCATATTTTTTAAGTTTGTTTTTGAAAATCCCTTGGTATTCGGAAAGCTATTCGTTAAATCAGCAGATAGAGTATCAAACAACTTGTCCCCCCACTTGGTATTTTCTTGACGTTCAAGGATGAGTTTTCCAACTTGCCAATAAAAATCAATCAGTTCGTGATTAACCGATAAAGCAGCTCGTAATTGTGAGCTTTGTAACCGGGATTTAATTTCATTCAGAAGCTTTTTATATTTTTCATCAAAATGAATAGAGGGAACTTTCATTACAGCCATTGCGCCACTTTTTGTTTTAAAATAGTATTTTGTAGCGATGTTTCAGTAAGTTGAAAAATAATCAATTTCATCATTATCACTCCTATAACTTTCCCATCTTTTTAGGTACTTTATCATTTTAACAAAATAGATACAAACTTACTCAACCAATTCGACATTCACCGATCAAACTGCTTATGCTGCTCCCTCTGCAATTGTCGCGTTTGTTCTTGTTGTTGAGAAAGCGCCTGTTGTTCCTTAAAAATACTCTGAATCTTTTCTCCAAGTTTTGATTGAGTTGATTCAATAATTTTACAAAGATCCGAAGTTATATCTGTCTTCATTCCAGTCATCTCACGGAATAAAGTTTGAGATTTAATGGATGGATCATTATCTATAGCTTTATCATTCATCTTCTTCTGACCATTTGCTTTGAAAATTAGGCTATTACTAAATCCATGTTTCTTGCTTAAAGCTGTATCTTTATGTTCCATCCAGAGATTTGCAGCGACGGAAACTCGTCGATTAATTTGATCTTGCGTCATTGATTGGTGCTGGGTTGCCAACTTTTGAATTTGCATAGCCATAAAG
>JAIBEV010000077.1 GCA_019459505.1 Candidatus Paracaedibacteraceae bacterium | reverse complement strand
TGCTGCTGACTGTGTCGCAGCCAGTGCCGGTTTCCCCCTGGATCCATTGTTCTGGTGTGCTGGCTGTCAGGGGAGTCTATATCCCTTTGTGGGAACAGTGGCCGCTCATGTGGGCGGTGTTCAAGCAAGCTTGCTGCTTGTTGAGAGAATGATAGCCAAACTTCACCGAGAAGGGCTTCTGTGGGGAACGGTTGGAACTGAAGGGCTTTGTAATCGTTTTCCTATGCCCATCATTCAAAAAAGCCAATATAAGACTCAGATAGTCTATCCCATTCCTTCAACCGCTTCTCGTCAATGTCATCCCTTAGGCCGTAGTGAACAACTTTGGGCGAGTGGGAAGGAATTTCCTTACCAAGGGGAGGACTTTGCTTATCTAATCTGGAGGAAAAGATCATGTTGTCTACTGTAATTTTAGCCCTCTCAACTTTCTCTATAGCCTCTACTCCTCCAACTCTGGGCAAGGATATGAAAGGCCTTCAAGAAAACCCAGCTTACCAAGCAGGGCTTGACTGGGCTACAACAATGACCCATAAGACAGCAAAAGGCCCCCATAAGCCTTGTTGTCAGGCTGAACTTTTATACAAGAAAGCAATAAGTGATCTAAAAACAATGTCCCATAGTCAATCCGATCAAATTCTCATTTTTATCTCATTTTCTATGCCTGAAGCATCTTTGAAAGCCTTGGCGGACAGTATAACTTTCTCCGGTCAAAAGGTAACATTGGTTCTAAGAGGATTGGTTGAGAATAGTTTTAAAAAGACAGCCTTAAAGATTAAAGAATTGAAAACAGAAATGGAGATTAATCCTCAAAGCTTTGAAGCGTATAAAATTACTCAAGTGCCCACCTTCATTATGCTGCGAGAGGGGAAAGAGACGGCAAGATTAAGCGGAAATGTGACATTAAGTTTTGCGGCAACTAAGCTTCGGGAAGCCGCATGAAAATTCTTATCCATACTATAATTCTTTGTACCCCACTTATGGCGATGAAATCCCACCAAAACGGGCTTGCTTATACGCAACAGTTGTTGGAGAAGAATAAAAATGTTTCTCAAACAACGAATCCTTATATCGTCCCCGGCTATAAAACGGCTTCACCAAAAGAAGCTACCTTGGATGGGGGATCTATAGGAGAGGCAACTGTTCAAGAGACATCGACAAATCAGGTAGCCCAATCAATTAAAGAAATCTCTGAAAGTCGCGAATCTTACCGTTTGGACCCCGAAACAAACCCTTTATTTACCGTCGCCACTGAAGTCCAAAAAGATCCGGAAAAAGCAATGAAGGAAGTCATTATCCAAGCAGAAGGAGAGCCAGAACAAGGTGAACTTCATCACTGTGAAGAAGGAGGAGAAGAATACATGCGCACCTGTCATCGTCATTTAGAAATTGCCTTAAAAATTGTCCCGTCTAGGCCCATTACTCAACAGTATTGTAGTGGCCATTGGAAGCATAAATGGAAAGGCAGTAAAAAATATTGCAGTCCTGGGTGTCAGTCCAGAGTCAGTGGTTATACCCCTAAACAAGTTATCGTTGAAAAAGAAGAATGGGTTGATGACTGTCAGGTCTTGGAAGACATGGCTGATAGAGGGGTATGCCGTTATGCTCAAAAGATCGACAGTCAAAAAAATGAAACTCGGACGATTCAAGATGAACCAATCACACGGGATCATTTTGAGGAAACCCTCATTTACTCCTGTTCTCACCCGATTAAAAATAGCTGCCAAAAGTTAAAGGCCATGGGTTGCCAACAGACCAAGTCAGAGTGTCAGCAACGTGAAGGAGGGCGCTGTGTCGTTTGGCAGCAAACTTATTTGTGTGGCAGTAAAAAACAACATCAAACACGGTACCGCTCAACCTCATCAACCAGCCCCTTTTGTTTAACAGGAAATTGTGCCGACTCTTCCTATGAGGCCAATGGTGAAATGCTTGAAGCTTTAAGTCAGCTCTCTATTCTGAAGTCTATTCAAAACGATATGCGCGCCAAACTTTCCATTTTTAAAGGCGAAGTCAAGCAGTGTTCCAAGCATTGCATCAATTTTAAAGACTGTTGCGGTAACGGAAAAGGATGGGGGACAGATCTTGGACTTTCCTCCTGTAAAGCAGAAGAAAAACAGCTTGTTGATCTTAGAAGAAACAACCGATGCGTTATGGTCGGAACCTATTGTGCTGAAAAGAAGGCAGGGGTCTGTATAAGGAAGAAGACAAGTTTCTGCTGTTTTGGACATAAATTATCCCGATTGATTCAGGAACAAGGCAGGGGCCAATTGGGTCTCTCTTGGGGAGATCCCAAATCTCCTGATTGCCGAGGTCTCAAGCCAGAAGAGTTGAGTGGATTGGATTTCTCAAAAATGAATCTCTCTGAACTTTATGAAGACGTCCAAAAAAACTTTACCCAAAAAAGTCCTGATGAAATGTCAAAAACGATCACGTTAGACCGAGTTAAAGAGAATATGAAGCTCAAATCAGAAGGATTTTCAAATTGATAAAAATGACATTATTTCTGATTTTATTGTTTTCAGCTAGTCATGCTAAAACCTTCTATCAAGACCATGCCCGGGGTTGGCACTGGTATGAAAAGTTAGCCACCCTAGAAGAGCCGAAACCTCAAGAAAAGGACCGTAAAAAGCCTTTAACTCCTGGAGAAAATGTAATGCCCCCTATTTAGCAAGCGAATTTTAAAAGAGGGTCGTGTTGTTTGTTATGGGTTAAAAATCTTTGTTCAAATGTATTAGGTGGGGTATAGCCAAGTGTTGAATGCAGATAAGTTGCATTGTAGTCGTCGATCC
>JAIBEV010000148.1 GCA_019459505.1 Candidatus Paracaedibacteraceae bacterium | reverse complement strand
AAACGCGTATCGAGGGTATCGAAAGCGCGTAATAATCAAGCTATCGATATGTGAATGCTCTGGAGAGTTATTATTGGCTAACTTTAATAGCAGTGTCAATATTGCTTCAGAATACCAGATTATAATGCATGAAAGCCAGGTATATTTTTTAAATAGAAAGTTAAAAATATTAATAATAAATATGCACAAATATATATATTCAATAATAAAAACGTTTACAAAATTGTTATAAACTCTTATTTTTTTTAATTATCCAGAGTGATAGAATGTAACTGAGGAGAAAGTTACAAAATGATAACAGTAATTGAAAATAATTTTCATTGATTCTCATATGAATTTTATATAACTAAATATTGAATTCGCTTGGTAGTGGAGTGGCCTCAAAGAAAATTCCGGGATTTTATTTTAGGTGCATTCCATTTTGTCATATTTGACCCTTAATTTCTTTAGACCATTTTGTATTGATGCAGATTATCGTATAAGTATCAGCGTTTTCATGTAAACCAATGAAGTTTAGAAGCTAATAGGAAGGAACTCGAGTTGTGGGATAATAAGATACCTGGCAACGAATTGAATTAATGCAGTTGAAGCGTTGAATATTTGAATAGGTGTGGTTTAGCTGGTGAGTTTAATATATCGCTAGCTTTTTGCGTTTTTACGGCGTCTGGAAAGTTAATATAATGTCAATATTTACGATAATTGCATAAGCGTAGATTATTAATGTTTCCATTTCAGCCCAGTCTGCTCGAGGATCAATAGGATCCAGGCTTGAAATGGAGATACGCTACTCCTTGATAAGCTCCGGTAGCACCGGTAGCTTTGATAATATTTGGAGGAGATTCTTATGAAGAACACGAGACATCGGCGACATTGGCCATGGATAGTTGTTCTGGCGATGTTGCTGAATATGATTCCTGTAAAGGCTAATATGGCTTTAGCAGCGACTGGAGACTTTTCGATTGACTTTTGTGCAGCTGCACCATATAGCTATAATCATTTAACTGGTGGCGGTGCATACGATGATGGAACAATCGGTACTATAACTGGAGATGTGGTTGAATCGCTTGAGGGTGGAGACTTCAAGAGTGGAGATATTGTAACATACTTCGCAGCTGTAACAGTATCAGGAACAGGAATAGATGATCCTCAAACTATTGTGATGGACTTCAGTTTTCTGGCAGATACTACAGGACAGTCTGGCGTAGCTCTCGGTGATATAGTAGGTGTTTACGTAAATAGAGGAATAGACATAGAGGATTTGGTCCCAGGTGAAGATAATGTAGATAGTGGAAATGTTGAAGATGGTCAGAGCTTAGTAACTTTAAGCAATGAACATCTTAGTAATCCGATTTTCACAAAAGGTGCTGAATTATATGGCACTGTGACACTTACTGACCTTGAAGCTGGAGAAAAAGTTGTTGTTCGTATTGATGTAAAGTTATTCTCGAAACCAGGATTAAGTCCAACCGGAAATCTTGGTGCAAATATTGAAGCAGCGAGACTTACATTTATTGATAGTGATACACAAGTAACTCCTCCTGGAAATATTTCAGTAGGAAATCAGCAAATACCTTTTAAACAAGTTGAAGGTATTGCAATACCTTCTATTGACGTACAAAAAACAGTTTCATTGGGAACAAACCCTTCTACAGGAGTTGAGCTATTAAACATTGACGATGGTGGTAAGGTATATTATCACTATGTTGTTACTAATACAAGCTTAACACTGGATCCTCCTGGAGCACCTTTATATAATGTTACTTTAATAGATGATAATGGTACCCCTCTATTACCGTCAGATGATTTTCCAATTATTTTGGTAGGATTAACTGATATTGATTTAGATTCTCAACTTGATGATCTTGCTGCTGGTGCTTCTGCAACTGGAATAAGTGAGCAAATTACAATAACTGGAATAGGTGGATCAACTATAACAAATACTGCTAAGGCACAAGGTGAAGATTCACCATTTTTCCCAACTGTATTTTTTGATACAGATATTGCTAATGTTACTGTAAGGGCAAATCCATTGCTCACCCTTGAGAAGAGCGGAGCATGGGTAGACGGGGATGCAGATGGCAAGGCAGATTCTGGCGAGCTTATAAACTACACATTCACAGTAACGAACACAGGAAACGTAACACTGCATAACGTGACAGTCACCGACCCGAAGGTCACAGTAGTTGGAGGACCGACTACACTGGAT
>JAIBEV010000032.1 GCA_019459505.1 Candidatus Paracaedibacteraceae bacterium | reverse complement strand
TTAATAACCCTACTTTGATTTTCCCTGTATTAATTTAGCAACAAGTAACAGCAATTTCTTATTCTCTCCTTAAAAGCAAATCATGAAAATATTTTATAGCAGTCTATTTGAGCTATGCTCAACATATTAAAAAAATAAATAAGGACTATCTGCCTATAAAGGAAATGTTAGATATCTTATCCTTAATTAGGAAATTTATTTTTACCCTGATAAAATTAGAAAATATTGAGATTTTTCTTGGCGAGCGAGTAGTTGTTGAAGATAGTTTTAGTAAGGCCGCTAAACAGCTTAATCTTTCCGCTTCCGTTCTGAGACAATCCATAGCTGAATTAGAAATAGACCTTAATAACCCTCTCTTTATCCCTCAGTCTTCTCGATTAATTTTGACACCTATGGGAGAATGTTATTTTTGTATTGCTAGAAATATGGCTTCTTCCATCAATAGAATGAAGAATCTTTTAGAGGAAGATAAGCAGGAGGCTGAGAAGCTTACGCTTAGCGTACCTTTTGGGTTTAGCCATACGACTCTCTTGCCCAAGGTAGTCAGATTTCTGAAGTTATATCCGGAAATAGATTTGCTATTTGATTATGACGATAAGCGTCATCAATCCAAGAGTTCAGGTGAAAGTGTCGCTAACGCCTATATTAGAAGAGGTGATGGAGACGATAACAGATTGAATCACACATATTTTACTTCTCAAGTAGATCGCCTCTATGGAGGGCAAATTACCTCGAAAAATATGGGCTACCTTCGACCCATCAAGATTTGAAAAATCATGTGCTTTTAGCTTTGGATAACGCTCACCATCAGCTTCCCAAGGATAAAGCAGATTGGATCCTTCAGATTGGAAGGGAGAGCAACGATCTCTACAGCAAAGAGAGGCTCCATTTTACTAATATTGAGCATCTTTATCATGTGGCATTGGAAGGCCTCGGGATTGTTGCTCTTCCTAATGATTCACTGTTATTAAAAGGTGGTGAATTTATCCCTGTCCTTCCAGAACTTCAGTCTGTAGAAACTCAAACTTATTTGTCTTATCCTAAAGATAGCCCCAAACTTGAGGCTATAAAAATTTTAGAAGACTATTTAATTAACTCTTACAACCTACTGAATTAGCAGAGATTTATATTCTCCCTAAATCACATTAATAACCTGCGGCTCCGTAGGATTATTTCTTATGGGGTGGAGAACGATAATATTGCTTTCTTTCTGATTAATAGATCCCACAGGAGAAGATTTATTTGGCTTTTTAAGGGGAGAAGTGCTCGCTTTATTCTTGAAATACTTCTGTATCTCTTTATTTTCTTTCTGCCAAGACCATAGTTGGCGATAAACTTTTTTAAGGATCTTTTCTTGCTGAGTAATTAAATAGTCTCCTAAACCTTTAGTAATAGACATTTTAAATGTCGTGATAACAGTATCTTTAAAGTATATATTCTCAAAATCGGAAAATAATTTATTAAAGCATAAAAGATGCTCGGCTTCTTCTTGGAGCAATTGAAATGTTATCTGGTCCGCATTAAGGTGACTTCCAAAGGCCAAGAGTACCCTTACTCCGAAAAGCATAGTTTCAATTAGAACAGCATCATGTAAGCAGGGGTTAGTTACAGAGAGACCCATGTCTTCTTCTAATTCTAATTTTTCTAAAGTGATATTAACTTGTTCAGGTGGTAGGCCTTCAATCCTTAAAGTAAGCGAGAGAGAGGTCTGAGTTTCTTGATTAAAGAGTGTTAAAGTTGCTCTTTCACAGCTTTTAGAAAATATACTTTGCAAATGGTAGTTAACGAGAGATTCTTGTGATAAATGATTTACCAAGTCGACCATACTGTTAATGAGATCATTTCTTCTAATCTGAGACAAACACATATGCTTTTATCCTTTCCGTAATGTTGATGAAGATATGTGCTTTAATCTACATAATACAAATTTTATTGCCCTATAGGCGCTATCGATAAAACCGAAGGGGAGCAGTACTTGAGGTACAGAATTTTCGATAGCATTATGCCAAACTTTAAGCGCTATGTTAGATCGTCAGCTTATAAGTATTCAAATCACCATCTTTTATAGTATAATAAACGTTAAATTTTTTTATTATTGTCCTCCATACATTGAGATAATATATCAATACTCAAATTAGATGATTTAGGCCATTTCTTTGGCTTCCAGAGAAAGCAAAGCCTCTCTCATTTAACGGTCGCTGGGAGTTGAAGTTTCTAGTTTCGTATTTTTCTCCTGTGTCTAAATAATGGTTGATTCCCAGCGTTCCGATCTTCTATTCGTATCCTACAGAGTTACTTAAGGCCTTTCTCGGACAAAAGCTAACTGCTCTCTATAATTTCGCTTGGGACCTTATTATAGAGATTTTTAAAGTAAGTTAATCTAAGTGTGGGTCTTTGGCTCTACAAGCCGCAAGGCTGATATAAGGATTCAAATTATTCCCAAGAAATCTAAGGTTAAACTAAACTCAGATGGAGATGTTTACCAGTAGCTTGGGCATATTTAGCCAGGGTCTTTATGCTAGGGACTGCTTTACCGGATTCCAATCTTGCAATTACTGATTGAGTTGTTCCCATTCTTAAGGCAACTTCCTCTTGAGTTAATCCAGATTGTTTTCTAGCTTTTATAAGTTCCAGAGCAATTTCATATTCTACTTCTAAATCACGATAAGCTTGTGCAAACTCAGCATCCTTAAGCCACTCTTTTTTAAGGTCGTCGAAGTTAGCAAATTTAGTCATTCTTAACCTCCATAAATCTTTTTAAGGCACAGTCAATTGCCGATTGAGGCGTTTTTTGAGTTTTCTTGATAAAAGCGTGTAACAAGGCGATCTTTCTACCAGTCACCAAGACATAGATAACTCGAGAAATGCCACTTTGACCTTTTAATCGAATCTCCATTAGCTTGTTTCCTAGACTTTTGATATGAGGTTCCGTGATGTCAAAAGGACTCGTCGCTTGCATTAATTCAAGCACACGTGTCAGCTTTGCCCGCATATCGACAGGAAGATCATTAATCTCTGAGATAGCTTTAGGGTGAACAATAACATTCCATTTCATCCTATAAATATAGCATATATGATATAATAATCAAGGGGTACCCCTATTTTTTAAAAACTTTTTTAAAACAAAGAGACAGAGCAGGATTTCAAATAAAAAGAGAAGATATGCCGCCCTACCTGTTCACAAGGACGCATGCTTCTAGCTATTCCAATTTTTGTAATATGCCATTATCTCGTGGCTTGCTTAATTTGCCCTGCAAGGACGCGCTTATGAGGAGACCATCCCAAAGTTGGGGGTCATGCCGCTAAAGGTTGAGGAATATTATGGGCATCATCCATTTTTAGGTACCATTGTTTAAAGGATTTTATTTAGTCACCATTTAGGGTCTTCGAACGGACTTGAAGCAGTAGATGAGCTCCTTTCTGTGTCCATCTCATTTGTTGGCTTTTAGCCATCCTCTTGCTAATCAGCTTTTTTAGCAAAATAGAGGGTCATTTGTAAGCTTATTAAATAAGTGTCACTTACGTCACACTTTTAAAAAACCCATAAATTCGAAATTAATTGAATATTTTTAGAAGAATAAATTTGTAAAATATACTTCTTTCTTAAGCACAAATAATTCAAAATTAATTTTAAAATCTAGAATTATCCCTACACTCTATTTTAGAAGAATTAAGGAAGGGATAACTTTACCGTGTATAATAGGGACTCATCTTTAAAGTTCGAATTCCCTTTTCTTTGAAATGATCAAGGTGATCTTGGCTTAACTCGTCGCGCAAGTTTTCAACACATGTTATCAGGATGCCAAGAAGTGTTGCGGCTTTATCCGTATCATTCAGAGCGTTCTGTAGATCATCCCCTTCTTGGATATCACAGATAGCCATAAGGCCCGATAAACTGACCAGTCCACCCGTTTGAATGAGGGTTCGGGTACGCCTATTTCTTGCAGATTTCTCGATGCTTTTTTGCTTGTTATTAGCGAGATTTAATTGGCTGGCGAGTCGGTTCTTTTTGACTTCAAATGCAGCTAATTGTTCACGAATTTTTTCGTACGAAATCCGATTAGGCAACTCGGCGGTGGTCATTCTCTGTTTCCAAATCTTGTTGAGGAGCGGTTTTAGCTTTACGCTTTGAACGGGTTGACAAAGTCATCGAGCGTAAAAACTTTTCTCCTTGTTCTTGCCATTGTTGATGTTTATCGGGGCTTGATTCAAGGGTCGTTAGGGCCTCTAAAATTGCTCCACAAAGGAGCGGATAGGGAATTTTGAACCCTTGATGCTGTTTGATCAAGGTCACAATCCCATCTCCTAATTGGGTTTCTAGCTCCCGAATTTTAGCGTCTAGTTGTTCTCGTTCATTCAAGAGTAACGCATGGTTGTGGGTGAGGGATTTAGACACGGAGCGATGTTCCTTTTTGATCAAGTTGTATTTTATTTTGGCTAATTGAAAACCAAAGAGCAAGCTTATTTTAGTTGGAAGAGGTTGAGTAGAAGAGGGAAATAAGGAAGAGATAAAATCCGTGGTCACTGGAAATTAATGACAGTGCACAAAGGAGCGGATAGGGAATTTTGAACCCTTGATGCTGTTTGATCAAGGTCACAATCCCGTCTCCTAATTGGGTTTCTAGCTCCCGAATTTTAGCGTCTAGTTGTTCTCGTTCATTCAAGAGTAACGCATGGTTGTGGGTGAGGGATTTAGACACAGGGCGATGTTCCTTTTTGATCAAGTTGTATTTTATTTTGGCTAATTGAAAACCAAAGAGCAAGCTTATTTTAGTTGGAAGAGGTTGAGTAAGAGAGGGAAATAAGAAAGAGATAAAATCCGAGGTCACTGGAAATTAATGACAGTGCGCACTTATGCACCCTTGTGCTTGTGAGCCTACGGCGTTATAGTTAAGTATGGCTATAATGCATTTCAGAGTATCTCATGTTTCCCGGTCCAGTGGTCGAAGCGCTGTGCAAGCTGCTGCCTATATCACAGGAGAGCCCTTGCATGATGACCGTTGCCAGCAGGATACCTTTTACGGTCGGAGTGAGGGTGAAATTGCCTGGGAAGCTTTAGCCCCCAGTCAAGCCCCTGATGCATTTAAATCTTTAGAAGGGTGGAATCAGCTCGAACTGTTTGAAGATACCTGGGCAGAGAAGTTCTATAAAAAACCTGAAACAATCGATAACCATAAAAATCGAGCCAGCATTGCGATGACTATCATTGCCGCTCTGCCCCGTGAATTAACGCTTGAGCAAAGCCAGGAGCTAGTTGCTGAATTTGTAATTAATTCCTTCATTTCTAAGAATCATTATGCAACCTATGCGATTCATAATGAAGAGGGAAATCCCCACGCGCATATCATGGTGTCACACCGTTACTTTGACGAAGAAGGGCGTATTTCTGAGCGCAAAAATCGAGATCTGTGTACCAAGGCTGCAATCAAAGCCTACCGTCATCATTGGGCCACCTTAACGAATCAACATTTAGAACGGCAGGGCCATAATCAACTAATCTCGGCTGCTAGTTATCTCGATTTAGGAATTGATTTAATCCCCACTCAGCACGAAGGATGGTACGCCCAGAATTTAGAAAAGCAAGGGGTCTTATCTTTTATTGCTGACAGTAATCAGCGTATTCGAGAAGAAAACAAGACTAAGATTTTAGAAAACCCCGCCATTGTTTTGGATTACATGACCCAGACTCATGCGACATTTACTATGCCGCAATTGTTAAAAAAAATAGAAGAGTTCTTCCCCGGTAATGAAAAGGCCATTGGCTATGTCTATCAATCCCTCAAAGATAAAATGGTTCTCTTAGGCGAAGATGTGTCAACAGAAACCCGCTTCACCTCACAAGAGTACCAAAAGGTCGAAAACCAAGCGGTGCAGACTTTCGATAAGCTGAAGGACAACTGTTGGGGGCCAGAAATTACTGGCTTGGATATCTCGAAACAAGTTTATGCCCTTAATGAGCAGCTTATAAAGGAAACGGGCAACCCAACAGCTCAGTTGAGCGCGGAACAAAGGAAGGCTATTGAGGGGATTTGCCGTCAGGATCAGATCAGCGTTTTGGTCGGACGGGCAGGAGCGGGAAAGACAACCTCGATGCGGGTCCTTAAAGCTATTTACGAGGACAAAGGATACACGGTTGTCGGATCGGCATTGTCGGCCTCAGCAGCTAAAAACTTGAGTGATGATACAGGCTGCTTTGCTGAGACTGTCCGGTTCTATCTTCATAAATGGGAAAAACTCGATCACGCTTACCTTGTCTTGAATGCTAAGGGCGACGCTGAAAAGCTCTGGACAGCGCAAGATCGAAAGACAGCCTTGAAAGATCTTCATTATTATTCAAAATACGATCTGACGTCCAATAATGTTTTTATCGTGGATGAAGCGAGTATGATTGGCATGCGGGATTGGCAGAAGATCCTGGAGCGCATCGACCAAAAGGGGTCCAAGCTTGTTATTGTGGGGGATGGGCGTCAGTTTAGTGCGATTGATGCCGGTGACATGCATCGCTATATGGAAGACACGATCAAGGCTGAGTCCCGCTTTGTCTTATCCACCATTAACCGTCAAAAAGTCGACTTTATGAGACAAGCTTCGGTGGAATTTTCAAATCAGAATATTCAGACAGGCTTGGCCCTTTATGAGAATCACGGCTATTTAAAGGCCGTTGCCAAGGCGGATACCAAAGACGCTAGTTATCAAGCTCTCTATACGGTAGTTGCCAAAGATTATGTCGAGCGCCTTCAAACTCAATCTAAAAACGGCTTGGTGCTCGCTTATAGTAATGACAGCTGTCAGGGGTTAAACCAGAGGATCCGGCAGGAGTTACAGGCGAGAGGCCTTCTGTCTGCTGATGTAGCAAAAGTTCTGGGGATTGTCTTGGCTGAAGGGGATCAAGTTGTCTTCCTCAATAATCACCGACTTAATGAGGGGGTGACCTTCCTGGAGACTTCTGGCAATAAACAAAGGGATGTCACCAATAGCCATTTCATTCGAAATGGGACACGCGGCACGGTCCAATCGATTGAGAGGAGGGAACGGGATATCGACGGTCAAAAATTACCTTACCACCAACTGACAATCAAACTCTCCGATACCCTGATGGTGAAAGTGGATTCTGATTGCTTTAAGCAAGGGGATATCAGTCATGGTTATGCCTTGACGACGCATAAGTCGCAAGGGCAAACCGTTGACTGGACATTGGTCGTTGCTTCTCAGCATATGGATTCCTCGGCTGCCTATGTTGCTCTGACCCGGCATCGCTATGATATGAAATTGTATTATTCTGAGCACGACTTTGACGGCTTTGGTAAGCTGCAACATACCTTAGGCCGAGCTTCTTACAAAGATATGGCTTTGGATTATTCGATCTCTGACGTCAATCGACAATACTTCAACAATGTGGAAGGCTACCGTCTGATTACTATGGAAATGGCAGACCTAATTGCCCATGAAGATATTTATGCGGATGAGCCTAAAGAGCGGATGGAGATGTTAGAAGAAGAGCGAAAGACGTATGGTCTAGCGATCCTGGCGGATTATGACAAATACGCCCTTTATGCCTCGCAAGCCAAGCTAACCCAGCAGCTGATTAAAATTACGTGTGGCCTCGAAGAAAGACCGCTCAGTCAAGCTGAAAGAATGGCTAAAACGCGCGTGTTATCTTACATTAATTTGGCTCAAGACTGCCGCCACCAATGGCAGACCATTGTCAAAGGCGGAATCGGCGATACCGTCTATACACATCCTCACTACACCCCGTATGAAGAAGCTAAACAAACTCGAGATGCGTTAGCCCTTGAAATCTATTTGAACAAAGCCCTCCATAGACCATTTATGCGCGAGGTGGGGGAGGCCCTAAATTATGGGTTTAGCGTGGTGGAAAAACAAGCGAAACAGGCTCTCTATCGCCTCGACTTTAAGGATCGATTACCTGTGATGAGGCAGCAGATGACAGAGTACAAAGCCTATCCGATCAAACTGACGACGCCCGACTTCTGGACAACTGTCGCCTTTCAGGCTCGGGGTCAAGCGGCCATGGAAATTATCGCCACTCATCTGCATGAAAAGGATCAGAACTTACCCAAGCTGACCCTACTGTATATGAAAGAGCAGGGTCTGGATTTCTTAAAAGTTCGCCAAGATGCTTTTGACTATAACCGCCTCCTCTTTGCTCGCCAATTAAGTGATCCGACGGAGAGACGCCAGGCAGAACTGGTGGCGGCTTATGATATCGCCAAGCGTCACGCCGGCGACCTGTATCGACAGTGTGCGACGGAGATCCAAGAGCATAATGAGAAATTAAAGGACGAGAATGGCAAACTGTCCTTCTGGCACGCTCAACCTTATAAGGCCTATACGGAGGCCAGCAGCATGGTTCATCATCTGGCGTATTACCTCTCGTCGTTTAACACAGAGTCAACCCAAGCTTTAGCCCATCTGTATGGGGTCAACCTCAGCAAATTGGAAGGACATCAACATTTAGGGGAATTGCACCAACTTATTCAAGATTTTAAGGCAGGAACTTCGATTGAGGATAAAGCATTGCCGGCCGCCAAGCTGGTTGAATGGCTAGCAATCGATAAAGAATTTAGAAATGACGCCAAAGACCTGACAGGCCAAATGACGCCCACCTATCAGGTGTTGCAGCGGGAAGCCGTCAATTGGTCTGAGGTGTTTAATGCCGCCAAGTATCACGCGGTTTCCCTTAATACGGAATCAATGTCGCCCAGCCAAATCCAGCTGTCTGACCACGTTTTTGCTTATAGCACTCTGAGGCGCGAGGTGGGCCAAGCTTACGCCCAAGCTCAAGAAGAACTAAAGATTAGATTGACCCTCGATCCGACCGCTAAATTATGGGAGACGACTCCATGGTCAGAGTTTCTTAACCGGCGCGAAGTCCTCAATACTCATGCGGCTGCCCTCTATAAAGCGCCCACCCAAGACTTAAAGCCTTTTATGGAGGTCTTTAGATTAAAAGAGGATGTTCTTGAACGCCAATCGATGCGTCATGAGATGAGTGTCGCGATTCAAACAGTCATCAATAAAGAAGCAGATCTGATTGATAGAGCCTCCGCTTATCTTCACATTAAAACCTGGCAGGATGATAACCTCGATTCCGCCCTTCAGAAAATTGAAAAAAGTCATCCCGAAACAGATTTGTCCTCTCTAAAGGAATATGGGGCTCAGGATTTGCGTGGCCTGACGTACTTATTCACGAAACCGGACAGTTTGTCTTCCCAGGGAGAAAAGTGTTTGATCGAGCTTAAAGCTCAAGACAGAGCAGTTTATAACCAGCTTATGGACAACCATCAAAGCCAAATTGAGGACAGAAAGTCCTATAATCAAACAATCTTAGAAAAAGCCAACCAGATGATTCTTAAAGATCCAGACAAACCCCAAACGTTGGATAAAAACTTGGAACGCCTTATCAAAGCTCAAGAAGAGTATAAGACCGCTCTTTCCAAACACCCCGTGACCTTTGACTCCTTTAAGAATCAACAAATATCCTTAAAGGATATTGAGAACGAACTTAAAGATAAGATCGTCCCCTTAGCCCATGAGCTTTTTGTCGGCGAAAAGCTTCATAGTAAAACCAACACCCAACTGCGCTTTGGTGCTAAAGGATCCAAATGTGTCATTATTTCAGGGCCCAAACAAGGGGTGTATTCGGATTTTGAGACCGGAGAAAAAGGCAATGCCTTTAAAATGATTCAAGACCGCTTAGGCTTATCCTTTAAAGAAGCGCTCAAGTGGTCACAAAGCTGGCTGGGCAATCCTACCAACCAAGAATTATGGCAATCTTATAAAACAACGCAGCAACCTCAGCAAAAGAGTATCGATGAGTATCGCCATGTGCCTATCTTCCCCGCGCCACCAGAGTATGTGGATATCCAAAATAATAAATACCTTAGCGCTGTTCTTAAAGACGGGCAAGAAACCATGCGCCATCCTTATAAGGACGCTGATAACAACATCCTTGGCTATGTGGTGCGGATTGAAAATCAACAAACAGGCAATAAAGCAACCTTGCCATTGACCTATTGTAAGGATTTAAAAACGGGACAAACTTATTGGAAATGGAAAGGCTTTGGTCAGGATGCCCCGTTATATGGGTTAGATCACTTAGCCGCCAAACCACCAGCACCGGTGTTGGTGGTTGAAGGCGAAAAAGCAGCCGATGCGGCGCGCTTACACTTCCCAACTTATGCCGTTATCTCTTGGCCGAGTGGCTCCCATGCTGTCTTTAAAGCTGATTGGACTCCGTTAAAAGGTCGAGACGTCGTCATCTGGCCCGATAATGATAAGGCTGGTTTTATAGCGGCTCATAAAGTCGAAAAGGCCTGTCAGGAGATTGGCACCCATACGGTCTCTATTGTCAGAGTGCCCCAAATATTCCCGGCTAAATGGGACTTAGCCGATGCCTATCCAGAGGGATTTACTAAAGCAGATGCTGATAAAATTATTTCTGATACGTTGAACGCGGCTCTCTCTCAAAAGATTATGCGGGCTGAACTGGGACCTAAGATTGACCAAATCATGGGCCTCAACCCACTGTATATAGAATCGCCCAATAAGCGGCTAAAGGAAGAAGGACTCATAACTTACACAGCGATGATTACCCTATGCCAGGAAGTGGGGATTAACCTCTCGAATCTAGAAAAAGATCACCTTCTCAAGCAATCTGTCTATAGGGCCGCTCGAGCCCAAGAAATAAGGCAGACCTCTCAGGATCCAACAACGCCTCTTCAAACTTATGCATCAGCCGATAAAACAGCCCTTATGGAAGCTCTTTATCTGCAAAAAACAACGGATCTTCAGATCGTTCCTTCAAAACTGTCCTCTAACTTTGTAATCGATTATGAGAACGGGTTTGAGGAGGCTGTTGAGCAAATCAGTCACCACCTTAAAGAGATCCACCCAGCCTTACCGGATCCTATCCGCCATGGTTTGGCGCACGACCTAGTTCAAGTTAGCAATTTGTGTCCCCCCTTAAAAGATCACATTGAAAAAGTCATTGAGGTTAAAATCGCCAAGCTTGAGCCCCAGCTTAAAGAAATTACGGATACAGCGCATAAGCTTGAGCAAGCTTACCCGGGCACTCCTACAAAGCAAGCAACAGCGATCCTCATCAAAGAAATGCAAGACCATCACTCGTCACAGCAAGCGTTACATAAGGTGAGCCAAATCTTCATTGAGGATAACAAAGAGTTACATACCCAACTCAAGATGCAAGCTCAGCAAAATAGGCGAAGTAATCAACTGTCTCTATAGATAATAATGATAATTATTTATTTTTAAGATATTATAATTCATAGTAATTTGTGATTAATTTTTCTATAATACAATTCTCATGGCGAAGAGAATTAAAACTAGGTTTTAATCTTAAAAAGAATCATTGGTTGAGTGGATTTACTCTTTTTATCCTTTGCCATGAGGTCGATCCCTTCAGAATTAATACTTTCTCCAATACAAGGGATCCAAAAGGTTCCAAGCATAAGTAGTTAAGTTTTCAGGACGGGTTAAAATATCAGTAACCACTTTATGGGGGTAACAGCTCCAGGTTGGAGTAGACCCGAATTTATGTTGATCAATAAAGAAAATGAATTCTACATTTTGCAATCACTCAGCTGACTATTTTGCATTTTCTCCCAGGAATGCTTCCGTATAAATTTTTCCTTTAAATAATACAAACTCAAACCCGACAACTCTTTCATCTATATCTTCTTCTTTTCGAAGTTCTTCCATAGCGGCTGATAAAGCATCTATTAAACGGCGATCTTTTTTAATTCCTTCTTGCAGTTCCTCCGATATATAGAGCCTATAAGTTTTTCCTTCAATATTTGCCTTATGGGGCTTCTGCAACTCTTCTTCTAATTTTCGGTAATCTATTATTGGATTCATTTGTGAGGGCTCATATCCCTTTTCCATGGAATCCACTTCCATAGAATTCACAGCTGCAATCCCGCCTAAGAAACCCACAATAAGATTTTTTATTAATTTTTTCATTTGTGCCTCCTAAAACTAACTTTATTAGCAATCAGTAGAGTATTTTATTTGCTAAGATTTAATAAATATGCCTATGAGTGTGACCTCTACTGAAGTGAGCTTACTATAGATTTCAGGTTGATCAAGTTATCATTATCATCAAAAATTCTCTCACTCCCCCAATTAACCCCCACAAGGCGGCAAAGCCTTTGAACCTCATTATTGCTTACTAGTCTGCATTTGTCACCACCAGAAATAAAATGATACAGAGCACCGAAAAAAAATTGATACAGTGAGCGATCCCAAATGCCTTCTTTTAAAGGAAGAGGAGGCGAACATGATAAAATGGGAACAAACAATGGAAATAAAGATTTTACGTCGC
>JAIBEV010000166.1 GCA_019459505.1 Candidatus Paracaedibacteraceae bacterium | reverse complement strand
TTACATCTATGACATCTGAGCCTGTCGCATGCAAAAAATCCATGAAAATATTCTTAATGCTTGGATTACTGCTCAACATTTTAGCTGTATAGCTTAGCCAATCATTTGGTAAATTACCATAAACAACAATATCTTCTTTAATGAACAGAAAAACTGCTTCGATTTCTTCAATTGTACTGTAATTTGCTGCACAGGATAAAAAAAGCCTATTTTCTTTTAGTACTGTCAAAGCAAGCTCTGAAGATTTCCTGTAATTTTCACCAAAAGTAATTTCCATACCTGTTCTTTCAAATATCTTTGCCTGTCGACCTTTTTTGAAGTGATATAGATATTCATCCTCAATTCCATTTTCAGTAAATGAAACACCATATGCGTATCTTATTCCAGACTTGATAAATTGGCAATTGAATGAAGTGGGAGTATCCGGCAAGCTAAGTTTGTGAGGATTTCTTGTGACTTTGTCACCAGGCTGATGGTTTATACTATTCAGCACTAACAATTTAAATTGACTCATTGCACTCAATATGGTTGATTTACCAGATCCATTAGCTCCATAGATTGATGCTAATCTGCTTAAGCGATTTTTATCAATCAAAATCAATTCACTTTCCAATACGATATCATTGGAAGCTACCATAGAAAGCGTTACTTTTCTCTTCATAGACCGGTGATTCTCAAATGAGAACTCTAACAGCATTTCAACACCTCCATTTGCATCAATTATATCTCTAATTCCCAGTTTTATCTATAATATTTGCGCCATTACTTCAAATTTTAACTTTTAATTCACGATTAACCGGATTTTAGTAACTAACACCTAAATTTTGCGATAGTATTATTGTCTAAACAACTATTGCTTTAGTCATATTGTAAAAAAAGCAAAATCCAGTAAACAAAATCATTCAGCATAGAGCAAACTAAAGTAAAAAGCCTCGCCACTTAATTGGGGCAAGGCTTCGACAATCAGCAATCTAAATTAATGTGTCATACCGGGCCTACATCAGGTCCCTTCTCTTCTTTATAAGCTCAACGAAAAGGTCTACCGTGGTTGACTCCTGGTGCGAGAAGAACAGGCTCTTTCCGGTATCCAGGGATTTTATTGTTTCCATATCCTCTTCTGAAAGCTCAAAGCTTAGAATATCGAAGTTTTCCTGAATCCTTTCCTTGTGGGTGGATTTTGCAAGTGCTACAACCTTCCTCTGGAAGAGCCATCTTAAGATCACCTGAGCTACGCTCTTGCCATTCCTTTCAGCTATCTCTTTCAGGACTGGATTTTCGAATATTCCATTCCTTCCTTCTCCAAACGGAGCCCAGGCTTCAATCTGAACGTTGTTCTTGACCATGTTTTCCTGAGCCATTATCTGCTGATTTAAAGGATTCGTCTCCACCTGATTGACCTGAGGCACTATTTCATTGAAGGCTGCTATGTCAGATAGCCTGTCAGGGTAAAAGTTGCTTACTCCTATGGCCCTGATCTTGCCTTCCTTGTACAGGTCCTCCAAAGCATGGTATGCACCATAATAATCGCCAAACGGCTGGTGCAGAAGTACAAGGTCCAGGTATCCTGTCCTTAGCTTCCTCATTGACTCCAGAACGGATTTCTTTGTTTTCTCATAACCATAATTATCGATCCAAACCTTAGTAGTTATAAAGAGCTCTTCACGGGGGACTCCGCACTTTTCTATAGCTCTGCCAACAGCCTCCTCATTGAAATATGACTGGGCAGTATCTATAAGACGGTAGCCGATGCTTATCGCATCCAGAACGCACCTTTCACAATCATCTTTTGGAATCTGGTA
>JAIBEV010000132.1 GCA_019459505.1 Candidatus Paracaedibacteraceae bacterium | reverse complement strand
TAAACAGCATGATTTAGCCAGATTACTGCACCTAACGCCCCAACAGCTTTCTAAGTATGAACGCGGGACCGATAAGTTGCCGCCTTATCGCCTTTATCAATTATGTAAGGTGCTCTCGGTTACCCCTAACTTCTTTTTTGATGGCCTGGATGGTATTTCAATCTGTTTGACTGAGCACGGGAATTGGCTGGTTTATGAAAACTTAAAAGGTCAAAAGGTCCGGATCGAGCTGTGTGCGCTGTATGGAACTGTTTCAGAAGTTAAGGTTATAGAAAAATAAGAGGTGATCCATTATGAATACGTTGCCCTATTGCTTCTTTCCGACAACAGTTATATCTATAGGAAATACTGATAATACCTATATCAAAAATATATATCAGGACTCCCAACAATGGATATCGCCTCCTAAAGCTCTGGATATGTTAATCAAGACACAAACAGTCCCCCTTCTCTTTGATCGCTTAACAGCCCAAGCGCATGATGTGTTTGACCTCAGCAGCATCAATTATCTTTATGAAGAGATTTATAATCCTTGTCGCGATGAAACGGTTTCTTGTGTAGTTTATCAGGAAACAACCCTAACTCAGGAGAGCCTATCTTTTCTGCAAAAGCTTGACCAGTTGCCTGCTAAAAAGATTTTAGTGACACAAGCCAGGGATGAAAAAACAGTTGTAAGCGCCTTTAATGAAGGGCTCATCAATTTTTATGTCTGCACGCAAAATCCTGATGCAGCATCTCTTTTAGAAGAGTTTATCCAACAGAGTCAGGCTCATTATTTTCGTGACGGCGTGAATGCCCTGGTGGATCCGCTTTTAGAAAAGTGGCAGAGAGAGAATAATACCTTACCGACCTTAAGTGACCCTGTCTTTATGGAGTTCTTACAAAACTTCATGAAGCGCCACCGGATTATAGAGCACTATCTCTTAGATATCACCGGCAGTTTCCTGTTGCTAGATCACCAAGGGCAAACCAGCGCATTGTTTGTGTTTAATGAGCAAAGCTTTGCCGAGCAGGGACAAGCCGTGGATCGTTTCCTTCAATCTAATCACAGCCTTTCTGCAAGAATTGTCGAGGATCTCAAAAACCGATGTCAAACCATCTGCTTTCCTTTTATTTATCCGCAAGAAGTGGTTCACTTTGACCCCTACATTGAGCCAGTGCAGATTTTAGACGGTCAACAGCGTTATTATATCGCCTATAGCAAGAGTGTGGATTATTTAGGCAGCTTCCTCAACACAAGAGAAGAGAGAAAAAATTCCTAAGAAGGCCTATATATCCAACCGTACCCAGCGCCGAAACGCCTGCCACGCCAGATTATCGATAAAATGATGATTGGGGTTATTCATTTGGTTAGCCGTAAATTGCACGACGTCCTCAGGTGGTTGGACCAGCCTTTGCCCCGTCGATAAAGCGAGCACTTGTGTCTTAGCTGAAATTTCCAAATTATACATTAAGAAGAAGGCTTCCCCAATTGATGTTCCCATGGTCACCAGTCCATGATTGCGGAGGATTAGCGTTTTATGGTCACCCATGGAGGCCACGAGATTAGCTTTTTCCTCATGATCGAACAATACACCGCCATAGGTATGGTAGCCTACCCGATTATGATAACGGCAGGAATGTTGAGAGAAGGGCTGTAGCCCTCCTTCCAGCATGGAAACAGCCATACCGTAGGGCGTATGCGTATGGAGCACACACATAATTTCAGGGCGGGTCTCATGGATTGCACTGTGCAGCGTATAGCCGGCCTTGTTAATGAGACCATCCTGAGGATATAAAACCTCTCCCTCTAGGGTCACTTTAACCAAGTTTTCTGGCGTAATTTCTTCAAAATTTAAACCAAAAGCATTAATTAAAAAGGCTTCTTCGCCAGGAACCCGCACCGTAAAATGAGTAAAGATGGAATCTGTCCACCCAAGCTTAACAGCTAAGTGATAACAATCAGCTAACTCTTCACGAATTAATTGTTCTTCGGGACTCCATAAAATTTTTTGGTGTGCTAGGCCCATAAGGTTTGATGCTCCTTGTGTCGACCGGTTACAGCCAACGAATCGGTAAATTGTAGGGTGGCTAAGCGTCGATACAATCCATCCTCAGCGATCAATTCTGCATGGGTTCCCGTAGCCTCAATGCGGCCCTTATTCAGCACCACAATTCTGTCAGAAGTAAGAACTGTGGCTAATCGATGGGCTACCACCAAGGTGGTTTTGGTTGCCATCAATCGTTTTAAACTATTTTGCACCGCCGCTTCGCTTTCGGCATCTAGAGCACTGGTCGCCTCATCCAAGAGCAAAATGGGGGCATTGCGCAAGATGACGCGTGCAATGGCTACCCGTTGTTTTTGTCCTCCGGATAAGCGGACACCGCGCGTTCCTATTTGGGTATGAATACCATCGGGCAAAAGGTTAACTAATTCCCCTAGGTGAGCTGCTTCTAAGGCATTCCAAATATCGCTCTCAGTCGCCTGGGGACGCCCATAAATAATATTGTCATAAAGGCTGCCCGAAAAAATCATCGGATCCTGAGGGACCATGCCGAAACGGCTGCGAACTTGGTCAAGAGGTGCATCCTTTAAATCGATCCCATCCAGGTATATCGATCCAGATTGAGGGTCAAAAAATCTTAGCAGTAAGGATAAAATGGTGCTTTTACCAGAGCCCGAAGGACCGACAATCGCAACCTTTTCGCCTGGTGCTAAGGATAAAGTCACATTATCCAAAATTTCTTGTTTAGGATTACTAGGATAGGCAAAACGCACATTATGCAAAGCGATTGTCCCTCGTGCCTCTTTCGGTAAAGGGCGTAATTTTGAACTTTGTTGAATTTTTGGCTCGGTGGCTAAAATTTCAAAAATCCGCTCCGATGCCCCGGCAGCCCGCTGAAGATCCGCATAAATTTCACTAAAAGAAGCTGTAGAGCCTGCTGCTGTTAAGGCATAGAATAAGAAAGAGGCTAATTGTCCTGCACTTAAATTGCCCGTGAGGACATCGCGTCCCCCTATCCATAACAAGCCGCTAACGCCTAAAAAGACAAGAACCATGACAAAAAAAGTCAACCAAGAACGCATCAACAAATAATGGGCCGATTGGGTAAAGGTCGTCTCTCCTAAGAATTTAAAGGAGGCTTGCTCTGCTGCTTCACGCCCAAAGGCGTAACAAGATCGAATACTCCCCAACGATTCCTCTAAAAATCCGGATAAATGGGCGATAGAGTCCTGGGTTTGACGGGCGTCACGCTTCACCCTTTTACCAAAAATTAAGAGAGGAATTAACACTAAGGGAACAATCAGCGTCGATAGAAGGGTCAACTTAATGGACATGACCAACATCATGGCCCCACTACCGATAAATAATAGCAAATTACGTAAAGCCAAAGCGGCTGAATTGCCAATGACAATTTGAATCAACGTTGTATCGGTTGTAAGGCGGGACATTATTTCGCCCGGTCGAATCATCTCAAAAAAGCCAACTTCCAGCTTTAAAAGATGACTAAATACTTTTTGGCGCACGTCAGTCATTACTCGTTCGCCCATCCAGGAGACAAAGTAAGTCCGGCCAAAACTAGCCCCCGCCATGATAATAACACTGACGACCATAAATAAAATGGCTTCATTAAAGGCAAAAGGATTTTCTGCTGTAAAAGCCTGATCGATAAGAGAGCGCACGCCTAAGCCAATACATAAAACGGAAAGAGTGGCTGAGAGCAAGGACACCACTCCCAGCAAAATTTGGCTTTTATAAGGGAAAAGATAAGGCAAGAATTTTTTTAAGATCGATAAGTTTTGACTCATTTGCCGATCTGGGAGTTGGTTTATTTCAACTGAACTTTTTTCACGCATTCGGTATTATTACATCCCGCCGACAAAGTTGACTTAACTCGCTTGACAGTACTTCATATAGCGTATTTTTGCTACGGGTACAATGCCACACCCCACTCTCAGTCAGGGCAAAATGGTGGGCCCCACTCATAGCGGATGAATACCAAATTTGCTGGGTAACACCGTGATAATTTAAAAGATAATTTTGATCCTGGGAATCAATAATAAGCACATCTTCTTCACCCGGTTCCACCTCAACTTCGGGCACATTTTCTTCGATAAAGATAGCAATAAGACTTAAGGTTTGGCGGGCAAGAGCGCGAATATTTGTCATGGTGGGTGAACTTATTTTGAAGTGGTGGAGCCAAGGAGGATCGAACTCCTGACCTCTACAATGCCATTGTAGCGCTCTCCCAGCTGAGCTATGACCCCACAAAAAGATTACAGTGTCATCATTATCCAGATTCCCCCTGAAATGCAAGAGTTTTTATTTTAAGAAGATCCTTAGAAAAGAAAAGTAAATAAGGAAAATCCCATGAAATTTCCAAGTTTAACTTCGATTTTTCATGGGGTAAAGGTCACGCTTCACCTCTCCTATCTCTTGTCCTAAGATTTTTTAGAGCGGCCCCGTGTTGGCGAATCTTTTTTTTCCACAGATGAGACCGTTTTTGGCATGGTGGTCAGTTGTGCCTCCAGAGCTCCTAATTCTGCCTTCAATTTATGGATTTCATGCAGGATAATCTTGGTATCAGCGGAAAGAGGCGAATCATGGTGATTCTTATGCTTACCTGTTAACCATCCTAAAATGAAAGAATGTTTCTTATGCTCTTGTTCAGCCACATTTTGGAAATGCAGTGCGCTAATAATTACTCCTAAAACCATTTGCAAGAGCAAGAAATTAAGAACCACAACCATCGGATAAATAAAGAAGCCGGCATCGGGGTCAACTTTAACCATTACATCATAAATTTCAGACCAAGTATGTCCCAAAAGCACTGAATGGAAAATGGTTGAAAATGCGATGGGGAGCCCCCCAAACAATTCAGGAAACGTAATGGAATACTCAATTACCCCCCATATAGCGAAAATATAAATAGCAAACATCAACAACATTAGAGTAGAAAAAATTCTTGGAATGGCGTGGCCCAATGAGGTAATCAAATGTTGAAAATTGGGAAAAACTGAAATCGTCCTTAAGAATAAAAACAGCCTAAAGGTCCGAATAATCTGGAAAAAAGAACCAACTGTTAAAAGCGACAGTCCTACCACCACAAAATCAAAGACGTTCCAAGCTGACTTAAAATAGTTACACCCGAAGGCAAAAATCCTCAGGGCTATTTCAAGAGCAAACAGACATAAAATTATAGTGTTTAGGGTGCCTAAATAGCCAACAAGACTTTGAGCCTCAGGGGTTTCATGGTAACGAATCGTAATTTCCCAACTGATAGTCATCGCACTAATGGCCAACAAAACTGCAATAAAAATATGTATTGTCCGTGACGAAAATAGATCTCTTAAATAAGCTCGGCTTGATTCTATATGATGCAACATTAACCTCTCCCCTGAAAAACACTGACTTATCTTAACTCTATGGTTATAAAAGTTAATAAATGGTTAATGCTTAACAAATTCTTAAAACCTGTGACAAATAAACATCAAAAGAATTTTAAAGGACCAATAATATTTTTAGTCTTTCCCCTTTTATTTTTTAGAAAAAAGGCCTATTTTATAGGTGTCAGGTAACTGACTATGACGATAAACAATTTATGGAATAAGCGTTGCGGACCCGGGGGCGGTACCCGGCGTCTCCACCATTTATGGGGACGAAATAGGATCGACGCGCGTAGTAAAGGTAAATTTTTCGTCCGGTGAGCACCGCCGTTATCGGGCAAATTTAATAAATGCAAACAGTAATAAATTTGCATCGGCTAATAACAACCGTTTTGGAGCAGTAGCTTCTGCGGCTGCCTAATATCTTAGCTATTGCGGATATTAAGCACTAAAGTTAGTCGCGGTTCGGGGGCACCGGGCAACAGAAGCCCCCACTTGAAATTTTTTGACAGAAAGGTGATGAGACCGTGACCAAGGCATCCACATTTGATTATGAAAATTTGGTTCAAGAATCCTTACGGAATGTGATCAAAGGAACATTGGCCACCGTTGTTAAAGATGGCCTGCCAGGCAAGCATCATTTTTACATCTCCTTTAAGACGGATTATCCCGGCGTGGATTTGCCAGACTATCTGCGCGAAGAATATCCGGATGATATCACGATTGTGTTGCAATATGAATTTTGGGATCTTGAAGTGGGTGAACAAGCCTTTAACGTCACCTTATGCTTTAATGATGTCCATGAACGCTTGACAATTCCATTTGGCGCTGTTGTAAGCTTTGTTGACCCATCAGTCAAATTTGGCTTACAGTTCACCCCTGCTGAAGTAGATGCGGATGCTGAATTGGTTCAATTGGACAACCAAAAGAAAACCCGTAAACCACCCCTTGACAGTGAAGGGCAGGCCAATACAGGGGACGGAACGAATAATATTATTACGCTTGATGCGTTCCGCCGTAAATAATGCAACTTAATGCTGCCGGCTTGTTAACATCTTTACCTATAGAGATTATGGCTGTTAGCAAAGCCCAAAGGATTGAAAAAATCCGCCCTCTTATCGAGCAGGGATATCGTCTATTTGGCGAAAATCGAGTCCAAGAAGCGCAAGAAAAATGGCCGACTTTATTGGCCGAATTTCCCACGTGTCAGCTTCATCTTATTGGCCATCTGCAAAGCAATAAAGTAAAACAAGCAGTCGAATTATTTCATAGCATCGAAGTGATTGATCGTCTAACATTAGTGGATGCTTTGATAAAAAATTTATCCTTACCGACTGTCAGAACCCAAGAATTTCTCATTCAAATCAATATTGGGGAGGAGCCTCAAAAAACGGGTGTTCTTCCAAGCGATTTTTCTGATCTTTATCAATACTGTAAAAATAAAAACTTGCCTATCCACGGCCTTATGGGCATTCCACCGGCGGGCCAAGATCCACGCCCCTACTTTGGAAAACTGAAAAATATAGCACAAGAGCATCATTTAAAAATCTTGAGTATGGGTATGTCTCAAGACTATGAGACCGCCATTAAATGTGGTAGCACTAGAATCAGACTTGGTACTGCTTTATTTGGACCCCGATGACACGCCGTTTATCTGCTTTCAGTTTAATTGAAATTTCAATTGCTTTGATCATTATGGGTATCGTTGCAAGCATGACCATCCCCCTCCTCACGGTACAGCATCGCCTTAATCAACAAAAAACGACACACAACCACGAGGAACAAATTGTGGCTGCTTTAGCAGCATATGTGTTACAATACCATCGCCTCCCTGCCCCCGCCCCGTCGTCCAATGGTAAAGCTAATAAGAACTGTGAAAACCATACTCACTGTGTGGGGTTTGTCCCTTTTACAACGCTGGGGCTTCCAGAAAAAACTGCCAAAGATGGCTATGGAAATTGGTTTACCTTTGCCGTCCATCCAACTTTGACAAAGACTCAAGCGAGAACAAATGATGGCAGTAGTGAATACTTCTGCAAGATTTCGGCGCACATTATCAAACTTCAAAATCTTTTTACCAATCAAAATATTGTGGAAGAGAAAGAAGATCCTTTAGCTTTCATTTTAATTAGCCATGGTAAAAAAGGGGGGGGAGCTTTAACAGACACTGGTAGTCGCCTCCCTGCTCAGGGAGCAGAGACTAAAAATAGTCAAGGCAGGTTAACTTTTGTCGAAGGCCAAGCTCCTGACTTTGACCATCAAATTTACTGGATAACCCGTGACAATTTCATGGCCTTGCATGCTAAGAATCCCTGTACTGAAGAGTCTCGTCAGCCACCGCAGCGTACAACCCCCGCTGTTTCTCCAACGCCGCCTCATGCCGTAAGGCCTCAGCGACAGGCTCTACCGCAAACTTCTACAGTTTCTCCCCCATCGCCTCAACCTTCGCCCCCCACCTCATCCACTTTTCCCTCTCACTCGGAACTGGGGGGGACCATAACATGGGAGTAGAAATCGCAAAACAAGCTTTACGTCCTTTGTTACGCCAGCGTCGACAGAACTATCATGCCCTGATTGTCCAGACTGATATCGATCAGAAATTGCTTAAGCAGTGGCAAGAGCTAAGGAGAGTTATACCGCTAAAATCCTCTCAAATTATTGCTGGCTATGTGCCCAGGGGATCTGAACTTAATATCCTCGCACTGATGGCCTATTTGTATAACCAAGGCCATGTGGTTTGCGTCCCCCAATTAACCCCAACATGTCAACTTGATTTTATTGCTTGGTCACCGATTTCCACCACTTCCACAAACAGCCAATTGTTCTCTGCACCTTCCCACGAGGTTCCTTTAACGCCGCACATTGCGTTAGTTCCCTTGCTTGGTTTTGATGCCAGGGGAAATCGTTTAGGACAAGGTAAAGGATATTATGATAGAAGCCTGAGTAAGAATATTATAGCCATTGGGGTCGGTTATGACTGTCAACAACTTGACAATATTCCTGTTTGTGATAAGGATTACCCAATGGATTATATTGTAACCCCAGAAAAGATATTTATACTCAATAAGGACTTAAGATGACGCTGCGTCGAATTTCTGTTATCGGATTAGGTTATGTAGGATTGCCGGTTGCTGTGGCTTTTGGTAAAAAGCATACCACCATTGGTTTTGATATTAATCAAACCCGTCTTGATGAATTGCGTCAAGGACATGATCGGACCCGCGAGGTCGAGCCTGAAGATCTTCAAGCAAGCGATATTATTTTTACAAGTGATGTGAAAGATTTAGCTCAGGCTGATTTTCACATTGTGACCGTCCCCACCCCTGTTAACCATGTTAATCAACCTGATTTTACCCCTCTTGAAAAGGCATCCCAAACTGTGGGGTCAGCCTTAAAAAAAGGTGATATTGTTGTCTATGAATCCACCGTTTATCCTGGGGCTACCGAGGAAATTTGTATTCCCATTCTTGAAAAAGTTTCTGGTCTAACGTATGGCGTAGATTTTACTGCTGGTTATAGCCCGGAGCGGATTAATCCGGGGGATAAGGAAAAAACTTTCACTAAAATTACGAAGGTTGTCTCAGGCTCCGATCAAGCCACCTTAGACATTATTGCGGATGTTTATGGCTCTGTGGTAACGGCTGGTATCTTCAAAGCAGCAACCATCAAAGTAGCAGAGGCAGCTAAAGTTATTGAAAATACCCAACGCGATATTAATATTGCTTTGATGAATGAATTGGCTTTAATTTTTAATCGCCTTGATATTGATACGGTAGATGTCTTAGAGGCCGCCGGTACTAAATGGAATTTCTTGCCCTTCCGCCCAGGTTTGGTTGGGGGGCATTGCATTGGTGTGGATCCTTATTATCTGGCCCATAAGGCTCAAGAGGTAGGCTATAATCCCCAAATGATCTTAGCAGGACGTCACCTCAATAATGGCATGGGTCAACATGTGGCCCGGGAAGCAATCAAAGCCTTAATTCAAACCGGTAAAAACCCTAAGGATTCTGTAATTTCCATTTTAGGTCTTACCTTCAAAGAAAACTGCCCTGATATTCGCAATACAAAGGTTGTGGATATCTTAGCTGAATTAGATAGCTATGGGGTTTCTTATCAGATTTGTGACCCAGAAGCTGATGCAGCAGAAGCTAAGCACGAATATGATATTCAGTTAATGGGCCTTGAAGCTATAAAACCGGCGGATTTAACAATTTTAGCTGTCGCGCACACCTCACTGATGGAACACCTCACCAGAGAGCCCGCTAAGTTATTAGCCCCTCAGTCTGTTGTTATTGATGTGAAAAGCTGCCTTGACAGAAAAGAAATGGACGCTATTGGGTATCGCATTATTCGCCTCTAACGCCCTTTTTATAAAATTTACGGATGTAAGGGGATATCTTTAACTTAAGAGATATGGGCAATAAAACCATAATGATCGGATCCCAAAGAGGGAAGTCGATCCACTCGCTTGGTGCGAATCGTTGGAGAAACCAATAGACGATCAATTGGCAAGAAAGCAGGCGCTTTATAAGCTGCTTTTTTGTTTTGAGGAGCTGGAAAACTGGCAATAAGTCCTTGTCCTTTTAAGCCATCCTTTAATCCTAACATCTGACAAAAACTGATATAGTATCTTGACCAGGGAACGAGATTAAAATCGCCAGACAGGATCGTTTTCCCTTTAAACTCTCCTAATTGATCTGCAATATTTTGATAATAGTTTTCTTCAATATTATAGCATCTCTCCAAATGAACGCTAACAAAACGATAAAGCTCGCCCGTCTTAAAAGAACGAGCATGGATCACAAAAACAGGATAATTCTTAAGCTTATAGCGTTTCAAAACTTTAAATCCCTTTGTCAAAATGACCAATCGATTATAACGATGATGATGTGTGGGATCATAATTCTCAAAATCCGAAGATACAGCATAGCCTAAGGATCCTAATTCCTTTCTGATGCGCCAATAGAGAGCAGGAGTACATTCTTGCAGCATAACTACATCTGGATTTTCAAGGCAAATCTGCTTAAAAATAGCATCCGTATCGGGATTATCCCCCCAGCAATTTTGATGCATTAGCCGCAGCGGTAATGTAACCGGTTGAAATTCATCATAATGCAGCTGCCAATGCGACAGGAGGGGACTAACAATAACTGCCGAAAAGACCAATAAAAGAACCCAATAACGCCGGCGAGCTTGGACAATTAATAAGAGAAAGAAGAGAATGCCAAGCGCAACAAGAATGGGCAACCTTAATTGGTCTAACAGTAATAAAAGTCGCCCCACGTCCACGATTTCAATGCCCACTTCTGAAAATATTCTTAGCTGATATATCAAATATTTATGTTGTCACCATAAAAGTTTCAACACTTTTTTATAGTTTAATCTGTTAATTAATAAATTTTCAAAGTCTTATTTCAAGATAGTAATTTCCCACTGTAAGAATAAGATTCTAGGAATGATTGAGCGTCCCCACGGTCTATCAAAATAATAGCCTTAAATAATTATTTAATAAGCTTTGAGACGGGATTTTTTATATAAGTTTAAATTTTCGCGAAAATATATTGATATTCTGTAATAAGCTCACTATTTTTAAGAAGACATTTAAAAAGAAAGTAGTTCCCTGAAAATTATTCTAGCCGTCCGATAGATACCCAGTTTTTCTTCTCTTGAGAAGTCAAACCCTGCTTTGTCCTTAGAATAAAGCAGATGCTGTATCGTATTGAACAAATAGGATTTTTATCATGTTGAATTTAAAAGCACCAGCCTTGTGGTTGCTGATATGTATCATTGGCTTACCCCAACTTTCAGAAACCGTTTATACTCCCTCGCTGCCTCAGATTGCTCATGCACTGAGCGTAGAAGAGCATTGGGTAGAATTTACTCTAACAATTTACCTCCTTGGATTTGCTATCGGGACTATTTTTTGGGGCTATAGCTCCGATCGATTCGGTCGCAAACCGTGTCTCTTAAGTGGCCTATTAATCTATTGTATCAGCTGCTTAGGATGCTATCTATCAACCTCTATTGAAACCTTGATGCTTGCCCGCTTTATCCAAGCATTAGGTGGAAGTGCAGGCAGTGTATTAGTACAGGCGATCTGTCGTGAGGCCTTCTCAGCACATGATCGAGGACGTGTTTTTTCCACAATTGGAAGCGCTTTACCGTTGGCACCCGCTATTGGCCCTATTATTGGCGGACTTATTACTCAGACCTTTGACTGGTCTTCTATTTTCTTGTTTCTTTTAGGGGCTGGCTTCCTAATTTTAAGCCTATGCAGAACAAATTTACCCGAGACCAACGTCAATAAGGGGAAAAGGAACTTTCAATTTTTATAGTCTGGAAAACCTTGATAAAGGACAAGCATGTGATGGGTTTCTGCGGTCTCATTGGCTTAGGAAATGGAATTATTTTTAGTTATTATGCTGAAGCCCCCTTTTACATGATTAAGATGTTAGGGTTAACTCCTTCTCAGTATGGATTAACTTTTATATTAATAGCGCTGGCAGCTGCAGTTGCGGGATTAATAGGGCGTCATATGTTTAAAACTTTCTCGGGTGAGGAGATTATAAAAAGAGGCTTAACCCTAATTTTGCTAGGAACCTTGATTTTCGGAGGCGCCATCTTAACCTTAGGTAAGGCTAAAGGACTAATTCTTTTCACAACGTTAGGCGCCATGCTGATTGTGATAATGGGCATTAACTTGACTATTCTCAGCAGCCTTAGTATGGCTTTAGGGAATTATCAAGCCGTCGTAGGGACTGCTTCGGCTTTATTTGGATTCATGTACTATGTCATCATTTCAGGAACCACATTTTTAATGGGACTCTTGCATAATGACACATTACTGCCAATGCCGCTGTTCTTTTTAGCCGTAGCCGTAACGATGAGTGGGGTGTACTTTACGCTGATCCGTCAGCGGGCGCATGTAACAGTATAGCCTCTTCGACCTTACTCTGCGGTGTTCCCACCGGCTATTATAAATATAGACTGGAATACCGCAGTCATAAGCGATAAAGCTTGAAAACTTTCGATCTCTTTACCCCACAAGATTAACCAATCTTAATTTAGGAGGGGTAAGGAGGCCCTCCGGATAACCAGGTCAACATGCTTTTAAACTTAAAAGTTAAAGAAGTAACCTTATTCTCCTCTTAAAATAGTCCAACATCTTTCTATAGCTTCAATGTCAACCTCATATTTCAAATTGAGCAGTTTTTCCAGAACGTTAACTCTAATATTCTCTTCTAATTCACCGTAGAATATCTCTTCAGCCCTCATGATTTGTATATTCTGTTTCTCTTTTTCTAGCTGTTGGAAACTCTGCTCTGCTTTCAATTTTTCCATATATTGGTTATAAGTTAAGTGATCCAAACCATTAATTATGGTCTTATTTTTTGATTCATTGATAACTTCTGCGAATGTTTGAAAAATTGAACTATCTGTTATAACTGTTTCTTTAATTTCCTTATTTTTCACTCTTTCAATTTTTTCCATATTTGCTTCAAGCCAATTTAATAAAATTTTCTGAGCACCGTCAAGACAGCCAAAACCCGATAAATCGTCCAAAAATGCATGAGTAAAAAAGTCTTGTACAATATTACTTTCCACCGCAAATCCATAGGCTAAAGCCAAAGTATTATAAACAGCAAATGTTCTATCTTGGGCGGGCATATCCCTTTGTTCACAATGAATAACAACCCGAGGCTCTAGGCTATACTGTATATAATTTTGATGATTTTCTGAAAATTTCTTGAAAAGCTCCTTACAAATTTGTCGGTTTTCTTTTATGGCAGTCCCAATAACTTCTAGAACACCATAAGCAATTTTGTAATTTTCTTCATTAATTTGTTTATTAAAACGTAACTCGATAAGTTGGTTAAAAATTTCAGTTAATTTTTGGCGTTGCTCATGAGTTGCACTTCTAGCTTGTGTTAGATCCCCATAAAAAATAGCACCGGTATTATTTTTAAAATATGTATATCCTTCGCGGGTTCGTAATCTTTTCACGACTGCAATTTGTCTTGCGGGTTCAGAGGGCTTTGGATCACCTTGGATGACTACTCCTTGTGGAGCTAAAGGAGCTTGGCCTCTTTGAAAGGCGAGGTGTGGGAGCACTGGCGGCTTCAGTACATGTTGCAACGCACCTGGTTGAGGAGCTTGTGGATTCATAACCTGTGGGAAGCCAAAAGGATGGTGTATTACTGGATTAATGTTACCTTGCGGAGGGACAACTGGCTGAGGTGCTGGTGGCTTCGGCCCATATTGAAACGCACCTGCTTGAGGAACTTGAGGATTGGGAATCTCTTGAAGCACCGCTTCAGCTGGTGCTGGAGGAGTAGCCGGAGCAGGCACTTCATAATGACTCTTTAATATTTGACCAACCATTTCCCTTATCTCATCCATAAAACGCTTCTTCCTAGGTTTGTCTGGTGCTGGCGGCACTGCTTGAATATCTTGTACTTGTGGAACAGGCCGAGCATCGTCAACTCTTGGTCTTTTATTTTCAACATAGTGCTTTTGTGGATGCTCAGGCTTTGGACGTTTCTTTTTGTAACTACGCCCGAAATCTTCCGTAAAATTAAATGTATGATTAAAATCTTTTTGAATCTCATCTAAATAATCATAATAGTCTTTTGCGTTTAAGGATTTTCTTGTTACCCCCCTCGTGTAAATATAATTATAGAGTTTATTTATATGATTTCGTACCAAAAGAAATTGTACAAATGATACACTGTTATTTATCATAGGAAAAAATATTTTACTCGGAAAATATGTTATTTTCTTAAAATCGCATACATCTTTACGGCAAAAATTTACAAGGCTAACAAAAAAAAGTTTTGAGAAAGCAATTGATAAATGTGATTTTTTGGGATTATCCTCTACAAGATTAATTAAATAAATAAAATGTTTAGTAAATTTTTGATCAATGAGATCCGCATAGCTACCTAATAATTCTGGACTAATTTTATTTATTAAGTCAGGAGAATTTATTATAAGTTTTAAAGGTTCTATACAATACTGTTTAAACTCATCGATACGCATTAAGTCTTGGTCAAAATAATTTAAATACTTGTTGTCTATCTCTGGATAAGCCTGTATCTCTAAATTCCCTAAAACACTCGCTTCCTCAGTCGGTGGCACAGATAATGCTAAAATTAGGAATTGCTTTGTCAATCGATCTTTTTCCGGATTAACAGCAACTTGTAAGTCTGGCTTCATATTATCTAAATGAGGTGCATCCATTCCTAAACAAAGAGAAGGAGCTCCTCCTAAAATTAAAAAGGATAATGAAGAGATAAATTTTGCTCTTAGTATTGTCATAGCTTTCCTCTTGGAATCTTAAGTAAAAAAGATGGCTTATAAGCACAAGGTGGGAATAGTTTGTTATCTTTACAAGGAACATAAAAAATATTTTGAAAATGAGAACTTTGCCTGAAATAATAGAGTCAATTTTTAAATTTACTCCTATTTAAAGGTCCACAGAGGAGTAGCTTTAATCCATAACCATCTTTATTCCCGCCTGGATAACCCCATGATAATAAGCATGAGTTAGCCACCCCTCTTCTTCTCATAACCGAGAAATATCATTATATTGTGGAAAGACAACAGGATTTTTAACTCTTTTATCCCAATATTAAACCTCTCTCTGTACAGGGGAACTCTTACTTTAATAGCGATGACTGTTGATAGGACAAAATTAAGAGAATCCTCTTTATGGGAAATCTTTTCTGCCTTATGAATTATGGGAGATAACTTAATCTTATGCAGTCAGCGGGCAGATGTAACAGTATAGCCTCGTCGACTTATTCTGCGGTGTTCCCACCGGCTATAAATATAGACTGGAATACCGCAAACATAAGCAATAAAGCAAATCGCCAAATCGTCAAGACTTGCCCCCAAAATCGCCCATACACAATAAGCAGCCCCTAAGAAAATGGCTATAAGGATTGCAGGTTTTAATTTTACAATATAGGAGTGTTTGAGCAGTTTGAGGGAAGCTAGGGTGGACGACAAATAGGTTCCCAAGGTCATAATTGTTCCAATAAGAATCATATTATTGAACTGGGAAACTAACGATTTACTATAATTCATAGACATCAACACCGTCATCAGAACACTCGTAAAAACAAGACCAAAAACTGGGGTGCCATTGGCCGATAATTTACTAAAAACTTTGGGAAATAATCCTTCTTTAGACAACGTATAGGGAATTTGTCCTTGTAAAAGAACCCAACCATTTAAGCCGCCAAAGATAGAGATCAATACACAAAAGCCAATAATAGGGCCGACCCAACTACCAAAAATTTTGGAGGCTGCATCAACAAAAGGGGCAGGGGAATGAGCCAATTCGTCGGCCGGGATAAGTCCAAAAACAACCGCTGTAATTATAATATAAATTAAAGCCCCTAACAAGGTGCCAAATAATGTTGCTCTGGAAATAGTCTTGCCAGGATTTTCTACATTTTCAGCGGGTACGGTTGCCGATTCCAGCCCGATAAAAGCCCACATCGTAATGGCAGCGGCTGCATTAATAGCACTGAACGGGCTTTCAAAATTAGGATTAAAAGGAACATAATTTTGCGGTTCGACAAAATACCACCCAACCAGAGCAACCACGATTAGCGGTAAGATTTTAATAATAACTGTTAAAACTTGGACAAACCCACCGTATTTTAAATTGCGGCAATTTAAGAAGGTGGTAAACCAAATTAAACAGGTTGCCATGCTAAAACTGGCGAGTTTAGATTCAGCTAAAAGGGGCACAAAGTGAGATAAATAACTAACAAAGGCAAGGGAAACGGCAGCATTACTTGACCACGTCATGATCCAATAGCCCCAGGCCATAAAAAATCCCATTTGATCGCCAAAGGCTTGGCGGGTATGGCTAAAGGGCCCCCCCGCTTGAGGATTGTGACGCGATAGGTTAGAGAAAACATAGGCTAAGCTGATAGCTCCCACAGCCGTTATGACCCAACCAAGAATACTAATGGGTCCAACATGCGCTAAGGATGCGGGCAAGTAAAAAATACCTGAACCAATCATATTGCCAAGGACTAATGAAGTTGCGGTCCAAAAACCAAACACTCGAGTCGGAGATGGGGCGGTCATGAATAAATGAATTACCTTGCAGATGTTTTATGTAAGTATTTTATACTTTGTTGGATCCAAATGTATAGCAGAATGCATAAAAAGGCACTTCCACCCATCATGACTGTCGCCGATCGCATGCTGCCATCATTAAACAAACTCGCCCCATAAGCATAAACAGCAGCTAAAATCATTTCAACCAATCCTAAAACAGCAGAAGCCGCCCCCCGTTGATGAGGGGGCACATCCAAACTTCTGGTGGCCGCATTAGAAAACACAGGCGCAAGACCCACACAGAACAAAATGAGTCCAATGATCAAACCCTCTTTATTTAAACCATGGCTAAAGCTAATAAAGTTTAAGTAAAAACTACCGACTGTAATAATCGTCAGGCCTATCTTCAAGAGTTGATCTACCCCTAAGCGCATGACAAGAAATTGGTTTAAAAAAGCGCCAGTCATATAAGAAAGAGGACCAATCGTGGCATAATAGGCATAGTCTGCTGCAGAAATTCCAATCCTTTCAATAAAGAAAAAAGGAGCGACAGCAATCCAGGCCCACAGCGATCCATAAGTCAGGCCAGAAATAAAGGCATATCCGCATGTTTTACGGCTCAAAAAGAGATGACCATAAGATTTCAATGTTGTTTTAAAATTGAGGGCCTGCCTTTTTGATACCTCAAGAGTTTCAATTAATCCAATACGGCAGATAATATAGGTGAGAACAGCAGCCACCAGGATAACTGTAAAATTAAAACTCCACCCCCACCAGGCACTGATTTTACTGCCAATAATAGGAGCGACCGTAGGAGATAAAGCAATGGCTGTTCCCATTAATGAAAAAAGACGCGAGCACAAATGATCGGAAAACCTATCCTTAATCATTGCGGTTGAAATCACATAACTGATTCCGGCGCCCATGCCTTGGACTAATCGTGAAAGGGTGAGAAAATAAATATCAAAAGCAAAATAACAACCAATACTACCGATAACAAAGATTCCCATTCCCAGCATAAAGACAGGTTTTCGCCCTAAACTGTCTGATAAGGCGCCTCCCACCAATCCCATCAAAGAAAAACCAATCATATACGTACTAATTGTCATGACAATTGTATGATGGGGAACACCATAAAAAATCGCCATTTCAGGGAGACTCGGTAAATAAAGGTCGGATGACATTTCAAAAACTATTGTCGCCAACACAAGAATAATCGGCAGGCTATAAATATTTTTATTAGATAATGTCGTCATTTTTTGAAAATGGTAGTCGCCATATTTAGTTTAGAAAAACAATAGCAAAGAGGGTATAGCTAAAAAAAAGAGGCAGAAATTCTGCCCCTTTAATTTATTAATTAACTGCTATAGGAGCTTGTTCGGCTTGTTGCTGATATAAGCTATTAAAATCAATTGGGGCTAACATCAATGGTGGGTATCCCCCATCCCGTGTCATATCTGCAATGATATTACGAGCAAATGGAAATAATAAGTGCGCGGCATCAACCATAACAGCATGCTGCACCAGGTCTTCCGCAACAGACTCCTCAACACTTACAACGGCGCCATAGCTCAATTCAACAATAAACATTGTGTCCTTGCCGCGTTTTGCGTCTACATTAAAGTCGATAATAAGTTCAAAATTTCTCTCACCTAAGTTTTGGGCTTTGGCTTGGATACCAACTGAGATTTCTGGTTGATCTTGAGTTTCACTGGTAAAAATTGCCAAAGGGTTTGGATTTTCAAACGATAAATCTCGAATATATTGAGCACGAACCGTTGTTGTTGCAGTGGGAGCTGCAGAATTTAGTTGAGCCATAACAGAGGTCTCCTAATAATTATTAAGTTTCTGATCTAGAGTCTACCAATTGCAACTCTAGGTCGTCTACTATAATATATACTTAGATTTAGTATTTTGAGGCATAAAGAAGTGGGTCCCCTATTGGAATTAATATTTTTTGCACTATTGTCCGCTTATATCTTTTATCGATTGTGGTCCGTTCTAGGCCAAGAAACTGACGCAGACAAAGAACGACGAGAACAAAAAAAACGTCAATTTGAAGCTATGATTGACGATAATGTTGTTCCCTTGCAGACCCGTCGCAGTAAAGAACGATCCATGGAGATTGAAGAAGAAGATTTAAAACCCGGTGTGCGTGAAGGTCTAAGAATTTTGAGAGAAAGTGATCCAAGCTTTAATTTTTCTCATTTTCTTAAGGGAGCCAAAGGGGCCTATGAAATGGTTTCTGAAGCTTTTGCAAAGGGAGAACTAGAGACTCTTAAATTACTTTTATTGCCAAAAGTTTATGAGGCGTTCGCCCACGAAGTTGCTGAGCGTCAGCGTCGCGGAGAATCGTATGAAGTCACGATAGAGCAATTTGATCGCGTCGATGTGGATGCGATCGAAATCCATGGTGAAGATGCCATTATAACAGTTCGATTCCGAAGCCGTCAGGTGATGGTGACAAAAAATTCTGCTGGTGAGATTATTGAAAATCAGGCACAAATAAGTATTCCAGTCACCGAAATTTGGACATTTACACGGATGATTGGATCTACTGAACCAAACTGGTATTTAAGTCGCACACAAAACGCTTAAGGACCATCGTAGAGATCAAGGATCCTTATGAATAAAAATATCTTTCTTATCGCCCGACTCTCTAAAGAGACTAGAATTTTGCTTTACAAATTTTTTCAGGCTATTAAGAGTATTCCACCCTTTCTAACGCTCTTAGACCGAAAAGAAACCTCAGGGAAAAAGATGATTCCCTGGGAAAGGTCACCCATTTCCCTTCTTAATTTGTTAGGGTATGGAATCCTATTACTATTTGCTGGATGTGCCCCTCAAATCGAGCGTGAACTCACACCTGTATCCTTTTCCTCCTTACCAGGCTGGAAGGAAGATAAGCAATTGTTAGCCCTACCAGCTCTCCAGCAATCCTGTCACGTCATTCTAAAAAAATCTGCGGGTACACCGATGGTAACGCGGGCAGATGGTAGCGGACGGGCCGAGGACTGGTTTAGATTTTGTAAAAAGCTGCACTCCAATAACTTTAAATCTCACCAACAATTCCGTGATTTTCTCGAAGCAACCGTTTCTCCTTATCAAATTGCCGCCTCCGGCAATGCTGAGGGTGTGTTTACAGGCTATTATGAACCAATTTTAAATGGGTCTTTAAGACGGCATGGTAAATATCAAACCCCTTTATATAAATTGCCGGGCAGAGGGATAAATTATAAAATTCCACGCTCCAGAATTATCAAGGGTGCCTTAAAAGGAAAAGGGCTAGAACTAGTCTGGGTCGATGATCCCGTCGAAGCTTTTTTCATTCAAATCCAAGGATCAGGTCGGGTTCGATTAGATAACGGCCGTGAGATAAGATTAGGTTATGCCGGTCAAAATGGCTATCCGTATTTCCCCATTGGAAAGGCTTTATTAGATAAAGGGGTATTGCAGCATGGACATATCACCATGCAAAACATTAAGAAATGGCTTCATGCTCATCCACGTCAAGCTGAATCAATCATGTCGCAAAATCAATCCTATGTCTTTTTTAAGGTCAACAATAAACCAGGTGGCCCTATCGGCAGCCATGGTGTTCCCTTAACACCGCATCGGAGCATGGCCATTGATCGGTCTTTTATTAGTTTAGGGACGCCCGTGTGGCTCGATGCAACTCACCCTGATCATCATAAACCCCACCTCAAAAAATTGATGGTGGCTCAAGATACCGGCGGCGCAATTAAAGGGGCGGTTCGCGGGGATTATTTCTGGGGGAGCGGCAGCATAGCCGCTACTTATGCAGGCGCCATGAATGCCAAAGGTTATTTATACGTTTTTCTTCCGCGATAGATAGCATGAAAAACCCCCCTAAAGATAGCCATTTATGGAAAGAACTGATTAAGGGGATAAAACCCCTTAAACATCGCCCACCTCATCTTGAAAAGCCCTTATCCTCTGTCGACGCTGTAAAAATCAACCAGCGGCGGATGCGAGAATATTTTGATCTCCATAGTCAACCTCTCCTTGCCGAAACACACTGGCATAAAGAAATAAAGAAAATTCATAAGGTCGGCAAGGTTATGGTGGAGGCACGTCTTGACTTACATGGTCAGACCCGCGAACAGGCTCAACAACGTCTGCAAAAATTTATCGCCATGGCGCATCATGATCATCTTACGTGGGTTCTAGTGATTACGGGTAAAGGGCATCCTGATAATCCAAACACCTTGAGAAAGCTTGTCCCTCAATGGCTTGAAGAAATGCCTTTAGCCACGGGTTATAGCACGGCAAAGGATCAGCATGGGGGACAGGGTGCTTATTATGTGCGGGTTAAAAACAATAAAGCCCTTTAGAAGAGTTGCCGTCTTTCTCTCAAGAGATTTCTTACGCGGCTAAGGAAATAATCCGTCTTTCTAGCATTTTTAGACGATTTTGATCCTCTGTACTAATGATTTTATAGTAGTTACATTTGTTTCTCAGCCACAGCAATTCGAAACGAGAGGCTTCGATCAAGCCCTGTTGAGCTAAGGTATGGGACAAGGTGGAAAGATCGAACCCAACTTTGCGGGTTTCATAGCGTGTCAAATAAGAGGCTGCAATGTCCCGAAGAGTTGAAACGCTTTCAGCATCGATGCCGCCCCCCACCGTAAATTGCAAGTTTTTAGTTTGGCAAAGGCTAGCTACATCTTTGATTCGGCGCGTGATTTCTGGCTTATTAACCTCACGACGACTTATTCCTAAAGAGCCACAAAAATCAATACGGCCAAAAACAATCCCTTTTAAATTATGCTTAACAATTTTTTCGGTGATTGCTTCGCGTTGCTCATACCCTTGAATCGTTTCAATATTGATAAATAATTCCACATCCGAGCGTTCTTGTTCGGAATAAACCCGCTCTGCCGATTGAATAAATTTACAAACAGCATAGGATGATTCAATCATCGGGGCAATAATCGTGGCGGCTCCCAATTGCTTTGCTTTGAGGAGATCCGTCATGGCTTCACATCCTCCGATTTTAATAATCAAATTTAAATCGGCACGAAATGCTAATTCAACCAATCGGAAAAGTTCATCATCGCGAATTCCTTCAGATTCAAATTCAGCACGAACATGGGTGAATCCAAATGTATTCTTACCATTTTTTAACAGCGATAACATTTCTTTTTCGAGGATATTCATAGTCTGACCAAAACAGTTTTGATGGTTATAATTAATTATTCTTTAATTTTGGTTAACAAATAGTTAAAAAAATTTTAACACTTTATTAACTATTTCAGTAAGATCAGCCTCTAAGCGGATTTTTAAAGACTGAATATTTTTTTTAGCATCTTTTGGGATTTTTACCAAGTCTTTTTCTGTTGTGATAAGATGGGCTTTGATCTTTTTCGCTTTTTGAATTAACTCATTTATCTCTTGATTAGAATAAAAATGATGATCAGCAAATGAGTGCGTTTCAATAATATTGAACCCCTTCTTTGCAAGCAGCCAATAAAACTTTTCAGGATATCCGATTCCGGCAAAAGCTAAATATCGTTCTTTCGTGGGTATTTGATCGGAAAGGGTGGTTGCTAGCGTACAGGGTAATTTAACAGCCCAGCTTGGAATATCTTTAAAATTATTTAAAACCAAATAGTCAATACGCTGCAGCCCTTTCGAAAAATCTTCGCGTAAGGGACCAGCCGGAAAAATCCTTTTATTGAAGAACGGGATTTGCCCATCAAAAACTGCTATTTTAAAGTCTTGATATAAAGTTGGGCTTTGGAGTCCATCATCCATAATGAGCAGGGTTGCACCCGCTGCTACCGCCGCCTGAGCCGATTGATATCGATCCGCGCCCACCCATGTCGGAGCAATCTCCGCTAAAAGCAAAGCCTCGTCACCTACCTCAGCTGCCGTCTGTTGTGTCGTCTCAACCCTTAAAACTTGATAACCTTTGCCGCCATACCCTCGACTTAAAATATGAGGTGTATGCCCTAACCGCTGAAACTCTTGCGCCAAAGCAATGACCACGGGAGTTTTACCCGCCCCACCCAGCGTTAGATTGCCCACACAGATAACCGGCACACTCACCTTATTCTTATGACTTCTTAAACGCCATGCCACAATCTGCCCATAAAGCCAACCGAGCGGCGATAAAATAAGGCTCAACAAGCCTTTTTTTTGCCAGAATTTAGGAGCCTTTAAGGTCATCGCATCGATTCCATAATTTTATCGATAATCTCCTGAAGGCCTTGCCGTTGTTCTGCTAAAATAGCTTGAGCTTGTTGTTGGAGAGGAAGAAGTTTTTCCGGGTATTGTAGATAAGCCTCTGCTGCAACGATAAGATCCTCTGGATTCTTTACTGTCACCACAACAGAAGCCAGAAGTAGATTAATATGGTTAGATTTAAAAGTCTGATCACCTTGAATCACCAAGCAATTGAGAGCAAACGGTTCAATTGCATTATGGCCCCCAATCGAAACCAACGACCCGCCGAGAAAACAAAAAGGGGCCAGAGAGTAAATTAATCCCAGATCCCCAATTGTATCAATAAGCCATATTTGATGATTTGAAGTCGGAATCTCTCCTAAACTGCGTCTAGCAATTGTAAAACCTTCCTCCGTTAACATTTTAACAATTTCTTCGGCACGGTGAGGATGACGGGGAGCCAGAATAAACAACAGATCAGGATACCTTTGCTTAAGAGACAAATAAGCCTTGATCATTTTTTCTTCTTCCCCGGGATGCGTACTGGCCGCTGTAAAAAGAGGGCGTTTTATATGATCCTTTAAATGAGATAACTCTTCTTGGTTAACCGGCAAGGAAGTTGTCGTAAACTTGAGATTCGTTGTCAGGTCAACTGTTCTAACACTCAAACTCTTTAAGCGCATAGCTGTCTCAAGGCTGGGCGTGAGGATCCGATCAAAATAAGAAAAAATCTTTGCGGCAACAGATTTTGCCAAACGCCAACGTTTATAACTTTTTTCTGACAAACTTGCATTCACGAGCAGCAAGGGAATAGATCTTTTTTTTGCTGCTTGCAGGATATTAGGCCACAACTCCGATTCTAAAAAAATAGCTTCATTAGGTTGCCAATGGTCTAGAAATCGTGTCACCCACTGTGGGACATCCAAGGGGATGTATTGATGAAGTACCTCACGCGGTAATCGCTGCGTCATCAATCGCGCCGAGGTAACTGTGCCTGTGGTTAAAAGAATGGAAACTTCAGGATGCTTGGCCCGTAGATCTGTAATTAGCTGCAAAACTGAGACAGATTCTCCCACGCTTGCGGCATGAATCCAAATCAATTTTCCTTTTGGTCGTGGCAAGGAAGCCCCCCCAAAGCGTTCATATAACCGAGTAGGCTCTTCCTTGCCTTGCTTGAGGCGACGTTTTAAATGAACCTTTAGCAAGGGTGTCAGAAATTGAGCTAAAAAATGATAAAGCCGTAACATTATGGAAGTTTTATCTGCAAAACACTTTCTAATTCACGCCATTCTCTCAGACTCATCCCTGACTCTTCGCGAGTCATCTTTTGACCCGTGAGTAAGGTCCGCATAACGGATAAACCTTTTGCCGATAAGTAAGCCGCCCTCATTCGATAATCCATAAAAGCTTGATAGGTGAGGGGAACCCACTTTTTCATTACCTCAAGCATGGCCTCGGCATAAACACGAATTTCATATTGAGCATGAGGATCTGCCCGCAAAGAAAGGAAATGCATGAAGTTGTGCAGGTCAACCTTCCAATACCATTGCGTATAAAAATTAACAGGTAAATTCATTCGTGCCAATTCACGAGCTAATCCCTCTTCATTGTCATCAATCTTATCACCGGTTTCCGTTTCATTAAGCATCAGTTGATAATGGTCATAAGCACGGTCTGCATCCTCTTTTAAAAGCTGCATAATTTTTCCTGCTCTAGCGCCTTCTAAAACGTCACCCCGCCCTTGATTATTAACTTTAGATTGAGCTGCCATATGCTCTGGTCGGGGAATGTAAAATTCTTTATCGAGAATTGAATAGCGTGCTGAATATTCATTCACATTTGCTGTCCGATGACGAATCCATTGGCGCGCGACAAAAATTGGCAGCTTCACATGAAATTTAATTTCACACATTTCAAAAGGAGTCGAATGGCGATGACGCATCAAATAATTGATCAGTCCTTGGTCCTCACTAATCTTCTTCGTCCCTTTACCATAGGATACTCGGGCCGCTTGAACGATTGCCGCATCATCTCCCATATAATCAATAAGACGGATAAAACCATGGTCTAACAACGGAATGGCATCAAAAAGAATTTCTTCTAAGGCGGGCACAGTCGCCCGACGTGTTGGAAAAAATTCTTCTTGTTGGTTTAAAATTTCTTGTTCTTGTAAAGCATTCAATACCATGGCTGACTCACTCGTTGATTAATTGACATTGACTCTATAAAGTCATGCTACAATTTCTAAGATCTTAAAGCCATTAAAATGTCTTTTCATGATTTCAGACCCTTGACAATTTCAAGCGTATTATGACGAATCATGTCAATATAAGTCGGGGCTGGCGCGGGGGAATCATGAGGCGAGGATAAAGAGTCAGCATACAGCGTTCCATCAACAGTGACGCCCGCCTCAGCAGCAATTTCTTCGACGAGCTTACGGCTGGATAAACTCTCAATAAAGATAGCCCGTATATCCTTGGCCTTAATTTCCTTAATCAAATGAGCGACCGATGCTGCAGAAGGTTCTGCATCGGTAGAGATCCCAACTGGAGACAGGAATGTAATTTTATAAGAACCCCCATAATACCAAAATGCATCATGAGTGGTAACCACTAACCGTTTGTTGATAGGAAAGGGTGTATACTGTTCTTCAACCCAGGCATCTAAATTTTCTAATTTTTTTAAATAGTCTATTTTGTTTTTTAAGATTAACTCTTTAAGATCTGGCCGTGCTTCTATCAGTGCTTCAGCAATAACTTCCACATAGAGAATAGCATTTTTAACGCAATGCCACGCATGGGGATCATCTACAGCAGTACCTTGAGAGCCGACTAAAATTCTTGGACTCACATTTTTACCCGCAACAATCACTTTGCCTTTATAGCCTGAATTAGAAATCAAGCGCTCAAACCAACCTTCAAAATCAAGGCCATTAACGAACACCAGATCAGCTTTCGCTAAGAGGGCAGCATCTTGAGGCGTCGGTTGATAGACATGAGGATCCGAATTTTCCGGAACAATAAATTTGACGTCAATCGTGTCGCCACCCACATTGCGAATTAAATCACCTAAAATAGAAAATGTTGCGACAATTTTCAGTTTGGATTGACTATTTTGTCCATAGCTTTCACCAACAAACCCTAGACAGACACAAAGGATAAATCGAACAAACATCATGGTTAATATATGTATTTATAGGCTACATTGAGAATCAATATACCCCAAAATGCATAACGAGAAAGATCTATTTTTGTCATGCTAGCTAAAATATTTCCCACCGCCAAACCAATAAGGGCGGGATAAGTTACTTCTAAGATTTCGCCCAAGCCAGAACAAATTTTAGAAAATCCTAAAAGAGAAATAGCAAAGGTTGTTCCAATGGTTATAAAAATTGCGGTTTTTTCCCCAATTTTTTCTTTAAAAATTTCCTTATGGAGAAAATCAACAAAAAGAATTGTTAAAATGACAGCTGTTGCAAGACAGGCAACAGCCATTGTATAACCCACAATCGGCAAAGCCAAAGCTCCCAAGGTCTTATCAGCAATAACAACAAGCAATGATTCGGGCTTAACTCCAACTAAATCAGGTGCATAATAGGCTCCTAAAGCCACAAATCCTATATAGGCTATTGCTAAAAGTGCGGCTCCAATCAATAGAGAATATAAACTAATTTTAAATAGAACTTGACCATCATCACTTTTGTGGAGGTTCTGCCGCAAATACGCAACTGTAGTGGCCGAAAAGAAAAAGGCCGCCATCAAATCCATCGTTTGATATCCTAAGTGCAGCCCTGTAAAAAAACCTGTGCTGGAGGATATAGCCGTGGAAGTAACCGGCGGTGCGTAATATAAGCCCACCAACAAGAGTAATAACAATCCCCCTAGTTTAAAGGGTGTTAAAATTAAACCAATAACATCAACAACGCGGTTAGATTTCCATATTAAGAAAGTCACGAATGCACAAAAAACCAAAGAAAACCACATAAAGGTCATGTCTGGATAAAGGACATTTAAACCCCCATAGGCCACTGTAATACATCGAGGAACCACACCAAAAGGCCCCATCAATGAGAGCATTATCAGTGTTAACAGAAAGGCGGGTACTTTACCCAATTTATTAAAGTAAGCGTGAGTATCGCCATTATAAAGGACCATGCCAAACAATCCCAAAAAAGGGACAATAACAGCCGTCCCAATGAGACCTAGAGTTCCATACACAGAAACATCGAGAGTTTCTTTTCCAATTAAAAGAGGGAAGACAAGATTGCCAGAACCAAAAAACATGGAAAACATGGCAAAGCCAGAAGTTAAAACTACGCGTTTGTAAGGCATCGGTTATATCCGTTTATAAAATGTCAGCTTAGACTCACAAATGAAGGTTATAAAGTATAGTCCCCTCCTGGGACAACAGACATTCCTACAGTCTTAATAAATATGACCATCGCTGAGGTTCTATTCATTAAAAAAGACTTTGAATATGCATAGTGTTATATCTTATAAGCTTGAAAGATAATTTTGTCAACAAACTTCTTTGAGTAATAAAATTACAAGATGGTTAATCTCTTTAACAGGTAGATCTTAAAAGGTTGATTAATCAAATCTTTATTAATAGCCTATTTAATTAAAATATCTTCTTTCATGAAATAGATAGAGTCTAAGAGACACTACCTCATCCTCTTTCATCATTAAATTCTATAACTAAGCTGCCTTAACGCTCTGAATTATTTATTGATCGTAAGAATGTAAGCCTTCTATGATTTATCTTTTTTTAAACTTGAGAGAACATTGGCCATAGCAATAAGACGATCTTTATCATCATTAGAAAGCTGGGAATATACTTTAATTAAATCTTTGATGCGATCATCTACTTCCACCTCATAAGTGGCCCCATCTTCCGATAAATCGACAAATCCTTCTCCCCCATCAAAAAACTGGCGAATATCTGCATTCAATTTCTCAGCAAGAAGATGCAGCATCTTGGATGAGACTTGGCTTTGACCTGTTTCATATTTTTGGATCATTTGACCTGACACACCGATCATTTGGCCTAAGGCCGCTTGGCTAATTCCTCTCAGCTTTCGCAGCATTCTAAGATTATGCCCAATATTCAGAAAATCTGTATCAGGCATGGTGTCTCCGTCGGACAAGCAGAAACACCACTCCTAAAGCACCCATAAGGATAAAAAAGGCTAGATCGCGGTACTGAGAGTACAGCGTAGAAATAGGGAGAGCCTTGGGTAACTCAAAATCAATAAAACCAAATTCATCCAATCCCAGTTGCTCAGTAATACGCCCAACTGCATCAACAACTGCTGAAATTCCATTGTTTGCGGATCTAACCAAAGGAATTCCTTCTTCAACAGCCCGAGTACGCACAATTTGTAAATGTTGAAAAGGCCCACTCGAATAGCCATACCATGCATCATTGGTTTGGTTAAGCATCCAGTCGGGACGTGGGGTTGTCACTACTGCCCCTGGGAAAATTGCTTCATAACAAATCAAGGGGGAAAATGGTGGGAGTCCGTCAATCGTTAAAGTTTGCAGAGAGAGACCCGCTGTATAGTCTTGTTCTCCATGGGTTAGTTTACTCATATAAGGAAATATTTTCCGTAAAGGGAAATACTCACCAAAGGGCACTAAATGGGATTTATCATAAGAGGCTACCAACTGTGCCTGAGTATCAACCACCAGAGTGCTAGTATATATTTGATTATCCGTTCCACGGCGAGGACCCCCAACAATCATATATCCCTGAGACGGGGCAGTTGCCGCTAGCGTTCCCATTATAACCGGATAGTCTGTGATAAATGTCGGAATACTTGCTTCTGACCAAATAATAGCTTTCAGGGGTCGTTCCCCCTCCATCATACTAAGCCCCAGATGCTTATTAAAGTTCTCTTCAAAATGGCCAGAGAGCCACTTTAATTGTTGCGGAATGGAGGCTTGAACCAGCCGCATATTAACGCCTGTCCTTTCAGTAGGAAACTGAGTTAGACGCTGATATCCCCATCCATAAAGCCCCATAAAAAGAATAAGGCAGCCTGCAATGAAAGTTCTATTCTTGCTTGCTAAACTCACAAACAATAATGTCGACAGTAAACTTAAACCATAAATTCCAATAACTGAGGTAACTTGCAAAATTTCTAGCGGCCAAGCATAACCGTTCAAATTCCAGGGGAACCCTGTCAGAATATGACCCCGCAAGTATTCCATTATTGACCATAAAATTGTGAACAAAAGAGAACGCGCTAAACCCGGGCGCGCGCTGTGGCAGCTCAATCCCACAACAGGCATAATAAACAACGCTAACATCGCTGGTAGGCCAACCCACCCTAAAGGCATTAAATACCAAAACCCCGCGGTTTTTAAGCCGTTGGCGATCCAGTACAAACCAACCATAAAATAGCCAAAACCAAACCACCAACCATAGAAATAGGGACGGTTAGCCCAGGATGGAAAAGTCATACAATAAAGCATCCCAGAAAATCCTAAGATTCCAGCAGGGAAACAATAAAAAGGAGCAAAACTGAAGCTTGCTAAGCCCCCAAATATAAAAATTGCCAATCGAGGATAGCGACTAGCAAAATTAGATAAAGTAGATAAAATCCTACACATAATTTTTATGCTACCATATAAAGATTAAATAAACTAAGCTCCCAAAAAAACCAAACTTCAAAATTTTATGCAAGAGAGGATAATTAAGTTTCACCCCCCTCGTTGCAGTGTGAAACACAAAAATATATTTAAAAATTTGATTTAGCACACCGATAGGATCTTTATCTGTATTTTGAGCTGCCGCCGCCGTGATAAAAAATCTACCAAAAAACCAACGCATAAAAGTTGCCAAGCGATTCGACATTGGACGAGCCACATCACAAAAGAAAATTAGCCGATCAACATTGGTTTGATTTTCGGCTTGATGTAAATAGGTTTCATCAAACAAGACATCTTCGCCGTCACGCCAAGCATAACGCTGACCATCCACCTCAATAAAACATTCATCGCTGTTAGGGGTGATCAATCCTAAATGATATCGCACCGAACCGGCATAAGGGTCCCGATGCAATCCCAAGCGGCTGCCCGCTGGCAGAAAGGTAAACATTGCAGCATTAACAGAAGGAACTTTTGCGATCAGTTCTAGCGTTTTAGGACAAGTAGCAGCCGCCGACGGTAACGGATCATTATACCATTTAAGGTAAAAACGTTTCCAGCCACGCCTAAAAAATGAATTAAATCCCATATCATCATGTTTTTCAGATGCTTTAATACTACCTTGTTCTAAGAGTTGTAAAGCTTCGCCACGAATGATCTGCCAATTATCCTTAAAAATTTCTAAGTCGGGGAACAAACCTCGGTCTAAATAAGGGGTGGTGGGAACCTTTGAAAACATGTACATAAAACAGTTTATAGGAGCCATAAAAGTGGAATGGTCCGTTAACTGCCGGATCGGTTTGTATTTAACTTTGCCGCGGAAATGGGCCACGAATGCAGACATTATAAAAATCACAAAAGTTGAAAGCTTTGTTAAGGATAGACTGTAAAACATGGCTACTCTGAGATCTTAACGAGGTTTTTAGATTATTAAAATAAGCGTTGACAAATTTTACGGCAAGATAATTTTCAATAAGATTAATAACACATAGTAAATCTTAAAGAGTAAATTATCTCACTCTTTAAAATACTAGATCTTACTATTTTTTTCCTTCTTCTTTTATTGCAGCTCTATCGTCTGGTTTTTCAATCTTCTTTGCCTTTCCTACATAGCGCTTGCACAAGCGAGCGCTTTGCAGCATGTCTGCCTCCATTTCTGGATCCTTTGCAGCATCCCTTTCAAGTTTGGCATGAGCAATAAGTAAATCAGATCTTTTCTTATCTAGACCTCTCAAAAGCTTTCCTTGGTCTTCAGCTTTATTCAAATCTTTTTCGCAGGCTGCTAAAATTTTATGAGCACGCTCATCTTTCTTAGCCGATTTCTTTTCATCACGCTCAGATTTTACTAAAGCTTGCTCTTTTTGCTCGAGTTTTTCAGGCGCCTTGGTTCCCTCAGCCATCGCTATATGAGAAAGACCCAAAATAACTGCAGCTGACATCAATATTTTATTCATTAGACTACCTCTGTCGTGTTGTTTTCTGATACTATCTAATCTAATGAAATCTACTTCGTGCGCAAGTGCAAATTTTAATTTTAATAAAATGCAAAGTAAATCTGATACTTACAGTTTAATTATTGACGTGTGTCTTGCTGGTCAGCGGCTTGATAAGGCTCTCAGTCTATCATTTCCTCATTTAAGTCGAACCCGAATTCAGGGGTTGATTGATACAGGTCAGGTTGACATTATTCCTCACCGTAAAATTTCCTCATCGATGAAGCTTGTAAACAACGATCAGATTACCCTTACCATACCAGAAGCTGAGGAAGCTACCCCACCCCCGCAGTCCATTCCTTTAGATATTATTTATGAAGATGCAGACCTGTTAGTCATTAACAAGTCAGCGGGTATGGTGGTGCACCCAGCCCCCGGCCATCGGGAAGATACCCTTGTAAACGCCTTACTGGGGCATTGCGGCGATTCCTTATCAGGTATTGGGGGCGTCAAGCGTCCGGGTATTGTGCACAGACTTGACAAAGATACTTCAGGCCTCATGGTTGTTGCCAAAAATGACATGGCTCACCATGCTTTATCCGCGCAATTTAGTGACCGTAGCTTATCTCGCACCTATATTGCTTTTGTTTGGGGGATACCTTATCCTCAGCAGGGGACTATTGAGACTCTAATTGGCCGCCATCCCCGTAACCGTCAAAAAATGAGTGTGCTAAATCAAGGGGGCCGAGAAGCTATAACCCATTATAAAGTTTTAGCTACCTTTGGGAATTGCGAAGAGACGCGCCTGAAAATTAGTATGGTACAGTGTAAGCTTGCCACGGGCCGCACTCATCAAATCCGGGTCCATATGCTTCATTTAGGACACCCTTTAGTCGGTGATCCCCTTTACGGTCGCCTTCCTAAAGGCGCAAAAGCCTTATGGTCTGAATCGATAATCAATTTTTCTCGCCAAGCCTTGCATGCTAAAGAAATTTCATTTATTCATCCGGTCTCAGGAAAAGTCATGCGTTTTCTTTCGGATTTACCATCTGATTTAGCGGAATTTGCAAAATTGTAATGATAAAAGAAGAGCAGGAGAATAATCTCCTGCCCCTGGTGTTTCCTCTCACTATCTTATTCTGACCCATATCCTGAGTCGGTATCAGAATCAGAATCATCATCTTGTATGGCTCTACGTCGATTTTCTATTCTCTGTCGGAGCTGATTGGCCAAGTTGTTCTCTGAAGGTAAAGGATTAAGTTGTCTATTTTCAACAGGATTTAAGGATCGTTCTCCTCGTCGAATCTGATCTAATAAAGTCTGGGGAGGTTGCAAACCCATATCTGCTTCGTTAAGGATTCCCCGTCCCCCCACAATTTCCTCATGCCATACCTGTTCCTCGTGATGATCGATGAGTTGTGGGTCACTGTTGTGAGCTCTCTCTTCCCCCCGATCGGCTTGATTCATCTCTTCATTATCCCTTTCTTGAGGGGCCTCTGCTTGTTCTCCATTAGGATGGGGTTGGTTTCCTTCACCGGGTAACAGATTTGCGTCTTCAGCTTGGACGTGCTGCTGATGAATATCGTCCACAACATTCTGCGGTTGGGCCGGACGTGCTTCCTGCTCTAGAGGTTGTAGCATTACACCACCTACCTGTGGTTGAGGAAGCACTGGAAGAGGTCTATCATGAAGGTGTTCCTCATTGCCACCAATATTAGGATGTTGTTCATCATTCACCATATTTGGATTATGGGGTTCATCACGTTGGATGTTTTCTTCACCCTGTGGCGGTTGATCCATGTTACCCACATGTTGTGGAGGGGGTACGATATCGGCCTCACCATTATGAGGGGGTTGGATTCCTTCACCGGGTTGGACCGGGAGTACCTCGTGCTCTAGAGGTTGGGGAAGCGGTGGAAGGGGCCTATCATAAGGGTCTTCCTCATTGCCACCAACATTAGGATATTGTTCATCATTTACCATATTCCGGTTATGGTGTTCATCACGTTGGATGTTTTCTTCACCCTGTGGCGGTTGATCCATGTTACCCACATGTTGTGGAGGGGGTACGATATCGGCCTCACCATCATGAGGGGGCTGGCCTCCTTCACCTAGTAACAGATTTGCTTCTTCATCTTGGGCGTGTTGCTGATGAAGATCGTTAACAACATGCTGCGGTTGAGCCTGGGGTGCCTGGTTGACGTGAGGAGGCAGCATCGCATTACCCATCTGTGGCTGTGGTGGTAGAGGCGCATTATTGCCAAGATTGAGAGGAGGAGGAGCCTGCAAATTATTAATAATTGCATTAATCTGAGTCATTCTTGCAGGAAACATCGGAGCACAGACCTGTCGAACTCTCAACGCAAGCGCTAATCTTTGCGGAGAATCTGGCATATTGAGAACTTCATTAATTTTTGGCGCACAGGTAGCGGGTTTTACATCGGTGCCATAAATGCTTGTAGAAGCAAGCATAAACAACATCGTTGCTTTCAAAAATGGTTTATACATAGACTGTTCTCCGTTTATGAGGTCAAACACTTTACATAACTTGATATTAAAATAATAAGATTAAATATCAGTTAATGTTGGTCATTTAATTTCTCAATTTTAGAAGAGAAGTGAGGTAGCTCGGCCATTCTATAAAATTAATTTAAATTTAATTTTCTGTAGACCTTGACGAAGGTATTTAACTTACTCCACCCTATTATTGTTAGGTAAAATTTTTCTAGAATGCATTTTAAATATTCTAGAGGTCCAGCGTTTTAAGGAGTGAGTATGAAAAAGATCTTATTATTGAGCTCTATGATCGGGCTTATTAGCGGAGCAGAAGCAACACGGGGAAATATTTATGTTGGGCCATTTGTCGGCATGGGTATCACAGATGGCAAATTTACATCGGTTAACGATGCCAACAATATCCGTCGGAATAACAGAATTAGTGATAAAGGATTTTTAGGGGGCCTTCTCGTTGGCTATGCTCATCCTTGTAACAATCTATTGATGGGATTTGAACTTTTAGGCAACTTTGATACCACAGATGATAAAATCCTAGAAGAAAAAGCCCTTAATAATAATGAAACTTTTAAGATTAGAAACCGTGCTTCCTATGGATTTTCTGCTAGAATTGGCTATCGTACCTCGTCAGATGCGGTTGCCTTTATCCGTTTAGGCGGCGAATGGACCACTCATAAATTTACCTATCGAGGTACAGATCAGACAACAATTTTACCCGTTTCTAAAAGCACAACAAAATTTGCGTTTGTGCCCGGGATTGGTATTGAGGCACCCGTGGGCGGTAAATGGCGTGCTCGCTTAGAGGCAAAATATAGCTTACCGAAAAAAATGAGCTTTAGAATTCCAAACACTGTTCCAGCAGCACTCACTTTTGAAAATTCTCGGGCCCGCATTCGCACCGGTCAAACATCCGTGGTGATGGGTGTAACTTACAGTTTTGGTTAAGCTTGAGGATTTAAATAATTTACCAGAGGCGCCTTTATAGGCGCCTTTTTGATTAAAACTATTGCTTTAATCAAATCTAGGATTTAGAAGAAATATTTGTTAGATTATGTTTAATAAATAATGAGAATTGGATAGCCCATGAAATTATCGACAACCCTGTGTTTAATGTTATGCTTATCGTCGTCTTTAGCTGTTAGAGCGGATGAATCTTATGGGGATTTAAGTGCCCGTATTGGCGATCTTGAAAAAAAGATGGGGGGGCAAAGCGCCAGCGGAGAAGATTTTGCCACACAAGAAGATCTAGAACCTTTAAAAAATCAAATCAAAGAACTTAGAGGTCGCCTTGAAGTCTTAGAGCATCAGGCCTCTAAAAATTCAACAATGATTGGAACGATCTCAACTGTTTCTGCCGCTCCCGACTCTGCTGAGGACGCTGGGGCGGGTGTTGAGAGCGCAGGCGATAATGATGCGGAGGATGATGTAGAGGCAATCCTCAAAGATTTATCGACCTCTCCTACCTCGACAAAAGAAACGGCTCGCGATAAAGCGACTGAGAAAGCTGAAAAAGAAGCACCTACAGGGATTTTAGAAAAAAGCGATGACAGTGCCCAGTACAATCAGGCAATGGCATTATATAAAAACAAAGAGTATGGTGAAGCCGAAGAAGCTTTCCGCTATTACGTCAAGCAGTATCCAAAAGGCAAGCAAGTGAGCCAAGCAAAGCTGCATATTGCTAATTGCGAATTGGCGCTTGCAACCGAAACCAAACAGAAAGATACCGCTAAGATGGCAGCAGCTGATTTTGCAGCAGCGTATAAAGCTAATTCAAAAGGATCGCTGGGTGCTCAGGCCTTAGTAGGAATGGCTCAAGCCATTAACCTCCAAGGTGAAACCAAAAAGGCTTGTGTTGTTTTAAAGAAATTACAAGCTGACTTTCCTAAAGAAAAGTCAACCATGAGCAAGGCTAAAGATCTTTTTAAACAATACAAATGTCGTTAAAATCATGCTTAACTTGCCTGATTTTCTTCCCCTTGTGAAGGCGGGGTTGCATATTATTGCAACCCCCATTGGTAATCGAGGAGATATCACGTTACGGGCCCTCGATGTTTTGCAAAAAGCTGATTTAATTTATTGTGAAGATACACGAACTAGCCGTCCCTTATTGGAAACCTTTTCCATTAAAGCACCCTTAAAATCTTTGCATGAGCATAATGAAACAGCCCTAATCCCTGAAATCATTAATAGAATTGAGGCAGGAGAGAAACTGGCTCTTATTAGTGATGCGGGGATGCCCTTAATTAGTGATCCTGGCTATAAATTAGTTAAGGCTTTGCAAGATCAAAATCTTCCTGTTACTGTTATTCCGGGTGCCTCAGCTGTTGTTACAGCAGCAGCTTTATCAGGCCTTCCCACCGATCGGTTTATGTTTTGTGGGTTTGTGGATACAAAAAAGCTTACTGATTTCCAAGGTATTGATGCCTCTCTCATCTTTTATGAATCGCCCCATCGTTTGCTAAAAACGTTACAAGCGATGGTTCCTGTTTTTACCCAACGCACAATTGCTGTTTTGCGAGAGTTAACCAAACTCCATGAAGAGGTTGTGCGCGGTACAATTGTTGAGGTTTTGGAGGCTTTCTCCAAACGGGATAAAATCTTAGGAGAAATTGTTCTTGTTCTCTCACCCCCCCTTAAGATAGGTCCTACTCTTTCTCCCCAAGATATCGATATAGCGTTGATTGACGCCATGAAATCCCACTCTCTGAAGGATGCTTGTACCCTGGTTGCAGGAACATTAGGGTTACCACGGAAAGATATTTATAAAAGGGCACTTGCTTTGAAATGAAATGGACATCCTACACTAAAGGATTAGTAGCCGAATACCTGGCAGGGTTATTTCTTTTGTTTAAAGGATATATTCCTCAAGAGCGGCGATATAAAACACCATGGGGAGAAATTGATCTTATTGTGAAGCGGGGAAAAACAGTGGTTTTTGTTGAAGTTAAAAAACGAAAATACCTAAACGCCGGCTTAGACGCAATTACCGCAAAACAACGCAACCGTATAGAAAAGGCTGGTCAAGCCTATCTTAGCTCAGTTAATATTGATTTTAATACAGTAAGATTTGATGTTGTTATTGCCACGCCTAAGGGATTATATCATCTTAAAGACGCATGGCGCACAGTTTAAGTTAAAGGATAAAAAATGAAAAAAACAATGATACCCTTATCTCTTATTTCTTTCATGTTGGGGGGGTGTGCTCCAGCGATCATTGGTGGAGGGGCTGCCGTTGTGGGAGGCGCCCTCGTGAAAGAAAAGGGAGTTGCGGGTTCCCTATCAGATACCCAGATTGCGACTAAAGTTAGTGTTGGTTTATATCAAAAAGACCCTGATCTTCATGCCCGCGTCAATGTCATCGTACAGAATGGCGAAGTCATGCTAACAGGTGCTGTTCCCACGAACGAAATGCATCTAGAGGCTGTAAGAATTGCTTGGGAAGTTAAAGGGGTAAAACGCGTTATCGATAATATCGCCACTTCAGAAGGTGCCTCTGTGGGTGTGTACGCTAAGGACAGCTGGATTACTGCACAAATTAAGTCACAACTGCTGTTTGAAAAGAATATTCAATCTATAAATTATAGCATTAAAACGGTGAGCGGCAATGTTTACGTGATGGGTATCGCCCAGGATCAGCAAGAACTAAGCACTGTCCTGGATTATGCCCGCCATATCGACGGCGTAAAAAAAGTTACATCTTATGTCCATCTTAAAGAAGAGTTAGAGTAAAGATCTTTTTACTCAAATTCTTGTTTAAAAGTTAACGGAATGGCTTAGCAAACAACCGTCCTATAAAAAAACCCGGACTAAGGCCGGGAAAGTTTTTTGCTTTATGGACCGATTCTCACAATCTTGCTTAACCGCCTAAGCAACTGATCTTATGGCTAGGCGTTGTTTGATATAGCCTTCGATAATCTGGCACATTTCTGGTAATTTACCCGAGAAGAAATGATCAGCATCGGCTATTTGAGTATAATCAATCCGAATGCCCCGTTGTTGCTGCAACTTATCCGCCATTTTAGCCACATAACCAAAGGGAACGATATCATCTTTGGCCCCTTGGAGAATCAAGCCTGGCACAGGACAGGGTGCCAAAAAGCTAAAGTCATATCGATCCGCGGGCGGGGCCACAGAGATAAATCCATCCAATTCTGGACGGCGCATTAACAGTTGCATCGCAATCCAGGCACCAAAGGAAAATCCAGCAATAAAACACTTCGACGACGTTGGGTTCACCGTCTGCAACCAATCCAGCGCAGTTGCGGCATCATTCAATTCCCCTTCGCCATTATCAAAGGTTCCTTCTGAACGGCCAACCCCTCGAAAATTAATACGAAGCGTAGAAAATCCTAAATCGACAAATGTGCGATACAAGGCATACACAACCTTGTTGTTCATCGTCCCCCCAAACTGAGGATTGGGATGGAGGACAAGAGCGATCGGCGCATCTTCTTGCGCGTTTTGATGGTAGCGGCCTTCAATTCTTCCAGCAGCACCGTTAAAAATAACTTCGGCCATGGGTTTCCCCTTTCACTCGCGATGTTATAAAAAAATACACTCTAAAGAAATCTATACTTGACCAATTTAGTCAGAATAGCTAAATCTATCCTAAGAAGTATTGAATTTTCAAGTACGTATCTTCAGTTTGTGATTAAGTGTACCATGGCTTTTTTAGAAGAGCTACGGAGAATTTTATGAAATTAAGTTCAAAGGCACGATATGCTGTGATGGCCATGGTGGATATAGCTCACTATGGAGAAGCTGGACCTGTCCCTTTATCAGCCATTTCCTTGCGTCAGGGGTTACCGTTAGCTTATTTAGAACAATTATTCAACCGCTTAAAAAAAGCAGATTTGGTGGTCAGTTGTCGGGGATCCAATGGGGGATATAAGTTAAGCCGCCCCCGACAAGAATTAAGAGTTTATGATGTAATTGCCGCTGTTGACACTCCCTTGAAGGCAACCCGCTGTTCTACCCATGAGGCAATAGGGTGCCAAGGAACATCCAGTAAGTGTATGACCCATGATTTATGGGGAGAGTTAAGCTCTGTCGTTGAAGGATTCCTCCAATATGTAACCTTAGACGATATCTGTTCACGCCGATTACGCGGCTTGGCAAAGAATTTATTTGCTCCATTAGAAAAGGTAGCTTAATGAACCGTATTTACCTTGATCATAATGCAACAACCTTATTACTGCCTGCGGCTCAGACAGCTGTCATAGAGGCAATGGGCCAACTTGGCAATGCCTCTTCGGTTCACAGCAACGGCCGCAGTGTGCGGCTCCTATTGGAAGAAGCACGCAGTCAGGTGGCCGATTATTTTACCGTTAAGCCCTCCCAAATTGTTTTCACGAGTGGGGCAACAGAAGCTAATAATATGATCCTTAAGGGATTTTCAGGCCGAATTATTACGAGTGCCATTGAGCATGATTCTGTGCTGGAAGCCAATAAAGCAGCCCTGCGTTGTCAGGTTGATTCAGAGGGCCGCGTCGATCTAAACCATTTAGAGGAGTTACTCAAAGGATCTGACCAACCAACCTTAGTCAGCATCATGACAGCCAATAATGAAACTGGGGTCATCCAACCTTTGGCTGATATTGTCACGATTGCTCGTCAGTATGGAGCTAAAATTCACAGTGATGCCGTTCAGGGGATAGGAAAACTTGCTACCAATTGGGCAAATTTGAAGCTTGATTTTATTTCTTTATCGGGTCATAAGATCGGCGCTCTTCAAGGAATTGGTGCCTTAGTGGTTAATGAACATAGTCCTATAACTCCTTTATTGAGAGGCGGCGGACAGGAACGGTATTATCGCTCTGGTACTGAAAATACGGTCGGCATTGTCAGCCTCGGTGCTGCTATTAAAGCATACACTTCTCAAGATTGGTCAGGGATTGAGCGCTTAAGAGATCAGCTCGAGACACAGCTTTTACAAATATGCCCGACTGTCACGATATTTGGACAAAAAGCCCCTCGGTTGCCCAATACCAGTTGTTTTGCAACACCAGGCATTGCCAGTAATACTCAAGTTATGCACTTTGATCTCATGGGCATTTCTGTTTCAGCAGGCTCCGCTTGTTCGTCTGGTAAAGTTAAAATCTCCCCTGTTTTACAAGCCATGGGAGTAAAAGAGCCGACATTAGGCCAATCGTTGCGGCTTAGCTTGGGGCAGTCTACAACACCACAAGATAGTCAAAAATTTATTGATACATGGCGTCAGCTATATGAGCGGACGCAAAAAAATTTAAAAGAAAGGATCGCGTCATGACCTACTTATGTAATCCCGCCGCCAATCAAAAATCAACACTTGAGGGACAAATTTATCTGGATTATCAGGCAACCACCCCTTGTGATCCACGCGTATTAGAAAAGATGCTTCCTTATTTTTGTGAAGTTTTTGGCAACCCTCATTCCCGCAGCCATCCCCATGGATGGTTAGCTGAATCTGCGGTTGATCAAGCGCGTGACCAGGTGGCCCACATTATCAAAGCCGATCCACGGGAAATTATCTTCACGAGTGGTGCGACTGAATCCAATAATTTAGCTATAAAAGGGGTGGCTCACTTTAATAAAGAGAAGAAAAACCACATCATTACAGTTGTCACTGAACATAAATGTGTTCTTGATACCTGTCGCCATTTGGAACAAGAAGGTTTTGAGGTGACCTATTTACCAGTGGACACCCATGGCTTAATTAACCTTGAAGATCTAAAAGCGGCGATTAAAGAAACAACCGTTCTGGTCTCTGTGATGGCGGTCAACAATGAAATTGGCGTCATTCAGCCTTTGGCCGACATTGGTAAAATTTGTCGAGCACACGGGGTTTTGTTTCATACCGATGCTGCCCAAGCCGTTGGTAAAATCCCTCTGGATGTCGAGGCTATGAATATTGACCTCTTGAGTATTTCAGGGCATAAAATTTATGGGCCAAAAGGTATCGGTGCTCTCTATGTTCGCCGGCGTCCTCGGGTACGTTTACAAGCCTTAATTACGGGGGGGGGCCAAGAACGGGGAATGCGGTCAGGTACTTTGTCTCCGGCTTTATGCGTGGGCTTAGGCGAAGCGTGTGCTATTGCTGAAGCGGAAATGGGTGATGAACAGGCTCGTATCAAAAAGCTCGCTGACAGATTCTATAATGCCGTTATGGATCGATTACCAGAAGTATTTTTAAATGGACATCTTGTACACAGGATTCCAGGTAACCTGAACTTAAGTTTTGCGTATGTTGAAGGAGAAAGCCTCATTATGGGGATTAAGAAATTGTCTGTCTCTTCAGGCTCCGCTTGTACATCAGCGTCTTTAGAACCCTCGTATGTCTTGCGAGCCATTGGCGTAGGCGAAGAGCTCGCTCATACATCGATTCGGTTTGGGATTGGACGTTTTACCACTGAAGCAGACATTGATATAGCGTTGGCTGTTTTGATTGAATCAGTAGAACGTCTGCGCACCATGAGTCCGTTATGGGAAATGGCCCAAGAGGGAGTAGATATCACCAAAATCCAATGGGCGGCTCACTAGATAGTTACCTGTTAAGGATCGATTTTAACCTTTATTGCGGACGAGTAGAGTGAAAATCCCTAAGTTAGGTTTAACTCTCAATAAGAATAAAATCGATGCTTATATAGTGTATATAATAATTGGAAAAACCGCATAAAAAAATTAAGTTTTGTATTGTAAAAGGAGAAAAAAAATGGCTTACACAAAAGAAGTTCTAGATCATTATGAAAACCCTCGGAATGTTGGGTCATTAGATAAGGATGATAATTCTGTTGGAACAGGCTTGGTCGGCGCACCGGCTTGTGGCGACGTGATGAAACTACAAATTAAAGTTACTGCCGAGGGAATTATTGAAGACGCAAAGTTTAAAACATTTGGCTGTGGCTCGGCCATTGCCTCTTCGTCCTTAATTACGGAATGGGTTAAGGGGAAATCAATTGATGAAGCTCAAGCCATTAAAAACACTGAAATTGCACGCCACTTGGCGTTGCCGCCTGTTAAGATTCACTGTTCAATTTTAGCAGAAGATGCGATTAAAGCAGCCGTGGCAGACTATAAAAGCAAAAATCAGAAAGATGATGCAGCCTCAGCTGCATAACAAAAGGGGTAGGTTATGCGTCCAGTACCAATGACTCTAACGGATAGCGCCAAAGAGCGCGTGCGAGAGTTGATGTCGCAACGGGAAACACCCGCGGCGGGGATCCGTATTGGCATCAAGACCAAAGGGTGTTCGGGACTATCTTATACAATGGAATTTGCCGAGACGATTTCAGCGTTTGATGAAGTCGTCACTGTTGATGATTTAACATTAATGATTGACCCTAAAGCCATTTTGTTTCTCTTAGGAACAGAAATGGATTATGTTGTCGAGACCTTGCATTCTGGGTTTGTTTTTAGAAATCCGAATGAAAAAGGACGTTGTGGTTGTGGAAAGTCGTTCCATGTCTAATGCCTTTGAAACATTTGGTTTGTCCCCCAAATATAATATCGATCTTTTTGATTTAGAGAATCGGCATCGCCGAGCCTTGAGCTTTGTGCACCCTGATCTTTTTGTCAAAAAAACTGCTCAAGAGCGTGCAGCGGCGGCAACTGTCGCCATGAAATTTAATGAATCTTACCAAATCCTAAAGGATCCCCTTAAACGGGCAGCTGAAATCTTGAGAAGCCGTGGGATAGAGGTTCCTGGAGAAAATGGCAAAACAGTTGGCCATTCAACCTTACTTGTGCGCGTCATGCAATGGCGAGAAGAGCTGGCAGCATGTCGCTTTGAAAAAGAACTAACAAACCTTGAAACTGACCTCAAGAAACGATTAGAGTTTGTTAAATCCGCTTTTGATGGTAGTGATGCCGATTCTTTACCTTATCTTTATTTAGAATTTGCCTACCTTACCAAAATTCTGGAAGAAATTTATTATCATCCGTTAAGGAAACCGCATGTTCGTTCAACTCGTTGACCCTCTTAAACAACAAGAAAATTTTGTAAAAAAAAGCACCGCCATTGGCATTGATTTAGGCACCACCCATTCGGTCGTTGCCGTCAGTAAAAATCGCCAACCAAAAGTCCTAAATTCTCATACAGGCGCCCGCTTGATCCCTTCCATTGTTTCGTATTTGGGTAAAAGTGAAATTGTTGGAACTGACGCTCAACATCAAGATAAAACCATTTCTTCCATTAAGCGTTTAATGGGGTTGGCCCACCTCCCATCCTCCTTAACAACCTCTTATCCCTTAGCCCCTTCTCAAGAAGGCATCCTTTTACAATGTGGCGATTTGGTAAAAACACCCGTCGAAATTTCAGCTGATATTTTGAAGTATCTGAAGAAAATTGCTGAGGAAGCTATCGAAGAACCTGTTTCAGAGGCTGTTATTACAGTCCCTGCCTATTTTGATGAAGCAGCACGCCAACAAACAAAAGAGGCCGCTCAACTTGCTGGTCTCAAGGTTCTGAGGTTGATTAATGAGCCTACTGCCGCTGCCCTAGCCTATGGTTTGGACCAAAAGGTCGAAGGAATCTTTGCGATTTATGATTTTGGTGGTGGGACGTTTGATCTATCAATTATTCGCTTTACCCAGGGTGTTTTTCAGGTTATTGCAACCGCTGGTGATACCCAGTTGGGCGGAGATGATATTGATCGTCTGATCGCGGAGAAGCTAGAGATTTCTCTCTCCCAAGCAAGACATATTAAAGAATATATGACAGAGCATGATATATATACGGAATCGAATTTTTCTAAAGATGATCTTAAGGAATTAGTTGCTCCTTTGATTGCTCAAACCCTTGAGGTTTGTACAATGGCCCTCCAAGATGCCCTGTTGCAGGTGACAGATCTCGATGGGGTGGTGTTGGTAGGAGGATCAACCCGTATGCCCCTGGTCCGTCAAGCGGTCGCTCAGTTTTTTGGCCAACCCCCTTTAACGAATTTAAATCCAGATGAAGTGGTGGCATTGGGGGCGGCGCTCCAAGCCGAAGCCCTAACTATTGGGTCAGAAACTGTCCTTTTAGATGTAACCCCCCTATCTTTGGGAATTGAAACCATGGGCGGTATTGTTGAAAAAATTATTCATCGTAATACCTCCATACCTGCTGCGATTGCTCAAGAATTTACCACTTACGAGGATGGTCAGACGGCCTTGATTGTTCACGTGGTGCAGGGAGAGCGAGAATTTGTTAAAGACTGTCGGTCGCTTGCTACTTTTACTTTGACGGGCATTCCGGCGATGACTGCTGGCATCCCTCGCATTCGGATAACGTTTGCCTTAGACGTGGATGGATTATTGACCGTTAGCGCCCGGGAAATGACCACCGGTACCTCCCAAAAGGTGGAAATTAATCCCTCTTACGGTCTCAAAGACGAAGAACTCTTGCAAATTTTGCGTGATAATTACGAACACGGTGCCAGTGATATTGATCAACGGTTATTGATTGAAACCAAGCTGGAAGCAGAACAATTCATCAGTATGTTAACAACAGCCTTACAGCAAGATGGTGATTTAGTTGACTTCTCAGAAGGACAGGCAATTGATCAAGCTATTGAGGATCTACGGAAATCTTTGAATTCTGAAAATAAAGATGATATAAAGGCTCAATTGAGAACCGTCGAAAATTTGACCCAAGATTTTGCTGAACGCCGTATTAACCGTAATATGAAACGCGCTTTGTCAGGCCAGCGGGTCGATGATGTATAAGAGAGAAAATCTATGCCAAAAATAATTTTTATCGATCAAACTGACAATCGTAAAGAAGTTGATGCCCCCGTTGGTCTATCTGTCCTCGAAATTGCTCATCGCAATGATATCGATTTGGAAGGAGCATGTGAAGGGTCCCTGGCCTGTTCTACCTGCCACGTTATTGTGGATCCAGAATGGTATGATGTGTTGCAAGAAGCCAGTGAAGATGAAGAAGATATGCTTGATTTGGCTTTTGGTTTGACCCATACCTCACGCTTAGGCTGTCAAATCATCATGAGTGAGGAATTGGATGGTTTGACCGTACGCCTGCCAGCTGGCACGCGCAACATGTCCGTTTAAGTAAGTTAGCTGTCACGATGCTTCCCGCTTGGATTCAAGACCGTATAAGTCAGGTGACAGCAAATTATCCCTCAACGGAACTCGCCACAGCCTATGAGGATCTCAGTCACCGTTATCGATCCTCCCCTAACAAACGCGGCTTCCGCTCATCACTCGAAGTTATAGCCTATATAGGGGCCCCGTTTACCCGCCACATTTGTTAGTCTCAAACACTGTTTAAATGAACTCCCGGAGGGATACACTCCAGCGTCTACGTTAGATATAGGGATGTGGGCCGGGCACGGCTACATTGGCCTGTATGGATCGCTTTAATGATATTAGCAGTGTTTTAATCGAAGAAAATGCCGATATGGTTAGACTGGGGCAACAGCTCATCCCCTCAGGGCAATGGAAACAGCATAATATTCTGGCACTCCCATCCTTCCCCAAGGCGGATTTAGTATTATTCTCCTATGTTTTGAATGAAATTCACGCGGCTCAGCAACTTGAAATGGTGGCCAAGCTGTGGGCGGCCACAACTGATTACCTTTTAATTCTTACGCCTGGAACACCCCAAAGCTTTGCCCAATTAAAAACAGTGCGGCACTATTTGATTGGTCAAGGAGCCCATATCGTGGCCCCCTTGTCCGCATGCACGTACATGTCCGATGGTTGGACAAGATTGGTGCCATTTTACCCAAAGACTGAATCGTTCAAGTCACCATAAAAATTTGAAAGGGGCTGATTTAGGGTATGAAGATGAAAAATTTAGCTATATTCTAGTGAGCAAACAACCACACTCGCACTCTTATAATCGCGTGACAAAGCAACCGCAACATCGATCCGGCCATGGCATGATTGATTGGTGCACCTCGCAAGGCGCTATAGAGCGCCTTTCTTATAGTAAAAGTAAATCCACAACCAATTTTCACAAGTTAAAGCACTTAGGTTGGGGCGATCGGTATTAGAGACAACGCTCCAGCATCACTTTACCGCATTCCAACTCCTTTAAGAGAATCTCGGTATTATCCAAAGTGTTAATGGTTTGAAAATCTCTTAATAATTAGTGAAAAATTAATTTGATTAAGAGATACTAAAAGTATATTTGTCATTTACTAGGGGGTAAGGTATGAAAAAATTCCTTTATGTGAGTGCCCTTTTAAGCAGCCTAAGTTCGGCAGCTGAAATTCAAGAACAATCAAAAGAACAAATCTTAATTGGAATGCTCCATAATTCCATCGAGGCAACTTTAGAAGAATATCATAAGAATGATTGGTCCAAAACTCGAGATCTTGCTTCGCACTTTTGGCGTGATCCCAGTTCTCCATTAGAACAAGAAGTAAAAATTAGAGTTAATAAATTTCATAATTTTCTTTTAAAAACCTTTAACTATGATAAAAAAGCCAGTCTAACAATTCTTAAGCATTATTTTGACTATCAATTAGATTGTCTGCAATTTGATTACGAAAATGCACCTAAATCCAGATTCCAAGTTTGGAGTAATATTCCTCCTCAATATCATGCCACTTTGGCTTTTGAAATTGTCGCAGGCACGATGGGAATAAAAATCGCAACGGATTATCACGGGCGTTATGCTCTGGCCTCTGAACAAGCGCGTTTTATCGAAGAGCAACAGCGAAAATTAAAAGATGAATCCTCTAAAGCACCACCCCCACCGCCGCCACCGCCTTCCCCATCTTTATCACCAATGCCGAAATTAAGGAGTGGACAGAAATCAAAAAAAAATGAGATGTCATTGATCCACCTTAAAGGACCATTAAATGCATCAACACGGGCTCCCCAAATTATAAAAGTTGGCAGTTCATCCTTATCCTCCGGTGTTTTAGAAGAAATTAAGGAAAAATCTTTTAAATTACAGCCTGCTGCTAACAGAATTCTTAAAGCCAAACCAATTAATGAAGAAATTGATTTTACAGCTTTATTAAAGCTTCGTTTAGAAAAAATGCGCTCTTCAATGCTGGATAAGGAAGAGGAAACAGAGGAAGAAGAAGGGTAATTCTTCCTCTTGTTAATTCTTAGAATTCATATTTAAAGCCAATGCTAACGGCCGGATAGGTTGAGAACCATTTTTTATCATTCAAGAGTTCTTCGGCTTCTCTTTTAGCAATAGCTTGCGCTTGAGGAGAGAATCTGGCAACACCCGTCATCTGGACTTTAGCTCTGACTTTCCCCATAAAATAGGCGCCCGCATCCATGCTTAACGTCCAATTGCTGCCTCCAATTTTTCTGATATCAATACCGGTTCCCACATAATATTTAAGGGGACTCTTAAAACGATATTTTGCAGACACAATACCGGTAGCCGCACGCTCAGGCTTGGGATGATTACTAAAATCACGATTAAGTCTTATGCGGGTGGCATTATATCCTAACCCTGCGCTCAGACGCCACCACCTTGTATAAAAATACCAATCTGCATAAGCTGTTACGGTAATAGGTCGAAATCGAACATTATGATACTTAACATTATCATAACTTAAGGTTTTTTTGAAATGCTCCCACCATGTCGCCTGGAGGCGTAATCCAAATGTTTCATTGAATTGATACCCACCTTCTGCAGCTAATCCTAAACTGCTAACGCGGGCACCCGCATTCCAGTTTCCCGCTTCAGCAACGGTGCTTAGCAGGGCGAGAGACCCTATCAGTCCTAATTTGTTTTTCATTAATCATAACCTTTAAATAAAACTCTTAATTTTTTATAAGACATTTTAAAGTTTTTATCTAGAAAAACAGCGCTTCTGAATACAAAAAAACCCGGGATAATTCCCGGGTTCTTTTAAGAACAAATCAAATCTTCGATTAGAAGCTGATTTTTGTACCCATAATAAATACTGTACCGTTGTTCTTAGAATTCGCCAATGTATCAGCATTTGCTTTAGCATTAAAGGCATTGCTAAAGTTTTGTGCTAAACCACGAGCAGCTTCATTAGATTTAGTGCTGACATAGTCAACTTCACCAAAGAACTTTAGACCAGCCACAGGAACCACGTCACCTGTCAAGCTCCAGACATTTGTCTTTGCTTTTCTAACAGCATCTGTTTTTCTTTCCATGTGTTGGTAAGAAGCAGCAACCTTGTAAGCGCCAAATGTATAACCAGCACCAGCGTTCCATGCTTGACCAGAATCACCCTTGTGCAGATTAGCGGTAGTTACAGTTTTACCACCACTGCTGATTGTTGCTTGATTACGGAAGTTACGGGAATGACCGTTATCCAACCAGCCACCACCAACTTGGATAAGGTGACCATTGGCACGACGGTAACCAATAATGGCACCCAACTGGTACGCAGATGTATTACGCAATTTTAGCTTAGAATTACCGGCAAGCGCTGTATTATAAGTTGCGGTTTGCTGATTTGTTGCTGATAGGTAAGACCGATCAGTGACATAAGCAGCGTTAAGATTGATACCCCAATTGCCAACATCTTTCTTGAAAGATGCTCCAAAGGTCCAACTGTTAACACCATAAATATCCATGTTGGATGGTAGGTGAGGCAAGAAGTTACGAACGCCAGGAACGTTACTATTGCTTTGGATGGAATTGTTGTCTAACTTGGCATCACCCAAGTGAGATGTTTGTGGTGTAAAACCGATAGCAAATCGAATAGCGTTCCAGAGTTCTTTTGTATAATAAACGAACTTTGTCGCATAGCCTGTATCACCAATAATATCGTTTCCACGCAGAGAGAAAGCGGAGATATTGAAAACATTCTTAAAGCCGCCGTCAAATGCCCCAGCACCGCCAACAATTGCACCGGCATCTTGGATCACAGTGTCTTCTGGACCAACAACGTTACCAAACTGGAATGTACCCAGATTTGTGTTGAATTCTACGTAGTTCTGCGTAACAAGCGGATTTGCATTGGAAAATGCTTGGAAATTGAGTTTATATTTATATTCGATCCCAGACGCTGTCCGACCGGCTACTAAGAAGTACAAGTCAGAAATGTCATTGGAAAAATGATGTGCACGTGCTTTACCATTGTTTTTAACTTTTTGGCTAACAGCGTATGCATTCATAATTGTGTTGCCACTGATTTGCAGTGTCGGCGCAACAGCATCAGCCATCGCAGATGTGCTAAGAGCAGCTACAGCAACGGCGCTAAGAACTAGCTTTTTCATTAAGATTACCCTCCGAATTAACAATTATTGGAACCCTCACCTGGGTCAACTAATCTCATATTGTTATAAAAAGCGCGTTGGAATCAAATATTAACACCAAAATTTTACACATATTCTATGTAATGTTGTTTTAAAATCACAGTTAGCAATTATTAATTTTGAATTAATAAAAAATAATAGCTGACTATTAATGGATCATTTTTTTAGGGATTTAAGAGCACTGCCTCGAACAGCAAGATGAGGATCTGCCAGCCCCCGTTTAATTTTTATCTCAGTAAGGAGGGTATCAATAAATAAATCTTGATTTGTTGGATTGGAAAGGGATCGTTGATGGGTATTTAAAAGAATCCGCATCATATACATAAAGTTATTTTTAACTTCTGCGGTATCCAAGGCCATTGTGTGCACCGGCACAAAAGGTTTTTTCACCTCAGGTCTTGGAGCAGAAGAAAAAGATTGGGGTTTGGTTGAGCCAAATAATTCAATTTGTTCGAATGATTTTTCTGACTTTTTAACCATAATATTTCTTAAAAGAGTGGTGCCCGCTGCCAGACTCGAACTGGCACGCCCAGAAGGCGACAGATTTTAAGTCTGTTGTGTCTACCGATTCCACCAAGCAGGCTCTATCCTTACAATAAACAAACTAAAAAAAAATCGCAACATTTTCTTGCTGATTTAGGGGATTATTTACTAAAAAAATGTTATAACAAAAATATCCTTGGTTTGAATTAAGGTTTGAGCATTGACAACAAATAACTTTGATAAGATATCAATTCAAAAATGTATTCTCTTTCATCATTTGGTTAAAGAGGGATCTCCAGCAATTGTAGGGCGGAAATTAAAACTACCTGCTTTTAAGGTTCATAATGACTTAAATTCTATTGAAAAATCGTTGGGGGTTCCTTTAATTCTCCGCAATCAAAACCGTTTCATTTTGACAGAAATGGGACAAAGTTTTGCAGAATTTTGCCGTCTCATCGTTGAAAATATAGGACTTATCGAACCTACCTCAGATCTTCCTCAAGAATTAACGATTGCTACCACCCATGGCTTGGCCGAAACTGAATTACCAGACATCTTAATGGAATTCTATAAAGTTTTTCCTAATATCCAACTTAATGTCTTATCGGGGCTAGAATATTTTAATTTTACTGATCCTAATATTGATGTTGTGATAGGCCCTCATTTAACCAACCGAAGCGACCTGAGCCAAATTCATCTCACAACAGACCCTATACTTTTATATGCTGCTCCCAGTTATTTGGAAAAATATGGAACACCTACCAATGTATATGATCTAAGGGATCATAAATTATTAGCCTTAACGGATTCTAAATTATCACCCAGAGAAGTTTTTGATTCGCTTGATCCTTTTCTAGCCTCTAACAACTTGAAAACACTATATAAAATGATGCTTACAGGCCTCGGTATTTGTGCCTTTCCTAAAAGTCGCTTGCAATTAAAGGATATTTTAAGTAATAACATAGTAAATGTATTGGATAATCACGTCTGTGCAGAGATAAAGGCGAGTTTTATTCACAGACGCTTTTCCTCAAAAAAAATCTTAACAGATAGATTATGTGAAATTTCTAAGTTATACTTTAAGGAGACTTATAATGGGCAAGCGCAATCCAAAAACTAAGACTGTCATCACTCTAATCTACAGTCCTCTTTTTGCTTAAGTGTTTTATAAAAGGGAGATTTTTAATCTCCCTCTTTTTTATGTTAAAATTAGCCGATCATCATCCAACTTATTAGAAAATAATTGCATAACCTCTTCAATCGTCATTTTCTCTCTTGCTGGTCCGGAAATATCATAGATCACTTTTCCTTCATGCAGCATAATGGTGCGGTTACCATAGTGCAGTGCTTGCTGTAAACTATGGGTTACCATCAACGCTGTCAAATTCTTTTCAGTAATGACTTGTTGCGTTAGATCCATGACAAAAACAGCAGTTTTGGGATCAAGAGCTGAGGTATGCTCATCCAATAATAAGATCTTGAGAGGACTCATGGTTGCCATAAGCAGACTCACGGCCTGGCGTTGACCGCCGGACAGAAGGGACATAGACGTATCTAACCGATTCTCCAACCCTAGATTAAGATGCCTTAATAGATCTTTATAATATCCTTTATTTTTAGAATTTAAAGCGCGCCCCAGTCCTCTACGAAAGCCGCGACGATCTGCTAAAGCAAGGTTTTCAGCAATTGTCAGCTCACCACACGTTCCCGCGAGGGGATCTTGAAAGACACGGGCAACCACATGAGCCCGTTGTTGGGCTGGCAACTTTGTCATCTCTTCTTCATCGATGAGAATAGAACCAGCATCAGGAATATACTCTCCGGATATCGTATTGAGTAAGGTGGATTTGCCAGCCCCATTACTGCCAATGACGGTAATAAAATCCCCTTCATTAATCTGTAATGACAAATCGACCAAAGCTTTTTTTTCTCGCACGGTAGTCGGGGCAAATGTTAGGTGGATATTGTTTAGGGTAATCATGATTTGATTCCTTTAATAGCATTCGAAAGAATTATGGCGGTCGCTAAGATGACGGCCCTAATTAAATTTAAATCGGTTGGCTCTAAGCCGATTCCATCCATGTTTAAGGCAATTGTAATGATAAATCTGTCCGCTAACGCCCCTAAGACACAAGCGAAGATGTGAACTATTAATCGCCTTGAGGGGAAAAAGGCTTCCCCTAAAATAACCCCTGATAACCCAGCAACAAGTGTTCCTATACCAATATTAATATCACCTACAGCACTTTCTTGACCAAATAATGACCCCCCTAAGGCAACCAATCCATTCGATAGAGCTAATCCGACATGGATCATGCGGCGGTCTGCAATTCCATTGGCCCGCGCCATGCGCGCATTATTACCCGTCGCGCGCAGAGCCAATCCATACTGGCTTGATAAGAAGTAGTAGCACAACAACACCATCCCCCCCACCAAGAAAATTAAGACAGCAACCAAGGTGAATGAATCAAATAAGGGGCGGCATAAAGTTTTCAATTGGCTGATAAGGGTTTCTTTATCGATAATGCTCACATTTGGCCGTCCTTGCAGGACACGGATATTGATAGAATACAGAGCTGTCATGGTAATGATTCCGGCAATCAGATCTGTAATCTTAAAGCGGGTGGAAAGGATTGCTGTGGTCAAGCCCGCTAACGAGCCCGCCATAAAAGCGGCCAAGGTTGCAAGTATGGGATTAACGCCAACAGAAATTAGAGAAACCGTGACAGCAGCACCAAGTGGAAAGCTACCATCCACTGTCAAATCTGGAAACTGCAACACACGAAAAGATAGGAAGACCCCTAAAGCTACTAAGCTGTAAATCAATCCAATCTCTACAGCACCCGTAAATTGTAAAATATTCATGATTGATCCTTATTGCGAGTCGTTGGTTCGATGGCCAAACCTAAAAAATTAGCTTTTTCTTCATTGATAAATACATCGACAGAAGTCGGATATTCAATGGCAAGAGTTTGAAAATTAACATTTTCTGTGAGTACTTTTTGAACCATATTGGCCGCCTGAATTCCTATTTGATATTGATCGGGTCCTAACACAGCAAAAGCACCACTTTTAATGAGGTTAGCATCACTAGCAAAGACAGGAAGGCGGGTTACATCGGCTACACCAACAATAATGGGAAAAGCCGCTAACGCTGTATTGTCATTATTGATGAAAATAGCATCCACTTTACCTGCAAGCTTTTTAGCCGCTGTCAGAACATCGGATGTTTTCAGAGCCACCGCCCCTTCCAAAGTGATGCCTTCCTGTCCACAAGCTTGGTGAGTTAGGGCCAATAATTTTTCTGAATTTGCCTCCCCAGGATTATAAATAATGCCTAATTTTTTTAAAGAAGGGAGGAGACGTCGTATAAATTTTATTTGTTTATCTACATCAATAAAATTAGAAATCCCCGTTGCCTTTCCTTTAACTCCGGCAGAGTCGGGGTCGGTTACAGAGGCAAAAATTACAGGGATGTTTGTTTCTTGGCATACCTTAACAGCTGCTTGAGCCGGCAAAGTTCCCAAAGCAATAATCACATCGACCTTTTGACCAACAAAGCTTTGGGCTAATTGAAGGGCAGTCGTGATATTTCCCTGAGCAGAGCGCCAGGTTATTTTAAGATCTGGATTTGTCTTTTGAAGAGTGTCTATTAATCCTTGGCGCGTGGAATCCAACGCCGGGTGTTCAATGACTTGAAGAATGCCAACTGTTTTGGCAAGTAAGGGAAAGCTACAAAAAGTTAGAAGGATAACGGTTTTAATAAATTTTGAAAACATAATAAATCTCTTTTAAAGGTGCATTTTCGTCTAAGTCGGTTCTGATAAGGGTAACAATGATGATGACAATGCATATTAATCTCCAATAATTATTGCGTTTTTCTTTAAAGATTGAGGAAAATCAATCTTCAGTTTATGAGCCACCCTTTGATTAAGAGTGACGTAAGCCACTGTTGCATGGACAACAGGCACAGTAGAGGGGTTCTCTCCTTTGAGAACTCGGGCTGCCAATTTGCCTGTTTCGACGCCAATATCATATTGACTGAGAGCAGCGCTGGCTAAGCATCCCCGGTAAACGGATTCAGGATCTGCTGCATAAATTGGTAAGTCATCAAGGATTTTCACGACGACATTGAGGCCCGAGATAATTGTGTTATCATTCGGGATATACACAGCATCGACATTGCCTTTTATCTTCTGGCTAACTGCTCTAAGGTCCACACTTGATAAACAAGGAAACAGCTTAATTTCCAATCCTTTAGCAGTAGCTTGCAGCTTAAATAAATCTAGGAGGGCGACGGAGTTAGCTTCACCGGGATTATATAAAATTCCGATTTTCTGGGCTGAGGGTTGTAAGATTTGGATCAATCTTATTTGTTCAGAAATGGGGGATAAATCACTCACCCCCGTTAAATTCTTCCCTTTTTTTGTCTCAGCATCAATCAGTTTGGCGGCAACAGGATCGGATACAGCAGCAAAAACAACCGGAATCTTTTCTGACAAAGCCACTTGATAAACAGTTTGTGCAGATGGGGTACTAATCGGAATAATAACATCGGGCTTTAATGCCCCATATTTTTTAGCAATTTGAACAGCAGTAGAAATATTTCCTTGGGCATTATCTAACTGGTAACCAGCGTCAATGCCCGCTTCTTTCAACCCATCCTTAATGCCTTTTTCAATGGCTTCTAATGATGGATGAGGCGCAATTTTAGTAATAGCGACGAGGGGTTTTGCTTGAATGGAACAGAATGAGCTTAGAACAAGGGTGTGAAGGATAACAATAATTTTTAACATTTAGACACCTACAATCAAAACATGGACATAGAAAAACGATACCATCAACAGCTGTGATGATGCCGCCATCGCCATGAATGAATGTAGTGAAGTCCTAACATTAAAATACTTTCTCTGCGGTGTAGAAAAGCTCACCTATGTTTAGGATATAGTTATATACGCCAGTTTTGTCAAATTTTTTTATCGATCAGTGTTATTCATCACTAAAATTGATTGAGGAATACCTTTTTGAAGAGAAGGTAAATCTTTAACGAAGCGGTCAATATCATGAATCAAACGGGCCACCAATTTTTCATTATCCTTTAATAAATTATGGTGCCCCTCTTGATAAAGAATCTGACGACATTTAGGGATAATAGCACACAATTCCCGTTGAGCATCGGGATCAACCAGATGGTCATTAGGAACAGTGACCATTAAAACAGGGATTAAAATTCTGGAACTAAAATCATAATCTTTAATCAATTCACAGGAATCAAAGGCGGCTGCTAACCATGAAAAGCTTGGCCCCCCTGTGGCAAGCTCTTGATGGGAATTTAGAAAGACGCAATCAGATAAATATTTTTCCCGATCTCCGTATTTATCAGGATCAAAATGAGCAATACAGGTATCCAAATTAAATTGGTTAAAACCGAAAACATAGCTTTCTGACCCACCGACAGTATTGGCTAGGGTAGCAATAGAGCGTGCAATAAAATAAGGATAGTTTTGAGTGTTTACATCCACCATTGGGGATAAAGCGATCAATCCATCGACGGAATTAGGATGATTATAGACATACCGTAAGGCAATATTGCCGCCCATAGAGTTACCAACAATAATAACTGGTCGAGCAAATTCCCGTTGTTGGGCAAAATAAGTTTCTAAATCCTTAACATAGTCATCAAAACTTTTAATATGAAGCAGCGTACTTTTTTGGGTAATTCGCTCTGATCCCCCTTGACCACGCCAATCGAGCGTAAAAACATCAAAGCCAAGCGCATTCATTCTGGCGGCAAAATCCGTGTACCCCTCAATAAACCCACCCATTCCTTGAAGAAAAAATAAGGTGCCGCGCTTTTTCCCCGTGGCCTCCCACTTGGCTGTGCGAATTTTAAGATCATCATAGCTCTTAAAGTGTCCATAAATTGGTTCAGCATGAAGAGAGGGGCAAACCACCATCCATAAAATTAATAATCTTTTGAGCAAAACCTTAACCATTTTTTATTGGGTCTGAGTTTAATGTGGGACTATGTTTAGGATAGATTTAGTTTTAATAAAAAAGCAACTACTCTAGGAATAATTTGATGCCTGTAACTCTTAAGAACGATATCAACAGTTGGGGAATAGTAGCACGCTTGTTCCATTGGATCAGTGCCTTCCTCCTTATTGGCCTATTATATGTCGGCTTAATCATGGTCGATATGGTTAATTCGCCCGAAAAATTTGACCTATATAGGTACCATAAATCCTTGGGAATCCTTGTCCTTGGTTTAATTATTATGCGATTAATGTGGCGTTGGATAAACATTACTCCCACTCTTCCCACCCCAGGGCTTGCTTCTCGATTGAGTGCGCCGGTTCTCTATATGTTGATGCTAATAATGCCTGTATCAGGAATGATTATGTCTCAAGCGGGCGGCCATCCTATCTCGTTTTTTGGATGGTTTAATGTGCCGATCCTGCTTGAGAAGAATCCATCCATAGGAAAATTAGCCTGGCAAATTCATGGCTATACAGGAAAGATTTTAATTGGGGTGATTGCTCTTCATTTTATGGCAGCGTTCTATCATCAATGGATCTTAAAAAATAACCTTCTGCGTCGCATGATCAAAGGACATTAAGCATGGCTTTTTGGCAGTCAAAAAACGAAGATAGGCCCGACAATATCAAGCAAAACTGGATTCTTGAAGGGTTTAAAGAATGTTTGGATGGATTTTACATCATTCAAAATGAAAAATTCTATATTTCTAATCGCCTCATTGAAATGTTGGGATATGATCACGATGATGAAAATCTTTTATCCGAAGAATGGTGGGAAAATATTATCCATCCAGATGACCGAAGCAGAGCGCTGGCTTATGTAGATGACCGCCGCCAAGGAAAAAACCAAAAAAAACAAATAGAATATCGATTACGCCACCGGACCGGTCATTACGTTAGCTTGCTTGTCACGTCTCATACCCATCCTACCTCTAATGGTCTTCATTCCTATATGGCGACGCTTGTTAATATCAATTCCTATCGTGTTTTACAAGATCAACTCGAAAGAACCATTGAAGAAGCAGAAAAGACATCGCAGACAAAATCAAAATTTATTGCCTCCCTTAATCATGAGTTAAGAACCCCCCTCAGTGGGATTATGGGAATGGCGAATGTGCTGTCGGCGACAGATTTGGATGAAAACCAACGTTCGTATGTTCACACAATATTATCATCTACTCAAATGCTATTGACCCTCGTCAATGATATCTTGGATGTTTCTAAAATAGCGTCCGGCAAATTAGAATTAGAGCAAGTGGATTTTGATCTTTACAGCGTGATGGCCAATATAAAAAATATTTTAACGCCCTTGGCATCGGCAAAAGATATCAACCTTTTCTATAGTCTTGATGAAAATGTGCCCCCGTACTTAGTAGGCGACCAGGTACGTTTGCAACAAATATTGATTAATCTTATTAATAATGCCATTAAATTTACCGATGCGGGGGAAATTAATATAACTGTTAAACGCCATCAGCTTGATTCAGAAAAAGTTTCTTTATTATTTAGAGTCACCGACACAGGTATTGGAATCCCATCTGAAATTATTCCCAGTTTATTTCAAGATTTTACTCAAGCTAGCCCCTCCACAGTAAGAACCCGGGGGGGAACCGGCTTGGGACTTTCTATTTGTAAAAAACTTGTCACCTTAATGGGCGGCGATATCGGGGTGCAAAGCACGATTGGAAAAGGCAGTACTTTTTGGTTCACAATTCCTTTTCCCATTTCCCAAGCCCAACAACCATCCGTGGTCTCTTTGCCCATCGACTCCACACTTCCTGAGCTAAAGATCTTAGTGGCCGAAGACAATACCATTAATCAACAAGTAATCGAGGGAATTCTCAAAAACCTGGGACAAAAAGTCATAATTGCCAAGAATGGAAAAGAAGCCTTAACCATGATGGAAAATGAAAATTTTGATCTCATATTTATGGACATTAACATGCCAGAAATGGATGGTTTTGTCGCCACAAAATCACTTCGCACCACACCAAAAGGACAGGATATCGCTATAATCGCATTTACGGCCGATACAATTACAACGTCCCTTGAAGAATTTAGAGAGGCTGGCTTTAATGACGTTGCCACCAAGCCCGTCAATAAACAAGCCATCATTCAATTAATTCGGCAATATGCACCCACCGCCTCAAAGGTCCAAAATTTCAAAAAAGATGTTAATATCATTGATCATGGTTTCATTTATAGTCTCCTCAATGAAATTGGCTCAGAGACTATGATAAAACTGCTGAATACGTATAAAGTAGATGCTGATGAATTGGTTACTAAACTTGAAGGAGAGGAAGATATCGAAGAATCTCTTAAAACTGCCCATACTTTAGCCGGGATCTCTGAAAATTTGGGTATTAAGGAGGTGGGCCAAACAGCGCGGACGATTATTATGGTCATAAAAACTGATAACATTCGTCCCATCGAAGTGATTGAACAGCTGCGACAAAAATTCACCATTTCAATTTCAAATATTAATTCTATTCTAGAAAAAATATAGATTTATCGCAACAGTTGTCGAACAAATAAATCTATGATACTATTGTGAAAATGCGAAAATAAAGTGTTATTAAAAAGCACAATGATAAGAAGAAAGGTCAGTTAATGACTTACGTTGTTACAGATGCTTGTGTACGATGCAAATTCATGGATTGTGTTGAAGTTTGTCCCGTCGATTGTTTTTACGAAGGGGAAAACATGCTGGTTATTAATCCTGATGAGTGTATTGATTGCGGCGTCTGTGAGCCAGAATGCCCCGCCGAAGCAATTCGACCTGATACCGGGGATGGTATGGAAAAGTGGGTGGAAATCAATCGCCAATATGCAGGAAATTGGCCCAATATCAATCGCAAAGGTACAGAACCAGCTGATGCACGCGATTGGGTTGATGTAAAAAATAAGTTTGAGCTTTATTTCTCAAAAAATCCTGGAAAAGGAAATTAAGTAAAAGGGACAGCGGAAAAGCCCTCTTTTATTTTGCAGCACCGTAAAGAAAGGAAAAATCCTATGGAAAAGAAAGACTTTAACGTTGGACAGCATGTTATTTATCCCAGCCACGGCTTAGGTCAAGTTGTGGCCTATGAAAATCAAGAAGTTGCAGGTTTTAAGGTTGAATTAATTGTTATTTCCTTTGAAAAAGATAAAATGCTGATGCGTATTCCGCTGGCAAAAGCAAAAGCTTCTGGATTACGCGCGTTGTCAAGTCATGCTGAAATGGATAAAGCTCTTGATACTCTTCGGTGTAAAATCCGCCAAAGAAAAGTTTTATGGAGCCGCCGCGCCCAAGAATATGAAACCAAGATTAATTCCGGCAACCCTATTTTCTTGGCTGAGGTTATTCGTGATCTTTATAAATCTGACACTAAGAATGACCAATCTTATAGTGAACGGCAAATTTACCAAGCCGCCATCGATCGCTTTGCGCGTGAACTAGCTGCGATAGAAAGCATTGATCAAAACACAGCCCTTGAAAAAGTAGAAGAATTACTTAAGGCTGCTTAATTTTTTCCATGTTAACCTAGAAATAAATTCTGTAATAAGGACAACCCCCGCATACAGAACCTCTCCCTACAGGTAAGTTTAGCTATATCTTTTTATCCAGCTTCAAGGGAGATAGGTCATATACTTTTGGCTCTACTGCTTGCGTTTTAATAGAATTGATAAGACTGTATTAAGGATAGAAATTAAGCAACCCGCTCCATCCCCATGCACCTGTACACTTTCCCTGTATGAAGGGTCGCCCGCACTATACTCACCCCCTCTAAAACTCAATACTTTTAGGGGGGGGCTAGCTCTCTATTTTATTGATTAATTAATTGCTTAATCTCGTGAGGAAGATGCGAGACATAAGACTGGGCTGAGATACCTTTAATCCTGACATTTGAGGCGGCAAAATCTTGAATAGAAATTTTAACGTTTTCTGCTTTACAAAGTAAAGGATGAGTGATCAGAAGACGCGCTTGCGGATTGTCGATAAATTTTGGGATAAAATTACTCAACAAAGTAAACTTGTCATGGGAAACTAAGGAAAGATCACTATAATCAAACGGCCATTTATGGTCGATACTTTTTTCATATAATCCCACTATTTCTCCACTGACTGGATCATGGCCATATGGTTTTGCTAGGAAGGCCGTCTTTTCAAAAATATTTTTGTCAATTTTAAATGTATAAAGACGGTGAAAAGAGGCTCGGTTGGTAAAGCTTAATAACTGTTCGTAATACTCTTCAAGATCTTTTGAAATTCTAGTAATGGAAGCGGTAGAATGAGTGGCTTGCAAATAATAATAACAAATATTACTTAAGATAGTGTTGAATTTTTCGGCGCCTGGCATACCATCAGAAATTTTAGAACCTAGGATTCCTGTCGGCCGCTTGAGAAAGCTTGAGGCGGAATCCATTTCAGTTGTATCCATCAAGTTAAAACTGACACAAATCATCCGTTGCCGTTTCCAAGCATTTATGTCATTCATTCCTTTAGCATTTATGAATTCTGGCATTTCCAAAAAGGATGCTGCTGTCACTGATTCATCAAGTGTATACTCAGCAGAACGAAGATAATGTAATTTTTCTTTATTAGGATCAAGAGCTTCTACGAGGGAGGATAAAAATATTCCATCAATACATTGGGCATGGTAGACCGTAATAAAATTCTGGGACGCGGTTAAGGGAGATTCTGCTGCTTCATTTCCTATTGCTGTCGGCACACATTGTGAATAAAAGAAGATCCCCATTAAAAAGGCTATAGAATTTTTCATCAAATATTCCTCTGATTATATCCATATTGTTAAGCTCTTTTTATATATAGGAAGCAATTCTAGCCATTGCAAGAGTGATTCTCTTTTCATCAATAACGGCTTAAGAAATAGAGTTAGAAACCTAAAATGGATAAAGAGCTAAATTTGCAGATTATTATAATTGCATTAAGATTGATATAATTTTCACTTAAGTGTCGAAGGGTTAGCTAAAAAACTTTTTTACCTTCGCTATTGAGTCCAAAGCGCGTTTTTAATGCTAGCGATAAATTCTTGATGCTGTTGACGTTCTTCTTCGGAGAGAGAGAAAGACCGCGACGAGCGCTTTTCTCTATCTTTATACTGACTAATTTCTTGAACCAGCATACGGTGATTACCCTGATTTTCCGCTTGAAAGGCAAAAGTGACTTGGCGTCCTCCTTTGAGTTCTAAATAAACTGATGCCAGTAAGCCCGCATCCAATAAGGCGCCATGGGTGACACGAGCGGATAAGTCGATTCCAAACCGGCGGCACAAGGCGTCCAAAGAAGCAGGAGATCCCGGAAATTTTTGACGAGCCATTTGGACCGTATCAATAGCGCGAGTAACGGGCAAGGGATTACGGCACAATCGTTCCAACTCTGCATTGATGAACCCCATGTCGAAACTTGCATTGTGGATAATTAAAGGAGAATCCCCAATAAACTCTATGAAGGAATCCACAACATGGACAAACAACGGTTTATCATATAAAAACTCGGTTGTAATACCGCTGACCTTGGATGCTCCAGGGGGCACGTCTCGCTGGGGATTAACATAAGTATGATAGGTCTGCCCAGTGGGTAAGAGATTGTATAGCTCCACACAGCCAATTTCAATAATTCTATCTCCTGTTTTTGGATTGAAACCCGTGGTTTCCGTATCTAAAACAATTTCTCTCACTGCTTTTCTCCCACAACCATTGTCATAAACTGAATCCAAGTATGGTGATGATTAAGATTGGAATCAATTATAATATCTGCCCGTCGTTGCTTTTCCTTTTGGGGCATTTGACGAGCCAAGAGGCGTTGCATCAAAGATTCTTTCATTCCTTGACGCTTCATAATTCGTTGTTTTTGCAACCATTCTGAACACTTTATAACGACTGTCAAATCGAATAGGTTCTCCAGATTATTCTCAAATAATAAGGGAATATCAAGAAGAACAACAGGCGTTCTCAGACGCTGATGATGAGACAAAAACCGTCGCCGGCTCTCTTCTAAAGGCGGATAAAGAACGGACTCTAGCTTTACTAAGGCTGTTGAATCTTCCGAAACAGCATACCTCAATTTTTGTCGATCCAAGCCTTGATTGGTGACGGCCAGAGGAAACTGATGAAGAATCCGTTGAATAATTATCGGACATTGATACAATTTATTAACCTCAGCATCGGCATCCCAAATGGGCCATTTCAGAAGGGTGCGAATTCGCCGGACAACACTTGATTTACCACTTGCCATCGATCCTGTCAATCCAATCACTTGCATGTCAAAAACTTCCTGGCCGATTCATAATCCGGTAGCATGCCCCACCATCGATAAAAACTATGCTGACCTTGTCTAATCAACAATTCTAACCCGTCTTTTATAGGATGGCCAGAGGCTTGGGCCATTTTAAGAAGGGGTGTTTCAAGCGGATGATAAACCATATCAATAATAAGACACTGATGCGTTGGTAGTGCTGTTAAAGGGCTACCGTGTCCGCTCAATCCTAGCGGGGTGGCATTAATGATCACATTTATATCCGCGAGATGATTGTGACGATTCTCCCAAGCCTGTTGCCGGGAATAAACAGCAGCCTCGATTGCTAAATGTTTAAGGGCAACTATAGCAGCCTTTGCTGCCCCTCCATTTCCCAAAACCATGGCTTTGGTGGCCTGAGGAAAATTTATCAGCATTTCCTTGAGAGCAAAATAGTCAGTGTTGTCGCCCACGAGCTTTCCTTCTAAACGGTAAATCGTATTAATCGCCCCAATTTCCTGCGCTAATACGGTAAGGGTATCCATATAGGGTATTATCACTTCTTTATAGGGGCTGGTAATATTGAGTCCTTGGTGTATTTCCAAAGCAGGTTTGATGTGCTCGATATCTTCATCTACAAGCTCATAAGTTCCCCTTAAAGCATGGTGTTGCATCCAAAAATTATGGAGGAAAGGAGATAAAGAATGGGCAATGTTTTTTCCAAGAATCCCCAGCTTCATAACATTAAAATCCCTAACCGGCGTAATTCCGCCATTAAGGGTAACAAAGGCAATCCCATAATTGTGAAAATGTCTCCCTTTATTTCTTCAAATAACTGAGCTCCCAGCCCTTCGACTTGATAACAGCCAACGGATCTGAGGATTTCATCACCAAGACACCTTACATAAGTTTCAATAAAATCCGATGAAAGAGGACGCACAACCAATTCAGGTGTAACCACGGTAGACCATATTTCTTGCCCTCCATGAAAAATAACACATGCGGAGGGAAGAATGTGAGTCTTAGCCTGCATAAACTGCAATTGTTCGGTTGCTTCATGCAAAGAAACAGCCTTATCAAACCATCGTCCCTCGCATTGCATCATTTGATCCGCACCAATGATATAATCTTGTGGATAAAACTGTGTGACGGCACGCGCTTTGGCTCTGGCTAAGACCAAAGCAGTCTCTTGAATAGACCATCCTCGCTCTCTTGCCTGGCATTTTATTTCTCCTTCATTAACCTGTGAAGGCTTTGCTTGAAAGGAAATACCTGCTTTTTCAAGAATTTGGGCACGAGAAAAACTTTGGGAAGCTAAAATAAGGGAAGGGGTGTGGATAACTTTGTTCATAACTTTTGAGAGCCTTCTGAATAATCCGTGGATAAATGGTGTCCTTATGCACCGTAAAATTTATCTGTGTATAACTATGGCACTTAACCCATCATTTCCCAAGAAATTTTCTACCGTTGAAAAAAATTATCCCCAATTGTGGAAAATCTCCTCATTTATCCCCATAGTTCACAAAGTTATCCACAGTTTTCCTGTGGTAAAGTGTCACGTAACGCTTTGATTTTTGCCAAACCTCGGTTAGGTTGAGTAAGATCCTGAAGGTGGATAACTATTTCTGTGGAAAAAGCAAAGGATAAATTTTAATCCCCATTATTCACAGGGATCCACTACAGCAACTATTAATTATATATTAAGTATTATTATTGTTATGGAAAACCGCTTATCAAAAATTCTTAAAGGGAAAAAAACCGATAGTCCAGCTTTGTGGATGATGCGTCAAGCTGGGCGCTATCTGCCTGAATACCGCCAAGTCCGCGAACAAGCAGGAAGTTTTTGGACGTTGTGCTTTACCCCTCATTTAGCTGCGGAAGTAACTCTTCAACCCATTCGCCGATTTGACTATGATGCAGCGATTATATTTAGCGATATTTTGGTTATTCCTAAGGCATTAGGGCAAACAGTAGAATTTGCTCCCAATCATGGTCCCCTCTTAGAACCTTTAGATTGGCAGACTATAACTCAATTTTCTAAGTGGACTCAGTTTGAACAAATTCTGGCCCCTGTATATGACGCTATCTCTCAAACCAGAGAGAGTTTAGCTCCTGCAAAAGATTTGATTGGATTTGCAGGCTCCCCCTGGACCATTGCTACTTATATGATGGATGGGGGCAAGGGAAATGAATTCTCCTTAAGTCGCCAATCTTTAAAAACCATTGATAATCTTCAGCCACTTTTAGAAATTTTAACCTACTCCATCAGCTTACATCTCATTAATCAAGTGCAAGCCGGGGCGAATGTTTTACAAATTTTTGATTCCTGGGCCTCCCTTGTGCCTGTCGATCTTAGAGAGGACATTCTCTTTAAACCGCTGAATCAGATTATAACGACGGTGCGTCAACGTGTTGGGGATATTCCAATAATCTATTTTGGGCGAGGAATTTCAGAGTCTTATACGATGCTTGCTCAAAAAAAATTAAATATTGCTGTGGGAATTGATCAGCATGCTAATTTGATGGAGTTGGCCCGATTACTACCTGCAGAGATCCCCCTGCAAGGCAATTTAGACCCCGAAATTCTTGTAGAAGGCGGGGAAAAGCTAAAGACAGCGATCGCGCAGATTTTAGAGGTAGCAAAAAATCGTTCTTTTGTTTTCAACCTGGGTCATGGCATTTTACCTCATACCCCCATTTCGCATGTGGAAACGGTTTGTGAACTGGTGAGGCAGGGTAGATGAAGCAGAAAAAACTTGCTGTTGTTTTAATGAACCTTGGCGGACCTGATCATTTAGACAGTGTTCGACCCTTTTTGTATAATTTGTTTTCAGATCCCGCTATTATTGCGCTTCCCAGTCCATTTCGTCAGATTTTAGCTCGCCTAATTGCGGCAAGTCGAACCTCTAAAGCCCAAGATATTTATAAAAAGTTAGGGGGGAAATCGCCCCTCTTAGAAAATACTCACCATCAACAACAAGCTCTTGAGAGATCACTAAGAGAAATTTTACCAGAGTGGACCTCAAAAGTTTTTATTGCCATGCGGTATTGGCATCCGTTGACAGAGGAAGCTGTGACAGCTGTTAAAGAATGGGAAGCAGATTTAGTTGTCACTTTGCCTCTTTATCCTCAGTATTCGACAACAACAACAGCTTCAAGCTTAAAACGGTGGCACGATTTAGCCGGGAACCTTAAAAGTCTTGACCAAGTCTGTTATTTTCAAGAGCCGGGATTTATTCAGGCCTATCAAGAGTTAATCCAGCAAACGCTTAATCAAGCGCCCTCAACAATTCCCTTGAGACTTTTATTTTCTGCCCATGGTATTCCCCAAAAGCTTGTGGATCAGGGCGACCCGTATCAATGGCAAGTTGAACAAACTGTCACCCATATTATGCGGGTCTTTAAGATCGAGCATCAAATCTGCTATCAGAGCCGCGTGGGTCCGCTTCAATGGTTGGGGCCCAACCTCGAAGATGAGTTAGAGCGCGCAGCGCAGGATCAGGTTGGTGTTATTATTATCCCTGTGGCCTTTGTATCTGAGCATTCTGAAACTTTAGTGGAATTAGATATGGATTTTAAAGCAAAAGCGGTGGAGTTAAATATTCCCCATTATGGTCGAGTTCCTACAGTTGGCGCTCATCCAGCCTTTATTGAGGGCCTCGCCAAATTGGTGGCAAGCCGAGTTGCTGACCAACACTCTTCTCATACGAAGTATTGTCCAGCTCAGTTAACAAAATGTGGGTGCCAATCATGCTGAATTTTCTTATTGAGTATTGGGTTTGGATTAAAAGTGTTCATCTTATTTTTGTGATTTCTTGGATGGCTGGACTTTTTTATTTGCCCCGATTGTTTGTCTACCATAGTAAAACCACCTCCGAAACCGAGATGCACGCAACCTTTTTACAGATGGAAGATAAGTTGTACCGCTTTATTATGCGGCCCGCGATGATTTTATCCTTGACATCCGGAGGCATCCTTGCCACTATTGGTGATGCATGGCAAATGCCATGGCTACACGCCAAATTATTATCAATCATTTTTCTGTTGGTTTTTCATTTTCTCCTACGAAGCTGGTATTACGATTTTAAACAAGGAAATTTTTGTCGTAGTGAACGGTTTTATCGTATTGTCAATGAAGTGCCGGCCATTCTATTGGTGATTATCGTTATTTGCGTCGTGGTCAAACCTTTTTAACCTCTTTCAGGGAAACTTCATGCATCTTCAAGAACTTAAGCGTCATTCTCCGGCAGAATTGTTGACCAAGGCCGAAGAATTAGAAATCGAAAACGCCAGCTCCATGCGCAAGCAAGATCTAGTTTTCGCGATTTTAAAAAAACTTGCCGAAAAGGATGTTGCCATCTTTGGAGACGGTGTTGTTGAAATTCTTCAAGATGGATTTGGTTTTTTGCGTTCTCCGGAGGCAAATTATCTGCCTGGCCCTGACGATATTTATGTTTCCCCAAGTCAAGTGCGTCGGTTTGGATTACGGACTGGCGATACGGTAGAAGGACAAATTCGCTCTCCTAAAGAAGGGGAACGCTATTTTGCTTTATTAAAAGTTAATAAGATTAACTTCGAAGAACCTGAAAATATCAAATATCGTATTAATTTTGATAACTTAACCCCTCTCTATCCGGATGAACGCATTAAGCTCGAAATGGAAGTAACATCCAAGCCAAATGCTAACAGTGCGGTCTCCCAACGGGTGATTGATTTGGTAGCCCCCATGGGGAAGGGACAGCGGGCTCTGGTTGTGGCACCGCCTCGCACCGGTAAAACTGTGATGTTGCAAAATATTGCCCATGCCATTACGGCCAATCACCCCGAAGTTTATCTGATTGTGCTGTTGATTGATGAACGGCCAGAAGAAGTGACCGATATGGCGCGCTCTGTTAAGGGCGAAGTGGTGTCTTCCACCTTTGATGAACCGGCAGCTCGCCATGTGCAAGTGGCCGAGATGGTTATTGAAAAAGCCAAACGCTTGGTGGAACAAAAACGGGATGTAGTCATTCTTTTAGATTCTATTACACGGTTAGCCAGAGCCTACAACACGGTTGTTCCATCATCGGGTAAGGTTCTGACCGGTGGTGTCGATGCCAACGCTCTACAACGCCCTAAACGCTTTTTCGGGGCAGCCCGTAATGTGGAAGAAGGGGGCTCCTTAACGATTATTGCGACGGCTTTGATTGAAACGGGCTCTCGCATGGACGAAGTCATTTTCGAAGAATTCAAGGGTACTGGTAATGCTGAAATTGTTTTGGATCGCAAGTTATCTGATAAGCGTGTCTTCCCAGCAATTGACATTAATAAGTCTGGAACCCGTAAAGAAGAGTTGCTCGTAACGGATAAGGCAGAGCTAACCAAAATGTGGGTGCTCCGTCGTATCCTTAACCCTATGGGTACCACCGAAGCCATGGAATTCTTGGTCGATAAGATGAAGTACAGCAAAACAAATGCGGACTTTTTCCAGTCCATGAACTCCTAGTCTATAAAATTATTCTCTGTCTGTTGGGGGAGAACTTGAATTCATATGAACCCTCCCTCATTCCGGCCTTGAGCCGGAATCTATGCTTGTGGGAGGAGACGGCAAGATTTGAGGAAATATAACTGTGGTAAAGTCGTACTTTTGAAAAAATCGAGGCATGGTTTCCGGATCGTGCTGCGTTTATCCGGAAAGAGGAAGAATTCATCTCCCTCTCCTTACGTAGTTTATAAATAAGACAGAGCCTCATTTTTGGTTTTTCCTAAAGGTTACTCCCTATAGAGGCTCTCAAGCATAAAAAGTATTCTATAAAGAATATTCTGTTTAAGGGATTTTCTAAAGCTTTTAATAGGCTAATTTATTTAGAGCAGCCCTTAAACGACTAAAGTCGAAATCATTTTTATTCTTAAGGGCCTCTATTTCTTCTTGGACTCTGTGTAAATCAGCTTTTATTTTTTCAAGCTTTACAGCTGGATTTTTATCAAATAAATCCTCTAACATAAATTTCTGAGCTCTTTCCTTAAGCTTTTCAAAATCCCTAATAAATGTTTGCATTTCTGCTTGTTCAGTTTCGAGAATTTGCTTTTGTTTATAAGCGTCGAGATACTGGATATAAGCTTTATTCAAAGCTAGATCACTGTTTTTACTCTCAACTTCTTTAACGGCAAAGGATTCTTTTAAGATGTTGAAAAAGAAAAATTTATCCATTCCTATCTCGCACGTGCGATTATAATATTCTAGGATAGCTTGTTGGCAATTAGTAGAAGCTAGTTCATGAAAAAATTTTTTAAAATAATTGATCTTTTCTTGAAAGAATGTGCCAAGAAATAACTGTTCTGTTTCCCCTAAAACTTTTTCTAGAACATCAAAGGAACAGCCAGTTTCAAGGTTGTCAGGAAGGGTTTTTTTTTGCCTTTTAGAGGCTCTTTCTTTTTGTCCATTTGGCTCAGAAGTATCTTCTTCTTCAATATCTGTCTCTTCTTCTTCTTTATCTTCACGGAGTCTTTTAGGACTCGTTCTGGTTTCATTTCCAGACACAGTTTCCTGCGTAGCTTGGGAGCCTTCAGCTGAATCTCCCTCCGTTCCTAGGCTGGAGTGATTTAGTATTGAATCTTGTTGACTATCATAGAGGGGGAGACGGGGAAAAATCTTTATATAGCTCATTCCGATATTTTTCGATGTGAGATGCATATAAGGGTTTACAATTTTGACAGTAGGCTGGCTGGAGTGATTTGGTATTAGATTAGGTATGGGAAGGGGTGGAATAACCTCTCTATAGTCCTTTCCGAGTTTTTGCGCCCTAGAGTGCAGATAAGCTTTTACAAGTTTAGCAGTAGGCTTATCAGGAAATGCATTTATATACTTAGCGTTTATCAAGAATTGTATAATTGTATTTGCTATACCAACGTAAAAAGTTGCCGGATTGCTATTTTTATTTTTTTTGGATAAAATTCCCAGATCTTGACCTTGATCTTGGCTATTAAAATTTAATGTTGTAAATAAACTAGCTCTTTTGTTAAGCTCATCCCTTATCATACCTAGAACCGTATTAGCCATATCATGGTCCCATTTTTTGACATATTGAAGGCTATATAATAGTGTGCCATAAAGGGTTATAACATTCCAAGCTCTCCTATCTGTAGCAGTGTAACCATCAATGTTATCGATAATAAAAAAAAGCCTAATGGTTGCTTCCAACTTGTTTAAAGTTATCTGTCCTTGACTCGGGTTAATGCAAAATAAAGAAACTGCTTTAGCCGTTGCATTATTTAAGCATTTCTCAATCAAAGAGGGGTGAGAAGTACCCAACATAATATGTGAATTATCAGAAAAAAGGTTATCTCCTTCCTTATCAATTAATATATTATTGGTTTTAACTATATATGTATTCCCTTGTTGCTGCTGAAGAACGATTTTTAAATTATTTTCAGGAAGCTGTGGCGCTAAGCTAGAGGAAGAGGGAAAGGACTCTTTGTCTGCGGGGGCTTCCATGGTATAGCTACCGGATAGACAAAAGGCTAAAAACATATATAAAATCTTTATCATTTTTACTTCTTTATATTAAGTATTATAAAATTAATTTATTTTTATATTTAAATAAATATAAATCAACTTATAATTATTCTCATTTGATTAGAGACATTGTCAATGTTATTAAAGTAAAAGCCCTGTTATTGCAAGGTTTTTTTAAAAATAAAAGAATGCTAGCGCCAAAATAAATGACTTTTTAAGTTACAATTAAAAGTGTACTCTCGAGAAATTTTTGATACCCTCTCGCAAAAGATCCTTAATTTGTTGGTGTCAGAGCCGGGCCTACTTTTTTCTATATTTCTTCACTTGGTTCTAGAAGGCAGAAAAGTGACGTTCAAGGACATCACACAAGGGGGCACGCTTGATATTAAAGTTGCAACAGATCGCCGCTTTAGGAGGGCCCAATTTTCAATCTTCAGTCGAAGGGCTTCTAGTAAAGCAGGATTATCGGTGAGAGGTAAATCTTGACAAAACCAAACGATACATTTCATCTTTATTCCTTTAAGATTATCGCAATAAAAACCCCACAAAGATGAGCAAGCCAACCCATTGATTGGCGATAAAGAAATCTCTACACTCGCTTACATTATGTAGATCCAGCTGCAAGACTTTGTAAATCGCAAAGACTGCAGCACTGATAAAGAATACATAGGCTAGTAAGCTTGAATCAGCAAACGCACAAGACCCGGATAAAAGAGCCGCCATTATCCCATATAAACTGATAATAATAGACCGAGCCCCTTGTCCAAAGGTTAAAGCGGTTGATCCAATTTTAAGGTGTTGGTCATCCTCAATATCCTGAAAGGCATAAACGGTATCATAGGCAACCGTCCAGCAAATGCCAGCCCCATAGGCTGCCCACACGCCGGGATGGTGCCACAAGGGTGTGAAAATGGCAACGGCCATCGGAAAACCAATATTAAAGGCGAATCCCAAAACAACTTGGGGGTAATTGGTAAAGCGCTTTGCCCGAGGATAAATCATGAATAAAATGGTGGCAATGGCCCCAATGGCCCAACAGCGAGGCGGAAGCTGTAAAAGAACGATCAAACCTACTGCACACAAGATGAGGAAAAATAACCAAGCTTGCAACACCGTAACGTCACCGCTGGCTAAAGGGCGCGTTTTGGTCCGTTGAACTTGTCGGTCAATATCTTGGTCAAAATAATCATTCACAATGCAGCCGGCGGCACGCATCACAGTGGCCCCCATGGCAAAGAGGATCATTAGTTTTGGATCAATGGCTAAGCCCTGCACATAGGCTAATCCCCACCAACAGGGGAATAAAATTAAAGCAATGCCTATGGGTTTATCAAAGCGTCCTAAGCGCCATAGAGCAGAAGCTATTAACATGCGAAATCACTAAATTGGTTGACACGCCGTTGATGACGTCCGCCCTCAAAGGAGGCCTGGAAAAAATGGTCTACAATATGTTTGGCAAGGTCGTCGCCTAGGGTTCGTCCACCTAAACACAAAACATTAGCATTGTTATGACGCCGAGCTAAGTCTGCGTCCAAACCTGTACTACAGCGGGCTGCTCGAATGTGAGGATGCCGATTAGCAGCCATCGACATACCCAGGCCCGTCCCGCAAATTAGAATACCCAGGGCTGTCAAATCAGTTTTAAGATGATCAGCTAATTTATCGGCATACAGGGGATAATCGACTGATTCTGGAGACTCTGTTCCTAAATCAATAATCTCACGCCCTTTTAAATGAGCTATAAGAACTGCTTTAAGGACATATCCGCCGTGATCGGCGGCAATATAAATTTTAGTCATGCTAAATCTTATCCTCTTTAATTTACTACCCTTATCATAGTTAATTTAAACCGTCTATCTGAAGTGTCATTTTCTCTTCAAGGGTTTTTAAACGGTTTATAAGAAGGGTAATATAGTCATAAATATCATCTCGGCTAAGGTAAAGCATGGTCGCTCGGAATTTTGATAAATTTTCACGGTTAAGCATTTTAGGATGTTCCATGAGTTTATATAAAAGGGCTGCCTCTAAGTCATAATATTTTAAATAATTAGCCCCCCATATCCCATACTCAAGCTTCTTGGTTGAATAAGGGTCTTTTTGGGAGACATTGTAAAGATTCTCTTCTAAGTAGACAGGCGGATAAGCATAACGAGAAATATAGGTCGCTTCTGAGCACGGTTCCGAGAGAATTTTTACATGATAAAAGAAATCAAATCTAATTAATTGACAAAAATCTTGAGAAAAACAAGTTGTAACAAGCAATAAAAATAATCCTAGGATGCGCATTTTAAATAAATTCTTCCTTAAAACTTAATAGTTATATTGAATCATAGAATGATTCATCATTTCTACATCGCTGAAAGATTATTTTTTTGCTACAGTTGAGACATGAATTAGCCAACAGGTATTAGATTATCGACCATGCAGCTTTCCTGGACACCCTATGTAGGACAAGCGCTGCTTTATTTAGCAGCCATCATCGCCAGTTTAGTCTGTCTTCTCCCCCGTTATAAGGTTGGTCTTTTTGCTTTCTTATGGCTAACGATTGCAGCAGCCTTTGGGTGGTTAATGTGTGCCCATATTACTTCTGATTTCTCTTTCTTAAATGTGGTGATGCATTCCCATACGCAAAAACCTTTGCTTTATAAGATTTCGGGGGTGTGGGGCAACCATGAAGGGTCAATGCTCTTATGGTTGCTGCTGTTAGTAACGGTAGGGGGAACGGCTTTTCGCTCGCAAGCTCAAGGGTTATCTTTCGTCGCTTATAGTACGCTGGCGGTTTTATTATTTTTAATTGTGGCATGCAATCCTTTTACTGCCGTTCTTATTTCGCCGCTGGAGGGTCGCGATTTAAATCCTTTATTACAGGATCCCCTTTTAGCCATTCATCCTCCCTTCCTGTATTTGGGAATTGTCAGTTCGCTTATCCCTTTAATTTTAAGTAGCTTAAGGCAGTGGGATCGGTCATGGGCGTATTGGACGCTCTTTTCTTGGACATTCTTGACAATTGGCATTGTTTTGGGAAGCTTTTGGGCTTACTATGAATTAGGCTGGGGCGGTTGGTGGTTTTGGGATCCGGTGGAAAATGCGGCCTTGATTCCCTGGTTATTGCAAACGGCGGCTATCCACAGTCTCATCCTGGTGCGCCAAGGTCGGCTATCTCTATCGGTGCCAAAATGGTTGAGCTTTGCGACATTTGCCACCTGTTTGTTAGGGACATTTATCATTCGGTCGGGTTTAGTTACCTCCGTGCATAGCTTTGCCGTTGATCCGGAGCGCGGTATATTTCTCTTGCTGGTCGCTCTGGTTATCCTGCTACCGCTTGCAGTCAGACTGTGGAAAATTAAAACAGTTGCAGCTGGTCTCACCCCAGTGGGGCTTAATTTGGCGATGGCCCTCAAATTAGGAGTATTTTTTCTCTGTTTTACTGCTTTTACAGTAGCCTTTGGCACCCTCTATCCTTTAATTCTCCAAGCCTTTAATAGCCAATTGACGGTAGGGGCCCCCTACTTTAATGCAACGGTCATTCCTATAATGATTCCTTTGTTGGTTCTAATGGCTTTACAGCCATGGTTGACGTCGACCCATTTAAAGACACAGCAAGCGTTATCTCCCTTATTAATAGCGGCAGCAGCTGTTGTGTTGTTGTGGTTTCAATTCCATATGAACCGTCCTCTGATTTTGGGGGGATATGGTGTGGGAGTGTGGTTATTAAGTAGTATGATTTTAGGTGTATGGAAGCGGCGGTGGACAAGATTGCAAATTCCGATGATTTTAGCGCATTCAGGTGTTGGCCTAGCGGTGGTGGGAATGGCTTTAACACTGGGGTTTGAAGATGAAAAGCTTGTCGCCTTAAGAACCCATGACACCGTTACATTTCATAACCAAAACCTAACTTTAACAGATATTATTGGTAAAAAGGGTGAAAATTATATGGGTCAAACAGCTCATTTAAGATTAAATAATCAAACAACCTTAAAACCGCAAAAAAGATTTTATTGGACTCAAGGAATCATTCATCAAGAAACGGCCATCTATTCCCAAGGATTTGATCATTATTACATTTCCATGGGGGATCATTATCAAGATGACTCCTGGGGATTTCGACTTGCCTATAAGCCTTGGATCAATTTAATGTGGTTAGGTTTTTGTTGTCTAGGATTAGCAGGTTTGTGGCGCTTGGGGCAAAGACGGAGGCGGGCATGAAGCAATTCTTCTTATGGGTATGTTGGCTGTTGTCGACAGAAACCCGGGCGCTGGAAGTCCATGAACAGTTAACCAATCCTGTCCAAGAGCATCGAGCTAAAAAACTTGGCGATCATCTCTTATGTCCGACATGTGGTGGACAAGCGCTCAATGAGTCACCCGTCGAAGAAGCTGTTTTATTGAGAACCATTATTCGAGAACAAATTATTAAAGGCTATTCTGATCAACAAATTATTGATTGGTTTGTGGAGCGATATGGGAAGAGAATTTTAGTGAAACCACCCCTCTCAATAACCACGGGCATGTTGTGGTTTTTACCCTGGTTCCTTTTATTGCTTTGCTTAGGAAGATTGCTTTATAAGAGTAATAAAAAAGCCCTCTGACGAGGGCTTTGTTTGAAAGCTTTAAAAGCTTATTTTGCTGAACTAAATCCGCCAAAACGCTTGTTGAATTTGCTAATCTGACCCGCGCTATCAACCAAGCGAGTAGAAGCACCCGTCCAAGCTGGATGAGACTTTGGATCAATATCAAGTTGAAGGGTATCGCCTTCTTTACCCATGGTGGAACGGGTGGTGAATTTTGTTCCATCTGTCATAACGATATTGATTTGATGGTAAGAGGGATGAATATCTTTTTTCATAATCGTGACCTAAATAAAATAAATAATCTTACTATGCTATATAGCCTATTGTAACAGAGTATGCAATAATTTTCCTTAAGAATCATAGATTAATGGGGATTTTAATTGTCAAAGGATAATAAAACCCAGATGGCGCCTCAGGTGGACTTTCAGGCGACAGATGAAGAAAAATCTCTTGTTTTTTCAGGGGGTTGGACGACTTTAACCATCGCTCCTCTCTTAGATCGCTTAGACGAAATTAAGCTAAATAAGCTTAAAATTTCTGATCTTAAAATCCAATTTGATGAGACCTTTTCCTGTGATATGGCAGGTGCTTGGATAATTGCTAAATTTTTAGAATCTCTTAATTTGTCGGAAAAGCAGCAAAAAAACCTGCCGAGAATGATACGAAATTTAATTGAAAAAAGATTTGATTTTCCTGTGGAGGAAGAAGCGTTAAGTGTTTCAAATTTTCTGAAAGAAATTGGTCGTGTGACGGTAGAGTTGATCCACAATGCAAAAAATATTACCGGCTTTTTAGGGCAAACTTTGGTCAATATTTCTCACACCTTTATCGCTCGACAGGGATTTCGGTGGTCGGGCGTTGCCTATTTTATTGATGTGGTCGGCTTGCGGGCAATGCCTATTATAAGTTTAATTTCTTTATTGATTGGGGCTGTTCTTGGATATCAAGGGATAAATCAGTTAGAAAAGTTTGGGGCTTCTATTTATGCTGTGGATTTTTTGGCTGTATCCCTCTTACGAGAAATTTCTGTACTGTTAACGTCTATTGTCGTAGCAGGGCGCTCAGGGAGTTCTTTTACAGCTCAAATTGGTACCATGTCCTTAAATCAAGAAATTGATGCGCTCCGAATGATGGGGCTCAATCCGTTCCATGTGCTGGTAATTCCTCGGGTTTTCGCCTTAATTATCTCTTTACCGCTTCTTGTTCTTACTTCAATTATGATGGGTGGAGTTGGGGGGATGATTGTGGTACGCGCCACTATCGGAATTCCTTATGGTGAATTTTGGTCACTCTTTCAAGGGGCAATCCATAAAACGACATTTTGGACGGGAATGAGTAAGGCCCCCCTGTTTGCCTTAATTATCGGTATTATTGGGTGTTATCGAGGCATGCAAGTTAAAGGAAGCGCCGAAAGTGTTGGTCTGATGACAACCCGATCCGTTGTCGAATCAATTTTTATGGTGATTATCTGTGATGCGATTATGTCCATATTTTTCACAAGCATGGATTGGTGACGATGACGACTCTTATTGAGGTTAAAAATTTATCGACTCAGTTTGGTTCTCAAGTGGTCCACAAGAACCTTAATCTCTCCGTTAAAGAAGGGGAGGTGTTAGGCATTGTTGGGGGATCTGGCTCTGGTAAATCGGTATTAATGCGTTATGTGATTGGCTTAGAAGCTCCTCAAAAAGGTAAAATTATTTATAATATACCCGATGGGTTTCACCCCAGCCAGATCGGTGTTCTTTTTCAACATGGAGCGTTATTAAGTTCGATGTCGGTTATGGAGAATATCATGACACCTCTTTTAGAGGTGGCTAAGTTGTCCGTCGATATAGCCCGTAATCTGGCTCTCTTAAAAATCGAATTAGTTGGCTTGCCTATGGACACAGCCTTTAAATCGCCGGCTGAATTATCAGGTGGCATGATCAAACGGGCGGCTTTGGCCCGCTCTTTAGCTTTGGAGCCACCTATTTTGTTCTTGGATGAGCCTACGTCAGGGCTGGATCCCATCAGTGCCGCAGCATTTGATAAATTAATTAAAGACCTTCAAAAAAATTTGAATATTACAGTTGTTATGATTACGCATGATTTGGATAGCCTGGTGCAAATTTGTGATCGGGTCGCTGTTCTGGTCGATCATAGAGTTTTAATTGGCTCGGTTGCAGAGATTGTGAAAATCGATCATCCTTGGATTAAGGAGTATTTTCATGGATCCCGCGGCGAGCGTTATTTTCGATAGAGGATAAAATGGAAACACATGTCAATTATGTGCGTGTTGGAACCTTTGTCATCGGTGGGTTTTTCGCCATGATTTTCTTTATTTTATGGCTTAATAAGGTTGGGTTTGGGGAATCAACCCAACCTTACCACATTTATTTTAAAGGATCAGTGGCGGGCCTTAAAATCGGCAGTGCAGTGCAATATCGCGGCGTACCAATTGGTAAGGTTTCAGAAATTAAAATTGACCCTGAGAATGTTGAGCAAATTTTTGTGACGGTTATGATTGATAAGGGTGCAGTAATTAAAGAAGATATGATTGCCAGCCTTGAAATCCAGGGATTAACCGGCGGGGCTTATGTTCAGATTAATGGGGGCACGACCCAGGCCAGAAGTCTTCTTGAGATAAGTCATCAGTATATTCCTGTAATTGCTTCAAAACCCTCTTTAATAGAAGAAGTCTCTGCTACTATTCCGGATATATTGAAGAAAATGGATGGATTAGTCTCTGAAATGCGGGGGGTGTTTGGTGAGGATAACCGTCGTGCCTTTACCCAAACGATGAAAAATATTGAAGAAATAACCAGCTATTTTAAACCTAGAAATGCTAAAGATAAGGATACTTTTATTCTAGAGTTGACCAAAGCTATTTCTAATTTAGATAAAACTTTAGTGGAAATTAAAGGAATGTCACGAGAGTTTACGCATGTCCTTAAGGAAAACAGACACGGTCTGCGAGAATTTACCACTAATGGGTTAAATTCTTTGACTAGTTTTATGATTGAAGGGCGGGAATCCTTGGCTGCCATTCGACGTCTGAGTGAATCCTTAGAACGTTCTCCATCACGTTTCTTTTATAATGATCCAGAACAAGGGGTACCCATTCGATGATGCAACGGTTATATCGTACACTTTTTATAGTAAGTTTGCTTTTGACAGGCTGCGGTCCTTTAATTCCAACCCCGGGAGAAGCACCAAAACGATACACCCTATCTCATTTAGAAGAAAATAATCGCGCCCCTGTTATGCTCAAACAAGTGGTTGTTGAAGTTCCTACGGCTGCTGTTAGTTTGGATTCGGTGCGGGTAGCGGTAGTGCCAGCTCCGCAACAAATAAATTATTATGCTGATATGGAATGGTCGGATCGCTTGCCGATCCTTATCCAAGAATCCCTTGTATATTCTTTGCAAAATCAGCATCTATTTCGAGCTGTAACGCGTAGTAGCGATGGCGTTATTCCAGATCAATCTCTTAAAATTGATATCCGTAAGTTCTATATCGATCAAACTGGGATTCCCACCGCCCATGCAGAATATTTTGTCAGATTAATAGATGTGGCGACGCGCAATGAATTGGTAAGCAAAACTTTTACCGGAACGGTTCCCTTAAAAGGAAGCGTAAATTCTGACCTCATTGCCGCGACCCTCGATCAAGCCAACCGAGAGATCATAGAAGATTTACAGCGTTGGGTGGCCCATGCCCGTTAAGGTAAAAAGCATCCAAAACTAAAACGGCTAATCGTTTGTCTGTGACATATTCTTAGAGGGAAAAAAGACTTAATATTTTTTTGTAAAAATTAAAAAATAAAATGAATTTTTATAATAAAAAAAACCCTGTAGCCCCCCTTATGCATAAAAAAAGAAAAACATTCTTTGTCAATGTAAAATAATGACTTAGATTTATGCACCCTACCAAAAAGCGCGGTTTTCTAGGAAAAATTAGAACCAAATAATATAAATTAAAAAAAATTTATCAAAACGGACGTAATAAAAAACGCTTGATAAAATTTTAAACTGCCTCCATAACAAGGTTGTGGAATATGAAAATGGAGGCAGTCAATGGCTAAGCATGTCGCTTATCCATTAATCGTTGCGTCTATTTTTTTTAAAGTTACTGCAGACTCTGCGGTAGCTTTAGAAAAAAATGGCGCAATTTTTAATAAAGGTACACTATTAAGTGAAAATTCGCAAGAGCAATCTATCTTTGAGCAACAGCATCTTCTGAAATCATCGGAACCCTTAGAGTTTTCTGCTAAACCTGAGGATCAAACAGAAATCATAGTTTTGGCAGAAGGGAGAGTCTTTGACTTTGATTTCTTGCCCTTTATCTCCAACTTAGTCCTTCCTTCTTCTATGGATCCCATGGCTGATTTGAAAGAGTCACAGCCTAGCCCTTGTAAAAAGAGACGGATGACCTCAAGCTTAGAGACAGTTTGTACCTCTGAAAATGGCCAAAAAGGAGAAGCTTTAGAAACAGTAGGTGGACAACAATCTTTGGATAGAGGAAAAGCTGCTCAGCTGCATGAAAAGTGGTGGCAAGAAAATAATATTAAAAAAAGACCCCGGACGAAAGAGAGCTATATTGGATGCTTCGAAGAGGCTCTTTTGGAGGGCGTGTATCGATCTCCCATCAGCGATCCTCAATCAGGCAATACTCATTACTTTCGACGAGGAATGACCCCTAAAAAGGATACGCCAAGGCGAAAAAGGAATCTAGCTCTAGCCAGAGAAGGGAAAGCACCCCTATGGGTTAATCCTGTAACTGATAAAATTGAACCCTATGAAATGCATCATTTAGGACAGGCTAATTCAGGCACTCTTATTGTGCAGGTAACCAAACCGTTTCATAAGCACTCTTCCATGCATATGGCAGGAAAGAAAAGTGAAATTAATCGGTCAGCTTTTACAACTGAAAAGTCACGAGTTCGGCGAGTTTTAGGGGAAGAATGGGAAAATATTACTGAGACTTAAAAATGGTGGGCCCGGCAGGACTCGAACCTGCGACAACTCCGTTATGAGCGGAGGGTTCTAACCAACTGAACTACAGGCCCCCATACTTATTATTAATGCCTAAACCAGCATTAAAAGTCAAGAAAATGAAAGAAAAAAGGGAGAGTAATTGTTACTCTCCCTTTCTCTATTAAGGTAGATTAGGCGGCGTCTGCCTCATCACCAGAAGCAGCATCAGACCCTCGCATCATACCATCGGCGATAAGGCCGGCATTATTGCGAATGGCTGTTTCCACTTGGTTAGCAAGGTCGGGGTTATCTTTAAGGAATTGACGGGCTGATTCTTTACCTTGGCCAATCCGTTGAGACCCCATAGAATACCATGATCCCGCTTTATCGATCACCCCAGCGGAAACACCTAAGTCAATTAGTTCACCGGTCTTAGAAACTCCTTCACCGTACATAATGTCAAAATCGACCACCTTAAAAGGAGGCGCCATTTTATTTTTGACGACTTTAACGCGAGTTTGATTGCCAATCACGTCTTCTTTATCCTTAATGGAGCCGACGCGGCGGATATCAAGACGAACAGAGGCATAGAATTTCAAAGCATTACCACCGGTTGTGGTTTCTGGATTACCAAACATAACACCAATTTTTTGGCGGATTTGGTTGATGAAGATAACCATACAATTGGTTTTACTGATAGAACCAGCAAGCTTACGTAAGGCTTGGCTCATCAAACGCGCTTGGAGACCCATATGAGAATCGCCCATATCGCCTTCCAATTCAGCTTTAGGTACAAGAGCAGCGACCGAGTCAATAACCAGCACATCGATTGCCCCACTACGAACCAATGTGTCAGCAATTTCAAGAGCTTGCTCACCGGTATCTGGCTGGGAAATGATTAAATTATCGATATTAACGCCAAGCTTACGGGCATAGGATGGATCTAAAGCATGTTCTGCATCCACGAAAGCACAGGTCCCGCCGGCTTTTTGAGCTTCGGCCACGGCATGTAAGGCAAGGGTCGTTTTACCGGATGATTCTGGTCCGTAGATTTCAATAATACGGCCGCGCGGAAGGCCACCGATTCCAAGAGCAATATCGAGACCCAATGATCCAGAAGAGATCGCTTCAATTTCAACGGTTTCTCGTTGCCCTAAGCGCATAACTGACCCTTTACCAAAAGCACGCTCAATTTGAGCTAAAGCAGCATCAAGGGCCTTTCCTTTATCGGTTGTTGACATGTTTTTCTCCTTCTTAACAATTAAATTGTCAAATTTCAATAGATTATGCCATACCTCAGATCCACTGCACAGGAATTTGTGTCCCCTGCATCATTATTTCTTTAGGCTGGCTGACAATACTTTCTAATTAGCTGAAAAAGATAATTATTCCATAAACCAGACGAGACAAAATTCGGGATACCAGCTTGAAGCCATAAGGGTGATGTAAATTCTTGTTCGGTGTGTCGATGGAAGTTTTGCACCCCAAACTGTTTACGTAACTCATTGCGCCGGATAACTTTTATCCCCTCAGGAAATTGAGCAGCCAGCGGACTCAAGAGGGATTGATCATGTTGATGATACTCAAAATTAGCCGCTTGAATTTCTGGATTAAATGGTATATCTGTTATGGCCTCGACCTTTTGACAACTGTCGAGCCAGCGTTGGATAAAGGCTCTGGTTTTAGGGGTATTTCTAAGAACAATAAAAAATCCCCATATATTTTCAGCATTCAAAATTTCCTCTCTGAGAGGGAAATCAAAGGCAGAGTAAGCTTCCTTTTTCAGATGATTTCTTAAAGGAGTTGATTTACCATGCGTTAAAAGTAGAGTATCATAATCTTTCATGCTTGTCAAAATAGCATCAATTGACTTCTTAAAGATTAAGCCTGAATCGGCATAGATGATAACAGAGCCCTCGGGTAAGTTCTGCATGGTTTTCAAGATAAAATAAGGTTTCCACAGCCAGTAGCCGGCACCCCGCTTTTGTTGCAAAATATGTTTGTTCTTTTGATAAAATTCTTCATCAATATCGCTGCGATGATAGCTATATATCCGATCAAATCCTTTATCAGCAGCACTCATATTTAAAGAATTTTGATTTTTATAAAAAATCTGAGGCCCATCAGCATAAGAAATAAGAACGGTCAAATGTTTTTGATTTCTTTCATTATTAAAGGCATCCGGAGTCAGAATAGGGTTTAAAGAGGACATGGAGGCATCTATTTTAAAGAGAACAAAATAAACTGAACTCAATAAAATAAGCAAAAAGATATAAAGAAGGTGAGAGAGAAAATTTTTTCTAATCATAAGGTATTGTGCTGTCAAATCATGAATTAGATCAGCTTAAACAATTACCTCTCCCTTGTCTACGGTGGCAGTTTGGGTAGAGGGGCTTTTTTTACTCTATTGTTAATACTTCTTTTACCTTGGAGGCTAAATCTTTTAAAGTATACGGTTTGGGCAAGAAATGAATATCAGCATCATCATCTAAATTCTTGCGGAACGTATCTTCCGTATAGCCGGAAATAAAAATGGTTTTGGCATCAGGATAAATATCTCTGACTTTCTTATTCAGAGTGGGGCCATCCATCTTGGGCATGACAACGTCCGTAATTAAAACATCGAATTTTTCACCGTTTTTAACCATGTTTAAAGCCGTCTCACCATTGTTGGCTTCAAGAACGGTGTACCCCTTTTCTCGAAGGGCGCGCGCACTAAACATGCGCACAGCATCTTCATCTTCAACGAGCAGAATTCGGCCACCTCCAGTTAAGTCTTGGATATTATGATCAGCTTTTGAGGCTTCAATTTCAACAGAACCGACATAGCGCGGTAATAAGATTTTAAAGGTTGTTCCCTGTCCAACAGTGCTTTCTACTTGAACAAAACCGCCCGTTTGTTTGACAATTCCATAAACAGTCGATAGGCCTAGCCCTGTTCCTTCCCCCACTTCCTTAGTAGAGAAAAAAGGTTCAAAAATATAGTCGAGATGCTCAGGTGCAATTCCTGTGCCGGTATCAATCACATCGATGGCGATATAATCACCTTTGGGGATCACATCATGACCATAACGTTGTTGTTTAGGATAGTGGACGTTAGAGGTGCGCAGCGTCAAAGTACCACCGGTTTTCATAGCATCCCGGGCATTAACCACTAAATTGATGATGACCTGTTCTAATTGACCCACATCGGCTTTTACGAACCATAAATCTCGGGCATGAACCATTTTTAGATCAATGCCGGCTCCGATCAAACGCCGTAAAAGACTAGAAAGTTCTCCTAAATTGTCGGTTATATTAACAACTTTTGGTTGTAACGTCTGCTGGCGGGAAAATGCTAATAATTGACGAACTAAATTAGCGGCACGGTTCGCATTTTGCTTAACTTGAACCACATCATTATAGGAGGGATCATTCGGTAAATACCGCTGCAATAACAAGTCACAATAGCCAATCATGGCCGTTAAAAGATTGTTAAAATCGTGAGCAATACCACCGGCTAACTGGCCAACAGCTTGCATTTTTTGTGATTGAATAAATTGATCCTGCAATCGTTTTTGTTCTGAAATATCAATAAATTGCAGCATGATTTCTGCCGTTCCCGCTTTGGCCATGGTTTTAGAGGGATAAGCTGTGGTTTGCAGACGGTCACCTTCGAATCGAACCTCAAAGGGTGAAATCATGGTGCGTTGGTCAAAGGATTTTTTAAGACGTTCAGTTACATCAGTGCGATAAGAAGATATGACTAAATCTTGGAATTTACCGCGTGGATTTAATTCACCCAACATGGTTGTGAAAGCTGGGTTACAAGAGGTAATATCTCCATATTGGTTGACCATGACAGCTGGAATTGCTGCATCCAAATAACTACTGTCTTGGATAAGTTCGGCCCCCGTCAATCCTGCCACATTATCTAAACGGCAAAGAATGGATGGGCGATTTTTGGTCTGGATATCCTCATCGGGTTTAAATAATAAGGCCTTAAAGCTGGGGCCAGCCTTATTAAAGACTCGCACCATACCCCGATACGATTCAGCGTCTTTAATGAGGTCGCTCACAGGTCGACCAATAATCTCATCACGTGGTAAATCTAACCACTGACAAAGGGTTGAATTAACGCCTAGAATGATACCCTGTTTACTGCTATAAAATATGCCAAACGGCGCTCGATCAACAAACTTTTGCAATTGGTTAAACTGTTGGCGTAATTGATAATAAGGGTCAAAATGGGTGGTCACATCGCGCAATATGCTCACAAAACTGTTTTTCTCAAAAGGATAAAGACTAAATAGAAACCATTTCTGGTCAACACCGAGCCCATTGCCCCCGCCATGGAATAATAGCTCACCGCGCTGGCGCTTATTGATCATTTCTTTAAGTTTATCAGCAGCCAGGGGATCAGCAACCCGATTCAAGAGTTTGCGCGTAAATTCTGTAAGGGTGGGATAAGCATTAGGATGGGTAGACCAGACGACCTTATTATTACCATCAAAGGTGATCGCTTCAATATTAGGGGCCAGCGCATTAATGGCTGATTGTAAATGTCCTGTATTTGATAAAAGGTCACGCCGTTGATAGACAACGCGAATCCAATAGACAAGACCCATAAAAGAAATACCACCAATAATGAGCAAGCTAATGGCTTCATTCCAATCTTGAATGGTCAGGCTTAAATAACCAAATGCAACTGACCATACTGCTGCTAGGAGTGCAATTGCGATTGAAATTAGCAAGCGACCCATTTAACTCTCTCCTTAAACCCTTAAATCTCTCTTTTTATGGTAACCTAAGTTATTGAAAAAAACAGATAGAAAATCAGCAGAAAAATAAATCTTTAGAAGAGGGTTCTTCTCCCTCCTATTGGGAGAAGACCTTTGCTACTCCATTATTTTAAGTGTTAGGATAAAAGACCCGCAAGCGATGACCATCGGGATCTAGAACGACGAAGGTGTAGCCAAAGTCTAGCATGGTAGGTTTTTGGGCAACTCGGCATCCTTTCTGGGTCCACTGCTGATACATTAAAGCAACTGTTTGTTTATCCGTAACTGAAAAGCAGATTTCTCCTCCGCCTCACGTTGCTAGGGCAGTTGGCTCAGCTGTATGCTTTGACCATAATCCAATCATAAGGCCTGACTCTAAAGTAAAGGAAACGAAAGTGGGATGGTAATCTGTCGGCTCTTTCCCCAATAAGTCTCTATATAAAGTAGCACTTGTCAAAGGGTTATCCACATACAGAAGAATAAGATTAGGACATACCATAATAATCTCCAAAATTTAATTTATTAACTTGGTTAAGAATCGGCTCCCGATCCTTACTTTTTTACTTTAGAGGAAGATTATGACAATTCTTGTCAGCAGGATTAATTTTCTGGAATTGTGTGCTTCGCCATTGTTTGAGAAGCACTTGGCGATGGTGAGGATAGCGTAAATTGGTGAGAGAAAAATTTAAGATACGGTCATAGCGAAAATGCCTAAAGTCTTGCCGAAGTTCACATTATGCGACAAGAAGATAAACCTGATCAAAGAAGGCAAGGGCAAAGGGCCAAATCGTTCTTATAGATTAAGATCCTCATAAGTCATATGGACTTTACACTGCTTTCGGATGGCTTGGCGAACAAGGGAGAGGTCAACTTTATCGGACTTAATCACGTTGGTCGGACCAATGAGGAGAGGGGAAGCCTCTACTTGCGGATGCAAGTCCATCGGCAGAACTGCTGCCACTTTGGCTAGAACATTATAAGCAGCCTTACTCAGGGTAGTGTCTTCTCGTTTAACTACCCAATGTAGCCCTACCACTAAAGCATCCACTTATTCTTCCGAGAACATTAACGGCGGCAGCATATACCCTGGTCGCAAGATATAACCTATACCGGCTTCACCTTCAAGGGGGACTCCTTGACCTTGTAACGTTCTGATATCCCGATAAAGGGTGCGCAGACTCACTCCTAAGTGGGAAGCCAGTTCACTTCCTTTAATAGGATATTTATGCTGTCGCAAAAGCTAGAGTAAATCAAGAAGACGAGACATACGAGCCATAGATATTCTTCATAGTTCTATTAAAATTTTAACTTAGAAGCTGTATGGCTTCTTGTTCACTTAACCATTGTTGGTGGTTTATTAAGTGCTTATACTGCATTTCAACTATTTTTTCATCTAAATATCCTTGTAATGAATAAGCTTTGATAAACTGAAAACCATGATAAGGAATATTACGCAATTGAGCGCTCTTATCAACAGATTGCAAATGATCAAGCTTATCATCAATAAAAATGATACCATCGGGTTTAAAATTAATGGTATCTAGAAAAGCTCCCAGTGCTTCTCCTTTGGGATAATTTGTACTGAAAATAACCCCTTCTTGAAACACAGGATACGAATAGTCTTGGGGAGGGAGTTTATTGAGAACAAGGCGAGGTTGTTGAGGGAAAGAATTATTAAAGAGAAGTCCCAGCTCTTTAAGTTGATTACACCGCCAGTCTTCTAATTTTTCAATATCTCCTCTACGCCCCACATTACATGCCGTAAGTCCAATAAACTTTCTATTCTTTGCCACTAATTGAGAAAAAAGGAACGGAAGACCTTCATCCATCAATTGTACTTTGGCTTGCTTCAGAGTAATACTGATTAATTTTTCACGTAATTCGAGGGATAAGGGCTCCATAAGTAAAGCGTATAATTTTAAGGCGATATTTTTTCCTAAAGGCCAAAAAACCCGATCTTGGGGAATAAGAAGAACATAATCCACATCAAATATAAACAGAGTGTTGGGTGTTGAGGCATCCACTAAGGGATTAATAGAAGAAAAGTCATGAATAAGAGGGTACATTCTTTTATCTTTTCGCCTTCTAAAAAGCAATTTCTTTGGCCTTTTCAACTAAAGATTTAAATCTTTGGCGAAAAATACGCTCATCAGTTAATGGTTTTTCAATGTAATCCATCGCTTTATAATGAATGCCTATAAAATTGATGGTGGGAAAAGATTGCTGAATGGCCTGGGACACGGCTTCAAGATTCTCCCATTTATCATCAATTAAAATAATTAAAGAAGGCGTAAACTTAAGCGCTTTTAAAACGGGACGTACCAATTCTCCTTTTGAGAGTTGGTGCCCACAATAGACAATACCTTTTTCTATACCGGGATGGTCGTTGCCGAAATCCTGTAACTCAGTAAATAAGATAGACTCAGGAAATGCTGTGGAGAAATCCATCCCTAAGCGTCTTAGCTCTTCATAACGCCAGTCTGGAAAGCTGGATATAATTGATTGAATGGGGCCTGTTTTAGCGGCCGTAAAAGCTAGAATTTTAATGCCCCTTGCTTGCAATTGGATGATGAGGGACGGCCAATCATTTTCCACTAATTGGGAAGAACTTTCCATCACCATAAGGTGCTTAAAAAAACGATTTTGGTTTGCTGTTAAATTCGCAACCAAATCAATATAAATTTTTTTATGGTTTTGAATGGCGTGACGCCTTAAATAAGGATCAGAGGGCATAGTTAAGGTTGAATCCACATCAATCAATAGAAGAGAGTTTTTATGAGCACCAGATAAATAATCCTTCGCTTCATGAAGAGAATTAACGGTTACGAACAAATGAGGAGGTCGATTAGCAAGAGATAAAGAATAAACCATTAGCAAACCTCCTAGGCCTATAAGTAAAGGATATTGAATCAATCGATTGATTAAGTATTTCATTTAAAATATTGTAGAACCTTATTTTTAAAGTTATTCCTTTTTAGCCCCCTCAATAATCCGATTAGAGAGGACTCATCCGTTAGACCTTCAAGATTTTCAAAATAGTGGATGGCCCATTTAAATCCTAAGCATAAGAAGGCTAAGATTAACCATATACCGTAATGGCTCATTGCCTGGGTTAAATAAACGAAGCCGAAGGACGTAATAAGATAAATAACCATTCTAGAGAAAGCATAGATAAGGCTGGTACTGGTAAATCGTTTTAGAATAGGAAAATGATTCATCATAATACCGGCTGCTGGCACATCCATAATTCCAAATACTATGATCCCCAACTGGAAAATCAACAGTTGTGAGGGAGAATGAATAATACTTACCCAATAAGGATATAAAAGAACCACCGGCCAAAATATCCATAATCTAAATTTAAGGATACGGAGAGGATTAATCCTATAACTCAAGAGAGAGTAAGCTAAAAAGCTGAGACATTGAGCAATTGAAAGAATGAAATTATGCTGAATAACCTGTTCTGCCGTATAATAATAGGTTGCTTTTAAAATATTGCCAAAATGGATATAGGCTAAGTAAAAACATACCGGATAACCACACGAAATTAAAAAGTACGCCATAAAGGTTTGCGTATTAATTTTATCAGGGCGGACAGGCGAAACAGATAAATTTTTGGCCGCTTGTTCACCTTTACGTTTTCGTTGCAACTTTTTCATTCGTAAAAATTCAGAAGTTTCTTGAAGTTGAGTGCGAGCAATTAGTCCGATTGAAGAAATAGCAGCACCAATCCAGAAAGCCATCCGCCAATTGATCTCCAACTTTAAGAGCATAATTGCTAATCCGAGGGCAATCATTCCCCCCAATGAAGCAGAAAATGAAGTGAGAGAAACGACCAGATAACGTAAAGGGGGCTTGGTTATTTCTGTTAAATAAATTTCTGCTCCGATAATTTCTCCTTGGCACGATAACCCTTGCAAGATTCGACAGATTGTCACCCCCCAAGCGGCAGTAATACCGATCTGGGCATAGGTTGGCAGTGTTGCCATAATCATACAAGAGATCCCCATCATGATTGTGGTTATGATAACGGTTGTTTTTCTTCCCATATAATCCCCAATAAACCCGAAGATGAGAGCGCCGACAGGACGTAAGACATACGTGGAACAAAAAGCAAAAGCAGAAAGGAGGGCGGTTGTATGAGGGTCTACTTTAGGAAAGAAAAGCTCATTTAATAAAACAGCCAGATGGACATAAAGCATTAAGTCAAAATATTCTAAAAAAGTTCCGACCTGCAAAAGGCCAATGGCATCATTCTTGTTATGTTTAAGACTTGACAGAAGACGCATACATCCTACCGTAGATTTAGAAGGCTTTTATTCTTTTCATAAATTCTTCTCTTGAGTCCAAGCTATGAGAAAAAAGTTTTTTTTTCACGAGACCGCACTTAAGTGTAGGGAAAATAAGTGAACAATAAATAGATGAGAGGAGATTGAGCTCTTTCAAAAAAGGATATATCTTTATAAAAATATAAGAAGGCAAAGGTACTATAATTACACCGATGACAAGTTCTAAACTTATTGTTGAAAGTTTTAACCCTGCCCCTGTTATTAAGGGGGATACGCTTGTTATTGCTTGTCCAATCATGATTCATAATTATGGTCTGCCTTATTATCTAGAGGGATTTAAGCAACTTGCTGAGCACTATCCTTCTTTTAATCTAAAGCTTGCCATTCCCTGTCTGGATAATATAGGCCTTGCTTTAAAAGCTTTAGAGGCGGGGATAAAATTTATTTATTTTGCTCCTCATGCTCCCGCTTGGCCACAATTGCTTACGATCACGGCATGTTATGGGGCAGAGCTTATCAGTCAAGAGGATTTAAATGGTTGAATGGATCACAGCTAGAGGTTTAGTTTCTTACCCTGAGGCCCTCTCTTTTATGGAAAATCGCATTCAACACATTCGTCAAGGGGGGGTAGAATGCATTTGGCTATTAGAACACCCGCCCCTCTATACAGCGGGAACCAGTGCAAAAGCAACCGATTTAGTGGAGGCGGATCGTTTACCTGTTTTTGAAAGCGGGCGGGGTGGGCAATTTACCTATCATGGGCCGGGTCAGCGGGTGGTCTATGTGATGTTAGATCTTAACCGTCGTGTCCCCGATATCCGTCAGTATGTGGCGATGTTGGAAAATTGGGTCATTAAAACCCTCGCTGAATTTGATATTAAAGGCTTCCAGCGTCCCGGGCGCGTGGGAATTTGGGTTAATACGCCACGGGGGGAAGAGAAGATCGCAGCCATTGGGGTACGCGTGTCAAAATGGATTACTTATCATGGTTTAGCGATTAATGTTAACCCTGATTTAGAACATTTTTCTGGCATTGTTCCCTGTGGTTTGCCGCAATTTGGTGTGACTTCATTGCATAAACTCGGTAAACTCATCCCCATGGCTGAGCTGGATCAGGCTTTAGCGCGAGTATGGGAAAAGCTATAATTTAAACAATGAGACTGTTGCCTATAATATCAGTCAATAACTTGATATCCTCCGTCGTGTGCTTAACATTTAACGCCAACCTTAAGCGACTTGTATGAAGGGGAACTGTGGGAGAACGAATCAACGACGTTAAGAGTTCCGCGTCCTTTAGATGCTGATGGAGTTTGGTACATTTTTCTACATCGCCCAAGATAACAGGAATGATATGGGTGGTTGATTGGCCGGTATTAAACCCCAATTGAGAGAAAGAGGATCTCACCTGCTGGGCTAAAGCTTGGAGATGGTGGCGCTCGTGATGCAAGCTGGGTAGCAACTTAACAGCTTGATGGTTAGCGGCAATGGTCGCAGGGGGTAAAGCTGTTGAATAGATAAAGCCGGGGGCAAAATTAATCAAGAAATCCTTGAGTTCTTGAGAGCCAGCGAAATAGGCTCCAAATCCCCCCAAGGCTTTACTGAACGTCCCCATGACTCCAAAAAGACGATTGGCATAATCGGAGCTTAGGCCACTCCCATTCTTTCCATAAACACCGGTGGCATGGGCTTCGTCCACATAGACAGACGCGTCAATGGTTTCGGCCAAGTCACAAATTATTCCTAAATCAGCTTTATCTCCATCCATGCCAAACACAGATTCTGTCAAAATAAAGTGAGGATGGCCTGGAACAGCATGTTTCTTTATGAGCGACTGCAGATGATCATAATCTAGATGGTGATAACGATGCTGCTGTATGCCCGCTAACTGACAGCCTTGGTGCATACTAGCATGATTCAGTCGATCTGAAAAAACAATAGGGGTCTTGTCATAATACTGGCTAGACAATAAAGTCCCTAAAATGGTTAGATTGGCTTGAAAACCACTATTGAAGATTAGGGCTGCTTCTTGACCTTTCAGCTGGGCTAATTCACTCTCTAGCTTTTCCAAAGCTTTAGAGTTACCACTGAGTAAGCGGGCACCCGTTGCACCTGCCCCATCCTTTTCTAAGGCAGCCTTGGCGGCTTGGATAACGCTGGGATGTGTGGAGAGCGCTAAATAATCATTACTGGTAAAATTTATGTAATCCTGACAGAGCTGTAGGTCGCGTTTTGTTCCAGCCTTGATTTTTTTTGCCAGCGCTTTTTGAAAAGGGGAAACCATAAAGCTATCCCAAAACTTCCTTTAAGAATGCACTCACATAGACAGTGGTTCGAGTATCTAAGGACGCATTAAAAACTGTGCCAAAATGAGGATCCGACTCTACCTCGGGGTTGGTAAAGGCATGGTAGCCTAAACCATAAATGATCATTTGCCAATCCATCTCAGCCTTTTGTAATTCCTCTTGAAAAGCGCGCACATCCTCAACGGGTACCATGGGGTCTTTTTGTCCATGCAATGTTAAAAGTTTGGCCGTATAGACGGAAGGCAGTTTATAAGGAGGTTTACTATATAAACCATGAATGCTAATACCGGCACAAACGCCTAAATTATTACGGACAGTATCAAGGGCACATAAACCGCCAAAACAATATCCCATGGCGACGATTTTCTGATTATCAATCAGGGGATCTTGCTTAAGATGGTTAATAATAGCGGTAATTCTGTTCTTTAAAAATTGCCGATCTTCTATAAAAGGCCTTATTAAAGCAGAGCATTCAGCCTTTGTCTCGCCTGTTTTACCCTCGCCATAAAGATCGACCGCAATACCGATATATCCCATCTGAGCTAACAGATTGGCTTTATGGTCGGCAAAGTGATTGCGGCCAGACCAAGGGGAAAAAATGAGAACAGCTGGGAGACGGCCTGTAGGGTTTTGGGGGTGACTGTAATAGCAATCAAGGCGTTGATTACTATCATAAAGGGGACGAATTTCTTGTGTGGTTAGCATACGATTCCTCCTTATTTTAAGGTGTACTATGACATATTTTATCGTTAAGATCTAGGAAAGGGAAACTCAGCACTGCTGACCGTGTCGACCGCACGACATTTTAACTCACGATTGAGGTGTATGCGGTGGTTGAGGCCGGGCCTTTAAAGATAAGCTATAAATTTAGAATTGTTTTAGAGCCCCCAATTGTGGTATGCAGAACAACCCTAGCTTTTTGAGTCATATTTTCGTATAACTAGAACAACATATTTTTTTGTAAGGATGAATAGTTATGGCTGGTTCAGTAAATAAAGTGACTTTGATTGGTCGGTTAGGTAAAGATCCTGAGGTTCGCAATAGTCCAGATGGATCAAAAATTGTAACTATGTCCATTGCAACGAGTGAGACTTGGAAAGATCGAGCCAGTGGGGAACGCAAAGAGCGTACGGAATGGCATCGGGTCGTTATCTTTAATGAAAAACTTGGAGAAATTGCTGAACGCTATTTGAAAAAAGGCGGTCAGGTTTATGTTGAAGGTGCCTTACACACCCGTAAATGGACAGACCAACAAGGAATTGAAAAATATACCACTGAGATTGTTATTCAACGGTATCGTGGGGAGTTAACGCTCTTAGATTCTAAAGGGGGATCAGAAGGTTATTCCAGTGATTTTGACACTCAACCTTTAGGTTCCGCTGGGGCAATGAATGATCCTTTTAGCTTGGCGCCAGCGGGGGGACAGAAAGAATTTGATGATCTAAACGACGATATTCCGTTTTAAGTTATCCTTGATTCTATGCATCTCACTTAACCTACTGACTATTTAAGCTTCCATTCTGGGGGAAATTGACTCATGACAAATGCCTTACTTGCGACTGATATTAAGCCTGTTGCTATCGACGATGAAATGAAGCGCTCTTATCTCGATTACGCCATGAGCGTGATCGTGTCGCGGGCCTTACCCGATGTGCGTGATGGTTTAAAACCGGTCCATCGCCGTATTTTATATGCGATGAAAGAGGCTAACAACGAATATAATCGCCCCTACCGTAAATCAGCGCGGACAGTGGGAGACGTGATGGGTAAATATCACCCTCATGGGAATATGGCAATTTATGATGCAATGGTGCGTATGGCGCAAGATTTTAGCTTGCGGGTTCCCTTAATTGATGGTCAAGGAAACTTTGGTTCCATGGACGGGGATCCAGCCGCAGCGGAGCGTTATACCGAGGCGCGCCTTAGCCGTGCTGCCCATGAATTATTGGAAGATATTGATCGCGATACAGTTGATTATCAACCGAACTATGATGATTCCACAGTTGAACCTAAAGTTCTGCCTGCTAAATTCCCGAATATTCTTGTTAATGGGGGAAATGGTATTGCTGTGGGTATGGCAACTAATATCCCGCCTCACAACTTAGGCGAAGTTATTGATGCTTGTTGCGCCCTTATTGAAAATCCTCATTTAGAGATTGAAGACCTTATGCAATATATGCCAGGCCCGGATTTCCCCACCGGCGGTATTATTGTTGGTCGGGCTGGGATTCTGGATGCTTTTAGGACTGGACGTGGCTCAGTCGTGATGCGCGGTAAAACCCACACAGAAACAGTTCGTGGTGAACGGGAAGCCATCATTATTGATGAAATTCCCTACCAAGTTAACAAAGCACGTCTGGTTGAGCGGATCGCTGAAATTGTCAAAGAAAAGATCATTGAAGGTATTTCGGATTTACGAGATGAATCAGACCGCGACGGTGTTCGCGTCGTTATTGAGCTTAAACGGGATGCGGTTGCCGATGTTGTTTTAAACCAGCTGTACCGTTTTACTTCCCTGCAAACTTCGTTTGGCGTCAACATGTTGGCTTTGAATCATGGACGCCCTGAACAAATGTCCATCAAGCAAATCTTGACAGCATTTTTAGCCTTTCGGGAGGAAGTAATTTTGCGGCGGACTCGCTTTGAGTTGGCCAAGGCACGGGAAAAGGCTCACTTATTTGTGGGATTAGCCATTGCCGTTGCCAACATTGATCCTATCATTGAGTTAATCCGTCAGGCTCCTGATCGCGTTATTGCAAAAGAACAATTAATGGCGCGGGATTGGCCGGTTGGGTCGGTGGGTCCTTTATTAGCCATTGTGGATGAACCGGGCAGCTTTGTGGAAGGGCACAATACCTATCGTCTGACAGATGCGCAAGCTCAAGCAATTCTTGATTTACGCTTACACCGTTTAACGGGCTTAGAGCGCGAGAAGATTGCTAACGACTTGAATGAATTGGCGACACAAATTAAAGAACTCCTCGACATTTTGGGTAATCGCCAACGGGTTTTGACCATTATGCGCGACGAAATGTTGGCGGTGAAAGAGCAATTTAAATCTCCTCGACGGACAGAAATTGAAGAGGGAGATTCATCCGTTGATGTAGAAGATCTTATTCAACGGGAAGACATGGTGGTTACCGTCAGTATGGAAGGGTATATTAAACGTGTTCCTTTAAACACCTATCGGGCTCAACGTCGGGGTGGCAAAGGACGGGCTGGTATGACCACCAAAGAGGAAGATATTGTCCAAGATGTCTTTGTGGCTAATACCCATAACCCTGTTCTATTCTTTACCACTAAGGGGATCGTCCACAATCTTAAAGTTTATCGGTTGCCCTTGGGCAGTCCAACTTCTAAGGGACGCCCGATGATCAATATGTTACCGCTAAGTCGTGGTGAAAAAATCTCAACCGTTTTAGTGATGCCTGAGGAGAGTGCCGACTGGGATAAAATGCATATTATGTTTGCCACGTCCCATGGTAGCGTGCGTCGTAATAAGTTAAGCGATTTTATGAATATTCGTTCCAATGGTAAAATTGCGATGAAGTTGGATGAATCGGAAGAGCTGATTGCTGTCAAAACGTGTACCGAGAATGATGATGTGATGTTGTCGACGTCGCTTGGAAAATGTATCCGGTTCAATGTTGATGAAGTCCGTGTCTTCGTTGGTCGGGATTCCACCGGTGTTCGCGGTATTAAGCTTGTCGAGGGAGACAGTGTCATCTCGATGACGATTTTAGGCCAAGCAAAGATTCCTACAGAAGAACGTGATCTGTATCTGCGCCAAGCTGCCAAAATGCGTCAGCTTGATGATGAAGAAACCGATGCTGACGAAATCACGGTTGAAGGAACTTTAACGCCAGAGCGATTTAAAGAACTGGCTGAAATGGAGCAGTTTATTTTGACCTTAACCGAAAATGGTTACGGTAAACGCTCTTCTGCTTTTGAGTATCGGACCACAGGACGCGGTGGTGTTGGCGTGGATAGCATTATTGTCAATGCCCGAAACGGGGGTGTTGTTGCTTCCTTCCCGGTACAGGGAAATGACCAAATTATGTTGGTAACGGATGCGGGTAAATTGATCCGCTGTCCGATTCATGATGTACGGATTGCTGGCCGCCGAACTCAGGGCGTGACAATTTTCCGCGTGGCTGATGAGGAAAGAGTCGTCTCTGTTAGTCACATTCCAGGCGACAAACTGGGAGAAGACCTGGAAGAAGAGGGGGAGGGTGTAGAGATCGTTGAATCCCTCGAAGGTGCTGAAGCGCCCACCGTTGAGAAGGCAGAAATTCCTCAAACAGATGAATAAGTTGTCTATTTCTCTCAGACTAAAAAAACCCGGCCCTAATAAGGCCGGATTTTTTATGCAGATATAGGCTGTTGTTCAGAATCCTTAATAATTTTAAAGTTGAAGGATTCATCCTTGGTCATAAGAGCTAGTATAGTAATTTCAACGAGGAGGGTGATGAAAGCATAAATCTTATTTAGCAAATTAAGTATCAGTAAGAGTGTATTAGCTATGGAATAGATAACTACCCACATTGCTGAAATTTAATTAAGGCAATATTTCCTATATCAGTTTTGAACTTAAAAAATCTTGATATATGCTTGTTTGTAAAAAATTTTATTATTGAAAAAGTAGAGATTGTTAGGCAGACAAACATATAAATCTATGTATCTATTAAAATTTTTGCTGAGTAAATGCCCATTTTTTGAATAAACTCAAGTTGGCTATCAGGCCTTACTATCCCTCTCATCAGTACATTAATTAAATCTTCTGGAAGAGGTCTCTCAATTGCTTTAGAAAGAAAAAATGTCATATATTCTAAGGCTTGGAATTGTATTAAATATATTAAAGCGCTGAGAGAGGAGTAAAATAAAGTAATTTTTAAGTATATTTCTTTACCTTTCAAAGAATAATTTTTAATTTGAAGCAGAAAATTTTTCATAGGTTAAACCTTTTAATGATCAGTAAATTAAATCTCTCCCTTCTGGGAAGTAAGACTGATTTATCACAATAATACTTTGTTTTTAAAGAAAAAAATTTAATAATAAGCATTATGAGTATTAAGCTTAATAATAAATTTGAAAATTAATTCAATTCAGTCGTAAATTGCCGGTCAACAGTTCCTCCTTATTTTCCACAATAAAATATTTAATAAAGATAACTGTGCAATAAAAAAATAAATTTGTAATTTTCTATCTTAAACAGTATTGACTATTTATTTTTTATTACCATATCTCTCTTGAATAGAAAGATCAGAGTAGCCTCAGATTACGATTCAATTTTTCGTTTTTGTAGGTTAGCGCGACGAAAAAATTAGTTAGGAAAAATTAGGAGATGATTAATATGAAAAAAATTAACAGGGCACTCTTAGCTGTCATCGCTTTGGGGACAAGCCAATTATCAGCGAATGATAACATTTATACGATGTCAGATTTTACTAAAAGTGGGCGCCTTTATAAGGCGGAAAGAGATGCCACGCGCGATTACGACATCACGAACTCACTCATGGATGCAAATTTATTAAGTAAATCCCAAACGATTACTATTTTAGAGGATACAAAAACTGAAATTTCCTCCGCAGAAGCAGCTTTTTCTTATAAAGAGGCTTTTAAGGCTGGGGCAAGCTACCTTGCAGGGATTGCCGGGGTGACAGGTGCTTATTATTTTGGCGTACCCCTGGTTTTTTGGGGTGTGTATAAAGGGACTCTGCTCGGCTTAAACCTTATTGGTGTTACCGGTTTTTCAGCTATGTCAGGCGCAACAAATCTTGCCGTTATGGCTGCAGGATCAACAACCGCTAAGACAGTGTTGATAGCTGGTTGCGGTGCGGCAGCAAAGATGGGAACCTCTCTCATACTGGATGCGGCAGACCTTCTGGGTAAGGCTGCGGCAGGAACCTATAAATTAGTAGGAGACTATCTCTCTGAAGGTAAATCTTCCCTAGCATCCGCCCAGGCATCATCTCTGGTAGTCGAATTGTCAAAAGAGGAACTTCGCCAGAAACGTCTTCTGAAGTTTGACCAAAAGGCTGCTATAGTGGAACCAAAGATTGCGCCCCAAGTTGAAACACTGATGGATAAAACCGTCGAAACGGTTAAGACGGTAGCTAAAAGTGCATGGTCTTATCTTGGAACGGCTTATACGGCTCTGACTGAAAAGTTAGCGCCAAAGGCAGAAGTAGCAGTAGCTGCATAAATTAGCTTCTATATCTCTTTACAACCACTACCATTCTGGTGGTGGTTTTCTTATATCATCCCGCTTAAATTTAAAATAAGACTATCATCTCATAATGCTAATGTTCCAGGCTGCGTTATAGTTATGCAATTTTTAGACTTGTCACCATAGCCTATAATGTTACCTTTATAGCAGGAATTAACCTATATTTATAAGGAAAGACCATGTCAAAGACGATGCTACTAACGCTTTTATGTGCAGGATTTGCGCTAACAGGATGCAACACAGTCGAAGGATTCGGTAAAGATATGGAACGGGCAGGCGGATCAATTGAAGAGAGTGCTCAAGAGCATAAGGCAGCGAACACAAAGCCTGAGCCAGCCCCGAAAAAACCGGTCCGAAACCGAACAGTCGTTTATAGATAATCAACCCAGCAAGAAAGTCTTAAATAGCTATTACTCTTAAACCACTTCCGTCCTGGGAGTGGTTTTTGATGAGAGTAGCACTGTTCTTTCTTCCTAACCTCAGCCTTTATAAAATTTTACCGACAGGCGTATCCCGAGGATCGCTTTCATAACCATCAGGATCATTAAAGGGCATATCTCTGTATCCATGTTTTCTATAGAAGGATAGGGCTTCTTCCGAGCTTTCAACCTGCAAGCTTTTATAATTTTTTAATCTTAGCCATTTTTCGATGAGTTCTAAAAATTGTGTACCAAATCCTTGATTGCGATTTTCTTCTCTAATCACAATAATTCTTAAGGCTGCTCGAGCCTCTTTCCACAATTGCACATGGGCATATCCAATAATTGTTGTCCCTTGATACATAACCAGATGCATATGGTCAGGATGATTAAAAGTCCAAGTATAAGGATCGTCAATCTGCATTGGGCCAAAGAAATAGATCTGCCTGAACTGTTTGACAGCTTCCCATTCAGCATAATGCGCACAAAAGTTAAAAGTGATACCCGTATAGCCTGCTTGATCCAAAATGGAGTTAATAAAGCTATGCTTTTCTAAGGTATATTTTGGAAACCGACCATTGACACGCTCAAAAGAGGTGGGATCTTGCAGAAGTTTATATTTTAAGTCTTGGTAAGCTTGGCGACTGTCTGTATGGCGGCGTAGGTAATCACGAAAGCGTAAATTAAGATCAATAAAGCCATGCCCTGCTTCGGTCACATGCAAATTGACGTTTGAAAAATCGCTATTTTTTGAAAAAAAGTACCTTAAGGGGATATTGATTTCATTCTTAAAAACATATCCCTCTTGTTGTAATGCTAAAGAAGAAGCGAGTTGATCGACAACACAAAGGATATCAATATCTTGTTTCGCCGCGAGCCCTGGAATAGAGGTTGAACCAATATGATGGATTTCCAAGCAGTGCTTTCCTAATATCTCTTTAATGAGGGAGAATTCAATTTCAAATTGTTTTGGCCATTCAGGGTTATAGGGGATAACCTCGATATGCTTGCGCGTGGTAAGCCTGGCAAGGTCTTGTAATATATAATTGATTAATTCCTTAATATCCGCAATTTAACAGGGATGAGTTGAAATTTCCGTGCGCGTTAAGCAATCCAATAAAGAAAGCAAGTTCAATAGATGAACAGAAAGACGCCATTTTGAGGGTAAAGTGATTCCACGGTTTTTGAGCCCTGCCAGGAAGGAGTCTTGAAACTCTGGGGACATCTGATGAGCATAACGCATCATCGTCACTATATCCCAGAGAATTGATCCGGCGAAAGAAAATTCCCAGTCTAACACCGCCGATATTTTCCATTCACCCTCCATGAAATCGACCAAAATATTTGCTGGATCAAAATCAGCATGGACTAAGTGACTTTCCGATTCATCGGGCAATAGATGACGATAAGTATGAATGTAATAAGTGATTTGAGAAAGTACGGTAGCGGGCAGTGTTGCCTGCACAATCTTATTTTGTAAGCATTCTTGCAAGAATTGGGGATAGTCAGGAAAACCTGCTTTTCCAGTTACTGCCAAATTTTCATCAAAAAAGCCACTTTTGGGAAATTTATAAGAGGCAATCTTTGACAATATAATTCCCACTTCATCCATGATTTGGCTGACATTATGGGGCGTATTTCCTAATAATAGATTACGTAAAGGAATACCGCTCATGAATTCTGTTATGGCAAACTGATAGGTATCTAGCTGACCGATATAATAAGTTTGAGGGACGGGAATAGTGCCTCTTAAAAGCGCACTCAGTTTTTGTTCTTGGAAAGCCGCTCGTTTATTTCGCAAATAAATCCGCAATAACAAGGGTTCTTTTTGATCATCCAGTTGGATTTTAATGTTAAGGTTGGCACACCCTCCTTCAAAGAGGTGATAAGAAACAAGCCTGTTATCCGGATAAGCAAGAGCAACCATTCTTTCAATAGTTTCCGTAGGCAGAGAATGCTGACTTTGTGCTTTCTCCCATTTTACTTTAAATGTCATAGTGCTCTCCTTAAGAGAAAACCAATAGAATTGCCCCTATATCCAGTAAACTTAAAATCAATATAATATTTTAATTCTTCATAAAAGTCGACAGCTTTTTGAAAGTTCATAGCTGTAAGATACGCAAACTTACCCCCTGCCGACTGGAAAATTAAAGGCTTGTATCTCTCCAAACTTAAGGGTCTCTTTATTTAGCTGTTAAGCTAAAAAACAATATGGGCGTTAGGAATGGCTAACGTATAGTTTATATTCATTCTTTAAGACCAATATAAATGTCGAGGATAGTTTTTCGAGGATCCACGGCACGGTTATCATAAATTTCAAAATCGGCTGCATAGGCTCTTTGCCCTCCTAGGTCTTGGGGGGACATAGCCCATATTTCTTGCCAGGCAGAGATACAGACCATGGGCATAGAGCCGGCTTTAGTTGTAAATTTTGTATAGTTTTGGGTAGGAATTGTTAAGGCAAACATCCCTTCTGGCAGAGCCTCTAAAGAATTTACCTCTTCTCCAATAAAATAGGTATAGTCCCCTGTCACATCACTTTCATACTCTGTATAAACACAATAGGTGGTGCCTGGATTTTTACGGTTCGTGAGCTTCGCTGCTAAATTTTCACTAAAATACTTCTGTAAAGTCGTGCCGATTTGGGCTGTCTCTGGGTCCATCTCTAGGCTATTATTAGTCCGACAGGTAATACCGACCAACTTAATTTCATTTAACTGAGTCATCTTTTGTTTCATTTAAATTTCTACCTTTTTAAGAGTTTTAAAATTACCTGTGGTAATGGCTTGAATGTTGTCTGAAATTTTCTCGATCGACCAATCCCACCAATTAAGAGTGAGCAAAAAATCAATTGTTGCTTCATCAAATCTTTTGCGGATAGGTTGAGCGGGATTGCCCCCAACTATCGTATAGGGTGCCACGTCTTTTGTCACCATAGCATTTGTTGCAATAATCGCCCCATGACCGATGGTAAGACCTGGCATAAAGGTGGCAGAATTGCCCATCCATACATCATGGCCAATAACTGTATCTCCTTTGTTTGACGCATTTAAGGAGGCATCAGCCCAAGCTTGACCAAAGATCTTGAACGGATAAGTAGAAATGCCATCCATGGCATGATTGGCGCCATTTATGATAAAGCGCACCCCAGCTGCAATTTGACAGAATTTGCCAATGATGAGTTTATCTTGAATAAAATCAAACAGATATAAGACATTGCGTTCAAAATTATAGATATCTATCGGATCATCGTAATACGTATAATCCCCGACAATAATCTGAGGGTTGGTGATAATGTTTTTGAGAAAACACGTGCGAGAACTCCCTTTGAGGGGATAAAGAGTGTTGGGATCTGGAGAGGGTTGAGAATTCATAAGAGAGATCTCCACGTATTAATAATAATATTTATCAGCTCTCTAAATGGTTTACAATGAGGATGCTAAGAGAAAAATATCTAAGCTTTATATAGGAAAGCACACTGATGCCGGGCTATGATTCAAAAACAGATCAACTTCTTAGGAATGAAGAGACAAGAAATGAGATGATTTTCAAGGTCATTCCACCCTCACATCCCTCTTTACCATCGGTTATTAGATCGAGCATAGGCGCGCCAACAAAAGAAAAAATAGTACAGGTGTTACAAAGTTATACCCAACCGAATCAGTACTTGGTTGGTGCTTTTGATAAGGAAAAACTTGTGGGAGTAATCGGATTTCAACTTACTCTTTCGCAGGCAATTATTCGGCATATTAGTGTTCAAAGAGATTACCGGGGAAAAGGAATAGGAAGAGACCTTGTCCATTTTCTCAGCCAAGAATTTCACCCTTGCACAATTGAAGCCGAAACAGATGAAGAAGCCCTGGGATTCTATCAATCTTTAAATTTTGCCTGCCAGCCCTTTCAGGGTACCTATGGAAGTCAATATTCTTGTCTACTTGATTTAACAAGAAAGTAAGCGTTAACGTTCCACCTACTAACTCTTAAAGGATCATTTTTTATTGGTATTGATGAGCGTGATCGCTAACCATTGCACAGTATGGTGGCGATACGTGACAATCTTATCATCGATCGTTTGGTTGTCAATACGCGTATCAATAACCTCCAAAAAAGGCCCAAGTTTAAAGAGCCAATTATAAATAGTCTACCTCTTTCCTTGACTCCAAAAATTGATTGCTTGATCTCATAAAGGATTTTAAGGGGCGAGCGGTCATAGTTTCTCTATCATATAATTTATTCTGGTTTGAACAGAAGCTTTGGGGACGGGAATGCAGTTAAATCCGAATTGGTGATAGGTGTCGCGGTGAATCTTCTCGAACTTTAGAGCCTCTTCAAAGCTAATTTGCCGGGCATCCGTCTTGGCAATAAATCCTAGGTTTTCAATAAAAAAGACATTCCGTTCATAGCTGTGGGTTTGTTGGATTCGTTCAATTTCTTCTAAGAGCAAGGAGGAAGGGGGATATCCTAAATAAAGGGCTAGAGCATAGGTACATAAGGGGGAACGGTCAAAGAACTGCACTGTTTCATGGCAGAGTACCGAAAGAAGATAGCGTTCTTGTTGCAGTAAGACAATTTTATCAATAAAGGAAGGATCAGTCCAAGGTTCAGCAATGCCTTTTGCTTGTTCCTGCGCAATGACATCTGTTGCGGCTTCGGAAATAACGTTAAAATTATAGGTTTTTAAATTTTCTAGGAGGGTTGTTTTACCGCTTCCCGGTGTACCCGTTAAAATGTAATTTTTCATAGTGCCAATCCTGCTCTTAGGAGTAGAGAATTCATTGTTTTCTCAATCTCTGCATTCATATATGCTTTATCATGAAAGGAAATTGTAATGGTAAATATTTCTTTACGGCCAGCCATATCCTCAGATATTCCTGATCTATTACTTCTCCTGGCTCAATTAGGATACCCGACAACTGCTAAAGACTTAGAAAGTAGGTTTTTAGAGTTTGTGGCATTAGGAGGGTATGGCGTGGTGGTTGCGATCGATCAGGATCGAGTAATAGGGCTTATTGCCTGGTCGTCCTCCCCTATTCTTATCACCTCTAAAGTGCGCTATCATGTCGAAGCTTTGATTATTGATGCAGCTTATCGCGGTCAAGGGATTGGTAAGCAATTAATAAATCATTTAGAAAATTTTGTGACACAGCAAGGCAAACCAGCTCTGATTGATCTTACGTCAGGGCTTAGACGGGCAGTTGAAGGAACCCATGACTTTTATAAAGCATTAGGATATAAAAATGAAGGCCCTATGGCAAAGCTTTATTTACGCAAGGAGATTCTATGACGGCGGAATTATATCAACACGAATTTATGCGCAATGAAATCTATAATATTATTTCCTCTCGGCAGCCTTTATTTAAAGACATCACTTTCCAAGCTGATGCACAACAGAGGTAACAACTCCCCAAACCCGAAACTCCATAGAGGGTGTAATTGTTAAGGGAGAATACTGAGGATTGGCTGGCATTAAGATTACATGGTCTGCTTTCATAATTAACTGTTTAACAGTAATCTCGCCATTGACAGCAGCAATAATAATATGACCGTCTTTTGGGTTAATTGATCGATTGACGATTAAAATATCTTCATTATGGATGCCAGCTTCGATCATAGAATCTCCCGTCACTCGCACCATAAAAGAGGAATCGGGTGACGGAATTAAATGCTCATTTAAATTTAAATAGTCTTGATGGTCATCGGCCATGTCAGGCAAGCCCGCTGCCACCTTGCTAGAAAAAAATGGAAGAGATAAAGAATGAGCTTGCGGTGCGAAAATTGATTTAATATTCTCGCCCAGTTTTTTTGATGTGGCTAAGTGACTTAAATACTGATCTAAGGCTGGGGCTAACGAATAAGGAATTCGCCGTGCTACTGTTTTTTCCTTAAATAACCCAGAGTTTTTCTTTCGCCCCGCACCGGGTCTAAATCCACCTCTTGACATTTCATCTCCATAGTTTATGATTGTTGTACATTAATCATAGTAGATTTCTTTGAGTTGTGTCTACCTTAAATTTTCAGGTTCTCTAAAAAAGACCCTAGCACTCTAAAACAAAGATTCTTGTATGAAGAATGGAACTTTAACAGAGGAGTATATCTCATGACTTTATATGAGTTAAATAAAAGAAATTATAGACCCCTTAGAGCTAAAACTCTAGCAAATAAAAGTAGCCTGCTTTTCAATAATATTGATTTGTTCACTATGTCGTTAGCAATTCTATCCTTATTAATCTTACCCTTCCTTCTTTACTACTCTTCTCAAGATATAGAATTGATGGATCTGCTGAATCAAATGGAAGTATTTGCTTGGCGATAGAAGGGATTTAAAAAGCGGATGAGAAACTTAAGAAATAAAAATCATCAGTGTATTAAATAAATATTAAGCACAAAGTTTTACTATAAAGATAAGATTATTTATAATTATTCAGAGAAATTTCTAAAATGAGTGATATAGAATTATCCATAAGAAGAATAGAGCTTTCAAAATTAAGGTTATTCTACGAAATTGCAAAAGAAAAAAATATGACGCGGGCGGCTGAAAAGCTGAATATTACCCAACCGGCCCTAAGTAAGGCGCTTATTCTTATGGAAGAGCGAATTCAAAATCAACTTTTTGATAGAATTCCAACAGGAATGCGCCTTACCCCTCAAGGTGAAAGATTATATTTACATGCTAAAGAAATCCTAGAAAAACACGAACTTTTTCAACGGGAGTTTTTAGAGAAAGCAGATGAGATAAGTGGTGATTTGGAGATCGTTACCTATCCTTATATAGGACCTGAATGGCTGATTCCAAGATTAGACGGATTTTTAGAAAAAAACCCTAAGATTAATATGATCATTCGAGTTGATGCAGACAATATTAGTCCTATAGACTGTGATGTAGCTATTGGTAGCTTTATTCCAAATCAGCCTTACCTTATACAGAATAAACTTGAAGACTTTAAGCATCAATTTTATGCAAGTAAAGGATACTTGGCAAAATTTGGTATTCCTCAAGTAGCTGAAGATTTAGATTTTCACCGTATAATTACATATAAACAGAATTATTACTCTTCTGCCCGAAGTACTAATACACTTGTTAATATAGGAAGGTCTTTAGCATCTCCCCGAAAACCTTATTTTCAAGTAGATTCCTTACATGGTATGCTTAAAGCTGCTCTTAAGGGATATGGAATTGCGGAGTTAACTAACTATCCAGAAATTCTTAATTCTGGCTTAGAAATAGTTCTTCCTCAAATTAAAACTGAAGAGACACCTTTATATTTTATATTTCATGAAAGTAGGAAAAAATCAAAAAAGATTCAGTCTCTTTATAACTATTTATTAAAAAAGGTGAAGAGATAAAACTATTTATGTAATAAATAATATCTTTAGTGTATTAAGAAATATTAAAGGATTACTTTATTTAAGTAACCCTTTATGCTTTTAATAAAAGCTTAATTTAATCTTCTAATTAAATCTTATCGGTATGGTACGACACAAATAGTAAAATTTGGAGCTGATTTCTTATTTTCTAAGGTTATTGTACGCATAATTTTCCTCCTTATTCTTATTCAACTATAAGTTGTTTTTTTGGTTTTTATTAACTATACATTTCCGTTATTACCTTTTTTTATAGAAGAAAGTCAAGACACGCACTTTCTCAGCATATTTGAGAATTTTCTTCTCCTTATTTCACTTTAATAAATTGTAAATATATAAAATTAATTTTATTTTAAATTATATGTACTGAATATTTTTTGTAATAAAAATATAGATATAAAATATTTCTTTATTTTTATTATTAAGTTAATTTTTGTAACAATATAACGTTCTCTCTTTTAAGAATCATCTCAATTGGCTCTAATCCTTATCCTTTTAGCTATCATTATAACTGAAATTTATAATGCTTAAGCTTTCTTAACATTGGGTTAATTCTTTAAAATTGCTTATTAAAAGTCACAATAACAATCATTTAGTAAGCTATTGAGAAAGGTTTCAGTATGATTTCCGTTAATAGAATGACACCCTTTAATGACTTAAGAGAGCATGTGAGGTCATGGCTGTCTGAAGAATTGATTTTCTCTTATGAGTTGAGTTGTTCGGTAACACCTGCTGGATTAGTCTTGACGCTATATCAGCAGCAGACCGATTTCTCTGTGGCGATAACGTTGCACCCTTCTCCTGACTGTTTGCTCATCAGTAGATTTATTTTAAACGATGAAAAGCGCTTAGAAAGATTATGCCAGTCCTTATATGATGCGGCTCTCATTGAGATTGTCTTACAAAGTTTGACGTTACTTGCCTTCTTTGCTCAACGCTTTAATAAGTCAGAGATTAATTTTATGCTTGTAGAGGAAGAGGCAGACGACCTTATTTGCTTCGAGAGTCTTTTTCACGCTATTTCTTCCCATATGACCAACGGTGGTAAGCGTCAGCTATTAACGTTGGTTATAGATAAGAGTTTCTTTGAAATAATGAAAAGATGGAAAATGCAATTAAAACAGCAATTATGGAGTTATCAAAAGAACAATAGATTGGTTACGACATATTTTCAGAGCATTTCCCAGAATAAAAGGATAGCCTTAAAAGGTTTATGGAGTTCATTTCCACAGCAAAAAACTACTAAAAACATTATTACATTTCCCCCACAGTATTCACATCAAACTTTTAATTAATCCCTAACCCTATTTTACTCGCTGACAGCCTAAAGGCAGGACTTTATTATCCTTCTGCCTCTGGACTTTTTTTATCTCATTTTTAAAGGAACCTTTTTATGAAAATCGAAGACCTGAATAAAGTCAAAATTCATGTTGGTCAAAAATTAAAGCAGCGGCGTGATGCTCTCAACTTCAGTCAAGCTGAGTTAGCTAGCTTACTCAAAATCTCACCTCAACAGCTTTCCAAATATGAAAAAGGAACAGATAAGATCCCTGCTCACCGCCTTTACCAACTGTGTAAGGTCTTGTCGGTGACATCTAACTTCTTTTTTGACGGATTAGAGGATATAGCAATCTCTTTCAGGAATCAAAGCATTTGGCTGTCAGGTGAGACATTGAAAGGTCAACAATTACAAATTGAGCTCTGTGATTTGCGGGCAACTGTCTCTGAGGTGAAGATTATATAGAAAGATGAAGGGTGATCCATTAGAGGTACTTTATCCTATGGCTTCTTTCACACCACAGTTAAGCATATAGGAAATATCAATAGCAGCTATAAAAAAATAGATACCTGCTTATAGGCGGAAATAGGAAAAAAGAGAGGTAGTAAGAAATAGTCCCTCTTGCCGGGCTAGCGGAGCGCGACCCGGAAACCATACCTATAACTTTCCAACAGAATGGCTTTACCACAGCTATGCTTTCTGAAATCTTGTTATTATGAAGATACAGGCCTAGATTCCGGCTCAAGGCCGGAATGAGGAAGAAGAGAATGGTCAGAAAAAAGACCTATCCCCGGACTTGATCCGGGGCCTCGATATTACAAGAGTAATCTCGGCTGGTGTCTCGAGATCCCAGCTCGAAGGCGGGGAAGAGGGAGCAGGGGCAGCAATAAAAATCTCCTCTTTCCGGGCAAACATAGTGCGACCCGGAAACTCGATATTATACAAGACCACGCCTGACGTCTCAAGTTCCCGGCTCAAGGCCGGGAAAAGAAGAATTGAAAAAATAATAAAGAGGACAGAAAATTTCCTCTCCTCTTCTTTCCTAAAGTCTTGAGCAAACGCGTGACCCTATATTATTCCTGCCCAAAATAGCAATCATATTTCTCGCGGTATTTTCTTATTAAATCTTTTAAATGCGCATACGTTGTAGTGAGGTCGGGTTGAACCGATAGAGGACCCCCAGGAGTAGGACTCGCCTTTCCTAAATAATTTTTCGTAAATATGAGGATAAGAAATTTTAAACGGTATATAGGGATTTTCATCTACTTCATTAAATAGATGGGGAGAATCATAGAGCTTTTTAATTAAATCATCAAATTTATACATAAACTCGTCATTTATACTATAAGCTAAACAATGATCTTCTAACCTCTGCTGAATTATTGTGCCCATTCCATTATCATTTAAATTAGAAAATCGAGTCAGACAGTGAACGCCCTTAAATTTTTCTTTAGTCGCCTGTTGTTCGCTGTCCTGAGCAGCAACAAAATAAGTCGAGGAATGTAAAAGACCTATTAAATAAATAAAAATTTTTTTATTACCATTTATTTTATTCCTTTTATTGTTATTTATTAATTTTTTACTGCCATTGTTCATTGAAGTGAGCTTACTAGAAGCCCTATAAAATATCAATAAAATTTGATCTAAATCCATATCCCCATTTCTTTATCCTCTTTTAGACTCAAGAACGGTCATATTTCCTTTACAAAGGAGGGACTCAATAAAAATTTAATGCATGAATTTTGGCTAATTTTTCAGTATGGTGAGCAAGAAGAGTTAAAAAGGAAACCTGTATGAAACCTGCTGCCCATATTCAATCAGCAATTGAACTTTTATCTGAAATTTATAATTCTGCCTTGCCGGCTGACGTTGTTACGCATGCCTATATGCGTCAGCGTCGTTATATTGGTTCGGGGGACCGCCGGCAGATTTTAGAGATTGTCTATGGAATTATGCGCCAGTATTGGTTATTGGATGGTATGCTCAGCCATTGTTGGGCTAATCCCGGTGGAGATCCCATCCAGAAAGCCCGGCGTCACGTTCTTGCTTATTTGGTAAAACTTAAAGCGGAACCTTTCGTAGCAGAACTTTTTTCAGGCGATGAGTATGCTCCTAAACCGTTAAGTGCGGCTGAAAATGATCTGATTGCTAATCTTGTTTCTCTGGATAATAAAAGTTTGCCTGAAGCAGCCCAGCTATCCTGTCCTGGTTGGATTTATGATATTTTAAAGGAAACCTATTCAACCCACTATCGTGAGATCTTATTTTCCCTTAAAGAGTCAGCAACTGTGGATTTGCGAGTGAATACGCTTAAGGGCTCTCGAGAACACGTTCTGGCAAAACTCCAAAAGCAAGGTATTGAGGGTCATCCCACGCCTTTATCACCCTGGGGAATTCGCATCACTCAACGCCAACCCTTGAGACAACATCCCTTATTGCAACAAGGTGTTCTAGAAATACAAGATGAAGGATCACAGTTGATTGCTTTAGCGTGTGACGCTCAACCGGGAATGGCGATTTGGGATTATTGCGCGGGAGCAGCCGGTAAAACCTTAGCTTTGGCGGCCATGATGCAGAATAAGGGACGGATTATCGCCACAGACGTTATTGAATGGCGCCTTAAAAATGCACCTCAACGCTTACGACGAGCCGGTGTTCATAATGTAGAAACGCGTCTTCTCGATGAGGAATCAGGGAAATGGCTCAAGCGTCAAGCCGGTAAATTTGATTGTGTCTTAGTCGATGCTCCGTGCACAGGCTCTGGAACTTGGCGCCGTAATCCAGAATTGCGGTGGCGCATGAGTGAAAAGGGGTTTCAAGAAATATTGCAAAAACAACGGGACATTCTCCAAAAAGCTTCCTCCTTGGTCAAACCTGGCGGTCGCCTCGTTTATGCGACTTGTTCTTTATTGAAACCAGAAAATAGGGATCAAATAGCAGAGTTTCTAGACAGAAATGCAGACTTTAAATTGCACCCTCTTTCCTTAGATTTTGCTAAAGAGGGGGTATTGGAGCTTAATCCTGTTGAGCATCAAACCGATGGCTTTTTTGCGGCTGTTATGATGAAAAACAAAAATTAATCTTTGGGGTTTTTGTTATCAGTATGATGAAGTTTTTTCCAGCCCATGTAACCAATACCGATAACCAGGGCTAATAAGCCGGCAGAAAAAAGAAAAATATAACGCTCAACAACAGAGAAGTCAATTGCCTCAATGCCTTTTCCTAAAAGGTAACCGCCGGTACAACTGACGGATGTCCATACAATGGCAGAAATAAAGTTGAGGGGGATAAAACGACTAGGAGGAATTCCACCCGCCCCAATGACGACAGGGCTAATAATGCGAATGCCATAAATAAAGCGAAAGCTTAAAATGTACCAGATATCCCAGCGTTTAAGGAGACGAAAGGCTTTTTCGGAGGGAACTTTCAGCTTCGGAAAGCGCTCAAGGATACGATGACCATAAACTCGGCCGACATAATATAATCCTTGATCAGCAATTAAAGTTCCCATAAAAGCAATGGCAACAATTTTTGCAATAGAAAGATATCCCATATAAGCCATAACGCAAGCGGTTAAAATAACACTTTCACCTTCGATCATCGATCCAAGAAGAACTGCGAGATAGCCCCATTCTTTGACAATTTCGATAAAATGCTCCAATTATATTTCCTTTTTTCTATCGCAAATGTGATCGAGAAAATTAGTTAATTAATACTGAGTTAGCTATACATTCCATTTATGGAGGTTAAGACCAGAAAAATCAAGGGAAAGCAAGGATGAATTTTTCACCATTCCTCTATAAAAGCTGAAAAAAGAAATAGATAAACCAATTATAAAACTTATATGAATGCTAAAATAATTTTTTTAAGGGTAGGATTAATTTCTGTAAAGCTAATCTCTTTCGTCCTCGAAACTTTGGGAGATAGTATAAGGTTTTATTGAACCTACTATCTCCCTATTTTCTTTTTTAACAGCTTAAAGGGGAAGTATAATTCTTAAGGGTTTTGCTCAATAAAGTTTTCAATTTGCTTCAACCGAGCTTGAGCCGGGGAAAGGGGGAGCGGATAAAAATCAAAGGTCCGCCAATCCTTCCAATCGGATACATTAAAGGCTCTGTTTAAAGAACACGCTTGTTGAAGGCTATGTTTTTTAACAGTTTGTATCAGCGTATTATGGCTAACAACGATTACCGGAAATTTAAAATTTTGAGATTTTTCCTCATCAACAATTCCTATGAAATGAATATTACTGTCATCAAATCGAGAATTAATAGATTTTAGCATTGTTGCAATATTTCGTATGCTGTTTCCTGATTCTGTACGATCAATTAAGGTGATAGAATTATATTGCTGACTATCAAAAATTCGCTTTGGTAAATTAAATGAGCCTAGGAAGTCTCTATAATGATTCTCATCCTCATCAGAAATGATAGGTTTTAGTTCATCATTAAGCTGTCCTATATTGTATAAACCTGATCCAGGAAGTTTTACAAAAGATTGAGTGGGAAAACGTCGCTGGAAATGCTCGACAATCCATTCACACGACCGTCCCACAAAGATAGGAAGCGTCGATGGTAAAAGTATTTCCTTTATCTTCTTAGCAACCTCATCATTTTCAGTCAAAACGGATAAGGGAAACAAATTTTTCTGAATTTCAAAAGCTGTAAATTCTTGGGATTTAAGAGATTTATAGGCAATTGAATCCATATCACTTCTATCAATTCCTGATCCTTGTGCCTTTTCTTTCATCTCCTGTAAAGGCATAAGGACATTCTCAGCAACCTGAGAATAAAAATCCTGGTTAAGGACTTCTGTAACGTCAGCATATTTCTTAGAGGTCTTAGCTAAAGCAGTTTGATAATCTTTTTTTAAATTTTCAGAGTTAGGAGCTTCAAGACCGTTAATCTTAGAAAGATCAGTTACAAGATTTAAGACCATCTGAGGCATCAATTGCTTAAACTGTTCTTCAAAATCATCCATTACACGGACGAGATCTGTCGTTTTTTTTCTGACTTCTTCTTGCTTGTGATGAATATTTTGCACTATTTCAGAATCTGGCTTTATAGCTTTAGGCAGAACTCCAAGGTTTTGAAGTTTCTTGAGATTATTCTCTGATGCTTGCAGCCCTGTAGACTTACCAATTATATACATTTTGGCTGCGTCTTGATAATGGCCACGGTTATATAAAATGTTACCTAGGTTATGAGCTGCTTTACCCCATAAGGTTTTACTTGCTGTATTCTCATCTTTGGTTTTTTCAGTCACTAATAAAACTTCTTGAAAGCATAGACGCGCTGCTTCTTTACTGTCTTCTTTGCTAAAGCCAATGGCTCTTGCATCTCTTAACTTTAAAGCAAAATTATAGAGCTCCTGCGGGCTTTGTTGCAAATAAAGTTGAATCCGTTCATCTAAATTTCCTACACTTTCATTATCTGTCGCTTGAGAAAATTGAATAAAAGAGCATAAGAGTGTTATAAAAGTAAATAAATTTCTATTTAATTTCATGGTTTTTTCCTTATCAAATAAAATTAATTCAAAAACTATATAATATTTTTTTAAATTAATTTAATTAATAGCAGAAGAATTAAATTTTTTTCAATTATTTAATTGTAATGACAGAGTATAGAAAATATTATCTCACCAAAGAGAAAGTTTTTTACCATACTAAAAAAGGTAAGAAGATCTTGATACCTTCATAATATATTGCTTTTGCAACAGAATATCTGTAGTTTGCTGGTTACCATATTTTAATGTGCCCTTTAGGCTTTAAAGCAAATCTTTAAAGAAAAAAATACCATAAATAAAATTGTTCTTCAGGTTGAAATATTAAGGATTTAGGCCTATTTTAAAGATAAAAAGGATTAAAAGATGATATTACACATACTTAAAGAACCCGACCCCCGTCTTCGGATTAAGGCAAAAGCCGTTGAAAAAGTGGATGATGAAATTCGCCAATTGATGGATGATATGCTTGAGACGATGTATAATAATGATGGGATGGGCTTGGCAGCCCCTCAAGTAGGAGTGGATAAACGCGTTATTGTTATGGACTTAAATGCGGGTACCAATGAGGAGCCTTTAGTTTTCTGTATGGCCAATCCTGAAGTCTTATGGGCGTCGACAGAAACGGAGACTACCCCTCAAGGATGCTTATCGGTGCCGGAAGTTCACGCCTCTGTGACGCGGCCGGCGAAAGTTAATATTCGATATTTAGATCGCAATAATCAGCAACTTGAAATTGAGGCGGATGGAGTACTTGCCACCTGTGTCCAGCATGAAATTGATCATTTAAATGGTGTTCTATTTATTGATTATCTGTCGCGCTTAAAACAAGAGATGATTCAGAAAAAATTGAAAAAGCTTAAAAAGTTTCATCCGATATGATAAAATTAAAGTTAATTTTTATGGGGACGCCGTCTTTCTCGGTCAGTGCTCTTCGAGCTATTGTGGAAGCAGGCTATTCTGTGGTGGCGGTCTATTCTCAACCCCCTCGGCCAGCCGGCCGAGGCCATCAGCTAAGTCGATCACCCGTCCATGATTATGCTGAAAGTGTAGGAATTCCCGTATATACGCCGAAGAGCTTGCGGAATGCCGAGGCACAAGCCATCTTTAAAGCTCATGAGGCGGATTTAGCTATCGTTGCTGCTTATGGGCTAATTCTTCCTAAAGAGATCCTAGAGGCCCCTAAATTGGGTTGTATTAATATTCATGCTTCCTTATTGCCGCGTTGGCGGGGGGCAGCACCGATTCAGCGCGCCATTATGGCTGGCGATTCAGAAACGGGTATTACCATTATGCAAATGGATGAGGGATTGGATACAGGGGGAATGCTGCGGGTTGAAGCAACGCCTATAACATCTGAAACAACGGTACTTGCTTTGCATGATAAATTGGCAGAGATCGGTAGTCGTCTTATTATTGAAACAATTTCTCAATTATGGGAAGGAAGTCTTACCCCGCTTGCTCAACCTGAAGAAGGCGTTACTTATGCTGCCAAACTAAGTAAGTCTGAAAGCCAAATTGATTGGCATCGCTCCGCTAATGAAATTCAACGCCAAATCAGTGCTCTTTATCCGTGGCCTGGGGTCTATTTTATCCATCAGGGAACTATGCTGAAGGTAGCAGCTGCTGATATTGTTTCTGTCCCTAGCGGTCAGCCCGGTGAAGTCAGAGAAGGATTGACAATTATATGTGGAGAAAATGCGCTTAAAGTGACGATGGTGCAAAAGCCAGGTGGACGCTGGCTATCAGCTGACGAATTTTTACGGGGGTATGATCTTCCTGTTGGTACAATTCTTCCATGCCCCGCTATAAATTAACAATTGAATATGATGGTCGACCATTTTGTGGATGGCAACTTCAACCCCAAGTACCGACAGTACAGGGGTTTCTTCAGCAGGCTGTTAAAAAATTTAGTGGTCTCAATGTGGTGGTGGAGGGAGCGGGCCGCACGGATACGGGCGTCCATGCGATTGGTCAAGTAGCGCATGTGGATTTGCTGCGTCATGATACGCCTTATAGAGTTCAGCGAGGGCTTAATTTCTTCTTAGATGATTGTGGAATTTCAGTTGTTAATGTCGAGGAAGTAGAACCCACTTTTCATGCTCGATTTTCTGCTAAGCGACGTCAATATATCTATCGAATTATCAATCGACGGGCTCCTTTAGCAATTGACGAGGGCTTAGCCTGGCATGTGCCTGTTGCCTTAGATATAGAAAAAATGTCTCAAGGCGCCTCAATGTTAGTGGGTGTGCATGACTTTACGTCCTTTCGCTCTATTCATTGCCAGGCGCCCAACCCTATTCGCCTTTTAGACCGTTTTGACTTGGAGCAGACTGGTCCTGAAATTAGGGCGATCATTGAATCTCGCGCTTTTTTGCATAATCAAGTGCGGATCATGATGGGAACTTTAAAAATGATCGGTGAGGGACGATGGACATTGAAAGATCTAGAAAAGGCCTTAGAAGCAAAAGATAGAACCCAAGGCGGTGTTACAGCACCGTCGCATGGGCTCTATTTTTCAAAAGTTTTTTATTAGCACCTATGCTTTGAGGATTTATCTCCTATTCCAGCGCCCCGAGTTGGGCAGTTGATTCTTCAGCGGGTGTTAATTTATGGGCATGATGGGTTTCCTTAATAAACCGGACAACCACAACGCCAATAAGCATGCAAATAGGAACAATCGCAAGAGCAAAGCGATAATCCCACTCACTATAAATTTTAACATCATTGATGATCGTTCCCTCTGAATGATAATCTAATAAATTCCCAATCAGCGGGTGAAAGAGAGCCCCTGTTGCCATGGTGATAGTATTCAGAAAACCAACTGCTACGCCACTACAGGAAGGTGGCATAATTTCACAAATAGAAGTGAAGGATAAGGATTTAGCTGTATAGCAAAATCCAATGGCAAAAAATAATGCATACATTGTCATTAATGAAACATTCGGAATAAAAATGACAATTCCGTTAACAATTAAACTTAATATAACGCCTACCATCATGGGAGGAAGACGTTTTTGAATCCTATCAGAGTATAAGGCAAATACTGGGCTTCCGACTGCCGCTCCAATAAACAAAGAGGTGGTTAACGTTGCAGCAATGGTTTCGGGAATACTATAAACGGACTTAATAAAGGGTACACCCCACGCTGTTCCCATAATAGTAACGGGTGCATACATTAACATACCATAGGTTGCAATCAACCATGCCTGCGGTTGGCGGATGACTTGCATTACGCCCTGTAATAAATCATCAGCAGGTTCATAAGTATGAGGCTCGCCATGACGCCCCACGGCCATAAAAATAAGTAAAGAGATTGCTAAGCCAACAAAACCCAGAGCTATAATAGCTGTTTGCCATCCATACTGTGTAGCCATGGCTGATAAAGGGGTTCCACCAATACTAGCGCCAATTGTCCCAAAAAGTAGGGTCAACGCAACTACTTTGGCCAACTGAGAGGGAGGAAACCAAGTCGTCCCAAGCTTAATACTGCCGAGAAAACCTGCAGCCGAGCCTAGACCCATGAAAAACATGGCAATGCCAGCGATATAAATAGAATCACTTACAGCAAAAAGAAAGCAGGATAACGCACAAATTGTCGAGGCTACAACAATAATGCGACCTGCCCCAAAACGATCTAACATAACACCTAATGGTAGTTGTACAGCAGCATAGGACCATGAATAGAGGGAAACAAGTTGCCCAAATTCACTAGCATCCAGTGAAAAGAATTTTTCCCAGTCATCTTTTAATACATTCGGCGCAACCCGCAGAATAAATTGGTAACAATAAAACAAGGCACCACTCGCTACCACAAGCCAGGCGCGTGGTATGATAAAAATTCTTTTCGTTAGCTCAGACAATGCGATTAAACTCCTTCCATAAGAGCGAGTTAAGGTTGTCAGATAAAATTAAAACAGACAAATATCGGTTACTTTGGCAAATTTTTTGGCTTTAGGTCAAGTTTTTTTGTAAACAAATTATTTAAACTAGTCTATATTTTGATTTTAGTAAAAGCCAAGGTATACCCTAAATATGCCGAAAAGTTGTTATAAACTATACGGATAGCTGTTAATTCTCTTGAATACCAGACAAATCCCCCTCATCTTAAGAGTATAATAAATTATATAGCTCTTAATCAATAAAGGTCTGAGAAAACAGATGAATATTTTATTTTGTGGTGATGTTGTCGGCCGGTCGGGACGGGATATTTTGATACAGCAATTGCCCAAGCTCAAAGCCCAACTCCATCTCGATTTTATTATAGTGAATGGCGAAAATGCTGCGCACGGGTTCGGAATTAACAAATCCATTTGCCAAGATTTTTTTAAGGCTGGCGTTGATGTGATTACGACAGGTAATCATATTTGGGATCAACGGGATGTCATGTCTTATATTGGGACAGAGGCTCGCCTATTAAGGCCAGCTAACTATCCAGCCGGAGCTCCAGGAAAGGGATATGGGGTTTATCAAGATCAACGGGGACGCAAGATTTTGGTCATCAATGCTATGGGACGGCTGTTTATGGAATCTTTAGATGACCCTTTTGCCAGTGTTGACATTATTTTGAAATCCCATTCGTTAGGGGGAACAATTCAGGCAGCCCTGGTTGATTTTCACGCCGAAGCAACCTCTGAAAAGATGGCTATGGGGCATTTTTGTGATGGACGGGCCAGTTTTGTGGTCGGAACGCATTCTCATATCCCTACAGCTGATGCTCAAATTCTACCCAAAGGAACGGCGTATCAAACGGATGCAGGGATGTGTGGGGACTATAATTCTATTATTGGGATGGATAAAGAAGTGCCTCTTCATAAGTTTATTCGTAAAACCCCTACTGACCGGATGAGTCCTGCGCTGGGTGAGGGTACTTTGTGTGGTGTATTCGTCCAAACAGATGACGCTAACGGTCGTGCCGTACATATTGAGCCCATTCGTCTGGGGGCCCGCCTTATTAATACGATTCCTACTGTAGAAAAAAGTAACCCCTAAGCAGATGAGGGTTTTGTCTGCCTCTGTTGATCATACACCCCTTTGCCTAATTCTATAAGGGCGTCCCTTAAGGCTGAATTTTCAATCCCTTCTACCATTTTTTCGATGGAGGATAGTTGGTCAGGACTAACCTGTGGTTGGGGTTGCTTTTTGATGGTCCGGGGGGTAATGCGCCCATTTTTGATCAATAATTTGTCGACCGCTTTGTAACCGAAATAACGATTAATCCGTTCCACCACAATTGTTTCCAAATGGGATATTTCCACAGCAAAAGCGCTCGAGGTTTTCAGAGTCAGTCTACCGCCGGTTCGTCGTTCTAAAGGAAATGATATTTTTTCTGGCTGGCAAAAATTGGCAAAACGTTCCCCGACAATTAAATGCCAGTCTAAGAGAATAGAGGCTCGCACGAATCCCTGCTGTTGACTAATAGGGTTGGTGAGCTTATTCAAAACCGATCTGAGATTTTTCATGGTTTTCAGAGACATTCACGACTATATTAAAGTAAATCGATTATAACAAAGAATTATCAAAAGAGCGATGCGTGTTTTAGGGATAGAAACAAGCTGTGATGAAACAGCAGCAGCCATAGTCTCTTCAGACAGACAGATTCTGTCGAATGTGATCCATGCTCAGATCGATGACCATCAGCCTTATGGAGGGGTCGTTCCTGAAATTGCGGCGCGTAATCATTTAGCCTATTTGCAACATGTAGTGGAAAAATCTTTGTCAGACGCCCGTATGACATTAGCAGAGGTTGATGCCATTGCTGTGACAGCAGGCCCGGGCCTTATAGGGGGGGTTATGGTTGGTGTGATGGCCGCTAAAGCCATGGCAGCTGCTTTAAATAAACCGATTATCGCGGTCAACCATTTAGAAGGCCATGCCTTAACAGCGCGGCTAACGGATAATGTTCCTTTTCCCTTTTTATTAATATTAATGTCTGGCGGACATTGTCAAATTCTCCATGTTAAAGGTTTGGGAGATTATCATATCCTAGGCCAAACAATTGATGATGCGGCAGGCGAAGCCTTTGACAAAGTTGCTAAGTGTTTGGATTTGGATTATCCAGGGGGGCCACAGATTGAAAAATTAGCGTTGCTGGGTGATGGAAAACGCTATCCCTTGCCCCGTCCCTTAAAAGGACGCCCTGGTTGCGATTTTTCCTTCGCTGGTTTGAAGACAGCAGCACGAAATTTAATCCTCTCTGGAGCCGTGGTAACTGAGCAAGATAAAAATGATTTGTGCGCATCCTTTCAAATGGCGGTTCGGGATTGTTTGGTTAATCGCTTACAGCATGCCTTAGCACAAATACCAGTCGATGTAAATCATGTGGTTTTAGCTGGTGGGGTCGCAGCTAATCTTTATTTACGGGAAACTTTAACAGTGGTCTGTTCAAATCATGGTAAAGTTTTTGTAGCGCCCCCCTTGAAATTATGTACAGATAATGCTGTGATGATCGCCTGGGCAGGCCTTGAACGCCTCCAGCGAGGATGGATCTCGCCTTTGGATTTTCAACCGTGTCCACGCTGGTCTCTCATGGAATTAAAAAATGTCTAAACAAAAACATATTGTTGTAATTGGGGCGGGTGCTTTTGGGACCGCCTTGGCTTTAAGTTGTTTGAAAACAGGCGCTCAGGTGACTTTGTATGCACGTCGGTCTGATTTTGTAGCCCATTTACAATCAAGTCGGCAAAATGATCGTTATTTACCAGGGGTTGACCTACCTTCCGATCTTGCTATTACGGCTGATTTATCGTGTTTAAAACAGGCTGATGTTGTGTTATTAGTCACGCCGGCTCAAAAAACGGATACAGTTTTGATGGATTTAAAACCCCATCTTCGATCAACCACCCCCCTTGTGATTTGTGCTAAAGGGATGCACCGTGAACAAAAGTCTTTATTGTCAGGAATTGCACGTCGGCTGATAGTGAATCCAATGGCTGTTTTATCGGGGCCATCCTTTGCGGATGAATTAGCTGATAGCAAACCCACAGCAGTTATGCTGGCATGCCAAGATATTGATCTGGCTGAATCCTTGGCTCAAACGTTACGTCATCCCACCTTGCGGTGCTATGCTAGTGAGGATATAATTGGCGTGCAAGCAGCAGGTGCCATTAAAAATGTGATAGCCATCGCGAGTGGTATTGCCGATGGATTGACCTTAGGATGTAATAGTCGAGCGGCCTTGCTATCACGAGGATTGGCTGAAATGTCCCGTATCGGTGTGCGCCTCGGGGGGAAGGCTGAAACGTTTTTAGGACTGGCGGGAATGGGAGATTTAATCCTAACTGCCACGAGTGAAAAATCTCGTAATTATTCCTTTGGTCTTGAGATAGGACGCGGTCGGTCAATTGAGGATATTTTGGCAACAAGGTATCAGGTGACTGAAGGATTTGTGACTACTGCCGCTGTTTTTGAAATGACGCAGCAGTTAGAGATTTATGCGCCTTTAACAGCTGCTATGAACGATATTTTGCATAGAAGGATTCCAATTTCCCAAGTTATTGAGGATATTTTATCAAAGCAATCAGAACGGGAGTTTTAAATGGCCTATTGGTTGATAAAAACTGAACCATCGACATGGTCGTGGGATGATCAAAAAACAAAAAAAGTCACATCTTGGGATGGGGTAAGAAACTATCAGGCTTCTAATAACATGAAGGCGATGAAAGTAGGAGATTTGTGTTTCTTTTATCATTCTGTTTCTGAACGGCGAATTATGGGAATCGTTCAGGTGAGCCGAGAGTATTACCCCGATCCTAGCGATGAAACGGGACGTTTTGGAATGGTAGATGTAATCTATGGTGAAGAGTTACCCTTAGCGGTAAGTCTAGATCAAATTAAATTGATGCCAGAATTGCAACATTTAGCGTTGGTTCGCCAATCGCGATTATCAGTCATGCCTGTAGATGAGCCGTCGTGGAAACTTATTTGCCAAATGGGGGGCAAGCGTGCTTAATAGGTTAGAAAATTGGTCACAGAAACTTAACATTACCTTATTCTTTTTATGGGGGATGATGGCGTTATTAGCGCCGCGCAGTGTTCAGCTGCCCTTATTTATTATTGCTGTTACAGGATGTTTAACGCATCGCTTTAAAAATGTCAAAAGACTGACCCAACCAGAATGGGGTTTGATGGGGCTTTTTTGTGTATGGGCCTTGGCTTCCACCCAGTGGAGTTTCGATGCCACTTTCGCCTTCAAAGAATTTAAAAAAATTCTTTTAATTTTTGTTGCCAGTGCTTTACTGATTTTATATTTTCAATCCTTGACCAAACAGCAAGTTCATTACCATTTTAAAGCTTTTCTAATAGGGCTAGGGATAACGCTTAGTTGCGTTATTATTGATCGGTTATGCGCTTATCCGATTATGGACATTATACATAAATCACCGGCTCTTACTTACTCACGATTTATAGCAGTGGCTTGTTTAGGAGTTTGGGGCGGTTTACTTCTGATCCCTGCTGGTCGATTACGGCCTTTCTTGGGGATAGCTTTGATTTTGGCTTTGGTTGCTTTTTTCTGGGCTTATGACTTTGACGCGGGGCCCATTGGTGCTCTTTTAGCGACCCTGATTATGTGTTTAACATTTATTATGCCGAAATTTACCTCCTACTTGCTGCGCGTCGGTGTGGTGGCTGGGCCTTTATTGGTCGTCTTGGGAGGGGGGTTGTTCATGAATACAACCCATTGGCATAAAATTGCAGGCCCTGATACGGGAAATACTCACCAGCAGCGATTAGAAATGATTGACTGGGCTTCCAAACAGATTATTGAGCGTCCGCTCGGCTATGGTTTAGCTCAAACCCGTGAATTGACGCAGACGAATAGCATCGTGAGTTATACAGTCGTTGAGGGTCAGTTAAATAAGGTCCAACTATGGGAAAATGGTATTTGGCATTTACATAATGGGTTTTTGCAGATTTTTCTTGAGCTTGGAATTATCGGATTTTTATTAATAGCAGCAGTGGTATGGATTTTATTGGGACGGTTATATCAGCTCAATTTGGATCGTTATCAATTAGGGGTGATGCACGGCTACGTCACTGTCTTACTTTTTATGTTCTCTGTGAGTTTTGGTGTTTGGCAAACGTGGTGGTTATCGACCATAATAACGCTAACTGTTTTGTTTGCATTTAAGGTTGGTTATGAAAAACAAGTTAAGTGAGATTCTATCTAAAACACGTCGTTTTATAGAACACAATCATACTATTGTTGCACCGCTCAGTTTTATGATGCGGGCTCTTGGCTTCTTTCTTCTAAGCGCTCTTATCCTCAATGATTTTGATTTAACAGGATACACCCGCTCTTATTTAAGTAAAACTATTCTCATTTATTGTTTAGTTAGCTTAGGAGCTTTCCTTTTTCTGCAGACGCGTTATAATATGGTGCAAGTTTTAGAGGAGTATGTTCCTGTCTTTTATTGGCAACTTATTGGCGCCACCTTGTTATTTTTTCCCTTAATGATTTTAGGGGGGCAAAAAGAAATGTTTCCATGGGTAACCCCTTTAATCTCTGCGTTTTTGATGGGACTGTGGTCAAGCCGACATGAATGGCGTCAATTGCTTCTCAAAAAGCCTCGTGTAAAAAATTATTATCAACTATGGCGACAACTCAAGCCACGCTGGGCAGATCGACGCCCCCAGCAGCAAGCAAATTCAGATAGTGTCATTGCTTATGATAATGTTTTAATTTCGGGAGCGGGGACCGTTTTAGGACACAAAATATTGAGCCTTCTGGCGACTGAGCATCTTAAAAAATTGGTTCTCATTGATTTTAATGAGCAGAATTTAGCTATGATACGCGCTTGGGTTAAAAAATTTTTTCCGCAAGTTCAGGCCGTCTTTATTTTAAGTGAAGATTTAACAGCCTCCTCCTTAAAAAGTTTATTCAAAGCATATAGCATAAAATATGTATTTGATCTCGATCGATCGTTTACTCATTGTCATATTGAAGGGGCTCACAAGGCGCTTTTACATCGTAATTTAAGTTTTCCGCGCCTTCTTTTAGACCAAGCCGTTACCAGTAAAGCCAAAATGGTTGCTAGCTTGTCCGCTATACCGTTGGATGCAGATGAAGCTTTAACCACAGCACAATCGATTGTTGAATGTTATGCCCAACGCTTGGATAGTGAGAAAACGCGGGTTGTTCCCTTTAGGGTGCGGGCTTTAGCTGAAGGTCAGGAAGCTCAAAGTTCTTTAATGGCGCATTTTTGGGGGCAAGATAAAAGCAATGTGTATTTAGCACCGGTTAAATTGGTTGCTCCAACACTTTTAACAGTGATAAAGCAATTGATAGAGAATCCGGCCCATCATGGTGCTGTTTGGGAAGTTACCCATGTTTGCGAAATCAAGAAATTAAAGCTACAACGGGAGATTACTTTAATGGATAGTTTAGAAGATAGTGCTCATAAAATCCAGGCAACCATTCGATCTATAAAGCCCTCAACATTGGCTTCAGAATTCTTGTTTCCCACGAGTCAAGAAGGGGCTGCGATCGTTGCCAATTGTCCTATCCTTGAGACTGATTTCGATAAATGCTTTAAAGATTTGGAAACAGTAATGCTGACCAATCCTGAAGGGGGCCAGCTAAAAAAGCTCGTAGCAAAATGAGAAGGGGTTAAGAGAGGTCTTTTAAGTCCTCTAGATGGTCGTGGATGTGTTTAGGTTTTTGCTGGGTTGGCCACGGGTGTTGAACATCCCCCAGGTGCAAATGAATATCATCTGTTTCAACGCGGATTTCTGACCCCCCAGAAAATACTAAATGGATAGCTCCCTCATTTTCACCATGCAATGTCAAAAGATTATAATTTTGATTTTCGTGGGTAAAGTCAAACCCTTTGTGTAAAACTTTATCAACATTATGAATTTCTAGACCAGAGTGAACGCGGTGATACAGAGGCTCATCCTGTGGCTCCATTTCAGCATGTTCCCAACAAAATCGATTTGCTAAGGCTCGAAAAGTTTTAGTTTCTGCATCATATTGCATCGACATAAATGGAAGAATGGCATCCTGAAGATGAGCTGCCAAAATTTGCAGATCTTCCAGATCTTTGGCAATGAGCTTTAATGGCTTAAGTTTATGCGTATCCATAGCAACCTCTTAACCTTGAATATAGTCTTTTTCAGGTTAGCATCAATAGCTTAAGAGAGTATAGGTAAAACTTTATGCTTATTGTTATTTATTTTTTCTTAATAAGTTTTCTTCAGCAGATGCACAGCATTTTGTATTAACCTCTTTTTTTATATAAAAGAGCAGATTTAGATAATTATAGGCTGAAATCGCCCTTTAAGCTTTCATGCACCGTCGCCGACAGAATTGTTTTTTCTCTGTATTGAGGGTGAATGCATTCAATAATTACATCGATATTTGGACGCTGAAAATCCAACACTTGCTGAGGAGTAAAGGACCAACGGATAAAATGAACAGAGGAGGTTTTTCCCTGTTCATTTGTGCGATCCATATCGTCTTCAGGTATCCCTTTCAGAGTATGTTCTGCAAAGCGCAGGATTAAAGAAAATTCAAAATGTCCTAATCGCATTAGTTTTTGGGCCCGGAGAATTGGATCAGCAATTTCAATCATGACGGTGGCCACCAATTCTTTGCCATTTGGTTCTAAGGGGGCATAAGCGGCTAGTTCATCGTCGATTTGTTCTTCCCCACCTTTTTCAATATAGAGCATTTCTTGGATTTGCCACAGTAACGTTTCGCGATTTTCAAAATAGAGGGTGACTTCAGGACCCAAGGTAACTCGACGATCTTTCTTCAAAGCCAGAATCTGTTGCCGCCATTCTACTCGACGGTTAGTAAAAGTTGGGAGATCCACAATATCACTTCTTGTTATCATTTTTTAGTTGCTCCTTCCCAGCCATAGGCTTGGGCCATAAGATGAATAGGGTGATCGGTGCTAAATTGCCCAGGAGCGGCTCCCAACTGTTCCATTCCTTGTAAAATGTGCTCTCCGGCTAAGGGGCATTCGGATAAAACATGTCTGTTATTATGGGTTAACGCGGCTTTAGCGACCGGTTTTCCAACCTTGAGAGCAATGTCAAATTGATCGACCATCATTCCCCAGCTGCCACCATGACCCGAACATCGCTCGATCATGGTCACGTCCATGTCAGGAATTAATTTCAGCATCTCAACGGCTTTTTGCCCCATGTTTTGGGCGCGGGAGTGGCAAGAAATGTGGACTGTGACTTTTTCCCCTAGCGACTGAATGCCCGCAGCCAGTCCATAATTTCTAGCAATTTTGACAATGTATTCCGCTACATCAACGGTATGAGCTGTCAATTTTTGTACCGCCGGATGATCCGTCAATAATGGCCATTCTTGTTTCAGCATTAAAGCGCACGACGGAACAAGGGCCATAATGGTATAGCCTTGATCAATCCACTTTGATAACTCTTGTGCCACAAGTTCGGCCTGCTTGACCACACTGGGAATATCACCCTGTTCAAGTTTTGGCATGCCACAACAGCCGGGATAAACAACCTCCGACTTAATCCCATTGCGCGCTAAAACATAGCGCGTGGCCAGTCCTAAGTCAGGATTATGATAATTACCAAAACAGGTCGCATAAATGGCAACCTTTTCTCCAAAAGCCGGCGCTGTCTCATTAAGCAAAAGAGGGGCTTTAGACTGTTGAATTAAGGTTTTGCTGTTGAATTTAGGAACAGCAGCCCGTCGATCAATGTCGGCCACCTTTTCCATAAGAGGGCGCGTTAAAGCATTGTCAGTTTTTGTTGCCCAATTAACCAACGGTGCGATCGGTTTAGCTAAATTGGCATTGCGATCCATCTCTGACAACTGTTCACCAACAAAGGACTTATTGCCGTGGGTGCGTTCTGCATAGCGGTATCGCAGCATAAGGTGGGGGAAATCTAAATTAAACTCATGGGGCGGCACATACGGACATTTGGTTAAATAGCACATGTCACACAAGGTGCAACTATCAACCACGGGTTTAAAATCTTTGCTGTCGACCGAATCCAATTCGCCGGTTTTTGACTCATCCACTAAATCAAATAGTTTAGGAAAACTATCGCACAAATTAAAGCAGCGCCGGCAGCCATGGCAAATATCAAAGACCCGCCGCATTTCAGCATCGAGTTGAGTTAAATCTGTAAATTCTGGACTTTGCCAATCAACTTTATGACGAATTGGCGCTTCAAGACTACCTTCACGCATAATTATTTTCTAACTTAGGAGGAAAAATCGGAGGGGATTTATTTCCCCTCTGTTGGGCTGCAACGATTCTAACTTATGCAGCTTCTTTTAAAGTCTCAAGAGCGCGTTGGAAACGGCCAGCATGAGACTTTTCAGCTTTGGCTAAAGTTTCAAACCATTCTGCAATTTCATCAAATCCTTCTTCCCGAGCTGTTTTTGCCATCCCAGGGTACATATCTGTATACTCGTGAGTCTCACCTGCAATAGCAGCTTTCAAATTATCTTCGGTTGAGCCGATCGGCAGGCCGGTTGCAGGGTCGCCAGCAACTTCAAGGAATTCTAAATGACCATGAGCATGGCCAGTTTCGCCTTCGGCGGTGGAGCGGAAAACAGCAGATATATCGTTGTAACCTTCTACGTCGGCTTTTTGCGCGAAATAAAGGTAACGACGGTTGGCTTGGGATTCACCCGAAAAAGCATCCTTAAGATTTTGCTCGGTCTTGCTTCCCTTTAAGTGCATGGAAATCTCCTTGATTAAAAACAGTATGATGCGATCTTACGAAATTAGGCAGAAATGTCAACCTTATGTTATGAAAATTAGAGAGCAAGCTTAGCCAGCATTGCTTTATTGACGAGTTTTACGTCAAAGACCGTTTCTGCCAGATGGCGGCTGATTTTTGCCATTTGTGGCAAGCTTTCAGGAAGATCGATTAAGTGCTGCATTGCTGCTTGCAGTGCAGCTGTATCTTTAATAGGAACAAGTAAACCATTCCCCCGGATAAGGTCGCGGCAGCCTTGAGTATCGGTAGTGATAATGGGACGGCCTACACTCAAGGCTTCAAGGCCTGAGCGCGGCATCCCTTCGCGGTAAGAGGGTAAAACAAAAATGCTAGATTCTTGCAAGGTTTCTAAAACGCTATTCTTATGCCCCAGGTAAATCAGATTATTTTTCTGACAAAATGTTTCAACCTCCCTTAAAGGTATAGCTGAAGGATTGAGGCTCTCTCCGCCAATGAGTTTAAAATCCACGTTGGGGTAAATTTTTTTTAGGCGAGCGGCCGCCTGCAGATATTCCCAGATCCCTTTATCTTTTAAGAGTCTGGCTACCATGACAAAGCTTAAAGATTTTGGCAAGGGTGTTTCGGGAAACTCTGTAAGAACAATGCCCGATCCTCCAACCACACTGGATTTATCGAAGGTTGTTAAGTTTAAATTTGCCAGGGTTTGTTGATCATCGGCGTTCTGAAAAAAGACCCAAGCATTACGGCGTAAGGCCAATTTATAGAGGGTATTGGTAATCAATCTTAACAGGGATGCTTTAAAAGATGGGTCGGTATAAACATATCCTAACCCTGTTATGGTGCTAATAACTTTAAGAGGGAGCGCATATGCCGCTAAGGAGCCATATAAAACAGGTTTGATTCGATAGAGCAGGACATGGGTCGGCTTTAATTCTTGATAAAGGCGACGTATTTTAACCATCAAGGCTAAATCCTTAAGAGGATTTATACCTCCATTGGCAAAATTAAGAGGGAGGACAGTAATAGTTTTGTAAGAAGATGCTTTGCTTTCTAAATCTGAATAATAAGCATCCTTATTACAAACAATGGTCACGGGCCAGTCTTGTTCTTGGCATTGTTCGATCAGGGGCCATCTGAAATCAAGGATGGACTTACTGTCATTAGCCAAGATCAAGACAGAATTTCTTGTCACGCCAAAGCCTTTTCAATAGCCGTAATGGCTCTTGCTATTTCGCCTGGATTATTGCCCCCTGCTTGGGCCATATCAGGGCGGCCTCCGCCCCCTTTCCCTCCCAAAATTTCAGCACCTTGGCGGACAAGGTCAACGGCATTAATTTTGGACGTTAAGTCAGGGGTAACACCGATAACTAAGGCAACCTTATCATCCACAATACTCGTGAGAATGACGACCCCTGACCCTACTTCAGTTTTTAATTGATCCGCTAAAGGTTTTAAATCCTTGGCAGGAATATCAGTCAATTCACGGGTCAGAACTTTAATTTCCCCTATAGATTTGACGGCAGTACTAGAGGCAGGGCCATCCTGTCGACCACTGTTGCCACCACTCAGCGCCAGTTTTTGACGTAACTCAGCAACCTGGCGCTCTAAATTCTTACGTTCTGAGAGTAACGCTTCGATTTTTTCCTGAGTCTCTGAGACAGGGGTTTTAAGAGTGGCTGCCACTGCACTCATTTGATTTTGTAAGCGGGTTAAATAGTCCAGAGAAGCCATACCGGCAATAGCCTCAATCCGACGGATACCCGCTGAGACACCAGCTTCTGAGAGAATTTTAAAGAGACCAATATCTCCTGTTCTGTGAGCATGAGTCCCGCCACACAGCTCCACCGAATAGAATGTGTTATCCCGCTTCCCCATTGTTAAAACACGAACTTCTTCGCCATATTTTTCCCCAAAGAGGGCCATGGCCCCTTTAGTAATTGCTTCTTCAGCCGACATCAAGCGGGTTTCCACTTCTGTATTAGCAAGAATTTGGTAATTTATCTCTTCTTCAATGGCTTGAAGGTCTTCCCTCGACAATGGTTTGGTGTGGGTAAAGTCAAATCGCAGACGATCCTCTGCCACCAGTGATCCTTTTTGAGTTACATGATCGCCTAACCGATGGCGTAAAGCGGCGTGCAGTAAATGGGTGGCTGAGTGGTGAGCCCGCAATTCTTGGCGACGCTTGCTATCGACCATTAACTTAGCTGCATCGCCGACGGTAACGGTCCCTGCGATGACTGATACATGGTGGACATGCAGGCTTCCGAGTTGTTTGGATGTCTCTAACACAGTTAAGCGTGCACCGTTGCTAAGGTCAATGACCCCTTTGTCACCTTCCTGTCCGCCCGATTCAGCATAGAAAGGGGTTTGGTTAAAGAGAATCTCTGCTGTTTGTCCAGCTTGAATACTATTAACACTTTTTCCATCAACCACGATGGCTTGGATAACACCCTCTCCAGATTCTGTTTCATAGCCTAAAAATTCGGTGCCGCCACCTTGTTGATGTAAATCAAACCAAATTTGCTCATTTTTAGTGTCGCCGGAACCAGCCCAACTTGCGCGTGCTGCGGCTTTTTGAGCATCCATGGCGGTATTAAAGCCTGCTAAATCCACATCCCGATGTTGGCTCCGTAAAACATCTTGCGTTAAGTCAAGGGGGAAGCCATAGGTATCGTACAATTTGAAGGCAACCTCACCAGGTAAAGCTTGAGAGGCTGCCAATCGAGTCGTTTCCTCTTCTAAAAGTCGCAAGCCACGATCAAGCGTTTGACGGAAACGTTCTTCTTCTAGCTTTAAATTTTCTGTGATCATAGCTTGAGCCCGAGTTAGATCGGGATAAGCGCTTCCCATTAACTCGACCAGCCGATTAACAAGGCGATACATTAAAGGCTCTTTTGCCCCCAGTAAATGAGCGTGCCGCATAGCGCGGCGCATGATCCGTCGCAAAACATAACCCCGTCCTTCATTGCTTGGCAAAACACCATCAGCCAACAGGAAAGCGCTTGCCCGCAAGTGATCAGCCACCACATTATGGGAATGGCGATGCTTTGAGTTGGACGCTCCGGTTAGATCGGTCGACGCCTCAATTAAGGATTTAAATAAGTCTGTATCATAATTGTTATGCACCCCTTGCATGATGGTGGCAAATCGTTCTAAGCCCATGCCTGTATCGACGGACGGTTTGGGCAGATTAATACGCGTACCATCGGCTAATTGTTCATATTGCATGAACACTAAATTCCAAAATTCTGTAAACCGATCACCATCTTGATCTGGACTACCGGGAGGGCCGCCGGCAATGCCCTCTCCGTGATCATAGAAAATTTCTGTACAGGGACCGCATGGGCCGGTATCGCCCATGGACCAGAAGTTGTCCGTGGTAGTAATGCGGATAATTTTATGATCCGGTAGGCCTGCAATCTTTTTCCAAAGAGTGGCGGCTTCTTCATCCTCATGGTAGACCGTGACCAATAATCGGTCTGGCGTTAAGCCAAATTTTTTTGTCACCAACTGCCAGGCAAAATAGATCGCTTCTTCTTTAAAATAATCGCCGAAGGAAAAATTTCCCAGCATTTCAAAGAAGGTGTGATGACGGGCAGTATAACCGACATTTTCTAAGTCATTATGCTTACCGCCAGCACGGACACATTTTTGTGACGTGGTTGCGCGGGTATAAGGGCGCTTTTCCATGCCTGTAAAAACATCTTTAAACTGAACCATGCCCGCATTAGTAAAAAGCAGAGTGGGATCATTGGTGGGAACTAAAGGGCTGGAAGCGACCACTTCATGCTGATTATCTTTGAAAAAGTTCAAAAAGGTTGAGCGAATATCGGCAAGGGTATGCATGGCTTTCGTATCTACAGTGTAAAAGTTATCTAATCAATATTCTAAAATAAATCATAACAGAAAAACAGCCAAAGAGTATAAAGACTTTTCTAATTTCGCTGTCTATGGTTTTAAACGGTTTATGCAAGTCGTACTCTTATTTAATTCTCGTAACATTTTATCCTCCAGGCCGTTTGGGAAGAATTCTCAGAATTTGATAAAAAATTATTTATTTATAATCAAATAAAATAGGGGAATTGTAATATAAATTACATTCATATATATATAAATAAATTAATTTTTCAGGGAAATAGTAATATAAAAATGGAAACAAAATTTATTAAAATATTTAGTAAAATAAACTTAAAGCCGGACTTTTCAAAAAATGATTTTAAGAAAATATGTTTTCTTACTGTTTTTCTACTGGTAGAGGGTTATCAGCCATCTTTCTCTAAAGCAGCTTCAGAAACAGAAAAAAACAAACCCTCTTCTACTAATCCTCAGAAAAAATATACTTATTACAATGAAAAAAAATGGCTTCCCGCCCTACATGGTGGTGGAAAATTGGGTAACAAAAGGCATTTAGGCCAGGTTTCCCTTTTTACCCCCTTATTTCAAAGGGATGACGAACTTCTTTATTTAGATTTCCGTTTTATGGCTGATTCAAAAAGGTCGAGAGAAGGAAATTTCGGTATCGGAAAACGGTGGATTCTTCCTAATAACAAATTTATTTTAGGCGTTTATGGTTTCTACGATCGTCGCCGGACTCCTTTCCATAATGGAGTGAATCAAGCGACTGTAGGGTTTGAAGCCATGAGTGAAATGTGGGATTATCGCCTTAATCTTTATTGTCCTCAAAATTCTGTTAAGGAAAAAGAAAAAAGAGAGATTTCCAGAAAAGATCGGCCGCACTTTGATGGACATAACATATATATTGATACCACTACTTCTTTAAAAACGACCACACTTAGAGAAGTTCCGTTGAAAGGATTAGATTTTGAAATAGGAAGTGCAGTTCCCAACTTCAAAAATTTACGCATCTATGGAGGCTACTATCATTTCCAAGGTCGGGCCGGAGCTAAATCTATCAATGGATTTCGGGTAAGAGGTAATCTTCAACTTCATGACAATTTCTCCTTAATGGTTGAAGGAAGTCATGATAAAGTTCGCAAGAAAAACATTTTTGCTGGATTTCAATTTAGAATTCCCCTTGGAAAAACAAGTGACAGAACAAAAAATTTAACCATTTTAGAAAAAAGAATGGCGACGTTACCCGAGCGGGATATTGATATTGTTACAAATAACGCCTCTGTTATTAAAGAATCTATGCCGCAAACTACCCGAATACTTTACAGCACAAATAATATTTACTCTACAAGAAATAACGCTGATCTTCCGGCAGCCAATAACAGACTTCTGAATGCGCAAGCACAGCATGCTCTTGGCGGGTATCAAAACCCTTACAGATTAGATCAGCTGGCACATTTAGAAATACTTACAGAAAGATTGCAAGCAGGAAACGGCCAAGAAAAATGGTTTATATTTACTGGCGGGCAAATGATACCAGTTACTAGAGATACCCTCCTGGAACAAGTTGAAAATGATATAAGAGCCTTACAGGGTGGAGAGCAAAACTTACTTCAGATGGCAGAAGAAAGAGACCAAGCGCATATTGCGCCTGTAGCCCCTCTCAATAGACTGGCACGAGAACAGCAACACCAGCGTCTTGGAGTTGAACAAGCAGCAGAACAGTTGCGCTTACAGCAAGAAAGAGAGCAAGCTGAGGAACTAGAGCGCCAGCGGGTCGCAGCAGAACACGCGGCGGAGCAATTGCGTTTACAACAGGAAAGAGAGCAAGCTGAAGAACTAGAACGTCAACGGGTTGCAGCAGAACAATTGCGCTTACAGCAAGAAAGAGAACAAGCTGAGGAACAAGAGCGCCAACGCCTAGTCGATGAGCAAGCGGAACAAGAACGTCAACGCGTAGCTGCTGAACAGTTGCGCATACAACAAGAAGCTGAAGAACAAGAACGTCAACGGGTCGCAGCAGAACAATTGCGCTTACAGCAAGAGGCGGAGGAGCAAGAACGTCAGCGAGTAGCCGCTGAACAGTTGTGCATACAACAAGAAGCTGAAGAACAAGAACGTCAACGCGTGGCAGCAGAGCAAGCGGAACAAGAACGCCAACGGGTAGCGCGCTTATCTCAAGAGGAAAAGAGAGCGGTTGAGCAAGAGATCGTTCCGCAGGTTATGGACCAACCAATAGAAGAAGAGTCGCCCCTAGTAGTTAATCAAACCTCTGAGGAAGACATTCCTTCTCTAGCAACAAAAAAAGGAATTGTCCAGGAGTCTTTAGGGCAGGAAGTAGAGCCTATCACTGAGGAAGAAGATCTCTCGATCGTAGTTTTGCAAGCACCAAAGAAAACTGCTAATGAAGAAATTCTATCATTATTAGTGCAAGGTGGAGGAGAAGACCTTGACATAGAAGATTTAGAGCGGTTGCTGGGCATGGAAGCGGCAGATTCTTTAATAAATGTGGATGTGGGTTTTAATAGCAGTAGCAGTAAAGCTCAGCAGCGCAATGTTCGGAGAGAAAGCGATAAAAAATTAGAAGAAGAGTTAAATATCTCTTATTCCTCCTCGCCTAAAAGGCAAAAAGAACTTCTTATAGAGATTGATGATGAAAAGTCCGAGGTCCTTAAATTAGATTTTAACCACGAGGGGACGCTATGAGAAAATATATATTATTATCCTTTCTCACTCTTTTAGTAATCTCATCTCCTTCCTTAAGGGCTATGGAGAAAGCTTCATCATCTGAGGCTTTCCTTCAACGAGCTGAACCCTCTCCTTTTCTTTCTAAAGGTGAAGAGAGGGAGGAAAAGAAGCATGAAAGTACGCCGGTAGTTATTAATAACGGAGAAAGTAAACATAACGTCAAAGAGAAACAGCTAACTCCTTCTTCCCTCATTAGAAAAATTAGGCCAACCGTAGAAGATCAAACAATTAATTATTTGGATCAGAAAGTACCTATACCTGATAATTTTGAACTCATAATGTTGGGTGAGAACTATTACCATAAGCAACTAAAAACATCGCGTGAAGCTATGTGTCATACGCTAAAGAAAGTTGGTATTAGCGTGATAGATCCCTTAGACCGTCTAGAGGGAAACCTCTCGATTATCTTTTACTCACATAAATACGATATTTGTTTTTTTATGACAGACGATATTCGTCATTTTGTATTTTTTTCTGAAGAACTTCTTGCTCAATCTACAAAAAAAACTAAAGAATCAATAATAGTTAACAATTTTATAACGGATTTAATGGAGACGCTGAATACATCAAGTATGGAACTTTTAACAACTCGACAATATATAGATTTTTTTGACACTGCAAAGATTAAAAATTTAGGTTTTTCCTCACCTTTAAAATATTTGGTACATATTTATAATAAAAATTTAGCTTTTTTTGATACTATTAGTAACGCGATTGGAAAGTGTGAAAAAGATCGGGCAGCCCGTCTTGAAAATCTGCTTAAGAAAGAAAAAGTGAGTATAGAAAGTTTTCGCGAACAGCTTGAGGAACAGCTTAAGGAGCAGCTTAAGGAAGAAAAAGAGAGTAAGGAAAGTTTTCGCGAACAGCTTGAGGAAGCTGTTCAAAAAGAGTGGTTAAAAAAGCAAAGATATGTAACGCTACTTAATGAAAAACTTTTCATCAAACAGTGTGGTTTAATTTATCAAACCCTGATTGAGAAAAAAATTTTTGAAGATGTTCTTAGGGAAGACTATCAAAAGGACGTAGAGATAAATAGTGGCCTTTATAATCTTACGCTTGGATGGGGAGATCTATCTAACTCTTTAAGATTAACGTGTAGCTTAGGAGCGGGTCCTCATCGGCAAGAAGGAGAAGCATTTTATGAAAATTTTATATTTCCTTTTTTAGACAGCCTCTTTAGTGATCTACAGAAGAACTATCTTAATTTTAATACTTTTTTTAAAGATAAATTTGAAGTAACTCCTGATGAAATTAAAAGACTTATAGTGGTTAAGATTGCTCCAGACAACGTAAATAAATCACCAGTGATTGCTCTTCGAGGGGGTAAACCAACCTCTAAAAATCTTCCCGCCATTGAATCCACCCCTCAGAATGTAGTGGCCCAAAAACAGAACTGCGCCCTTATGTAAGAATAGGGCCCCCTTAAAGGGCAGCTTATATAGGATACCATAGATCCAGAAAATACTTTTTAAAGAGCTCAACGATAGAGGCATGATTGCCTCTATTTACCATTCTGTCTTTCCATTTGTACAAGCCGTGAGGCGGTTCTTTCAAAGGGAAGGCGGGCTTTTGTTGGATCATGATAAAGGTTGTCGGGATCGGCCGCTGCATGGAGGTGGAGAATAACACCTTCGTCATAGAAACAATCAATTAACGTTATAAAGCGGCGGACACTGTCTCGATGATCCGCTGTCATCAAAGGAACATTAACGAGATAGACTTCTTTAACGTGATGAGCAATGGCTTGATAGTCCGCAGCACCGTACGCCACTTCGCAAATATCTTTAAAATCAACCCATAGAATAGTGGGAGAAACATCGGGGAAATGGATGGTCCGCTGTAAGATCGACAGACTTAAGCCCGTCTTTCCTTCCATGTTGACCTTTTTAAGAAATTGAACACGCAAATCTGTATAGGTTTTGGCCTTAAAAGTATCAACATTTTCAAGCTCTAAACGGCGATAGTCCGTACTATTTTGGCTATCCAAATGGATTACAGTAAGGTTGCTTTTCAAAATCTTAATGAAGGGGGAAAATCGATCAAAATGGAGACCATCTTTATATAAATCATCAGGTTTTGTGTTGGATGTCGTGACAAAATGAATTCCTTGGGCGAAAAGAGAGTCAAAAAGTCGAGCCAAAATCATGGCATCTGCAATTTCAGTTACCTGGAATTCATCTAAACAGATTAAATCATGATCTTTCCGCAACTGCTTTGCTACCGCTAAGATATCTCCTTTCTTTTGGCTTAAAAGGTGATGAACCTTTTGCATAAAGGCTGTGAAGTGATACCGAGCTTTTTTAGGGATGGGCGTGTTATGAAAAAATAGATCCATCAGATAAGTTTTCCCCCGTCCCACCTCCCCCCATATATAACAGCCTAAAAGAGTAGATGAACGAAAGAAAGAGGTAAAAAAACTGCGGGGTGGGCAGAAAATTTGCTGAATTTGTTGTAAAACTATTTGATGATTGGCATCGGGTTGCCAGCCTTGAATCACACAGTCCTGTTGGTAAATTTCTGCTAAACTCATGTGTTCTCCACCGAATGGCTATAAGCAGTTTCATACTGTTTTACGATGGTCGCTAAGGAGAAGTTTTCTTCGATTCGCTGGCGCGCTTGCTGGCCCCATGCGGGTAATTTTTCAGGGTATTCAATGATCTTTAAAATAGCTTGAGTCAAAGCATTCGGGTCGGCTGGTTGTACAATCATTCCTGTCTCACCCACCGCCAAAGCTGAATCTCCGACATCCGTTACGACACAGGGCACCCCACAGGCCATCGCTTCCCCCACCACATTTGGAAAACCTTCTTGTAAGGAAGGCGAGACAAAAAGATCAAGAGCTGGCAAGCAGCGTTCTGGGTGGGTCAGCTGTCCTAAGAGCAGCACATACTGTTGCAATTTATAGTGAGCAATTATTTCTTTAAGTTCTATATTTTGATCATCAATATGTTGTCCAGCTAAGACAAGCTTGGTTAAAGGATTTTTCTTATGAACAGAGGCAAAAGCTTGAAGAAGATCTTTAAAGCCTTTGAGTTTATGGAACCGAGCAAAAAAGCCAATAGCAATGTTCGTGTCTAACAGCTGTAACTTTTGGCGATAATCCAACCGGAAACCTGGGTTTGCTTTAAATTTTTCGAGATCAAATCCATTGGCAATGGTGATGGATTTCTTTGATGTATATCCAATCAATTCATGCTGGTGACGGGCCACCGTGGACACATAAATAATCCCATCAGTGGAAGAGGATAAATAGCTTCCTAAGCGAATAATCCATCGAGTTAAACGGCGCTCAAAATTAAGATCATATAAACTTGCTCGAATCCCAAATAATAATTTTGATGGGCAGCCTTTATGAGCCAGCCAAGCAAAAATATTACCATGATACATCCATCCCTGAATTAAATGAGGCGCAAACTGTCGGCAATCCTTTAAAAAACGCCATAAGCTGACAAGCATTAACAATGGCTTATTTAACTGGTAGGTATAAACCTTTATCCCAAACGCTTCGAATTCAGAGCGCAGATCAGCCGTGGTTGTCAGGCAAAAAACTCGAGCGTCAAAGCGAGGGCGATCAATTGAACTGAGGAGCTTTAGAAGCATTCTTTCTGCCCCGCCCCGTCCCAAGCCCGTAATGATAAATGCCAGTTTAATCATTGAGTCTCTTCAATTTGTTTGAGTATGAGTCTAAATCTATACTATATTAATGGTAATAAAATAATAAGGGGATTAACGAGCTGTGTGTGGATTTTCTGGATTTTATCATAGTGCTGCGCCTTATAATCGGCTGGATATATTGAAGGTCATGACTGGCTGCCTTGCCCATCGCGGGCCTGATGGTGAAAGCCATTGGCTGGATGAGACAGGTATTTCCTTAGGCCATCGCCGTTTAGCCATTCTTGACCTTTCAGACAGAGGTCGTCAGCCCATGCACAGTCATTCGGGTCGTTTAACGATTATTTTTAATGGTGAATGTTATAATTATCAAAAAATCCGTGCCGAGCTTGATGCAGTCAGCCCCCGTCAATGGCGGGGACAGACGGATACAGAAGTTATTGTTGAAGCCATTGATTATTGGGGTGTTGAAACAACGCTGAAGAAAATTATTGGCATGTTCGCTATTGCTTTATGGGATCACCATAAGCGGGAGCTAATTTTGGTGCGCGATAGAATGGGGGAAAAGCCATTATATTTCGGTTGGTCTAAGGGGGCGTTGTTATTTGGCAGCGAATTAAAAGCCCTTAAAGCCCATCCTTGCTTTGAGGGAACATTAAACCCCGATGCCGTTGATCAAATGATTCGTTATGGTTATGTACCGTCTCATATGAGTATCTATCAAAAAATTACGAAGCTAACGCCAGGAACTTACCTCCGTTTTACGCAGGCTGATTTAAAGGCTAATCGCATTCCTAAAGAACACTTTTATTGGCAATTAATCACGGCCGCTACTCTTTCTACCTCTCCCCGATCCGATCAAGAAGTTGTTGATGGTTTGGAAACTTTGTTAACTGATGCAATTGGCCAACAAATGCTGGCGGACGTTCCACTAGGGGCTTTTTTGTCAGGCGGTGTTGATTCCTCCACCATTGTGGCTTTAATGCAAAAACAATCTTCAAGACCGGTGCAAACATTTTCGATTGGGTTTAAGGAAGCTGGCTTTAATGAAGCAGAGTATGCCAAAGCAGTAGCACAGCATTTGAAGACAGATCATACGGAACTCTATATGACCAACCAAGATGCTCTGGATGTGATTCCTAAGTTGCCATCAATGTATTGTGAGCCCTTTGCCGATTCATCACAAATTCCCACTTATTTGGTTTCTCACCTGGCACGTCAAAAAGTGACTGTCGCCTTGTCGGGCGATGCAGGTGATGAGTTATTTGCCGGCTATAATCGTTATTTATTAGTGGAAAAGATTTGGAATAGTATTCGTTGGTTACCGAAGCCCATGAGGCAGTTGGTAGCTCAAATTTTGAAAATAATGCCGGTGCATATGCTGAATAGGGTAAGCCAAGTATTACCTAAAGTGCCATCCCAATTGGGTGATAAACTTCAAAAAGTGGCTGAGATTTTGCCATTAGATCACTTTGCTATTTATGATTCCTTGACGAGCCATTGGAAACCCAAAGATTTAGTTACTCACCAACCGAGCGGTCGAGCCCCATTTTCATCCTCTATCGAGCAATCTAAAAAGATGGCATCGTTCACTGAACAAATGATGTATTTGGATGCCTTAAGTTATTTACCTGATGATATTTTGGTTAAGGTTGATCGGGCAGCCATGGCGAATGGTCTTGAAACCCGCGTGCCCTTGCTCGATCATAGAGTTGTAGAATATGCTTGGTCTTTACCGTTATCACAAAAACTCCGTCAAGGACAAACCAAGTGGCCTTTACGACAGGTTTTGTATCGGTATGTGCCCAAAGAAATGATTGAGCGACCAAAACAAGGGTTCGGCATCCCATTGGATCAATGGTTGCGTGGCAGCCTGAAAGAATGGGCGAGTGACTTATTGTCGCCAGAGAGTCTTCATCAAAGTGAATATTTAAATGTAGATTTTGTTCAAAAGAAATGGCAAGAGCATTTATCGGGTGAGCGAAATTGGCAGTATGGCTTGTGGAATATTTTAATGTTTCAGGCATGGTTAAGAGAAAATAATTAATATGATAACCTGCGTGACGTCTTCCGCTATTCATTTGGCGGGTGAAACAGATTATGTATTGGACGCATCTCTTTTTTGTGATGGGGCTTATGATATTAATCTGCCTATGGAAATGCAGAATTGTTCTGTGCAGCTCCTTCATAATAATCGCACCCATAATGATTGGATTTTACTGTATTTACTGGTGGAGAAATTCGCTCGTTGTCACTGTTCTCTTCATTTAATGCTTCCTTATATTTCCTATGGACGTCAGACCCCCGATTATCTGCAGACTCTGTTAAAACCCTTAAAACATTCAGCAGTGCAACAAGTCTCAACAGTGGATCTTCATCAAGAGCATGCCGATATTATCAATCTTTCAACGGCCAGCCTGCTTGCTTCTGATATTAAAAGGCGCGGTTTAGAAACAGCTCTCCTCATTGCCCCTGATCGGGGCTCAATAGGTCGCCTAGAACGGTTGGCAGGCTTAACAGGCCAACAGGTGATAGGACTTGAAAAATTTCGCTCTTCGCAGGGCGTCAAGATTGCATCCTCTACCTCTTTGCCCATAGGAGGAGAAGCCGTTATTGTGGATGATATGGTTGATACAGGATCGACTCTCAAGGCTTGTATTGAGTATTTATTCCAACGTGGACTCAAGACAGTCCATGTTTATGCAACGCATGGGGTCTTATCTTATGGGATCGGCGATTGGGCAAAGGGCTTAGCCAGTCTAACTTTTCTTAATACCTTACCCCCTCTTGAGCGGAATGATACTGTTCGATGGTTGAATATAAAGGGTTTATTATGCAAGTCAGATTAACTCAGTTAAAGCTATTAGGAGAACAAGTCGAGAGCCTTAGTTATATTGATCGCCTTAATCTACTTGAAAAATTAGGAATTTTGCCTAGTGCTAAGGTATGGCAAGAAATGCGCGAACTTAGAAATCATATGATTCATGAATATCCCGATAAGTTAGAAATCATTGCTGAGCATCTCAATCAAGCTCATTTTATGATGAAACAGTTATTGCCTTATTGGCAGGATTTAAAATCACATATTGAAATTATGCTAGCAAAACCAGGCATTAAATAAGGAAGTTCAAATATGCAAAATAAACCTTCCCTTTCTAAAGTTTTAAAGTGGGGTTTGTGTCGTCGTTGTCCTGTTTGCGGGACTGCTGGAATGTTTCGGGGGTATTTGAAAATTTCAGATTGCTGTTCCACTTGTCAGTTAGATTTCGATCAAATTCGTTCCGATGATGCACCGGCTTATTTTACCATTGCGATTGTTGGGCATATTTTATTGCCCCTTATTTCTTATGTTGAATATCGCTATAGCCCGTCTTTGATGACTCATTTCATTGTTTGGCCCCCCCTGATTACAGCGATGACGCTTGGATTATTACCTTATTTGAAGGGCTTAATGATGGCTGTTATGTGGATGGTCAAAGTCAAACCGAACACTTAGAGTTCAACTTATAAAATTTTTACTCAGTGCCTTTTAAGGTTAAGCATGTATTTATTACTTTTTTCATTAGGGTGGGAATAGGGTAATTTTCAAAATCTTGAAGTTTAACCTTAAAGACAGTCGAATGTCTAATCTCTTTAGTAATAAAGGGTTGAATTATTAAATGGAAATGGGTAAAAGTATGCTTGATTGTTTTTGGAATTTTACGCCATTCTGGATCAACGGCGGGCAGTAAAGAGGGATTATCCACCCAGTCTGAGGTTGGCAATCCCACCATATTAGCAAGAACGCCTGTTTCAGGCCGTCGCTTTAAATGCACTAATCCGTTTTCATCTTCACACCAAAAGGCATAAGTATAACGGGTCGGTTTTAAGGGCTTTGGTTTAGAAAAAGGAATGAGATGTTGCTGCTTTGTTTGCTGACTTTGACAGTGAGATGCTAAGGGACATTGATCACAAAGCAGATTCTTAGGTTTACAAACAGTAGACCCTAAATCCATTAAGCCTTGGGCAAAATCTCCAGCCCGGGTCGGCTGCAAGGGCGTAACCAGCTTAAAAATATGAGTCTTTAAATGAGGAAGAGGGATATCGATAGCGAGAAGTCTGGCGATCACGCGCGTTATATTGCCATCGACCGGTATAATCGGATAATCATAGGCAATCGCTGAAATAGAAGCTGAAGTATAAGAGCCAATACCATCTAATTTAATAAGGTCGGCTGGGGTGTGAGGGATGGTGCAAGCATGCTCTTGAGCGATGGTTGCTACGCAGGCATGCAGATTACGGGCGCGGCTATAATATCCGAGGCCCTGCCATTGATGATAGAGTTCCTCCTGGTTTGCCGCTGCTAAGTCTTTTAAGGTAGGCCAGCGCCCGATAAAACGATTAAAATAATCAATAACTGTTGCCACTGTTGTTTGCTGGAGCATCACTTCGCTAAGTAAGACATAATAAGGGTTAGGTTGTTCGCCAGGAATGGCTCGCCATGGGAGCTGCCGTTGATGGGCATCATACCATTGGAGTAAAAGGCTATGAACGCTCTGAAATTTACTCTTTTCCACTGATAACCTTTATTTTGTCAGCTAAGGCCTCTGGAATTGTCAGCTTGAGTTGGCTTAAGGTGGCGCCATTCACCACAATCTGAGAAGCTACATTATGAGTGACCGGATACACCGATGTCGATTGACCTGATAAAATGCCAGCAACCACCTCAGCCGTTTTTATACCCATGGCCATTCGATCATAAGCAGCCGCAGCCATAGCTCCATCTTTAACAGATTCGGAATCATTAGCAAATAAGGGAATATAATTTTGTAAAGCTATACGGGCCACCGAAGCGGCGGCGGCCATAGTTGTGTTATCATTTGGGAAAAACAAAGCATCCACTTTGCCCACAAGGTTCCGTGTGACCTCAGCTGCTTCAGCTGTTGAATTAACAGTACCCCGCACAAAGGTAAGACCGCGTGCGGTTGCTTCTTTTTCCATTGCTTGCAAGAAGGCGACAGAGTTTGCTTCCGAAGGATTGAAAAGGACACCCAGTTTTTTAAGATGGGGGACAAAAGCTGTTATCATGTCCAATTGAGGTTCCGCAGGCATAAAGTCACTAATGCCGGTCACGCCCTCGTTGGTCTGACTATAAGATGAAACGAGCTTAGCGGCGAGGGGGTCTGTTACGGCGGAAAATACAAGAGGAATTTTTGCGTCGCGGGTTGGTTTTATCAAAAGCTGAGCACTGGTCGTGGATAAAGCCACTATCACAGCGGGTTTTAAAGCGATAAATTTTTTTGCAATTTGCGCTGCAAGGGCTGTATTGCCGTTGGCATTATCATAAATAATTTTAACGGTTTTACCATCCACATAACCTTGTCCCTCCAGGCCCTTGACGAGGCCCGTTCTGACGGTATCCAAAGTTTTATGGCTGATGATTTGTGTGATAGCCACAATTGGTAAGTCAGCAGAACGGTTAGGATTGTAAAATTTAAATACAATAAAAGCTGATGCCGCTAGAAGGGCACCATAACGAATCAATTTTGACATTAGCTCTCTCTAAGATGATTTATCTTCTGTTTGGTCATCAGACAGGTCATCCAATTCTCCGAGCATATTAGCTGAAGCAAGAGACAGATAGCTGCCGATGTGTTTTCCATCAATTATTATTTGTGGAACAGTCCGCTTTCCCGTCAGTTGCTCCATTTCATCAATAAGTTTTTTATTACCTTGCACGTTAATTTCTTTAAATTGAATATTGTGTTCTTTGAGGATGTCTTTAGCGCTAGTACACCAGCTACACTGATCGGAAGAATAGACGACGACGTCATGCTTTTTTTTCACAGGCGCTTGTTGCGTGGGAGTGTCGAGCTTTTTAGCGTTGGTTGCTGCCAAAACGGCGGTTGACATTACTAAGATTGTTAGAATAAACTTTTTCATGGCCGCGCCTCCTTATAAATAACCTTACAAACATAGTTTAATACTTTGGTCATTGCAATAAAAGAGCAAATTAAAAAGGTCTATCACCTAGCGCTCAATATTCTACTTCCTCCTCGTTGTTCTGGTTGTGGCGATTCAACAATGAGGGCCCATCTATTTTGTGGAAAGTGTTGGTCTAAAGTTCACTTTATTCAAAAACCTTGGTGTAATTACTGTGGGGCTCCCATGCCGTATGAGATAGGGCCCCATACGTGCGTTACTTGTTTAACAACTTCTCCTCCTTTTGATGGCGGACGATCAGCCATACGGTATGAAGGATTAGGACGCGAGGTTATTTTAAAACTTAAACATGGGGATGCAACCTATTTACCGTCAAGTTTAGCGGGATGGATGGCCCAAGTAGGACAGCAGTTCTGGGATAAGACAGACTACCTTATTCCTGTCCCTCTGCATCGATGGCGGTTGATGCGGCGTCGTTACAATCAAGCAACCCTCTTGGCCAGATCTTTAAGCCCAAAAGTCAAACTTCCTATTTTAACAAATATTCTCATCCGCTCTAAAATGACCGAGTCGCAAGGTCACAAGACTTCTAAGGAACGACGTAAAAACGTCCACAATGCATTTACTGTGCAGGATCCTCAAGGGCTGTTGAAAGGCAAATGTGTTACTTTAATTGATGATGTGTGGACGACCGGGGCCACACTTGAAGCCTGTACAGCAGCGTTGAAAAAAGCTGGAGTGGAAAAAGTTTACGTATTAACGTTGAGTCGTGTCGTCAAAGAGTAGAATTTATAACTATATCTTGAAAGGAGAGATCGATGGTAAATGTCGTTATTTATACTACGCAATTTTGTCCTTACTGTGTGAAAGCGAAGGCTTTACTGAAGAAAAAAGGCGTTGAATTCCAAGAAATTGATGTTTCAGGCGATGACGCTTTAAGGAACTCTATGATAACCAAAGCAGGGGGACGCCGAACAGTGCCACAAATTTTTATAGGCGAGACTCATGTCGGGGGCTGTGATGATCTTTATGCTCTTGAGGGGGCCGGTAAATTAAATCCATTGTTGTGTTCTGTAAAGTGAAGGCGTATAAAATTTAAAAATCATGGATATTAAGAAAGCCCCCAATTGGGGGCTTTCTTTTTTAAGATCAACAACCGACTAGAAGTGGTAGCTAACTTTTGCAAGAACGGCGTGTGCATCTTGCTTGAATTTAGCCTTAGTTTCAAAGCCAGTATACTTTTCTTCTCTTTCAAATGCATAACGATACTCAAGTCCTGCAGAAAGATTTGCTGCAATTTTAGCCTTAATACCTGCACCGACAACGGGAGCTATTCTAGTTTTCTTCACTTTATCTGAGTTACTTGCATTTGTGGCTGCACCATTTACAGTGCCATTAAAAGAGGTATTAACTGTGAAGATTTTATTATAAGCGCGTGCACCAACTAAACCGTAAACAGCAGCATTGTTACAAATGTTGTAACCAAAGCGAGCATCTAGCTCAGAAGACCATCTATATCGAAGTTTTAATGTTGAGGATAGATTTCCATCTAAAGCACGGACACCTACGACACCTCTAACTGGCACAGTTCCAGTTTGTGATTTTTTACCAGAAAAAACCATTACGTCAAGTCCTAGTCCCCAATAAAAAGCATTAGGGGCTGAACGATCATAATCAAAGTGGATACCATAGGTTCCAAATGTTTTATCTAATTTGCCTTTAGCACCAGTAGCTTTTAATTTGTTATGGGAGGTAAAGGAACCACCGGTTATACCAACTGAGTAACCATTGAATACAGCAGCTTGAGATGCGGATAGCGTTGCAGCAGCAACAACAGCAGAAGCGATAATTTTTTTCATTTTATAAATCCCTTATATGAATTTGATAAATTAATTTCCACTCAGATTTTTACCACGCTATTGTTCAAAACACATAAAAAACCATTAATAAAAAATAATAACTTAAATTTGTGTGTTTTTAATAGCACATAGATTTTAATAAAATTATATTTAAAAGTGCAGCCTGCCGAAGAAATTCATAATAATATAACTCTGGTGGGGGCTCCTCAATACTTATATCAATTTTGATAGTTTTTCTCTTTGCAGCCGGTTGAAAAGCCAAAAACCGAAGCTTACCCAGAAATAGTCGAGCGAACGCTAAATGGCAGAGTAGGGTTCTTACCCGAAATATTTCCATCTTCATTTTTGCTTTAACTAAGAAAAATTTAAATTAATTCCTTATTAATCACTTTACCCCAAACTAAGAAATAAGGAGTAAGGCGTATGAAGCTATTAAAGCAAAAACAAGGAATTATCCTGGCAAGTGGGCTTATTGGATTATTAAGCCTATCTTTGCTTATTTTTGAGAGATCTAAAGAAGGCCCTAAGCTCCCAACCTTGGTTAAAGCCGCATCCGTTAAACGTCAAGACATGACGGAACAGCTTAATCTGATTGGCAGTGTGACAGCTTCAGAGTCCGTCGCCATAAGGTCACGCTTGGATTCACAAATTGTTGAGGTCTTTATCAAAGATGGCGATGTGGTTAAAAAGGGTGATCGTTTATTTCAGTTGGATGATCGCGATCTTAAGGCTCAATTACAGGAGTCCGAAGCAAATTTGCAAAGCAATCAAGCAGAAGTTATTCGTTCAGAGAAAAAATATAAGCGTGATGAAGAACTAGCAAAGCGCGGCGTGGCTGCTAAAGAACAACTCGATCAATCGACCCAAGCTTATCAAACGGCCGTAGCTGCCTTAACGGCAACGCAAGCAAAAATTGTTCAACTTAAAACACAAATTGATTATGCGGATATTCGCTCTCCCATTAATGGAATTGCGGGGACAATTTCAATTACAGTGGGGAATTTGGTGAAGGCTAATGACACACCGTCATTGGTCGTTATCAATAAAGTTGATCCTATTTATGTGGATATAGCCTTACCTCAGCGTTATTTTTCTATTCTACAATCAAGTTTTAAAAATATCAGTGTGGATATCAGAAACAGTGAGGGTAAATCCCTCAAGGTTGGTTCTATTGCGGCTATCCAGAATACCCTTGATGTTGAGGCACGAACCTTAACGTTAAGGGCAAAGCTTGATAACGACGACCATACACTGTGGCCAGGCATGTTTGTCGATGTGTTGTTAGGTATCCGTAAACTTGATAACGCTTTGGTCGTCCCCTTAAAGGCTATCATGGTTACCCAAAAGGGGAGCCAAGTTTATCAAGTGGTCAAAGATAAAGTAATTTTAAAGCCAGTAACGATCAACTTTTCCACTCAAACTGAGGCGGTCGTGGATGCTGATTTAGAAGCCAACGACCAAGTTATTATTGAGGGTGGATTTAATGCGAAAGTAGGGGCAACCGTTACAATTGCAAAGGACGACGCTCAATGAATTTATCAGAATTCTGTATCCGTCGTCCTGTGTTTACTACCCTGTTGATGCTGTCTTTCTTAGTTTTAGGTATTGCGGGCCATCAAAAATTAGCCATCAGTGCCTTACCCAATGTCGATTTTCCAACAATACAAGTTACTGCCACTTTGCCGGGGGCAAGCCCAGAAAGTATGGCTGCAACTGTGGCCACTCCTCTGGAGCGAGAATTTGCCACCATTGCGGGTATTGATAACATGACATCGACCAGTGTTATGGGGTCTACGAGTATTACAATTCAATTCCGTCTCGATAGAAGTATTGATGGAGCTGCCCTGGATGTCCAAACAGCTATTGCCTCAGCCCAAGCTTATTTGCCGGTGGAAATGACCACGCCTCCCAAATTAAAGAAAGTGAACCCGGCAGATCAGCCGATTTTCTTTATTGCTGTTTCATCGGACGTTATTCCCATGACACAGTTATCAGAGTATGCCGATACCTTAATGGGACAACGAATTTCAATGTTGAATGGTGTCTCTCAGGTCAATATTTATGGCCAACAGAAACGCGCCATTCGCGTGCGCATCAATCCTGAATTATTGGCGGGCCGCAACCTCACCTTGGTGGATATTGCAAAATCAGTTCAAGAGTCAACATCCATTACCCCCCCAGGCGTCATTATGGGGTCAGAGCAGACATATAATGTGGAAATTGTTGATCAACCTGCCCTCGCTGATCAATTTAATTCGATGATTGTCTCGCGCACAGCAAATGGTGGAAATGTAAAATTGTCTGATATTGGAGAAGCCGTTGAGGGTGCAGAAGATGATCGATCAGCGGGTTACTCAGATGGACGGGCTGTGGTTACCCTGGCAATTCAGCGCCAACCTGGCAGTAATACCGTGGAGGTAGTGGATGCAATTAAGCAGCTATTACCTAAATTTGCAGAAATTGTTCCGGCTTCTGTCCAGCTTACCCCCTTATTTGATCGCTCCGTTTCTATTCGGGATTCTATTCATGATGTTCAAATTACCATTTTCATTGCCATTGTTCTTGTTATTTTAGTTATTTTTCTTTTCCTACGGCAATTGTCAGCTACCCTTATTCCGTCATTGGCTTTGCCTTTTTCCTTAATTGCAACCTTTGGCGGCATGGCAGCGCTTGGCTATTCTCTCAATAACGTTTCTTTATTGGCGATGGCTTTATCGGTTGGTTATGTCGTGGATGATGCCATTGTTATGCTCGAAAATATTATTCGATACCGTGAAAAAGGGCTGTCAGCTCAAGAAGCTGCTTTAGTAGGGGCGAAGGAAATTGGGTTTACCATTCTATCGATTACATTTTCCCTCGTCGCAGTTTTCATTCCTATTCTTTTTATGGCAGGGATTATTGGGCGACTCTTCCAAGAGTTCGCGGTCACAATCAGTATGGCAATTTTAATTTCAGGGATCGTTTCTTTAACTTTAACGCCAATGTTATGCCAGTACATGAGTTTTAAGGAGGGGGGTAAATCCTATGCATGGACCGCTTGGTTCCAACGGATTTTTGAGAAAACCCATGGGGTGTATGCTCGAACTTTGCATACTGTTTTGGGATATCGATTGATTGCTTTATTGGTCGCTTTAGCCACGATGCTTTTAACAATTTTATTGCTTATCTATGCACCCAAAGGGTTTTTCCCCTTAGAAGATAATGGTCTTATTTTGGCCCAAACCGAAACGAGGCAAGATATTTCTTTCGAAGCGATGGTGGCCACCCAAACTAAATTAGCTAAAGTTATTGAAAAGAATCCTCTTGTTAGTAAATTGACATCTCGGGTAGGGGGACGTGCGGGTTCCATAAATCAGGGGGTTCTGGTTATTGGCCTTAAACCTCAAAAAGAACGGCCAAAAATGCCAGATGTATTGCAATTGTTACGTAAGGATATAGCTAAGGTCCCGGGTATCAATGCTTATTTGCAGCCTGTTCAGAATATTAACGTGGGAGGGCGCTTATCAAAGGGGCTTTATCAATATACCTTGCAAGGAATTGATTACAATGAGCTTAATCATTGGGCTGCAAAATTAATGGCAGAAATTAGCAAAATTGATGGCGTGATTGAACTATCAACGGACCAACAATTGGGAAGTTTACAAATTTCGGTAGCAATGCTTCGGGATAAGGCTGAATTCCAAGGGGTTAGCTATGAGGATTTACGTAAAGAGCTTTATTATGCATTTGGAACAGCACAAGTGGGGACAATTTACACTCAAACCAATAATTTTAAGGTTATCCTCGAAGTCAGCAAAGCTTATCAAAAATCCATCGATGATCTTAGAGACTTATATGTCCGCACAGCCAGCGGTAAGTTGATTGAAATTGATTCTATTGCCACTTTAAAAACAGAACCTGCTCCTTTGTCTATTAATCATCAAGGACAATTACCTTCTGTCACTTTATCCTTTAATTTGCAAGATGGTGCATCTCTTGGAACGGTGACTGATCAAATTAAGGCGATTGAAAAAAGGATGATTTTACCAGCAACCATAATTCCCTCTTTTCAGGGAACGGCGCAAGTTTTTCAAAGTTCTATGGCTGGTATGGGATGGCTTTTAATTTTATCAATTCTGGTAATGTATATCATTTTGGGGATGTTGTATGAAAATTTCATTCACCCTATTACCATTTTATCCGGTTTACCCTCAGCTGTTATTGGTGCAATCTTAGCCGTTTTAATAATGGGCATGAATCTTGATATGATTGCTTTTATTGGGATCATTATGTTAATTGGAATTGTGAAAAAGAATGGCATTATGATGGTGGATTTTGCGATTACGGCTCAACGTCAAGGAATGTCAGCAGAAAAAGCCATTTATGAGGCATGTTTAGTGCGGTTTCGCCCTATTATGATGACAACTTTTTCGGCTTTACTGGGAGTCTTACCAATTGCATTTGCTATGGGGGCAGGGGCTGAATTGCGCCAACCTTTAGGAATTGCCGTGGTTGGAGGGTTATTCACTTCTCAGATTCTAACCCTTTATATTACACCGGTAATTTATCTCTATCTAAATCGCTTTGTGCAAAAATTATAAAAAATGACGTTAATATCTATTCCATCACATCTTCAATAAAACACGTAACACTATGGCGACCGTTCCAGGAGTCTATTTTCAATGTCCCGGCCACTTCGATAGATTTGTTGTTACGCGCCATAATGGCATCGCCTAAGGGTGTTCCCAGCGCTCGGAATGCCATCGCTTTAAGGCGTGTTCCTTCTTCCCCTTCCAGACTACAGCGGATATGGTTGATGCCAACGGGTTCGGCATAGGTTACTTTGGCTTTGTGTATGCAGAATTTTGGTGTTGGATTGCCATTACCAAAAGGTTCTAGCATTTTTATTTCCCTAAGCAGTTCAAGGGTTGCCCCCGACGGTGTTAAAATCCCATCGATCTCTAGAATAGGATCAACACCATCAATCTGATGTTTAAGAGTATCGCGAAGAAATTCATAAAAACTATCAAATTTATCGCGCATGACCGTAAAGCCAGCCGCCATGGCATGACCACCGCCCGCCACTAAAAATCCCTGATGACAGGCTGTATGCATTGCTGCTCCTAAATTAACGCCGTTTATTGAACGGCCTGATCCTTTGCCTGTCTCCGCATCAAACCCAACCACACAAACAGGTCGATTATACCGCTCTTTAAGGCGTCCGGCAACAATACCAATCACCCCCGGGTGCCACCCTTCTTGACCAACTAAAATTAGGGGATGTCGGTCCAAGCCTCGGCTTTCTACTTGAGTTATGGCTTCTTCCAGCACGAGAGTTTCTATAGCTTGCCGTTCTTTATTATACAGATCTAATTCTCGCGCTAATTGCTGTGCTTCTAAGTCATCGGTTGTTGAAAGCAGTCGTGATCCATACTCTGCTCGTCCCACACGGCCGCCAGCATTAATACGGGGGCCCAATAGAAAGCCTAGATGATAAGCGGAGGGAAGATCATCCAAACCCGCAATGTCGGCCAAATGGCGTAATCCTGTGTTGGAGCGTCGAGCCATGACCTTCAAGCCCTGCGCTACAAAAGCTCGATTAAGTCCCGTCAACGTCATCACATCACAAACAGTTCCTAAGGCGACTAGATCTAAATATTGCCGCAAATCTGGTTCAGGGCGGGTGGTAAACCAACCCTCTTGGCGTAACTGTCGCTGTAAGCCTACCAAAAAGATAAAACTTAATCCCGCTGCACATAAGTTGACAAGAGGGCTATTTTCATCAATACGATTCGGATTAATTAAAGCCTTAGCAATCGGTAAAGAAGCCTGAGACATATGGTGATCCAGAATAATTACATCCATTCCTAATTGAGCTGCTTCTTCCAAGGGGCCAAAAGAAGTTGTCCCACAATCAACCATCAAGAGAGTGGTGGTCCCTTCCTTGGTAAGCTGTTGCATTGCCGGAATGGTGGGCCCATAGCCTTCTTCAATGCGTTGGGGGATGTAAACTCGAAGGGTGACACCAATGTCACGGAAATAACGGCGTAAAAGAGCAGTAGCGGTGGCCCCATCCACGTCATAATCGCCAAACACCGCGATAGTTTCACCGGTACGGATAGCTTTAGCGACTCGCTCAATACCTATATCCATATCTTTTAAGTGGGAAGGATCAGGCATCAAGTCGCGCAATGTTGGTTGTAAAAACAATCCTGCTGTCTGGGACGTGACACCTCTTTTTAAAAGGATCGAAGCGGCTAAGGTTCCAATCCCATGATTTTGGGCCAGCTGAAGAGCATCTCTAGGGTTAGCATCTTCAAAAACCCAGCGACGCCCCCCGACGGATCCTTTTCCATCAAATAAATAGGTGGTGGCTTCTGAATTTTTACCCTGCGATGTCATTGTTTGGCCATATCAAAATTTTTCATGGCTTGAACATAGGCATCAAGTTTATCTTCTTCCAAAGCCTTAGATTGATCTGCAATCGCTTTACCGGTAGGCGGCATAGGCCGCTCCGGAACATCCACGAGACGGGGAAAATTGCCTTCAATCATGCCATATTTTTCATCCTCTGGTGTTGGAGAGGTACAAGCAGTCAAAATATTAATAATCCCCAAAGTAATTAAAATTTTAAAAAAATATGTTAGCATTTTATTAACTGTCTAACCATTAAAGTTGAATTATATAACCTTTGAGGTCAGTGTAACATGTCCCCGCAAAAGAATGAAACTCCTTTAGAAATTTATCAAAATTTTACCCGTGAATGGCAAGATATTTGGGGAAAAGTGCTGGAAGCTAATCAGCAGTCTTGGCTAAAACATTGGCAAGGGACATCCACACCATCGCCTTATAAAAAGGGGGTAGTTACGATATTTGATCCTGAGATTGTGCACCAAACCATGACGCAAGCCGTGCAGAAAATCTCTGAACGGCCAGATCGGATTATAGAAGTTCAAAAGGAACATCTGAAAGATGTGATGGCCATCGTTAAAGAAGTGAGTGAGCAAATTAAGGGAGGGGAGGCCCAACCCATCATTGATGTCGATCCGCGGGATAAGCGGTTTAAGAATGAAATTTGGCAAAAAAATCCAGCTTTCTTCTTTATGCAGCAATTATACCTGATTAATGCTAAGTTGCTACGCAATGTGTTGGAACAAATTGAAGGGTTGGATGAACAAACTTTAAATAAGTTAGAATTTTATACCAGCCATTTAATTGATGCCATGGCTCCCACCAACTTTCCTTTAACTAATCCTGATGTAATTCAACAAACTTACGAGTCTAAAGGTGAAAATCTGATCCAAGGGTTTAAGAATTTTTTAAAAGATTCAGCAACGGGTTCTTTTAATATTAAAATGACAGATACAGAGGCTTTGCAACTGGGGCGTGATATTGCTACCAGCAAAGGCAAAGTGATTTATCGCAATCCCTACCTTGAACTTATTCAATATAGTCCGACGACCAAAACAGTCTATGAAAAGCCAATTTTAATTATTCCACCCTGGATTAATAAATTTTATGTGTTTGATTTGAAGCCCGAAAATTCATTTGTTAAATGGGCGGTTGATCAAGGATTTACCCTATTCATGGTGTCTTGGGCTAATCCTACCCAATGGCATGCTGATAAAACTATGTCCCATTATGTCTTAGATGGGGTTAAATCGGCATTAGATTTTGTCCGCACTTATACAAAGCGTGATACAATTAATGCAATTGGTTACTGCACCGGGGGCGTTTTATTAAACAGTTTATTGACTTATCTAAAGGCTAAAGGGGAAAAGCCCTTTGACGCGGTAACCATTATTGCAGCCCCCATTGATTTTAAAGAAGCCGGGGATTTGTTAGTCTATATATGTGATCAGCAGCTAAAAAAATTAGAGGCCCATGTTAAGAAGCGCGGTTATTTGGAAGGAAATGCCATGGTGCAATCCTTTAATTTACTGCGTGCCAATGACTTAATCTGGTCCTTCTATATTAATAATTATTTGATGGGCAAAGAGCCGATGCCGTTTGATATGCTCCATTGGAATGGAGATGCCGTCCGAATGCCCGCCACCATGCATACTCGTTTTTTGCGAGACATGTATTTGGAAAATCGCCTCATCCAACCAGGGGGTATCAAGATTGCTGACGTGCCTGTCGATCTGACAACAATTGACTTGCCGATGTTCGTTATGGCCGCTCTTGATGATCATATTGCCCCTTGGCGGGCAGTTTACCCTTTGACACGCGCCGTAAAGCAGGCAGAAAAATTTGTCTTATCCGGGTCAGGCCATGTTGCTGGTGTGTTTAATCATCCTGATAAAAATAAATATTATTTTATGGAAGCCGATAAATTTTACGAAACAGCGGATGAATGGTTGCAGCATGCGCAAAAACAGGCAGGATCATGGTGGCCAAGTTGGAAAAGCTGGATAGAAAAGTATGCAGGAGAGAAAGTGCCGGCACCAAAAATTGACTCTAACAAGGTTATTGCAAGCGCTCCGGGCGACTATGTGAGAGATCAAGGTCTTCACTAAATCTTAACGAATAGAGGCCGTTAATAAAAAATTAACTGACATAAAATATATTTGTCCCTATACCACATCAAAATTACAAATGGAGTATAGGATGAAAAGCCTTTTAATTGTTATTGGTCTCAAATTTATTTTATCTGGAAGCGTTTATGCAGGTCCGTATTATGAGCCGATAGCACAAGCGAGCAACTTAGAGAGAAGCGTTCACCATGAAGATATTGTTCCTCCTTTAGGAGAGACAGAAATTCACCCTTCTCTTGAGCAAGATAATTCTACTGGGATTCCTTTAGCTAGAACTTCTTTAACGGCAGAGAAAATAAAGCAAGTAACGCGCCTTTATCATGGAATTATGGGATCTGATTTTATTTTTAAGCAATTTGATAGCGCCCGCCAGGCGCGCTATATGTATGATAATTTTCAATATCATCAGTTTAACGAAGATATGGCTATAGAAGATATCCAGCAAATTATTCTTGTTATTAAAATTTATCAGAATAAACGACGATAAATGTAGCCTGAGAAAAAGGAAAAAGATAAAGACCTTTTTCTCCTCTTAGATCCCAGTTTTTATAATCTTTACTAAAAATAAAAAATAATTTTTTAAGAAAAGAAATAAAAATATCAAATAAAAACTTTAAAATTAAAATATTAGACTGTTGCTATTTGGCTAAGCTATAAATAAAAAGGCTTAAATTACAGCTATGATTCGGTCTTTGAAATTTAATCGTTTTTATGATTATCAAGCGCGCCGCTGTTCGGAGCTGCAAGAGCTAAAGAGCCTCGGTGATCACAATCAGCAGGTAAAGAATATTTTTAATAATCTTAAGGCTCATCTTACAGGGAATGAAGAGGGAGATGATATTTATTCGACTCTTAGTAGCCTATATCCGTGAGAGCGTTAAATGGGCTTATCAAGGGGATGGCCTTATTGACCAAGAGTTTGAGGCAGCAGAGGAATATAATTATAATACGCTAAGTGCTCTTGAATACAATGAGGAAATATTTATACCCTTCCCTATGCCTGTTTTCACATTATTTGAAAAGCTTGATCCTATCACTCGCTCAATTCTTAACTATTTAGGTGACTCTTTAAATTAATTAAAAATAGTTTTCCTAGGGCACTTATGGTGATTTTGATTTTTGCTTAATTAAGTGCCTTTCTTTTTTATTTTTTTCTTCCATTTCATTAATATTAAGAATTTTTTGTGATGGTGGCGGATACAAATCTGCTGCATCCATATGTTTTTGGAGATAGGTATTGAAGGCCTTGCCAAAACGATTGCCTGGATCAGGCTTAATTTTGATATAACCTGTGATATTGAGGCCAGTATCAGTAATTTTATCAATTCCTGAAATGACCAGCGGCTCCATAATCATTTTCGAAAAAAGCGGGTCATTGCTGATGTCACCAAAAGCGTGCTTCAGAATTGTCTGCGCTTCGCTAGGATCAGTTTTATGAGAGACCAAAAGATTGACAGGAAAGCTTGTATAATCACGTGAGCGATTAATGATACTCGTTACTTCTGAAAAAGGAATTGTTTGGATTGCCCCATCTCCATGTCGGAGGACAATACTTCTTAAGGATAAAGATTCGACCGTACCAGTACTAGCGCCAATGATTACAGTTTCTCCCACTGCAATATTTCCCTCCATTAAGGTTAAAACACCATTAATAATGTCCTTTACTAGGCTTTGGGCACCTAAAGAAATCGCGATACCAATGACACCAAGGCTGTAAAGCATGGGGCGCACATCTTGGCCAAATTCCACCAAAATTAAAACAATGGCCATCATTGCTAAGACCCAATGGGCAACACTATTGAGGATAGGGGTAACGGTTTTAACAAATTGGGAAGGTTCTACTAATTTCTTACCAACAACGCGGCCACGAATATGAGATTTAGCAATGTGATCGACCCATCCCCATAAAGTGCGAATCACAATAAGAATAATCAGAACGGAAATAGATTTTGCTAAGATAGGCTGTACTGTCGGAGAGGAGGCAAACTCAATCGGGTCAATCCCCCAAGCTTCAAGAATCATTAGGATAAAAAATAAATGCCAGGCAGTTTGAATAATATTAGTTGTCGAACCCTCTAAGTAGTTGAGGCCAATTTTAGATCTATTACTTGGTTGTAGTTGCAGTTTAATTTTTGTTTTAATGATCGTTTTATAAATCCAATTCCGTCCCATTATAAATATGGCTGTCAATAGGATCATGAAGAGAAGGGATTTGGCAATTGATAATGCTACTAGATCCAAATTTAACATCCATAAGGAGAAGCAAATAATGCTCAAGCTGGCGATAATAATATGGAATCTACGGAATACAATTTCCACCAATTTCGCGAGTAATAATGCAAATCCACTAAGGCTTTCTTCATTCGCCTTAAATTGTGACTCAATATATGGTTTATTTTTTATAACGCCAATGACAATAAGGCTGGTAACACCAAATCCGATAATTTTAAGCCATATATCAACGGCTAAGTCACCCATCCCTAAAAGTGATCCCACCTCTCCGAAAATTGCCCCAATGATGATGGTTTGAATGCCCGCTAAGGCAAACTGAAAACTCATATTTTCAGCTGCGGGTTCATTACCATTGATTTCTGTTGCTTTGCCGCCAAATAGAACGCGAATTAACAGCCACATCGAACGGATCATAATCAGAATATTCATGAAAATGAAGCCTCGATAGGTAATAATATTCCACTCAGCTTGGGAGAGATAAATAACCAAATAGCCCACTAAGCCGAATAGGATGAGTGGTGTAATATTTCTAAAAACATGAATATGGATGGTTTTAAAGCTATATTCTTGAGGACGGCGATGTAAATTTAACCAGAGTAGAATGCGCCGTACTACAATTTCTACCATAATCGCACACCCAAGGGCTGTCATTAAAATCATACTCAAGATAAATGTATTATGTCGGTAAGCTTCATCCGTTTTAAGTTGATGGATCTGTTCTGCTACTATATCGGGGATATGGTTTGTTAACTTAATCGCATTAATAACAGCGGCCGAGCTGATCTCGATGGCTCCCGTTATCTTGGCTGAAGCTATTTCTATAATTCCTTGATCTTTTTCTGTTTCTTGTTTCAGGAAAGCAATGGCCGATAAAACCTTAATCAGTTTTACTCGATCCTGTGAATTTTCTAGAATCTTGATCGCATCTTTTAAGTCATTTATTTTGACATTTAAGTCACCCTTCTTATCAATAACTTTTTCCTTTTTACCTACCAAGGTAGACAAGGTTCCTAGAATTTCATCTTTTTGTTGTGTTAATTCCGTGGTCTTATCTTTATGGTCCAACTCTAGTGCCAGCAGAGGACCACTTAAAAACATTGTGAAGATTAAAAAGAGACGGATTAGAATCATGCGTAACTCTACAAAATTTTAGGCTTATGTTTAGGTTATCAGAAAATAGTTATACAAGTCTTAAATTAACTTGTTGAAATCAAGGTTTCTACCATTTTAAATGCTTTTTTAGCCTCTTGCTAAGGCCTCAAGACTGATCTTTTTCTCTTTAGCATATCGAAAGTATATTTGCTTACCTCTGAATTCGCCTTGCATATTAAAAATAAGACCTCCACGGGCTTTTCTTACTTTAAATACATAAAACACTATACACTGAGCTAGGTTAAAGATTTAAAGAAAATCTCGATTGAGTTACACCAAAATTGAGGTAAATAATTTAGATGGAGCTATTTCTAAGGAGAGAGAGGGATAATTGAAAATCTTTTCAATCCCCTCTCTCTCTTTTTCTATCAAATGGAATGACTGATGACACAAAACTTCTTATCTTTCGAAATAGGGTGTCATTCTGTCTAACTTAAGCGTCTTAGCGATTAACCTTTCAAATCATCTTCAATACGAGTGGTAATATAAACCATTTCTCCCCCTCGACTAATTAGGAAAGTTATATTCTTGCGCTTTAAGCGTTTTGCTTCTTCCACAGCCTTAACTAATTCTTCAGGAGACTTAATATCAGCTTGGTTGACTTCAGTGATTACATCACCGGGCCGCAAAATGCTTGCAGCAGGGCTTTCTTCATTGAGGCCAACAATAACAGCCCCTGTCATATCTTCTTTAATTTTATATTGCTGTGACAACGATCCTGTAATTTTTGAAACCTTCAGGCCCAAGACTTCGATAATATCCTGATTAGAGGGAGTATCTTTTTTATCTTTGGATTCAGTGGCCATTCCATCGCTGGACGTTTCAAATTCCCCTAAGGCAACCTCGACATTGACCTCTTTACCTTTGCGCCATAATTTAACCTTAACTTTTTTACCAACTTCGGTTTCACCGACCACACGGGATAGGCGATTTTTTTCATTAATTTCTTTACCATCAAATTCTACAATAATGTCTCCGGCTTCAATCCCAGCCGCAGCAGCTGGGCCCTTGGGGGTGACGGCGCCAACAATGGCACCCCGGGCTTTGCCAAACCCCAGGCTTTCAGCCATCTCATCCGTTACATTCTGAATTCGAACACCCAACCAACCGCGTTTTGTGCGACCGTATTCAATCAGTTGATCCAAGGTTTCTTTAACAAGATTAGAGGGGATAGCAAAACCAATTCCAACGTTTCCACCACTTGGAGAGAAGATCGCTGTGTTGACCCCAATAATTTTACCTTCGAGGTCAAACAGAGGCCCACCCGAATTTCCCATGTTAATGGGGGCATCATGTTGCATAAAATCATCAACATATTCACTCAGCCTGCTTTTAGCAGTACCACGAACACCAATATTTCTGGAGCGGTTAGAGATAATTCCAGAAGTAACGGTGCTGCCTAAACCAAACGGATTGCCAATAGCAATACAACGATCACCGACATTCACTTTATTTGAATCACCCCATTCAACAGCTTTCAAATTTCTTTTATCTTCTGGCAAGCTGCTCAATTTAACACGGAGCATGGCTAAGTCAGTTCTTTCATCAACAGCCTGTATAGAAGCTTCGAGTTCTATGCCATCATGGAGCACAATGGTAATTTTCTTTGCTTCGGCAACAACATGGAAATTAGTCAAAACATAGGCGTAAGCATCGTCACTTTTTGGTTGAACTTTTACGATAAATCCTGATCCTAAGGATTGGACACGTCTTGGTTTGTCTTGTTGTTCAAAGAAATCCTTAAAAAGATCTTCGAAGGGAGAGCCAGGCGGTAATTGAGGCATATTCTTGTCGCGCCCTTCCAAAACCTGAGTGGTGGATACATTCACAACAGAAGGGATTGTCTTTTCTGCAACCGCTGAAAAGCCTTTAGTAATATCATAATTACTGCTGCTTGACTTTTCTTTCTTAATCTCTTCTTTGACCCCTTCTTTGATATTTTTTTTGATCTCTTCTGTGACTTCTTCTTTCTTAATTTCCTCTTTAATCTCTTCTCTGATTTTTGCTTTAAGCTCTTCTGTAATTATGTCTTTTATCTCAACTGGGAGGACTTCTTTTGTAGCTCCAACGACTGCTTTTACAGAGTCTTTTTTATCATCACCTTTAGGTGATACGGCAGCCGATGATGGGGTAAGAACTACTGCCGAGATTAATAGCGATGTTGTTAAAAATAACCGTATCTTAGACATTTTTTATCTCTCTTCCCTTAAATTTGGTTAGCGTAAAACGCGTTCTGGATGACTAAAGTATTTGAATAGATCACTTTCCGATGACAAAAGTAGGGTGGTATCTGTTCCTATAATGGCATCATAAGTTTCCATGGATTTATAAAAACCATAGAATTCGGGATCTTTCCCCATGCTCTCCGCAATCGTTGCAATAGCCTTAGCATCACCTTCACCTCGAAGGATTTGAGCATCTCGGCTCGCTTCTGCTAGGATGATTGTTCGCTCTTTCTCGGCTGTAGAACGGATCTCTTGAGCTTTTTTGTCTCCATTAGCTCGATTCTGCTTCGCATAGCGTTGTAAATCAGCATTCATACGGTTGAAAACAGCGGGTCGATTCTCAGGGGGTAATTCTGTTCTCACAATTCTTAAATCAATAATCTCCAGTCCAAGCCCCTTTGTCAAAGCCTTAACTTCAGCATTGATATGATGCATAATTTTTGATCGTTTTTCTGATAATAATTCACGTAATTCTATTTTACCTAAAACGTTACGAACGGTCGATCCAACCAAGGCTTCTAAACGGCGTGCTGTCCCCAATTCATTAGCCGGCTTCACAGATTTAAAGAATTGTATGGGGTCATTAATGCGATACCTTGTATAAGTGTCTACCCGTACCCGTTTTTGATCGCCAAGCGTAATATCGGTGGCCGGTAAATCAAAATCCATAACCCGTTTTTCGTAAATAATTACTTCTTGAATAAATGGAATTTTAATCTTCAAGCCGGGATCTTGAATGACACGACGTAATTCACCAAATTGTAAGACAATTGCTTGTTGGGTTTGGCTCACAATAAATAAAGAACTACTTAAAATAAGAACGACACCAAACAGACCTGCAAAAAATCCAATGACACGGTTTGACATTATTTACCCTCCTCTGTTGGTTTTGATTTAGATATTTCATTGACAGGAAGATAGGGTAAAACGCCTTGAGCCGCTTTAGGATCAAAGATATAAGTCTTCGCCTTAGTAAGATTACGCTGCATAGTCTCAAAGAAAAATCGCTTAACAGTAACAGATTTATTCTTGTCATAAGAAGTTAGCACTTGTTTAAAACGGGATGCTTCACCTTCAGCTTCGGCTATCTTCGCATTGCGATATGCTTCAGCCTCTTGAAGGACTTGAATAGCCTGACCCTCCGCTCGTGGTAAGATATCATTTTGATATCCTTTGGCTTGGGCTTGAGCTGTTTCAGCATCAGTTAAGGATGCTTGTAAATCACTAAAAGATGCAACAACCTCGCTGGGAGGGGCAACGCGTTGTAATTGGACGTTAATAATATTAATTCCCAATTTGTATTGGTCCATTAATTTTTGAACCGCATCGCGCGTTTGAGAGCCAATTTCTTCACGTTTTTTAGTTAAGGCATCCCGAGCATTCATTTGACCAATGATTTCTCGTAAAACGCTCTCCGTTGCAATTTTAATGGTGGTGTCGGGGGTGCGAGCTGTAAATAAATAGTCAGGCAAGTCTTTGATATTCCAGAAAACCGTAAAATTAGTATGAACGACATTTTCATCACCTGTCAAAATCAAGGATTCATCTGAATCGCTAGTGCTTCGGCCCTGGATGGTTCCGTCTATCGTATTTTGGGCACTAACGCTCTTGACCATATGTTGTTCGATGGGTGTAGGTAAATGAAAGTTCAGCCCCGGCTGTCCCATTCGAACCATTTGACCAAATCTTAAGACGACAGCTTCATCACCCTCTTGGACAAAGTAAAAACCAGTTGACAACCATAATCCAGCAAGGATAACGGCGGCCAGCCCAATAAGTTTTTTCGGCGAGCCATTGTTGTTTTTAAATCCACCTCCTTTTCCTCCAAAGGAATCCTTAAGGCGTTGGCGAATGTGATCGATGGTCTCATCAATATCAATGCCTCCCTCAGGGGATTTTTGGTTTCTATCAGGGGAAGAAGGTTTTCCTTCGGGTGTGCCCCACGGATTACGGGGACGATCATTAAATAACCAAATCATGCTTTTATCTTGAATAGAATCCTCTATATTGACTATATAACAATCATTACATCATAACAATGACACCGACAATGACGTTAAAGACAGATGGTTTGCGTGACTTTTTAACAACACTTATTCATCCTCAATCAGATCGAAAAATCTTAGATTTTATCAGTTCTTTTGGTGTGGAGGGGGATTCGATTCGTGTTATTTTTGAAGGACCTACCGAGCAATTACAATTTCTTGAATCTGTCCGATCCTTAACGGAGGTTCAGCTAAAACAACACTTTCCGCAACATAAAATTTTATGTGCGCTATTAGCACCGAAATCTTTTAAATCTCCTCCCAACATTTTACCGACGGTTAAATCCATTATCGCCATTGCATCCGGTAAGGGTGGTGTAGGTAAATCGACCACCACAGTCAATTTAGCGGTGGCTTTTACTCAGCTGGGGTATAAGGTTGGCATTTTGGATGCTGATATTTACGGCCCCTCGTTGCCGACTATGATGGGGCTAACGGGCAAACCAGAGGTTACTGCAGATAAAAAATTGATACCGAGGAAGGCGCATGGAATCAGCTGTATGTCCATTGGGTTTCTTATTCCCCCTGATACCCCTATGGTTTGGCGTGGCCCTATGGTGCAAGGAGCCTTAATGCAGCTTCTAAAAGATGTGGCTTGGGGCGAGTTAGATCTGTTGTTGATTGATATGCCACCTGGAACCGGCGATGTTCAACTTTCTCTAGCCCAACAGGCCAGTTTAGCCGGTGCAGTGATTGTTTCCACGCCACAAGATATTGCTCTAATTGATGCTCGCAAAGCCTTAGGGATGTTTGAAAAAGTTGCTGTGCCAGTCTTGGGAATTATTGAAAATATGAGTGTTTTTACGTGTCCCCATTGTGGTCAAGACAGCCATATTTTTAGTCATGGTGGTGCACAGGCCACCGCTTCTACTCTTAATGTTCCATTTTTAGGGGAGGTGCCTTTAAGGTTAGATATTCGATCCGGAGCCGATAGTGGACAGCCAGACAATATTGTTCAACCTCAGGGAGCTATAGCGCATTGTTATCGCTCGATCGCGACTCATATGATAGAAAATATATCCACAGCGTCGAAAAAATCACCATTGATTCAAATATTGGATTAATTTTTTAATGATAAACGATCTATAAGGATTAGGTGATAGGAAAGAATTAGATGAAAAAGATAATTGCGAGGTTATTTCTAATCACTGGCTTGCTAGGAAGTGAGAGCTGGGGGGAAGAGCAGTCCCCTTCTGTAGATCAGGAAACAATGATTCAAGCCTATCAAGCTGAAGCCCAAGATGATAGGGCCCGTGTAAAACGATTCCAAAAAGATTTTACACATGCTCTTAAAAAAATACAGTCTCTTCAATGGACAGGTGATCTTTACACCTATGGATTGATGTGTCATCTCGGCTATGTGGAGCTCGCCCCTAGTTTTATGGCCTTTGTGGATTTGTATCAGGGATTATACAGGTGTATAGAGGGAATAGATTTCCAGGGGATGACCATTCCTCCTGCTATTCGACGCGCCTTTAGACAAGCCTCTAATCAATTTATTGCTCAGGTGCACGATTTAAAGTGTATTACAGATATTGAGGCTTATGATAGTCAACTAAATAAAATTTTTAAGGATTTCTTGATCGGATTTATAAAGGATAACCAAGGTTTTTTTGATGCCCATTGGAAGCATAGCCTTCAACAAACTCCTAAGAATCAAGTAAAGAAGTTGTCAATTATTGATCGCGCTTTCTTTGCTTTAAAAGAGGGATGGCCCGCCCATGAGAGCAATGATCTCAACTATCAATTTGAGTCTCTCTATACTTATCGTTGTCAGGATAATCGACTCTTGATTTTGGGTTATAATGATCGTCCCATTGCTTGTGATCGGTTCCTGCATATTTATGTGTGGGATTCGCAAAAATCTGAAAGTCTCCCCGTGCAGTTAAAATATTTTGATAAGTCTGGGTTTGATCTGTCGCCAACTCCTCGATCGGGCGGGTGTAGTGAGTTTGTCACTTTGTCAGACAAAGTAAAGTTTGATGGACGTCAATTAAGGTTTTTTGGCTATGAGGTTGAGGCTTATAAAAGCTATGTTTGTGATGTGGTGACAGGCGAAATTAAGTTAAAATCTTAGTTTCACTTAGGAAGCGGAGACGCAACAAAAAAGCGGTCTTTTGCGTCATAACCAAAGCTAGGCATTAAAGTTAAAATGATGGCGATAAGGGCAGTAATTCTCTCCAACGTTAAGGCATAGTTGCCGCCAATGGAATGGCGAAATTCCGCTAGCCCACCAAGAAAGGCGGAGGTCAGATTAATTGCCGCCAATCCGTTGGGCTAGAGCCGCTTCTAGATAATCATCAATATCACCATCCAGTACGCCTTGAGCGTTCCCCTTTTCAATACCTGTACGTAAATCTTTGACCATTTGATAAGGCTGCAGAACATACGAGCGTATCTGATGACCCCAACCAATGTCAGTTTTAGAAGCAGACGTCGACAAGGCTGCTTCTTCTCGTTTACGCAATTCTAGTTCATATAGCCGGGCTTTCAACATTGACATGGCCTGAGCTTTATTGCGATGTTGAGATCGGTCATTCTGGCATTGGACCGCAATGTTTGTTGGAAGGTGGGTAATCCGGATTGCACTTTCTGTCTTGTTAACATGTTGGCCGCCAGCACCTGATGCACGATAGGTATCAATCCGCAAATCTTTCTCTTCAATAACGATATCAATTGAGTCATCAATTTCAGGATAAATCCACACGGAAGCAAAACTAGTGTGGCGACGAGCGTTAGAATCAAAAGGAGAAATACGTACAAGCCGATGGACCCCGCTTTCAGTTTTCATCCAACCATAAGCTTGAAAGCCCGAAATTTTCATTGTAATGGATTTAAGACCTGCTTCATCGCCAGGATTTTCATCGATAAGTTCAATTTTATATTTTTTTGACTCCGCCCATCGACTATACATGCGGGCGAGCATCTGCGTCCAATCTTGAGCTTCTGTCCCGCCAGCTCCTGCATTAATTTCAATAAAGCAATTGTTAGCGTCAGCTTCACCGGATAACAAAGTTTCTATTTGCAAACGCGCACAGTCGCGCTGCAAATCAAATATTCCTTGTTCTGCTTCTTGGACAATACTCTCATCCCCTTCTAACTCACCTAGCTCTATCAATCCAATGTTATCATCCAGGCGTTGTTGGAGCGCCTTAATCTTGCCGATCGCATTACTTAAAGCTTCCCGCTCTTTTAGAAGTTTTTGGGCAACGGTGGGATCATCCCACAGCAGGGGTGATTCTGCTTGTTGATTTAGTTCTTCAAGTTTTTGGATAGCCTGCTCCCAATCCAAGTGACGTTTAACCAGATTAAGATTTTGGTCCACCAATTTGGCAGCGCTATCAACTTCGGCTCGCATGGGAGGCTATCCTTCTCAAAATTATAGTGTCTCTACTTTTACCTCATTTTGAGGGAAGTCTGCAACCACATCAATTTATCAAAGGCAGCTATGCCCTCCAGCACAGGGATTGAGGGTGGTTTCCTTGATTCAGCACTCAATTCTCTTTACAAAGGTTGGAATAGCCGTTTTTAGATTCTACGGGATTATCCCGTAGACCCCTTCCGTAGGGATATTTTCGGGATAGGTTAGGGCGATATTGTTCTGCAATATCAGGATGGTTCTGGGAAAAACGTCTCTGAATAAAATAACAGATCAACCAGAAACAAAAAGGAGAAGGTCGAGAGATCCTCCCCTTGAAATCTTAAGAAACGCAGCAACGCTTCTTAAAGTTTGTCAATAAAAACTTATCTACAACGGAGATTAAAAATGAATGTACTTACTCTAAACACAACAAAGAGAAAAAAAACTGTTTTAGCCTTCCTTACCTTATTAATGGTGAGTACAGGATTGGTGCAAGCTATAGATCATAAAGATTACTATAATATAGCGCAATATTCTCCGCCCGCAGGACAGGATGCAGCCGGACAGATCTACCAACAACCTACACAATTTAATTCCCTACAGTATCACCTCAGAGGGATCGCCTTGTTTTCTGGAACCGATCTTGTGAGTGGGGTAATTAAAGGAGTAACCCATAGTCACATATCGCATGTGGGAATTATTCTGTCGGATGTTAATGATAAAGATCAATGGTATTGTTTTGAATCCACAGGATCAGCTTCTGAAGTTCTAAAAGGAAGTTACCCTCATGTACGTATTACCCCTTGGGATATAGTAGCGCAAGAATATTCTGGAGACATAAGCTGCAGACTATTTAACTTTAACGATGTAAACCAGCCTGATCCAAGAGATGTGACAAATTTTGTGGGCTAGTATGATCAAACATCTTATACAAGAAATGTTACTCGGTTAATTAGAGCTGTATTCAGACTTAACAGAAAGCCCTCTTCAGAGCAGCCAAGCACTTTATTCTGTAGTCAATTAACAGCGCTGATGCTGATGAACTTAGGTATTTTCGAACCGGGAGTACCAGCTAACTATATTCCGCTGGATTTTAGAGACAATCGGCCTCTACCACTCTTAAATGGAGTGACCTTAAGTTCCGAGATCATAATGAAAAAAACTTACTGAATTTAGCTAAAAATAGGGGGGCTTTTAGCTCCCCTATTTATTTCTTCGTGAAATAGTCTAAATTAATTAAAGTATAAAAAAACTTCTCTAAGACTGTTTTAAAAACTAATAAATGAAGTTTTCACTTTTTTTCTCACAATTTACATCATTGACATTAGACTATATTTTACTTATAAAAAACTACGGTTATGGAATAGACTAGGAAAGATTGGTGGAAAATTTTATTGCGCAAAAAGATTTACAAGTTTTAGACACATCTTTATCTCGCCGCCAACTTATTAAAGGCGTAGGGAAGCTAGGTCTCTTAATGGCAGCGCCCACCTTACTGACATTATCTTCTAAAGTGTTTGCTTCCGTTCCTGAAAAATCTCTGAATGTTTATAATACTCATACAGGCGAAAGCCTTAAAAAATGTATGTTTTGGTTTGATGGGAAACTTAATCCGGAAGCAATGACTGACCTTAATCGTCTTTTTCGCGATCATCGGACCAATCAAGAATGTACCATGGATCCTAATTTAATGCATCTGATCCACAATATCCTGGAAAAAACAGAATCAAGACAGATGGTCCATTTAATTTCAGGTTATAGGTCACCAAAAACCAATACCATACTGCGCAAGAAAAGTTGTGGGGTAGCCAGTAATAGTCAGCATCTGTCGGGTAAAGCGGCGGATATTATGTTTCCGGATCGAACTATGAAACAAGTCCAACAAGCAGCAAAATCCTTAAAAGCGGGTGGTGTGGGTCGGTATGCACAGTTTGTGCATGTGGATACCGGCCGCGTTCGCTATTGGGGACCTTCTTAAAGCCGTTCTGCTAAGTTACTCACTTTATTTTTTGCGTTTGAATAGAGGATTAATTCCTTCATACAAAAGACTAATCGCACATACATCCGGTTGGTTGGCATCTCCGCCAAAGGTGATATCAGCATAATCAGTGGCACTATAGGATCGGGTGAATTCATTGGCTTTAAATGAAAAATTATCACCATTCCAATGGGTTAAGATAGACTTTAGATCACGATATTTAAGGATAAGCTTAGCATTCTCTAGCGCGACCTCAAGCTGACCATATAATTTGTTTTCGTAAATACCCACATAGTCTTGGAGGGGACGGGCGGCGACGGGATTTTTTATTCTATAGGTGGTCCGAGCTTCTTTTATTTTTTCAAGAGATCCATATAAATCAGCTTTTAACTCAGCGCTCCACTCTCGATTATCATCAATTCCCGCCACTAAATCTAAGAATTTTGACCGGATCGCTTCTGGCATTAAATTGACCCTCATTCCCCCTAGATTTGAAAGAAGAACCATTCCTATTTTCTTGCCAGGAACATAGGTAATAATCGACCGAGTTCCCGTCATTCCCCCCATATGAGAGATAACTCTCTCGAGGGTGGCGTAATTATGGATATACCATCCCATGCCATAATAAATATCAGTGACGCGCTCTTTGGGAAATAAACGACCTCCCTGTGGGGCGCCTACATGACTCAATTTCTGCAGCATTTTAGAGAGCCGTTCAGGACTCACGAGGCGTTTACCGTGGGGGGTAACACCCTCATTGAGCCAGAATTGTAACCATTTTGCCATATCTTTAATATTGGCATTAATACCACGGGACGTGGGAAACCGATAGATCGCTGGATTTCCATTTTTGATAACCTCAGCATATCCTTTATCATTGGTATAATGCTGGTCTGATTGATTGCCAACCATCGATTTGAGACGTGCCCCTAGGCGTTTAAACCAACCATCAGATTGCGTTACACCAAACTCCCCTAATGAGGCAGAATTCATCCCTAAAGGCTCAAAAATTTCTCTCTTGAAAAGAGTATTGAGAGAGTCGCCCGTAATTTTTTCAGCAATCCATCCAAACAATCCTGGAAAAATATTCTGGTAATCGAACTGCTCATCAAAGGGATGAGTAGGATACACTTGATTGAGAACAGCAAAAATTTCTTGTTCAGACCAGCCCGTTTCAACCAGCGTATCATAAGCAAAACCCCGCAAACCGCTGCGGTGTTGGAATAGCTTAGCAATCGTCATTCCTTTTGTTGCTTCATCGCTCGCTAACTTAAAATCAGGAAGGTATTTTATCACTGGGTCATTAATACTCAGTTTTCCGTCTTCTTCCATTTTTAGCATTAATAAGGCACTAAACGCTTTGCTTAAAGAAGCAATTGGGAAAACAGTCTCTTCTGTTAAAGGCTTTTGTGTTAAGCTTGATCGCCACCCGAAAGCATTCATATAGGTTATTTTGCCATCTTCGACAATGGCCACCGCTACACCCGCCGGCTGCCAGTCAGAACTTGCTTTATGGAGATAGGCTTCAAAGGCTGAATAATTAAAGCTATAAGCCGCCGAAATTAATACTAAAAATAAGGCAAGTGTCCGATTGATCATCCATTATCTCCATGCGAAGGGATATTATATTACTATATAGAGAGATTATTTAATTTGAAAAATGGCCTCTATCTCGACGCTGGCCCCTAAAGGAAGGGCTGCAACACCAACAGCTGCCCGAGCATGGTGGCCAGCCTCCCCAAATATGTCTCCTATTAAGTCAGAAGCGCCATTAATCACCGTGGGATGTTGGGTAAAATCAGGGGTACTCGCTACAAAACCACCCAACCGAATACACTGTTTAAACCGAGACCAATCGCCCTCAATAGCAGTCTTCAGTTGAGCCAGAACATTAATGGCACATTGACGAGCAGCGGCAACCCCTTCTTCAAGGCTGACAGTACGGCCCACGTGACCAGGATTAAGAATTTGCCCATCTTTAAAGGGAAGTTGCCCTGAGATCATAACTAAATCACCAACAATTTTATAGCCGACATAATTGGCCACCGCTTTTGGAACAGTTGGCACTGTGATGCCAAGGGCGGACAAACGAGAGTCAATGGTCATGAGGGCCTCCGGATAATTCTTAGAACTTCATTGAGACACAAGCGGCCCAGCGGGCTTACTTGTAACTTACTCTCATCATAAGTGATTAAATGAGCTTTGGCTAGCCGCTCAATGCCTTTCATATCTAAGACCTGATCTACGGCACAAGGCAATCGTTTAAGGTCAAAGGGCTGATTAAGCCTAAGGCCCATTAATAACATCTCGCTTGCCTGCTCTTGGACAGACAATTGATTGATTTCATCAAATCCATTATCTGCGTCAATCACTTGGCGCAACCACGTTTCGGGTGCACGATATTGCTTTGTCGCATGGCCAACTCCTTTTAAGGCTAACCGGCCATGGGCGCCGGGCCCGATCCCCGCATAATCCTGATAGCGCCAATAAGCAAGGTTATGTTGAGATTCATAGCCTGGGCGGGCGTAGTTGGATATTTCGTATCCCTCAAGACCATGAGAAAGAGTTATCTCTGTCGTGAGATTATAAAGATCCGCCGCTAAATCTTCATCCGGCAAAACGAAATCACCCCGAGCATACCGGGTAGCAAAGGCAGTGCCCGGCTCAATGGTTAATTGATAGAGAGACAGATGTTCTGTGCCAAACACCAGAGCTTGGGATAATTCTGCCTGCCAGGCGTCTAATGTTTGATGAGGCCGAGCATAAATAAGGTCAAAGGAAACACGTTTAAAACAATATTGGGCTGTTTTAATGGCGTGAATTCCTTCCTCGACACTGTGAAGTCGGCCCAAGAAGGTCAAATCATCTTGTCTGAGGGATTGAATGCCAAGAGAAATACGATTGATTCCTGAGGCCGCCAAGGCGCGGAAATTGTTAACCTCAACCGAATTGGGATTCGCCTCTAAAGTAATTTCAATGGTGGAATCAATGGACCACAAGTTTGCGACTTCTGCGAGAATATCCTGGACTAGAGAAGGGGGCATTAGGGAGGGGGTACCACCGCCGAAAAAGATACTACTGATCCGACGTTTACCGACTAGATTAAAATGACGGCGTAGCTCTTTAAGATAGGCTTGCCGCCAAGCGTCTATGTCAATCTGATTGCGCACATGACTATTGAAATCACAATAAGGACACTTGGCGGCACAAAAGGGCCAATGAATATATAACGCCAGAGCGGTCATAGTATTATTCTTAATTGAGCTAATTATTTGGTTTTAATAAACCATATTTCTTAATTAAATAGCTATGACCTTTTTCGTTAAGAAGGACTTAGTTACGGCCCTTTCGGAATTTCTTCTTTCCACCCACTTTTTTCTTTCTTCTCCGCCTGCGAGCGGGGAACTTGAGATGACAGAGGTGGTCGCCTGTAATATCGAGACCCCTGATCAAGTCAGGGGATTAGTTTTTTTATGAACTACTGTTTTTCTTGTAATCTCCAGGTCCTGGCTCAAGCCCGGCGAAAGTCTCTATTTCTTTTAATTAGGAAGGTTTAACCATTGAGCGAATTCTCCAGGAAGTCTGCTTTTCAAAGAATCCCACACGGATAAATAAGAGGTTAAAGGAGAGTGGTCCCTATTCCTAATAAGATTACCAATTGTTCCTGAACTTACACGGCTATACCTGGAAATCATTTCATAAGAATACCTTTTAGTTTTATTGAGATAGACCAAAAAGTCATAAAGATTGGTTCGGCTATAAGATTTTACAAGCGTAGGAACAGAGCTAGTTTGAGGTGCGAGACGTTGGACTGGGCGAGCAGAGGTTAAAACTTCTTTGCATTCTGCATTTAATTTTTCTAAATTCTTTCTTTGCAGGGGGGTTTGATAGGTATCATATTGCTGGGCAAATTGTTGGATCGGAGTATGTATAAAGGTGCAATAAGAGTGAAGCTCCTCTTGCCGCCTTTGATGATGGTTTGGAAGAATGGGCTGTATCGTTAGACTGAAATGTTGCTGGTCCGCACTTAAAGTGGTATGAGCAAGTACCCGTGTCGCTTCTCCTTTCTCTAAAGCTTGCCGTGCATTTTGGTAATGCGGTAGAGGAAGATTCCCCTTTTGATAGGCTTGATCGAGTCTTTTTCCATGCCAATCATTACCCCCTTGATTCGTTTTTCTATCTAACTTTGATGTATGGGCTTTGCTCTCTGTAAAATGATGGTGTACTCTGCCTTCTTTTTCTGCCGTTCTAAAGTCATCAATACCATGGGTGCTATCATATTTACCATTATGAATCGTCATGTGACTAAATCCATACTGAGCACTAAAAATCTCATTATTAAAGTGGTCTGCTGTGGCATCGCCACATTTTTCTTTACGGGTCTTACAGGCCTGGTCGTTTACCTTACAAGGAGTCATAAAATCCTGATATTGACAAACGTTAGGCGGATTATGGTAAGGAACAGTTAGAATATTCAACGGTTTTGGTGGTTCAGTCCAATACGGTCGAGGGTCCATCGTATTAGCAGATTGAAGAAAGAGGCTTAATAAAGAGAGTAGGGGGATAATTATCCTTTTATACATAATCGAGAATCCTTTCAATTTCCTTGAGGGTAAAAGCATTTATAACGCTTAATGTTTAGGAGAAGACCTTAAGAAAGGACTATCCGTATACTTTACCTAAGTAAATTTTTTACCTGCGCACTCAAATAGAATTTTTATGAAAATATAAATTTTACAGAAAAGAAGCATTAAATCTTCCTAGCAAGGAGATAGAATGTGAACCAAAGAAGTGATTAGCAAATTCTTTGATTCCTTTTATGGTGCTTTTACTCTAAACAGTAAGGATATTCTCAGACATAATAAAAACAGAAATTCTTAAGCCTTTTTTCCCCTATAAAAAACTATAGTTCTTTTAAGGAGAAGGGATGCTTGATTTTTCTTTAAAACTAATCCAAGCATGAGTCAGTCCATGAGGCTGAATATCACTCGAATAATAGACCGAACATGTGTGATCTTCATCACTGTTTCCTTTATTTAACCTAAGATTGCACCGCCCTCCCCGAATGGCAGCCACAAGAGAGAGGGGCTGATGAGGAATTGAATCGACTCCTTCAAGGTTATTATAAATTGAATGAGGGGAGGGAGGGGTAGTGCCTTTTAACCGCCAGTGTGTCCAAGGCTTAAGGAAATACTTGATTTCATCATCTGCCTCATAAAACCAGATATAGAATTGTTCAATCATTTCAAGGTTATATCCGGGTTCCCAACAGCCCCCTAAACCAATCGGATAGAGAATCTTTCCAGGTGCTGGAAGTTTAACACTTTGATTAATTGTCATAAATTGATGAGTATAAAGGATTTGTGGAGAGGATATCAATGGCAGAGTCTGAATTAAACCTGCTTTACGGATCACCCCTTCAAAAACCAAGGAGATTTTCTTTAGGTTATAAGAGGTCAACTTATCTGCATAAATAGGAAGGCATTTATCATATAATGAAACATAAGCCTGATCGAGAGATACCCTTTTTGGCTCGAGCCTGACCAACACTTCCAATACAACTGGGTTAGAAATTTCTGATGCACAGCCTATAATGGAGAAGGACGTCAGAAAAATAGATTTTATTAAGCAGATCTTTATATTTCTTAAAATAATTTGTGCATAAAAAAAATTATTTATAAGTGCTCTAACACTCATCTCTCTTCCCTTTATTTCTCTTGTCATGAAGCCCTCTAACTCAAAAGGTACAAGAGGTAAAGAACAACAATTTAAAGAGGAATGTAATACTTTATTAAGAACTTTCCAAGTATTTTGATTATTAAATTTTATTTACTTAATAAATTCAAATAAATAAAATTTAAATTCCATTATTTTAATAGCCGTACTCGTAAGTTTTCTTAATTCATTGGATAGAAATTTAACGTTTCTACGAATAAAAAAATTCTACTTGAGGCGGTGAGGATTTTTAAGCTAATCCTTGAATTGATTTTTATCCAAAGTTTTTCCAATTAAGATAACACGGCTCAAAGAATTTTCTTATTCTCGAGCACACCGCATAGAAATTAACGTAAAAAATGAATTAACTTATCAAAGGCGCGGCCGCGATGCGATAGGGTTGATTTGAGATCTCGATCCATTTCGGCAAAAGTTTGGTTATATCCAGTCGGTGTAAAAATTGGATCATAGCCAAAGGCGTGTTCTCCTCGGGCGGGCAGGCTAATTTGTCCTTCAACAATTCCTTCAAATGAATGAGCGGACCCCTGTGGGAAGGTCAGGGTTAAAACACAGGTCATGTGGGCAGCATAGGATTTGGTTGGATCTAGCATCGAAAATATTTTTTGGAATGCATGATTAAAATCGCGTGTTCCATCTTCCTTTTCCGCCCACCGGGCAGAATAGATACCGGGTGCTCCCTCGAGAGCATCGATACACAATCCTGAATCGTCAGCCAAACAGGGTAAGTGGCAAGCTTTCATCACTTCCGTTGCCTTTAAAACGGAATTTTCGACAAAAGTTAAGCCAGTTTCTTGAGGTTCAGGAATATTAAGATCAGTAGCGGAGATGAGTTTTAACTCAAATCCGTCTAGCAATTTTTGAATTTCTCTAATTTTACCCTGATTATGACTGGCTATAACCAGCGTATCGCCGTTGCGTAACATTAGATTTTCAAAACTTGTTTTTGAAGGGCAATCAATTCATGGATGCCGGCGCGTGCCAGTTGCAACATATTTGTAAACTCCTTATCACTAAAAGGTGTTTTTTCGGCGGTTGCTTGAATTTCAACCAATTGGCCACTGCCTGTCATAATAAAGTTGGCATCGACATCAGCGCTTGAATCTTCCATATAATCCAGATCTAAAAGACCTTCACCCTTAGAAATACCACAGGAAATTGCGGCAACTTGATCAATAATCGGTAGGGTTTTTAATACCTTTCTATCAACCAGTTTTTGCAAAGCCTGATGCATGGCAACGTAGGCTCCGGTAATGCTTGCTGTACGGGTTCCACCATCCGCTTGAATGACGTCACAATCAATCTTAATTTGTCTTTCCCCTAAAGTCCTCAGATCAATCACAGAGCGTAAGGCGCGGCCAATCAATCGTTGAATTTCTTGAGTCCGTCCTGTTTGTTTGCCTTTGGCGGCTTCACGGTCGACTCGATCATGAGTGGCCCGAGGTAACATTCCATATTCAGCAGTAATCCAGCCAGAGCCTGTATTGCGCAAAAAAGGAGGAACTTTCTCTTCAACAGTGGCGGTGCAAATCACATGAGTATCACCAAATTTAACAAAGCAGGAACCTTCCGCATGTTTGGAGAACCCCGGTCCTAAAAAAACTGAGCGTAATTCATTTGGCTTTCTTTTGTCATGACGCATTTTGGTGTACACTATCCTTAACGTAATTGAGTTTTTTTAGTTTTACACTAACTTATCATTTGTGAAAAGTTGAAAGTTACCATGACATCCATTCGAGATTTAAATGAGAGATCGCTTGAAATCTTTAAAGAGCTTGTTGATGCCTTTATGGAGACAGGGGAACCTGTGGGCTCCCGGACATTATCACGCCGCTTAGTAACCAGCTTATCCCCTGCAACAATTCGCAATGTAATGGCGGATTTAGAAGATGCTGGGTTGCTCTATGCCCCCCATACATCTGCCGGTCGTCTACCAACCGAGGAAGGATTAAAACTTTTTGTGCATGGTTTATTACAGGTGGGGGACATTGGAGAAAAGGAACGACAAGAACTGGAGCGACGCTGCCATACCAAGGGGCGTAGCCTCAATGATATCTTAGAAAACGCAACGTCGGTCCTATCAGGATTATCGCAATGTGCGGGTCTAGTCATGGCCCCGAAAACAGAATCACCACTCAAACATATTGAATTTGTCCCCCTTAGCCCAACCCGGGCTTTGGTGGTGACGATCACTCAAGAGGGACTGGTTGAAAATAGTGTCTTAGAATTTCCTGAAGGCATTCCTTCCTCTGTTTTAGTGGAAGCTACCAATTATTTAAATGCTCATATGATAGGCCATACCTTATCGGAGGCTCAACAAATTATTGATCGCGAATTGGTAAAGGACAAACAAAAACTTAATGCTTTGTCTCGCAAGATTGTTGCTGATGGAGTGGCTGTCTGGAGTGGGGAGGAAAGTTCTGGATCCCTTATCATAAAGGGACAGGCGAATTTGTTGAATAATGTGACTCTCGTGGAAGAAATTGACCAAATTCGTAATTTGTTCACCATGCTGGATACCAAAGAAAATTTAAAGAATATCTTAGATGCTTCGGTGCAGGCCGAAGGAGTTCAGATTTTTATTGGGGCAGAAAGTCCGCTGTTTTCTCAAACCGGATGTTCGATGGTCATTGCTCCCTATCGGGGGACCCATGAACGGATCATTGGTGCCATTGGTGTGGTTGGCCCATCCCGAATGAATTATGGCCGTGTTATCCCTTTGGTGGATTACACAGCCAAATTAGTGAGTCGGTTGCTGGGTTAGAGGAGCCCAGCTAAATCAATCTACCTCTTGGTTCGGGGTTGGGGAGTCTCTTTTATTCCTGTGGCTTGAGATGTTCTAATCGCTATTCCTTCGGCAAATCTTTTACAATTGCTATAAAGTTCTTGCAGCGTAGAATTGTATTTTTCTTTCTGCCCTTGAGCTGCTAGCGTTTTCAGCTTGGCTGATTGTTCGGCATACATTCTTTGAAGTTCTGCTAAAGTTGTCATGTATTCTTGTTTTGCTTTTTCAAGAGCCGCTACATCTTTTTTCCATTTGGACCATTTATTAGGTAATAAAGGTTTGCGTGGACGCACAAATAAACTTTCTTTTCCTTCAATCATTTTAATGCGGCTGCGGCAATCATTTAAAACACCTCTTTCATCCTGAGGAGCAATGCTGCTACCGCCAAAACCACTTGATCTTAAATCTAATTTTTTATGGGCAGACGCGCCAGCCGGTGAGGTCATTGCTGGGGTACCAGCATCCACGGACAACGTCATCACGTTCATGAAAAAAAAGGATAAAGCTAGATATTTCGTTGTGAGTGACATTTTATTCTCCGTAAGTGAATTCTTTATACTTAATATATAAAGTTAAACCCCTAATAAATCGTTAAAGTCTGCTGAGAAATTATTTAAAATATAAAATCATTTATTTTTTAACGGCTTTACTATTTATGGCTTGCTCTCTTTTTTGAAAAAAATCCAACTTTTGAGGCTTTCGGAGAAAGGGTCTTAGCTTTTGGTGTCTTTTTGCTACCCAGGCTTAAGGTTTTCTTAGGATTTTTGACCGGAGCCTTCTTAGCAGATGATGGTATGGATTTTTTCAGGCTAACCATAGAAGGCTTTTTGGTTTTTTGAGCGGTGGTGGGCGTTTTTTTTGCTGTCACGCCTGGGTGCGACGGGTGGGTTGTTGCACTTTTGTTTTTAGAGCTGCCACCCCGTAATTTGGATAGCAAAGATGAGCCCCGTTTTTGTTGAGGGCTAGCATCTTCAGTTGCATAGGTTGTCGGATGAGTCATCGTGCTATTTTTAGATTTCCCCCCGCGTAGTTTCGAAAGCAAGGAAGTGGCACGACTTGGTGTATGAGAAGCACTGGCTTCATGATGCTGCATGGTTAATTGGTGGTTTTCTTGCCTTAACCGACGCTGTTCTGCCCGTTCCGCCCGCTCTTCAGGAGTAAGATTTATTCCTGTGGCTCGACCAGCGAGATTTCCAAGACCGTGTCCAACCGTTGTGGCAAGCCCACCTTCTTGAGGGTCACCATTATTGCCTGCAAATACACCGGTTGCAGCTCCCTTGGCAAAATGCTTAGCACCGCTAAATAATTTGGACTTAAGAGAGCGTGGCTGCTGGGCGGACGTCTCCTCAGCTTGAGGTTGCTGATTATCTTCTTGGATCATCTCTGTTCCAACGGAGTCCATGGCCTCCTCTCCATTATCTTCATAAGCACTCGCATGCAGAGTGCTTGCAATCGATCCTAACATGACCAGCGTATAGAGTTTCATAGGGAGCTCCAATCCTCAGGGTTTTATCTATGCCTTAAGATAGAGAAAGATGGTAAATAAAAACTTAATTCTTACTCAGAAAAATCGACTATTGAAAGATTTTTGCGAAAGTGTTTTCATTTAGTTAATATTATTTTTTCAAATGCTGACAAACCATGCGGACTTACCATCACATCATTAATGGTCAAGATGTTAAAGGATCCAGCCCTCACACCATAGCTGTTATTAATCCGTCGACAGGCGAAACAGTAGGGTATATGAGCTTAGCAGATCAAGCAGATGTTAATGCAGCTGTTGCAGACGCAAAAGCAGCCTTTCCAAGTTGGGCGGATACGCCGCCAGCTGCTAGGGCAAAGATTTTATTTCGCTGGCGTCAACTCATTGATGATCATATGGATGATTTGGCCCACGTTATCTCAGAAGAACATGGTAAATCTAAAGCAGAAGCCATTGGATCTATTTCAAGAGGTGCCGACGTTTTAGAGTTTGCCTGTGGCATCCCCTCTGCTTTAAAAGGGGAATTTAGTGCTAATGTGGGACGGCAGGTTGATTCTTATAGTTTGCGTCAACCCCTCGGTGTTGTGGGTGCTATTACACCTTTTAATTTCCCAGCTATGATTCCCTTATGGATTAGCTCTGTGGCCATTGCATGTGGTAATACAGTTGTTTTAAAGCCCTCAGAGAGAAATCCATCCGCCGCGTTACTGTTGGCTAAATTAGCGCTAAAAGCTGGATTGCCGGAGGGAGTTCTGAATGTTCTTAATGGAGCAAAAGAGGCTGTTAATGGATTGCTAACCCATCCGGATGTAAAGGCGATTAGTTTTGTGGGCCAAACATCAACTGCAAAATATGTTCAACAAACAGCGATTGCTCATGGCAAGCGTGTGCAGGCGTTTGGCGGGGCTAAAAACCATGCTTTGGTTATGCCTGATGCCGATATAGAGTCGACAGTGGATGCTATTTTGGGGGCGGCGTATGGCTCTGCAGGGGAACGGTGCATGGCTATTTCGGTCGTGGTTGCCGTGGGTGAGCAAACAGCTGATCTCCTTATTGCTCAACTCTCACCTAAAATAAAGGATTTAAAAATCGGAGCACCCACGAATGAGGGAGCCGAAATGGGACCATTGATTACTCAAGATCATTTGGCTAAAGTAAAAGCGTATATTGACCAAGGCGTTAAAGAGGGGCCCACCCTTGTTGTTGATGGCCGCTTGCAAAAAGTTTCATCAGAAGGATACTTTTTGTCTGGATGCCTGTTTGATAAAGTCACTTCAAATATGTCGATCTATCAAGATGAGATTTTTGGTCCTGTGCTTTGTGTTGTTCGTGTAACTTCTTATGAGGAAGGCTTGACTCTTATTAATAAGCATCCTTATGCTAATGGAGTTGCTATTTTCACGCGTGATGGCGATAGTGCTCGGGATTTTTGTCACCGCATTGACGTGGGAATGGTTGGTATTAATGTTCCTATCCCTGTTCCAGTGGGATTTCATAGTTTTGGCGGCTGGAAGAATTCCATCTTTGCAGATCATGGAATGCATGGAATGGAAGGAGTACGCTTCTTTACACAGTTAAAAACTATCACCAGTCGCTGGTCGTCTGGTAGTCGGCAAGGTGTCGAATTTTCATTACCAACAGTGGAGTAAGTCATGGCAAGAATTGGATTTATTGGACTTGGGCATATGGGGAATCCCATGGCGCGAAATTTGGCCAAAGCAAAACATGACGTTCAGGTGTTTGATCTTGATCAATCTGCTATGGATCTCGTGGTTAAGGCGGGCTGTAGTGCCGCAACCTCAGCTTTGGAAGCGGCGACCAATAAGGATTTTATTATAACGATGTTACCGGCTGGCAAGCAGGTTCGTTCAACCTTGCTGGGGGAGAGTGGCTTAATGGCAGGATTGACAGAACCCAGTTTTTTTATTGATTGTTCAACCATTGATATTGCGACAACTTTAGCATTGCATGAAGCTGCAACTGTGAGTGGTCATTCTATTCTTGATGCTCCTGTATCCGGCGGGGCAGCAGGAGCCGAAAATCGTACGTTAACCTTTATGGTTGGCGGGCTCGTCGATGCCTTTGAGAAGGCTAAACCGATCTTAGCGTGTATGGGAAAAAATATTTTTCATGCTGGGGCCGCAACTCATGGTCAAGCAGCCAAAATGTGTAATAATTTAATGCTGGGAATCCATATGATTGGCACCTCTGAGGCCTTTATTCTAGCAGAAAAACTGGGACTGTCGGCGGAAAGCTTGCAACAAATTGCCTCTGCTTCGTCGGGGCAAAGCTGGACGCTTTCTAAATATTGTCCTGCTCCTATCCTTCCGGGGACGCCGGCATGTAATAATTATAAAGCGGGGTTTGCCGCAGCCATGATGCTAAAAGATTTGAAATTAGCTATAGAAGCGGCCCATCACTGTGATACCTCTTTACCATTAACGGAAAAAGCAGGCTATCTCTATGATGATTTCTGTAAAGACCATGCAGAAATGGATTTCTCCGGCATTATTGAGTTCTTAAAAACGCGTTAGATTATTTATTAAGGCGATCTGAAAGTTGAATGGGCATATAATTTTCATCATGTTTTGCCAATAATTTTTCTGCTATAAAAATACGCCCATCCCATCGACCATCCGCAACCACACCTTGGCCTTCTTTGAAAAGATCAGGTGTTATACCTATAAAATTGACGAGAACAGTAGAGTTAAAATCGGTAACCCGAAAGGTAACCGTCATGGTTGTGGGTTCTTTTTTGATAGAGCCTTGTTCAACCACCCCCCCCAATCGAAGGACAGATGTTGGATTCTTTTCTACGATTTCAGTAGGGGTCATAAAATACATCAAGGATTGTTGTAAGGCTGAAAAGATAAAAATGGCTCCTCCCATTACGATTAGGGTAACGAGGGCAGCCCATTTCAACCGTTGAGTTTGCTGGGAGGTCATGGATCTAACCGTTTTAAGGCTTGATTGGCGCGTTTCAATTTTTGGTACACAGCAAAACCAAAGCTGGTAAATGCACTAAAAGCAAACCCATAGGCTAAATAAACGTAACTTAATTGAGTCATGCTGAGGGTCTCCGCAAGAGTGACGCAATAACTTTTTGCTGGGCTAAATGAGTCCGTAATTGCATCAAAAACAAACAAAAACATAGAGCCGCCATCCCAAATGCCATTATCATCAGGGGAACTAGCATTTGCCAATGGATGGCCGGTTTCGTTAGCCGCAGGATACTGGCAGGTTGATGGAGTGTATGCCACCAATCAACTGACCATTTGATAATTGGCAAGTTAATTGATCCAATAATTGCCAAAATAGCTGAAATTTTAAGGGCTTGTTGTTCTGGTTTGACATAACTTGTGGTGACAATATAGCCAGCATACAAAAAAGCCAGAATTAACATAGAGGTCAACCGGGCATCCCATACCCACCATGTACCCCAGGTTGGTTTGCCCCAAATCGCCCCCGTCACTAAACTAATGATACACAAACAGAAGCCAGTAGGAGCCATAGAGCGGGTTAAAATATGGGCTGTCGGATTTTGTCGTAAAAAAGCGTACAAAGATAAGAGGGCCATCCCAAAATAGGCCAACATTGCTCCCCATGAGGCCGGTACATGGACATACATAATGCGAACTGTCTCTCCTTGCACATAATCAGCGGGTGACCATACTAATCCAAGTCCTACGCCAGTGGATAAAAGGACAAGGGCAATAATTGCCGATGGCTTTAGCCAATTATGGCTTATTTTTAGCAAGTAAGCGGGAGATATAAAGTGTTTGATCATCACTACCAATCCAAATTCCGTATCACAAGGGGGGCTAGACAAAGGGAGAGACCAAAGCTGACTAGCATCATTCCTAATTGCATGCCTAGATAGTAACTTGCCTCTCCGCCAACAGCAATCGTTGAAATTAAAGATTCTGCAATCAAAAGATTGGGAATAGCCATGGGCGCTAACATTACACTCAATAAAGACTGTCCCTGAGCATGCCCTTGAGCCAAGGTTAGAATAAGTCCCCAACAAAGGAGAGCTGTACACGTCATAAGAAATGAAAAAGCAGTGACTATAACGTCGATTAGCGGATAAATAAATAGATGGATACTTGCAAAGCCAAGGGTAAGAGGAATGACGATTCTTCCTATACTGTTTATAAGGTTTTTAAAGAAATAAGAAAATGGTGATGTGCCATGACTAAGTAACCAGCCCAAATGACCATCCTGTAAATCTGGAGACACACAATCACTTCCATGGCTTAACACCACAATCACAGCTAATCCATATAATAAAAGGGTTATGGTCGGGGAAAATTGCCCTTGGGTTAAGGGCAAGAGAATAACTAAACTGGCTCCTAAATAGGTGACCAACGGACGGATCCATAATATTAAGTAACCCATGCGCTCTCTGCTTTAAAATTTTTATAGTTCGTTAAAAATAGTCTGTGCTTTGAGTTAAAGTCCCATTCAAAGTAACTATTTTATAATCTACTTTCTTATAAGCCGACCATAGCAGATTTTGACTTAGTCTGTCTTATTAATTAAATACCATTGTAGACCCAATTGCCCCTTATCTAAAGGGAGAATACTTTCACTTGGGGACACTAAGTATTCCGAATAATTACCTCTTACAAAACAGCGTATTCCTCTGCGGAGGCCAACAAAAGCTGTTTCTAATTTATCGGCGCTTAAGTTAGAAATAACTATTTTTTCACATAGATTAAATTTCTTAAAAGTTTTATGAGATGTACAAATTGTTTAAATCTTCAGGTAGCTAAATGGGCATTCTTTCTAGCCTTAAACGTGAACAAAAAGAAGCTGTCGGTCTCTTGCAAGTTGGTACTCTCCTCGAATATTTTGATCTTATGCTGTATGTCCATATGGCCATTATTCTTAACGAATTATTCTTCCCTAAAACTGATCCCCATACCGCAGCCCTTCTTTCTGCGTTTGCGTTTTGCTCTACCTATGTGCTCCGACCTTTTGGCGCTCTTATATTTGGTTATATAGGAGATAATATTGGCAGAAAGGCGACTGTCATTATAACAACAATGCTCATGTCCTTATCCTGTATTATGATGGCTAATATGCCCACCTATGCGCAAATTGGAATTACCGCCTCTTGGGCAGTCACGTTATGCCGAGTCATTCAAGGGTTATCCTCGATGGGGGAAATAGTTGCAGCAGAAATTTATCTGACAGAAACTGTGAAGCCGCCAGCACAATATCCAGCTGTTGGATTAATGTCATGTTCGTCGGCTTTAGGAACCATGATGGCTCTTGGGGTTGCTATGATTGTTTTTGCCTTAAATGTAGAATGGAGAATAGCTTTCTGGTTTGGAGCTTCCATTGCCATGGTAGGAACTATTGCCCGGATTAAATTGAGAGAAACCCCTGAATTTCTTCAATCAAAAAAGCTAATGAACAAAAACGCTTCTGCGCGTAAGCTTCAAAATCAAAACTTTAGTGCAGAGAGGAATAAAACATCAACAGCCTTTTTCTTAATTTACTGTGCATGGCCGGTGTGTTTTTATTTTGTCTACGTCCATTGTGGCAATATTTTGAAATTTAATTTTAACTATTCAGCTCAAGAAATCATCCAGCAAAATTTTTATGTTTCCATGGTTCAAACTGTCGGATATTTGCTCTTTGCTTTTCTCAGTTATTACGTTCATCCTTTAAAAATATTAAAATATAAGCTTATGGCTATATTCCCGATGTTGCTGATATGCCCTTATCTATTCTCTATCATTAACTCGGGGGCTCAGCTATTTTGGATCCAAAGTTTTCTGATTTTCTTTGCCATGACAGCAGCGCCGGCAATGCCCATATTTATTGCCAGATTTCCCGTTTTTAAAAGATTTACGTATACAAGTTTTATTTATGCTTTAACACGCGCCTCCATGTATGTCCTGACTTCATTTGGATTGGTATATTTAACTGAAATGTTAGGTCACTGGGGACTATGGTTAATTCTTATTCCCTGTGCCGTAAGTTTCTGGTGGGGAATAAGGCATTTTGAAACCTTGGAAAATCTGCCAAAAAATATCAGTACTAAAAGCTTTTTGACCGGGCAGGAAGCTAGTCAGCCTTCCTAATAAGGCTTTCCAATTTTATAGGTATAAGAATTTCTTCTTCTTTAGCCTATCAGAATTGAATCAATATTTTTTCTTCTGACAAGAGAAAGAGAGGCGTCTCCTTCAGGCTTAAGACTCTATGCTCTTTTCTTCTTAAAAAGTAAGATAGAGAGAGCTTGGCTATAAAACCGCTCTCTCTTTGTCAGAGGGATAATAAGAAAAGGGTACTTCTTGCTTGAAGCGATGGTGGCCCTTTAGCAGAAATACCCCATACTTTATTGTCATTAATTTCTGATTTTATACTCTGATTGATTTAAGGATGTGGATTGTCTTTTAAAAGCAAAAGAATCCCTGATCGTTTTTCTATGGCTTTTATCAGGTTCAGCTGATTGAGAAGAGTTAGGCAGTTGGGTAAGATAGTTTAACGTTATTTCCTTAGACTTTTCTAAATGCTCTTTTATAGACCCTAAAGGATTCTGTTTGCTAGCAAATTTACCAAAGAATTCATTAAGATGAGCACCATTAATTGCCGTATGTAAGTCATCTATTTCGGATAAAAATTTAATAACATCTTCACTATTTTGGGGACCATCCATATCAGTATAGATCGAGATTTTTTTAGCAGTGGCTTTTTTGACGCCTTTATTTTTTAGCTTACAATAAAGATCAAAGTTTAAGGTGTTCTTACAGTTGGTTAAACAATGCTTAGTAACAATTGAAGTTTTGCAAGCTTTTGGTGTCGTACAAAAACTACTACACGGGCTGATAGCAGAACTACTGTTAATAAAAGATAAGAAAATTCCCATGCTTAAGACTAATCCTCTTTTCTTCATAGACATACTCATTTATCCCCCTCTGAAATTGACTCACAACTTATTATACAAAAAAAGAATTAAAGATGTTTTAAAGGGGATTACCATTTCAATTAGAAGTCCCCTTTTTCTTTGGATGAAACTTTTTTAGGTTAACGTATTGCCTTGTTAGGCGGTGATCTCATTACCCTTTAAATCTATTCTTTAGAGATCTTTTATGAAATCACTCTTCATTCGGCTCTTCATCCGATAGAAACCCTTGGTCACTATCATCTTCTTCATAATATTCCCAATGTTCTATTTCCCCTTCATCATTTCGAAAATATAAGCCTTCTGAATATTCATTCAATGCTGTAATTGCCCCTTGATTGCCATCGGTTGCTACCTTTTGAAGATAATGTAGTGGTAGATAAATGGCTTTACCTTCTTCAAGGAATCTGCTGAGTGCCTGTTGGGCAGGAGAAAATCCCTTTTCTGCGGAGCGACTATAATAGTGCGCTGCGAGATACCATTGTTTGCCAAAGGGTATCCCTGTTTCATGGCAACGGCCTATATAAAACTCTGCTTCGCGTTGTTGTTGTTCTGTCAAGTCCAAATAATAGGCAAAGAAGTTTTCATATAGTTGTTTGGTCGTCTCATCTTGATTATCAGCGGTATAAGTGAGGGAGCATAGCTCAGAAATTTGCTTTGTAAAATTCGGTAAAATGGTTTGAAGTGGGCTCGTGTTGACTGTTGCAGTGGAACCACTCTCTTGAGGAAGAAGATTCAACGGTGAAGTTTCCTCCAATGCCTCAAGCGTGTGAGAAAAGTAAAACAAACTTGCTAGCAAGGATAGTGATAGTATTTTTGTCAATTAAATCTCCCTTTTAAAATTATAATATTAATATTTTCTATTTATTTTCCTATTTATTTCAATGATTAATTTATTGTTAACATAATTAATACTTACCCATAGAATGGTTTGTCTCTAAGCTTTGGGGGAAACAAAGTCTTGTAATTTTTTATAAAGTAGAGCAAAAAAGGAAAGGTCAATTAATAGAAGGGTTCCGTTAAATGGTTGCTAAAATTCGCACAGTTTCCTTCGCCGGCGTGGAGGTTTTGCCTGTTGACGTTCAGGTGCAGTTTACCCACGGATTACCAGGGATTACAATTGTCGGTCTGCCGGATAAAACGGTTGCAGAATCAAAGGAACGGATTCGGGCCAGTTTTCAGTCCATCGGCTTGGATTTGCCTGCTAAAAGAGTGGTGGTAAACTTAGCACCTGCTGATATCCAAAAAGAAGGATCTCATTATGATTTACCCATTGCCATTGGAATGATGGTTCAGATGGGGATTTTAGATGGTGTTGAGATGGAAGAATATCTCATTCTTGGCGAATTAGGGCTCGATGGTAGTATTGCCCGCGTTGCTGGTTCGCTTCCCTCTGCTATTCATGCGGCTGCTCAAAACCTAAGCCTTATTTGCCCTGCAAGCTGTGGAGCAGAAGCGGCCTGGGCCGGCAATTTGAAAGTTTTAGCAGCCCCAAACTTGATTGCGCTTGTTAATCATTTCAAAGGAACGCAAGTGTTAAAACAGCCAGAGGTCCCTGAAATTTTTGAGCCTCTTCCCAAGCTTCCCAATTTGAAAGATGTGAAAGGGCAAACACTGGCTAAACGCGCGCTTGAAGTGGCGGCAGCCGGGGGACATAATCTGTTAATGATTGGCCCGCCTGGGTCTGGCAAATCTATGCTATCTTCTCGTTTGCCCGGTATATTGCCCCCTCTTACCCCTCAGGAAGCCTTGGAAGTGACGATGATTCACAGTATTAATGGTGACCTGCCAGCAGAAGGCCTTATTCGTCACCGTCCTTACCGCGATCCTCATCATTCAGCATCCTTAGCAGCTCTAGTAGGGGGTGGTATCCGCTGTAAACCAGGTGAAATTTCTTTAGCTCATAAAGGCGTTTTATTTCTCGATGAATTACCGGAATTTAACCGCAATGCTCTTGAGTCGCTGCGACAACCTCTTGAAACAGGCAAAGTTGTGGTGGCACGAGCCAATTCTCATGTAACTTATCCTTCCGAAGTCCAATTGGTGGCAGCGATGAACCCCTGTCGCTGTGGGTATTTTGGCGACAAAGAACGCGAATGTACGCGGGCGCCTCGGTGTGCGGCTGATTATCAAGGAAAAATTTCTGGGCCTTTGATGGACCGGTTTGATATTGTCATTGATGTTCCGGAAGTTAAAGCGACGGATTTAATGCGTGCCCCAGATGGTGAAGATTCTAGCTTTGTCGCACGTCGAGTGGCTGCAGCGCGGGACTATCAATATGCGCGTCTACAAGCTCTTGGGAGAAAGAGGAATTTTTCCAATGCTACAGTGGATAGCGAAACACTGGAAGGTATCATCGATCTGAGTCAGGCATCAGTTAACTTACTGGCTAAAGTCATGGAAAAATTTAAGCTCAGTGGCCGAGGATATCACCGTATTTTAAGAGTGGCTCGAACCATTGCAGACCTTGAGCAATCAGCCACCATCGAAACCCAACACCTGTCAGAGGCTGTTGGTTATCGCAAAATTCCGGTGTATGCGGATAATGCTTCTAAGGTTGCTTAAAGAGTCTCTCGTGCAGGAGAGACAATTTTGCGCGGAGGATGCTTTCTTCCTTAAGTGTATTGACTTAAAAGAGGGGTATTGATCTAAGAGAAATAGCAGCAGGATAGCCCACTAAATAAGGTATTTTATAGATTGTCTAGCTAATTCCTCAACCCATTTCTTAGCCAAAACACTATCGAGAATTTTGGCGTAGATAGCTTGAAGAGTTTCTAAATCCTCAATCGACACATGTTCGTCATCTTGATGGGCTGTCTGGTTTAAAAGTCCTACTTCAATCACCGGTGCAATATCTTTTATAAACCGAGCATCTGAGGTTCCCCCACTGGTTGATAGAGTCGGGAGCTGACCTGTTACAGCCTCGACTGCTTGTGCAATGTTGGAGGCTATTGATTCCTCTGAACAATAAAAGGGCTCTGCACTCAGGCGCGTTTCAAGATGAATGCGAGAAGAAATACGACGCGCCACCTCTTTTAAATGTTGCGTTAAGGATTCACCACTATGAAGGCTATTAAATCGGATATTGAAGCGAGCCTCAGCCTTAGCAGGGACAACATTGGTTGTCGTGTTTCCCACATCGATGGATGTAATTTCTAAATTGGAGGGTTGGAAAAATTCTGTGCCTTCATCAAGTGGTTCTCGTTTTAATTCAGTAAGATATTCTAATAAAATAGTATTCGGATTAATGAAATTTTCTGGATAAGCTATGTGGCCTGCTTGTCCTTCAACCACCACTCGCACATTCAAACTGCCGCGTCGTCCAATTTTAATCATATCGCCAATGCGACGGACACTGGTGGGTTCCCCTACTAAACATAAACTGATGGTCTCGCCTTTTTCTTGCAGCCACTCAACCACTTTGCGGGTGCCATTAATGGCAATTCCTTCTTCATCACTGGTTAAAAGAAAACTAATAGAGCCCGTTAAGGGCTCTTTTAGTAACTCAGTTACCGCTATCATAAAGGCAGCAATGGCCCCCTTCATGTCAACGGCACCCCGGCCATAAACATGCCCATTATCGGCCAGTTGATCTAAAAAAGGGTTGTCTTGCCATATAGAGGGGTTTTGCACAGGGACCACATCAACATGACCGGCAAAACAAAAATTAGGGAGCTCTTGGCCCCAGCGGGCATAGAGATTATCCACCTCCCCAAAGGGCAGACGCCAGCAGTCAAATCCTAAATTAGTCAAATAAGATTGAATAAAATCCAAACATCCAGCATGGTTCGGGGTTACACTGGGAAAGGAAATTAATTTCTGGGCTAATTCTGCAACAGTGTTCATGGGCGTAATAACTCGTTAATTCCAACTTTAGCGCGTGTTTTGGCATCTACTTTTTTAACGATAACAGCACAGGCTAAGGCCGGGGCCTCGGGTGTTGCTCCTGGTAAGGTTCCTGGTACGACCACCGAATAGGCAGGCACACGGCCATAAGTAATCTCGCCTGTTTGGCGATCTACAATTTTGGTTGAGGCCCCTAAAAAGACTCCCATCGAAATAACAGCCCCTTCTTCAACAATGACGCCCTCGGCAATTTCACTCCGTGCACCGATAAAACAGTTATCTTCGATAATAACCGGATTGGCTTGTAAGGGTTCTAAAACACCTCCAATACCCACCCCACCGGAGATATGGCAATTAGCGCCAATTTGGGCACAGGAACCAATAGTTACCCATGTATCAACCATTGTCCCTTTACCGACGCGGGCGCCAACATTAATAAAACTGGGCATTAAGACGACATCTTTTTCAATAAAGGCCGATTGGCGGACAATAGACCCAGGGACAGCACGAAAACCGCCCGCTATAAAATCTGACTCATTCCATCCTTCTGTTTTTAAGGGAATCTTGTCATACCAAGGAACATCCCCCATCCCCTGCATAACCTTATTATTCCGGAGCCGAAAAGATAACAAGATAGCCTTTTTAATCCATTGATGAACGACCCATTCTCCATCAATTTTTTCAGCAACCCGTAATTTTCCCTCATCAAGCTTATCTAAGGTATCCATGACAGCCTCTCTAACGGTCGTATTTTCAACCGTCAGTTGTTGACGATTTTCCCACGCATTATTGATAATCATTTGGTTAGCCATTTGGATACACTCTCATGTTTTTTATTAGTCACTATTATACTTGTGGCCAGTTTATCATGCAATGAGTCAAAGGGGAGTAATTTCTCGCTTCTTTTTTGAATGAATTTGTTTAAAATTTATATGTTTTTTACACTATGGTTTTTCTGGGCTTTCTTTATAGGTGTGAAAGGTAGCAGTATTGTCGCAACAGCAAATAGGATAGAGATTTTTACTGACCACACCCCACAAGGTTCATATATGGTTTGTGTTAGGCTCACTTTAGAAAACTCTGAGGCTAGGCACCCCCGGTTTACACAAAAGATGCCGGTTCTTTACGATCAATATAATCTGGACCTAACTTAAATGGATGAAGGGAAGTTTTGGCAATTGCCTTAAGGGACCCTTGTGATGGTCGAAAAAGTTAACTGGGAAAATATCGACAATAGTCAATATAAGATATGTAGAAATACTCTGAATAAGAATCGGAGATCTCAGTTATCGCTTAACGCCGCTGTGTCTCATAAAAATACTCAAGTTCGTCCTCCAAGAACTCTTGGTAAAGCTTTACAAACAACCATCATTAAATTAGATTAGGTGATTAGGGTTTCGAATGAACGATCTTAAGGCAAATAAATTGTTTCCAAACGTTACTTTTTCCTTAAACTATGGCTTGCCGGGGAGACCTCCCATTATCGTTGGACTCTGAAGCAGTCAAAAGATTGTGTAATTTTTCAAGTGCTTGATCATTAAGTATCTCATGAGTCTGCTGATCTGTTGAGGTCATAATGATATGGGTAAGTGCTTCTTTTGCCTGATCTGCTAGTTTTTCTCTAAGGGCGAGGATGGTGGCATGACGCATCATATCAAGTGTTAAATCAGCCGTATGTTGTTTAGCTGTTAAAATGGCATTGATTTCTGCGTGGGTGAGCTGTTGCAACTCTTCAATACGTTTTTCTGCGAGAATTTTAAGGTTATCAATTTCGCTGCTTAGATGACGTTCGGCGCGGCGCTCTTGGCTCAGCTGCTCTTCAGCAGCTTTAAACGCGGCGGTCGCTTGATCCAGAGTTGTTTTGATTGCTTTAATCTCCCTGTCGAGAGTGCCAACAGCTTTGTGATATCCAAATTTAAGGGCAATACCCATAAACATAACAAACCCAATAAAAACGACGAAACTGGCGTCAAAAAAAGTGGATTCATGCATGATTTAAGATCCCTTCTTTTTGGAAGTTTTTGCAGGCGCCAACTGCCCAGTCTTTAAAGGCTGGTCTGTTAAAGCTTGATACATATCTTGAACTAAATGACCCATCATATCCTGAGAGGCTGCTAGAATTTCTTGTTTGTTTTGGGCTAATTTATCTTGAATTTCCTTAGCATGCTGCTGAAGTTTTGCTTCAAATGTATAAATTTTTTCATCTTTAAGTTTTGTTAAATCAATGATGACTTGATTAACGGTTGCATGAATCTCGGCTTTGGCGGCTTGCAAATGATTAGCATTAAGGTCATTCAATTTATTGGCCTCCATCATTAGTTGCTCTGTTTTTTGACGCAAAACCTGGAGTTCCTGGGCTCGTTCGGCCATTGTATGACTCAGGCGGGGGACTAAGAAGGTAACCATCGCAAAGCAAAGGATTGCAAAGCAAATGACAAGCCAAAATATTTGGGATGGAAATGTTGAAACATCTAGCTGTGGCACTTTTAATCTCTCCGCCTTACTTAATAAGAGCCCCCGTGGAGGTATATTACCGTATCCTCTAAGGGGACTCAACTTTTTAGCTAAATAGAATCATCATGGCCGTGACGAACGCCATCAACGCAATCGATTCTGTTAAGGCAAAACCTAATAAACCAACAGGCATAACATCAGCCTTAGCCGATGGGTTACGCGCAATAGAGGTAATTAAGTTTGAAAAAATATTTCCAAGACCAATACCAACCCCCAAGAGGGCGATAACTGCCATACCAGCACCGATCATTTTTGCTGCTGCTAAATCCATGGACTTTCTCTCCTTTTTAGATGTTAATGCAAGTGAATTGCATCATTTAAATAAATACAGGTTAACACCGTGAACACATAAGCCTGGAGGAATGCCACCAGGAACTCAAAACCCACCACCGCCAGGTTCACGACAAAGGGTAGGGCTGCAACAGGGAATAATTTAGTCCCTGCTAAAATAATCACAAAACCCGCAAAGATTTTAAGCATGGCATGACCGGCCATCATATTAGCAAATAACCGAACGCTTAAACTCACTGGGCGTGTGAAATAAGACATGATTTCGACAGGCACCAACAACGGTATAATATAGATCGGCGTGCCGGCTGGGCAAAACAAACGTAAAAAATGGGTCCCATGCTTTATAAGGCCAAGGATTGTAACACTAATAAAGACGATAAGCGCCAAAACAAATGTCACAATAATATGGCTGGTAAATGTAAATCCATAAGGGATCATTCCCAGAAAATTACCCATCAAAACAAATAAGAATAAGCTCATCATGTAGGGAAGGTAAGGAAGACCTTCTTTGCCCACATTATCGGTGATCATTTGGCTTACGAAACGGTGTAAGGATTCCCCGATAAACTGGATGCGTGTGGGTACCAACTGTGGACGGCAAGTTGCCGCATACATCAAACCAATGGAACTGAGAGTTGCTAGTACCATGAAAAGGGACGAATTGGTAAAAGAAACGTCATAGCCAGCAAGATTCAGCTTGATTAAAGGGGTAATCATAAATTGGTGTAGCGGGTCAATCATCAGCAAACCTCTAGGGTAGGGGAATAACAGGAGTGATTGTGGAAAACAGGTGATAAAAGGCTCTTAATCATGGTCGGAATACAAAAAATTAAAGTCATAACTTTTCTTGCCTATCACTTGTTTTTTCTTTGGGGCTGTTTGATTCTACCGCGGAAAAGTCTCGTCCGACAAGTCTAAAAATGTTTCTCAAGCCCGCGGCTGCCCCAAGCAAAATCATAATAATCAATCCAAAGGGTTTGGTTGGGAAAAAATGATCAATGGCCAAGCCGAAAATCACACCCATAATAATGCCCGAGATAAACTCTGTTCCTGCCCGAAGAGCAAGACCAGCTATTGCATTTTTGGGTTTCGGAGTGTTATTTGTCATAAAGGACAACTCATTTTACGCCAACTTGACCTAACCTTAGCAAAAAAAATAATTTTGGTAAAATTGAATCTTATGAAATTGACCATTATCAATAGAAAAAATTTTGAGCAACGCTTTCCCACTCGGCAACGCGCCCTCTTTAACTTTGCTCCTTATGGGACAATGGAGGCGGAGTATACGGGCAATATTTTGCATAGATTGAGGCCCTCGACGAGTTTGTCTGAAACAAATCTTCCGATCTTTCAAGAATTGATTGTAGTGGGCACCGAATTTCAAGAAAAAGTATGGCGGGCCATATTGACTATCCCGGCTGGGCAAACATTGTCTTATAGTGATATTGCCCATAAAATTGGCCATTCAAAGGCTGTGCGCGCGGTGGGTTCAGCCCTGGGAGCCAATCCAATTGGCATTATTATTCCCTGCCATCGAGTCTTAGCCAAATATGGTAAGATTGGCGGCTTTGGCTGGGGGATTGACTTAAAGCAACAATGGCTTGCTATAGAAACATCTGCAGCCTCTACCACAGAACATCCTTAACATCATGAATATTGCGCGTTAAGTGGTGTTTCATTTTCCGAAGCGCTCGTGCCTCTAATTGGCGTACTCGCTCTTTACTGATATTCATTAAGCCGCCAATTTGTTCCAAAGTTAAGGGAACGTCAGTTAAATGGCGACATTGAATGATTTGGCGCTCCCGAATCGCAAGCTGTCGTAAAGAGGCTTCTAGCCAATGACGTCGTACAGAGCGATCGTATTCTTCCAACACCTCCATTTCTGGGCTAGGGCCTTCATCTGCCAAGGTATCAATCCAATCTTCATGGCTTTCTTCGCCAATGGGGTTGCTGAGGGATAAATCATGGGCTGCTAAGCGATTTTCCATGCTTTCCACATCCCGTACAGACACTTTGAGTGTGTCAGCTATCTTTTGTCGATCTTGAGGAGCAAGATGCTCGGTATTGACACTTGCTAATTGAGCTCTAAGGCGGCGGAGATTGAAAAAGAGTTGTTTTTGAGCGGAAGTTGAACCGGTTCTAACAATGGACCAATTCTTTAAAATATAATCTTGGATAAAAGATCGGATCCACCATTTAGCATACGTAGAAAATCGCACTTCGCGCTCAGGTTCAAAACGCTCAGCGGCTTGCATTAATCCAACATTACCTTCTTGAATCAGATCGCCAATAGGCAGACCATAGTGACGGAAGCGGGTGGCTGTTGCTACCACAAGGCGGGAATAAGCTTTGGTAAGATCATGAAGGGCATGCTCATCGCCATTTTCACGCCAAGCTGTTGCGAGTTCCAGTTCTTTTGCCCGCGACAAAACAGGCTGGTTCATAACGTCTCGGACATAGGCAAGGTCTGCCTTTTGAGTTTCGTTGTCACCATAAACAGATAATTTTCCTGACACAATCGATCGTCCTGATTAACTTGTCTCCCCTTTACCATAAAACCAAAACTGTAAAAATTTGATTAAGAGAAACAAATAAATACAGGTGATACTTGAGAAAGATCAGCTAGGCTCAGAAAAATCAATAATTGGAATAGGGTAATCGTGACTAAGATTAAGTCCAAAATCAGATTGAATTAAAAGGGGAGGAATTTTAGAGTGCTCATCCTTGCTTGATTTTTTTCTTATAAAAAAAGCTGGACAGTTAATTATTTTTTCCTTATACATGTTATATGCTTGTGCCCGGATAGCTCAGTTGGTAGAGCAAGGGATTGAAAATCCCTGTGTCGCTGGTTCGAATCCGGCTCCGGGCACCATGGCTAGGATATCTTGATTTTTTCCTTGTGCCCCATATCTTTATCTAAGTGCATAAAACAAACAAATAAAGGCTATTATTATGGGTGTTGATCCGGAAACCTTTGTTGCTCTCCATCATAAACTCGAAGCCCTTAAGAAGAAGCATGCAGAGCTTGAGGGCAATATTCAATCTTCATTTCAAGACCCGGGCCGGGATGATTTGGCTATTCATCGTTTAAAGCGAGAAAAATTAGCACTGAAAGACCAAATGGCTAAAGTGGAAGCCATGATGGTGCCTGATATTATTGCTTAAGAAACTTATCTTTATCTTCTCATCAATTTAAATTTCCATTTTTACCTTCACCCTTTTTTAATAGATATCTCTAAAAAACCTAATTTTTCTGAAAATTATAGAAATAAAATTAAAAAAACTTTAATTGTTTGTTTATACATCATGATCCCATAGACGAATAAAGGATGTCGCGGTATCTTAATAAGGTGGGCTTAAGAGAAGCCATAATTTCTAATCAATAGACAGGTTAGTGAGCGATGGAAATAAAATCTTATAAAGCCATGCCGTGGAAACGGTGGGATGTCATGGTTGCCACTGCAATGCTTAATGGGCTAGCTTTATGCATGGCATTGATGATGATCCATCTATATGATCATATGGTGTCCAGCCGATCTTACTCTTTGTGGACCTTAATCACCCTTATTCTTGCCACAATGGTGGGACTTGAAATGATGATTCGCCATGCTCGGTCTCGAATTTTAAGTTGGTTAAAGTTGCGCTATTCCTATCAAACGCAGGCCACTCTAATTGATCGGCTGGTGAATGCTGCTTATCTCTCTGACGACAAGCAACCACGTGCTGAACAGTTGGATCTAATCAATAAAAATCGTGAGATTCAGGAGTTTTTAAATCGTCAGCAATTCTTAGCATTTTTAGATTTACCATTCATTTTAATATTTGCTGGAAGCGCTTGTTTTCTGTCACCTGTGCTAATGGTCATTCCGCTGCTAGGAATAATGCTTTTGGGATTGGTGGGAATTTATCAGGGCAAACAATTAACCGATATCCTGAATAAACGCAAAATTTTAGACCAGCAACATTCTATCCTTTTAATGCAAACAGGGCAGAATTATTATACGCTCAAGACATTAGGGATGGAGAATTTGATAGGCCGCCGTTATGAAAAATTGCAGTATCAAAGGGCATTTTTTGACAACAAAATTAATTACATTGAGGGTATGACAAGGGATTTAACCTCTATTATCTCTTATGCGATCCTGGTAGGCGTCGTTTGCGTCGGAACGCATCAAGTTTTAGGGGGAGAGTTATCAATTGGAACGCTCTCGGCATGTATTTTTCTGACCGGTTTAATGATGCATCCTTTACAGTCAATTTTTGCGGCTTGGTTCAAAGTGAAAAGTTTTCAGCAGGCCAATAAGAAGCTTATTAGCTATCTTAATACCCCACCAGCAGCGGCCAGGGCGGACATCCAGGAGGTAGAATTAACTGGAGAACTTCATTTAGAAAATATTGAATTTCAATATCCAAATACCGAAAAACCAATTCTTTCAAATCTTAATCTGTCGGTTCAACCGCATACCCTAGTGACGATTTTTGGGGCGAGTGGGGCTGGTAAAACGACTTTGGTTCAGTTGATTATGAATCGCTTAGAGCGCCAGCAAGGCAAAATTACTTTGGATGGTTATGAGTTAAAAGATATTGAGCCTGCACGTTTTGCGCGTCAGGTTATGGTTGTTTCTTCTTCAACGCCTTTGTTTACTGGCACCCTTATGGAAAATCTGATCCTCTTTCGCGTCGGTCCCTTAATCGATGAAGCTATTAAACTTTCTCAAGATTTAGGGTTAGCCTCATGGGTTGAGAGGCAACCCCTTGGGTATCAAACACCCATCAGTGAGGATTGCGCTCACAGTATTCCGGATGGAATCAAACAGCGCATTGGATTAATTCGTGCTCTTTTAAATGAGCCAAAAATTTTAATTCTCGATGAGGCGAATGCGGCTATTGATGAGGAAGGGGATGCGCAGTTGAAAGAAACATTGGTGATGTTGAAAGAGATGTCGACAATTATTTTTATTACCCATCGCCCCTGCATGAAGCAAATTGCCGATGAGTCCTATGACCTTGTGAATGGAACGCTTGTTCCCAGTATGAATGTTAAGTCGACGTTAAGGTCTTTTAAGACGGCAACGACTACAGCAAAGGTGGGGTAGGATGACAAGTTTTAATTATATAAACTGCCTAAAACCTTTATTGAGAACTTTAGGTTGGCAGGGAGCTTCTCGACGCCTCTTTGAAGCGGTACCCCATGATGTAACTGAAATTGATTTAGTTGACCTTAAGAATATTTTTGTCAATCTGGGATACACCTGCTACAGCAAGACAGTAAAACTATCAAAACTTTCGCGGAGTTTCCTGCCCACCTTATTTATTAATGAGGCTAAAGGGGTGTTTTGGGTTATTTATGAACGTACTGAAAAAGATTTTCTTTATATTGATTGCAGGAATGGAGAGAAAGCAGCCATTCTGGTAACTAAAAAGCTCAAGGGTGTTCGCTATAACTTTATCAAAGATTTACATCCTGACGTATCCCTCAAGTCTTGGGTTCATCGTTTATTTGATCGATTAACAGCAGATCTGTGGCAGCCAGTTTTCATGGCCCTTTTAGGGGGGCTAGGGACACTGACGGTTCCGTTATTTGTTCAGTTTATGTATGATAAGGTCATGCTGACTCAGTCAGAGAAAATAGTGCCTTATTGTGTAGGAGGGTTAGGTCTTATTTTCCTGAGTATGGCCTTATTTGCCCATATCAAAAACCGATATTTGTCCTATTTAGTGGCTCGGTTAACTGTTTTAGTAAATAATAATATCGACCGACAATTATTGTTGTTGTCGCCTTCTCAGGTGAAAGAAGGATCAATCGGTGACCACATGTTAAAATTGCGGCAATTGGATCAAGGTCGTCTAATGATTCCTGCATCTCTTATCGGCGTCTTGATTGAGCTTCCTGCCATTATTTTAGCAATGATTATCATGGCTATGATTGGTCAAAAGCTTGTTATTATCCCTCTCTTGGCGATGGGTCTGCTTTTAACTCTTGTGAAAGTTTACTATGGCAGACTGAATTCTTTAACTGCAAAAGCGGTGGCAGCCCATAAAATATCAAGTAATTTTATGAATGAAACCCAGTTAAATCTAGAGACTCTTCGCAACCTTGCCGCTGGGTACGTTTGGAGTGAGCGCTCTCGTGCCCATTTAAGTGATGCTGTCGTCCAGGATCGTGCTTTAAGTGATAAAATTGCTCAATTATCCACCTGGAGTTTAAGTATTTTAAAAGGTGCTGGTGTTTTTACAATTTGTTGGGGCATTCAACAGATTAAACAAGGGGATTTGACGGTTGGCGCGCTGATGGCCGTCAGCGTGCTGATGGGTCAAATTTTTTGGTCCTTATATAGTTTGGTTGGACAAGTCCATAGTCTGCCTTTATTGCATGAAACTGTCTCTAAAATAAATCAGTTAATGTCTGAGTCTGTTGAAGGAATGCCTGCCCTACAATCGATAATTAAGCCACAAGGCCATTTAAGTGTTGATGATGTGTATTGCCGTTATTCAGAACAATCAAAAATGGCATTACAGGGGGTGCACATGGAAGCAAAGCCAGGTGAAATTATTGCTATAATTGGCCAAAATGCTTCGGGTAAATCGACTTTTGTTCGATTGTTGATGCAATTACAACAGCCGCTGAGTGGCGAAATCAAGTTGGATGGGGTCAATATTAATACGCTTGATCCGATGACTTATCGAAAGCTAATTGGCTATGCGCCCAGTGTGCCACAGTTTTTTGTGGGTACAATTGCGCAAAATATGCGTTTAGCACAACCCGAGGCAACTGATAAGGAAATCTTGCAGGCTTTTGAGCAAATTGGATTGATGGAAGAAATACAAAAGCTGCCACACGGCATTCATACGGGGTTATCTGAACAGTATCAGCAAACCTATTCAGCTGGATTCTTACAAAAATTGAATTTAGCACGCGCTTTAATTCGTGATAGTAATATTCTGATTTTTGATGAACCAGCGGGCAACATTGATTTTAAAAGTGATGCTATTTTTAAGAACACAATTCAAAATCTTAAAGGAAAAAAGACAGTTATTATTGTGACTCATCGTCCAAGTATTATTAATCTTGCCGATCGTATCCTGGTTCTTAATCAGGGGATAATGCGATTATTCGGTCCACGAGAGCAAATTCTCAACATTCTTGCAGGGAATGCAGCATGACAGAAACAACCCAAACAGCAACTTTAATACCCGTCTCTCTCCATGAAGTAAGTCGTCAATTACCCACTTTGAAACAGTCGATCCTTCTGGAAGAAAGCCGAGCCCCCCGCTTATCTCAGCTAACAATTCTATCCATAATAGCTCTTCTGTCAGCTTTTGTGGGATGGGCTGCAATAACGCCTCTTGACCAAACCATTAATAGTCAGGGTAAGATTGTTGCGGCTGATAACTTCAAGGTTATCCATTCTCTCGAAGGGGGTATCATCACAGAATTCAATGTCCGTGAAGGGGATGTGATTAAGGAAGATCAAATTCTTATCACTCTCGATCCCCAGGCTATAAAATCTGATTTTGAGGCTTTAAAAATAAAGGAGCAATTGCTGCAGATTAAAGCGGACAGGCTTCGAGCTTTTGGGTTAAACCAAAACTTTGATTTAACTCAATACCCCAATTCGATGGCCAAAATTGTTGCAGATCATAAATCCATTTATGATATGCAAATTCGTAATCGTGAAGAACAGCATTTAAACATTATGAATCAGATAGAGCAACGACGGGCACAATTAGCTCTTACCTTAGGTCAGGAACACGATATACGGCATCAAATGGAAATAGCTGAACAGCAACGAGATGCGGCCAAGAAACTTTTTGAAAAAAAGCTTGGAACAGCAGCAAATTATCGTCATGCAGAGAGTAATCTCTCAAAACTCCGTAAAGAATTGAATGCTTTAATTAATCAATCCCAAGAAAATCGTCAGCAGATTACTGAAGGAGAGGGGCGAATTGTCAAACTTGACACAGATCTGCGCCAAGCTGCTTTAAAAGAAATGGAGGAAGTGACAACCGAGTTAGCCACCCTTAACGAACAAAAAAAGCGCTTTCAAGATCATCTTACCCATTTAACAATTAAGGCTCCTATTACAGGAATGATTCAAAATCTTAAGGCGCTAAAGGTGGGTGAAAAAGTTCAATCAGGTCAGCAGATTCTCCAAATAGTTCCACTTGATAACCTAGAAGCCGAGGTAAAAGTTACCCCCGCTGAAATGAAAGACATAAAGGTGGGGCAGGTTGTTCGACTACAGGTTGCTGGTCTAGAGGCTCAGCTCAATGGTTCAGTGGAAGGCACCATAAGTAATATTGCTGAAAATCCCTTCATGGGAGAAAAAAATCAGCCTTATCACAAAGTTATGGTTAAAGTGGCAAAAAACTCTTTAGACACTGATCTGCATTATAATCAATTGATTCCTGGTATGGCTGTCACGGCCGATATTCAGAGTGGTGAAAAAACAGTCCTGCAGTATATAGCTCACCTTATTTATAATCCCTAGTAGGTTTTGACATCGGTCCAATAATCATCCCCAGTACGCCAATACCCATAAGAATCATTAAGTGATAGACTAAACTAAAAGGGGTATGCCATTTCTGCCAACAATAAGTTGCAATAAGGGGAGCTGTACCCGACATCAGCAGTGACCCTAAAGAATGACCGACACTCATGTGACGGTAACGAGAAACCATTGGGAATTGCTGCATGAGTAAGACATACCCTGGCGCGTGCATCAAGGATAAGCAAAGGCTTAAACTACATAAAAGAAGTAGATTGGGAGAGGGGATAAGCCATAGAAAAGGGGTAAGCAGGAAGACTAATAAGGTACCACTAATGAAGACCACTTCTCCTTTATAGCGCTCACTAAGAAAAGCAGCTATTAAAAGACCGGGGCAATACAAGCCCAGGCAAAGGCTGATAAGAGATTGAGCCTGCCCAGCTGTCATAATGGAAAGGATAGAAGTCCAATAGGTGGGTTGGTAGACGAAAAATAAGTGATAAGTTCCGCCAACCGCTCCACAGATCATAATGACAGACAATAAGCCTCGGTAATCAGGTTTAATCCAGAAAGTTTCAGCTCGCTGAAAGTGGGGAGATTCAGTAAGGTGACGTCTAGCCTTGAGAAGTAATAAGCCTAAAATACCTCCCCATAAGAAAGGGAGTCGCCAATAATTGGGAAATTGTTTAGCAATAAAAGCTCCTTGAGAAGCTAAAAAGATACCGATATAACAGGACAAGCTGACAATAACATTCTTAACAAAGGGATAGTAGGTTGGATTTGATTCATATAACCGGATTCGAACGCCATCACTCTCACCGGCAATAAATATTCCCTGCAATACGCGGGCAAACAAAACAATAATCATGGCAAGGGTGCTATCAAGTCCTGATGGTAAGGCGGTAATAATAAGGGTGGGGAGCACAATGCCGAGCATGCTCAACCGCAAGGCAAGACGCCGACCGTACAAATCACCAAGCCAGCCAAAAATCAGAGCTCCTAAGGGTTTTGCGATGGAGCCTGCACAAAATAAAAGATAGGTATAGAGCAGAGCACTCTCATTAGCCAAGCTTGGGAATAAATGCTGTGCTAACAGGCCAGCGCAGAACCCATATAAAGTATAATCATAATATTCTAGAGCTGTGCCAAAAATGGCCAAGCGTGATTGAGGTTTTTTTAAAAGCGTTAAAATGCGTTGCATTAGGTGACCTCCCTCCGTCGGTATTAACCGAATCAGGTTCAAAGGGTTAAGGTTTTTTATAACCTTTCTCAGCCCGAAGGCACCCCTGGTTTAAAATATATCATGCAGGCGTTATGCATCTTTCTAAAAGATAGATTCTAAAAAAACAATAATGCTGCCTGCGACTTTGAAAATAACGAAACTAATTAAGAGTGTCAATACCATTCCCACTAGGGCAAAGACTCCATCTTTTTCAATAAGGGCAAGGCTGAAAATGGCTACTCCCACGCCCCCTAAGAAATTGCCAAATGGAATGGGTAAGGCAATAATAATCCCTAATGCCAAAATAAAGAACCCCATCAGCTGTTCCATTCTCTTATGGGTCATTCTCATCCATCGTGGACGCACATAATGTTCAATTTTTAGTAAATAGGGAGAAGCTTTTCTTAAAATAGTCAGAAGAGTTTCGCGCTCAATGTAACGATGGCGGATACGATCAGGTAGCCAAGGTTGAGGACGATTCATGATCAGTTGAAAAGCAATTAAACAAATTGGGATGCCGAAAAAAGTTGAGGTTCCAGGAATAGACGTTAGTAAAAGTACATTGGGTAAGGCCAAAAGTAGCAGCAGTAACCCATATCCTCTCTCCCTCAAGGATTGAATGAGACCTTCCACGGAAATATGGGAAGCCTGATGGATATAAATGTATTCTTCGATCAATTGAGTGACAGTTTTCTTACTCATATGGGTTTTATTCTCCAAAGCTTTTAATCATAACATACCAACAATACTCTCAATTTTTTATTAAGATTCTTCCTCAAAGTGCCCCTGCAGTTGGAAAGCAGAGAGTACCTTTTCAGGCCATCGAGCTCGGGCTTTTGAATAATAGTCTAGTGTTCAATTGACAAGGGAATTCTGTCTCTTCCACCTTTGGTCAGAAAAAGAGGGAGATTGGAAGCTATTACAAGGATGACCCAACTCACGTAGAGTAGTATTGTAAACTTGGGGTTAAAAATAACCATAATTACAACGCAGAGTTGATTTTTAAGTTAAATCAAAACGATATAATTTCTTTCTTTTGAAAAATAGCGACTCTTCCCCTTTTTTAAAAAACTTGTCATACTTTGGTAAGAGTCCAAATTTTATGATAAATTATGTCCAATCGTCCTCTTTTAACAGCCTGCGTTCGTGTCCTGTCTGGACTTAGCCTTATTATTGCTTCGATTATATCTATTTGTTTATTTATTTTCATCCATTATGGTCAAGTGCTGCCAGAATACGATTATCTCAAAGATTATGAGCCGCCGATGATGAGTCGGTTGTATACAAGTGATGCGCAACTCTTACAGGAATATGCGGTTGAACGGCGTTTGTTTGTCCCCTTTCATCAAATTCCAGATTTAGTTAAAAACGCCTTTATGGCGGCTGAGGATCGGAATTTTTATTACCATTTCGGTGTTGATATATTAGGCACATTGCGAGCCGTTTTGACTAATACCCTGAGTAATTCATGGGGTAATCGCCCAAGCGGTGCATCAACCATTACGCAGCAGGTTGCTAAAAATTTTTTAGTGGGGAATGAACGGTCCTTTGATCGCAAAATCAAGGAAGCCATCGTTGCCCTACGTTTAGAATTTAGTTTAGCTAAAGATCGTATTTTTGAGCTCTATCTGAATCAAATTTATTTAGGCGCCGGTACCTATGGTATTGCTTCAGCAGCTCTTACCTACTTTGACAAAGAGTTGGATGACTTAACAATTGATGAAGTTGCGTTTTTGGCGGCCCTGCCCAAAGCCCCGACAACTTTGACGAAAAAGGAAGATATTTCTAAAGTTCAAGCGCGCCGGAATTGGGTTATTGACCGTATGGTCCAAGAAAACATGATTTCTCCTGAAGCGGCCGCAGCGGCTAAAACCCAGTCTCTCACCTTTCGTAAGCATCGGGAAATGCCTGTTAAGGCTGATTATTTTACAGATGCTGTGCGTCGAGAGTTAATTCAACGATTTGGCAGTAATCAAGTGCATCAGGGTGGAATGACAGTTCGCACCACCATGGATGTAATATTACAAGAATTAGCAGAAAGTGCTCTGAAAAAAGGATTGCTTGCCTATGATCGGCGTCATGGATGGCGGGGCGCTCTTTCGCATTTAGAGTGGGACAAATCAGAAAAAAACACGCCTTGGCTTAAGGGGCTTAAAAAACTCAAAACCCCACTCGGGAGTGGTAATTGGGACCAGGTAGTGGTGATAGAAGTGGAGTCTCACAGAGCACGCATCGGCTTTTCTAATGGCGCCGAAGGTTTTATTGGTTTAAAAGATTGTGGTTGGGCGGCTCCTTGCCTGGTAGGGCAAAAAATTGGGCCAACTCCTCGGCATATGAAAGAGATACTCCGTATTGGAGATGTAATTCTGGTAAGCCAACAAGAGGGTGATCAATTTAAATTAGAACAAATTCCCACTATAACCGGTGCCCTTGTGGCCATGGATCCAAAAACAGGACGGATGCTCGCCTTAGCCGGTGGTTATGATTTTGAGATGAACCAATTTAACTGTGCCGTCCAAGCCTCGCGGCAAATCGGTTCTTGCTTTAAGCCATTCGTCTATTTAGTGGCCCTAGAACAGGGCATGACACCGGATACTCAGATTTTAGACGCTCCTATTAGTATAAGTCTGGGGAGCAAGCGTGGATTTTATACCCCTCAGAATTACAATCGTCACTATTTAGGACCCTGTTCCTTGCGGGTAGGATTGGAGCAATCGCGCAATGTGATGACAATTCGCTTAGCTCAAAAAGTTGGTATGAACCCTATTATTGAGTGCGCTAAGAAATTTGGCATTGCTCCTCACATGCCTAAACAACTAGCTATGGTGCTTGGGGCTGGCGTGACAACTGTAGACCGTCTTGTCGCTGCGTATGCTTCTCTGGCTAATGGTGGGTATCGGGTAGCCCCCTATACCGTCGATTGGGTCCAAGATCGTTATGGTGAAACATTATACTCGATTACGGACTCTTTACAAAATCCTCAACAAATCGCTTCTGAAAATGCAGTTAAACAGCTTACTTCCATGATGATTGGGGTGACCCAAAACGGAACGGCGCGCTCGCTTGCTACATTGGGGTTTGAGGTGGCTGGTAAAACAGGATCAACCAATAACTTTAATGATAGTTGGTTTGTTGGCTTTACTAAAGATTTGGTTGTCGGTGTTTTTGTCGGTTTTCCACAACCGCGGACTCTAGGAGAGGGAGAAACGGGGGGGCGCCTTGCTGTCCCTATTTTCAAGAACTTTATAGAACAAGTCTATGAAGAACGCGAGAAAATTAAATTTAATGATGCTATTAATGATTCTATAACGATTGAGCCCTTAGATGAAGAAAGCTATATCTTTGAAGAAAATCAGGAAATAGATTTTCCAGAACCTGCGGGGGTGTCAGAGACTGAGCCCCACGAAAAAGAGAGTAAGCTCTCAGGAGTTATTGATGTTATCGAGGGATGATAAAGAATTAGATTATAAAAAAAGCCCTTAACAGGGCTTAATTTTAGAAATGCTGCAGATTTAAAAAGGTAATTTCATTCCGGGTATATTCATCCCTCCGGTAATTTTACCCATTTCATCCGACATTTGGGATTCAAGTTTTGTTTTTGCATCATTGAAGGCAGCAATAATTAAATCTTCTAAAACTTCGATTTCTTGAGGATCAACTAAAGAAGGGTCAATTTTAAGGCTGCGCATTTCGCTTTTGCCGTTGATGGCCACTTGAACCAGACCAGCTCCTGCCGCACCTGTAATCTCGGTTTGTTCCATCTTTTGCTGCATATCAGCCATTTTTTGCTGCATTTGCTGGGCTTGCTTCATTAATTGTCCAATATTTTTCATTATATACTCCTAATGTATTGTCTCTTGTCGTTCAATTTTTGCAGTTAGACCGGGAAATTGAGTCATCATTTCTTGAATGAGAGGATGGTTTAGAGCTGATTGTTCTGATTGCTGCATCTGCTGGCGATTTTGTTCAACCACGGTCGCAGCTCCCCCTTCTGACACAATATCAATATCCCACTGTTGGCCAGTTTGTTGCTGCAATAAATTTTGCAATTGAGTAGGAAGGGTAGAAGGGGCCTTATCACCGAGCCGTAACACAATCTTGCCAATACTAAAAGAAACCAAATGAATATCTTGCATTAAATTACTGTACAATAAGGGCTCTCGTGACTGAGCAACTATTTTCAACACATCCTGAAAGGTCGCGGGCATTGGATGAACGATTGGCGAGGCCGACACTGTCTGGGTGAGAGTAGATTTATTAATAGGATTAAACGTTGTCGATGCTAAGGGAGAACTGGCGGACGCTGCTCCTCTGAAAGAAGATATACTTCCGCCTGTAGCTCCTCCACTCCCAGAGGTTAATTTCAGCAGATCTTCTGCCGAGGGCAAATCGCTTAGATAGGCTAACCGGATTAAAACCATTTCCACAGCTTGATTCGGTAAGGGGGACCGGACCACTTCTTCATAGCCTTTGGACAATACTTGCCAGACGCGCATAAGAATTGGCATCGATAATTTGCTGGCCAATTCTCCTCCTTCACGCCGATCAGATTCAGGCCAGGTGACATCTGTTAAAAGAGAAGCATTAATTTTAAGACTGGTTACCCAATACACTAAATCTAACAGATCATGTAATAGCACTGTCGGCTCACTACCGCGGGCATAAAGATCTCGCACTTCGGCAATAACCTCTGCGATTTTACCTTCCATTAATAAGTTTAAAAGGGTAAACATGCGGCCCCGATCGACTACTCCCAACATATCCCGAACAATGTCCGTGGTGACATGAGATTGAGACAAGGAAATCGCTTGGTCTAATAGGGATAACCCATCCCTTGCTGATCCATCAGCTGCTCGCACCAATAAAGCTAAAGCTTCGTCTTCGATCGTTGCTTGCTCTTTGGCGCAAATTGTTTTGAAATAATCAAATAAGATTGTGGGCGTAATTCGAGCCAAGTCGAACTTCATACACCGAGATAAAACAGTCTCAGGAATTTTCTTCAACTCTGTGGTAGCAAAAATAAATTTCACATGCGGCGGTGGTTCTTCCAAGGTCTTAAGCAGGGCATTAAAGGCGCTCTTAGAGAGCATATGAACTTCGTCAATAATAAATATTTTATAGCGCCCATTAACCGCTTTATAGCGTGCCGATTCTGTGACTTCACGAATATCATCTACCCCTGTCCGGCTGGCGGCGTCCATTTCAATCACGTCTAAATGGCGATCTTCTGTTACAGAAACACATGAACTACACACACCACAGGGATTGGCTGTCGGCCCTCCTTGGCCGTCGACCCCCTGACAATTTAAGGCTTTGGCAAGGATGCGGGCTGTTGTTGTTTTCCCCACCCCCCGAATCCCATGCAAAACAAAGGCATGAGGTAAGCGGTTTGCATCAATGGCTTGAGTGAGCGTTTTAACAAGCAGTTCTTGTCCCACCAATTCATTCATGGTTTGAGGACGATATTTACGTGCTAGAACACGGTAATTGACTAGATTTTCTGACATTGATTAACCTTCAATTATGAAGCCCTGTGAACCATCACATTTTAGTTCAATAGGTGGTGGAAGATTGATATGACCCAAGCAGGATCCCACGGTGGCTGCTGCCTTCCGGCTCTGACCAGATTAGCAGGGTGCTTGCCCATCCAATCTTCCATTTTGAACTATAACAAACCTAAATTGCTTTGTCTTGTATTTTAACAGCCGCATTCTGGTTCGGCAGGAAAAAAGCCAAAATAAAAGAGAGAAATGAAATTAAAATCACTAAACTCATGGCGTTTTGATAATCACCAATCTGGTATAAAGGCAATCCATTATTAGTGATTTGACCATCCCCAAACCATTTGATTAACCCACCAACCATTTGCTGAATAAAAGCGGCCCCTAAGGTGACCACAAAATTTATGAAAGCCGTCACTGTGGCGGCGACATTGATGTCGTTTTCTTGACAAGCCTTGGAAAAACATAAAATTTCTGTTCCGACAAAGATGCCTAACAATATCAATAAAATTGAGAGCGTCATATAGGATAGATCAGAAGCATAAACGATGAGTGTCATCAGAAGAGTGATAGAAGCAGCGGAAATAGCAATCAACCACTGAGAATTCTCCAAAATATTGTTCATAACCGCAATGAAAATCACTCCGCCGCACGTTCCAACATAGGCTAGGGATAAAATACTCGCAGCCGCCTCTTTGGTTAATCCATATTTCATGATTAAAAAGGAAACGCCCCATAAATCGGCAAAAACAGAAATAGGAAGATACATTCCCAAGGCCGTAATTGCATACAACCAAGCGGGTCGGCTTTTTAAAACGCGCTTAATCTGTTGCATGATTTGTCGATGATTTAAGGAGTGACCATTTGTCTGGGGTCGATCTTTTAAAAAGATAACATTAATAAAGAATATAAGAAGACCGAAGCCAGTAAGGTACATTAAACTTTGGCGCCAACCCACGGCCTCAGTTAACAGGGCTAAAGGGGCATATCCTAATAACGCTCCTATCGTCCCCATACAGACGGTTAAAGCAAACCATAAAGGTTTTTGAGAAATAGGGAACCATTCACTGGTAATTTTACTAACACAGATAAAACCAGCCGCACTGCCAATTCCAATTAAAGCACGACCAACAAACGTTAAAACTAAATGGTGCGTCCAACCAACAATCGCCACACCGACAATACAAGCTGCTAAAGAATACAGAATCATTTTTCGCGCACCAAATAAATCCGATATGATACCGACCGGTATTTGCGCTATTGCATAAAAAAAAGTGGTAGTGGCCACCAGATAACCGACAGATTTAGCGTCAAGCGAAAAAGTCAACATTAAATCATCTATCATTACTCCCGGCGACACTCGCATTAAATATTGATAGAGATAATAGGATACTGCTGCGAACCAAATAAGTAGGCCGCGTTTAAACAGTGTAGACATGAGAGTTACTTTAATAAGTTATAGTATAAGCAGGATACACTTTTCTTGTTAGAACATCAAGTTATGTGCCTGAAAGCCAAGGATAGCCTTATAAAGTAATTATGTGTCGATAGTTTTCCGTAGATTAATAAAAAATTAAAATTAAAGAGAATATTGATGAAAGTTAATTATCTTAATCCTAATATTGCCTCTGGACTTACCTTCTTGCTCTTAAGCTCTAATCTTGGGCATACTGAAACTTTAAATGCCCACCAGCCTTATGTTGGGGTTGCCCTCTCAGGGGATCATTTGGATGGCAAACATTCTGAATCATTATCAAATTTTGCGGGAAGGAATTTAACCTTTTCTGGAGGACGGTCTTTATCCACCAATCAGTTTAATGGCTATCTTTTTGTAGGAACAATTTTTAATTTACAGCAAAACTGGTTCATAAGCCCTGAAGGGCAAATCGGTCAAGGAGCTTTAAATAGAAAATTACAAAATGAGGTTAGAGATCCAGATGTAACACCGCTACAACGCCACCTTAATCCCCAATTATCCCGAAAAATGATGACAAGTTTTGTTATACGGGGCGGAAGAACCCTCTTAGAATCGATTCAATTTTATGCGGCCGCAGGTATTGATGCCAGCCTTTTTAAATACAGTACTGCCTATGAAAATGTGGATTTTGGTGGGCCTCGAGGGCTAGGATTTACGACTTTTAGCCACTCCAAATGGAAGTATGGGCCCGTGGTGGGAGTAGGAATTGCCAAGACATTTGAAAAAGCGCGCCTGGGGATTGAATATCGTTTCGCGTCCTATAGTGCTGTCAAAATGACCCAAATTGTCTATACCCAGGATCTTACAGAAACAATTTCTTCAAAAATGAAGCCACGGATTTCTTCTATTATGCTGCGTTGGTCTTATACATTCTAAAAAAAATTATTTAAAATAAAAGGAAGGGAAGTTAATTGGTAACATTCTTTCCCTTTTACTTTCTATAATAATAATTTAATATTAAAATGAACAATAACAATTAAAAATATTAAATAAACTATGATGTTACAAATAAAATTACGCTTTCTTTTAGGTTTTACCCTATGGGGTTTAGTTTCTGAGGCAATGGAGCCAGAACTTAGGGCTTTCAATTTAGAAAAATTAACGGGAAATGAGTTGCAACGCCGCCAAACTTTGCATAATTTTTTAACCACTTTACCTTCGGAGGTATTTGCTTCAGCAAGCATCCCCCCTCCAAACACACCGAGTCAAACTCTTATCGCCTGTGTTAAAGAAGCGAATCATGCTATACGACTCAATACTCTTACAGTACAGAATGAAACTCTATTGGAAAGAATTGGAAGATTAGAAGAAGATCTCAGAGGTGCTAGCAATCAGTTGCAAGTAAAACAAAGCGAAATCCATCATAAAAAAACACAATATGACAACCAAATTGAGAGCTTAACAACTCATAAATTAAGATTAGAAAATCAACTCCAAACAGCTCAGGCTCAAGTGCAAACAATTCAACAGCAATTGCACCAAGGGAGAAGAGTGCAAGAGGAAGAAAAAATACAGCTGAAAACAGAAATTACGACCTTAAAAGAAAAAAAATTAGATTTAGAAAATAAAATTGAAACGGCTCAACAGCAGCTTCTAACAACAAAGCAACAGCTTCAGCATATAATAAGAGAAAAAGATGAATCAGAGACACAGCGTAAAAGAGAAATTAAGAGCTTAACAGAGGACAAAGTAGGTTTAGAAACACAGCTTAGAGTAGCTGAAGAAGAGTCGCACATAACTCAACAATTACTTGAACAAGTGAAAAACGAGCAAGCCGAAGAAAGAGCTCAGCTTGAAACAGAAATCAAGCTTTTAACAGAAGATAAATCAGAGTTAGAAAGTAAAATTGAAGCGGCCCAAGAGCAGGCACAACAAGCTTGGGCACAGCTGGAGCAAGTGAAAAACGGACAAGTCGAAAAAGAAAAACGACTTACAGACGAAATTAACCTTTTAACCACACAAAAATTAGCGCTAGAAGAACAATTTAAAATGGTTGAGGATCACGTTCAAACCACGCAACAACATCTAATAGGCTTAAAAAAGCAGCAAACCGAAGAAAGAGTCCAATTTGCTACCAGTCTAGACGAATTAAGAGATGATCAGTCAAGAGATAAAAAAGAGTTAGTCAGTCTACAGAATGCTCTCAAAGAAGCGAATTATCAACTTCAGTTAAAACAAGAAGAGCTTCAAAAAGCCAAAAACGATCATCAGTTCAAAACTGAAGAACTCGAGAAAAAAATCTTAATACTCAACGACTCTTATTCTGCAACGATGCAAGAATTAACACATTTAAGAGGGGAATTGCAGGTAGTGTATGAAAAGTTTCGGCTTAATCAAGAAGAGCTTATCCATATTCAATTGGAACATTCCCATCAAAGAGATGAAGTTACAGAGTTGCGGACTCAACTATCTAAGACAAAATCCAAATTTAAAGAGATAGAATTTTTTATTAGCCAACAAAAGGACCAAAGTAAACAGGAAGGGAAAATAGATAAGGAAGAATTAATAGAGGAGCTATTTAAGAAAATGTACCAACTGCGTCCCGCTGTTCAATCACGCTCTTTTGTTGGGGCTGAGCTCCACAGGCCAAGAAGAGACATACCTTCTGCGCTTGCAGAAACTGAAAGGGAGACTTCTCCCCCAGAGGAACCTGAAGCTCTATCTGTTACGCCTCTATCTTTGACTGAAGAATCGCCATCCTCTTTAGAATCCAAGCTTTCAGAGATTGGAAAGGAGAGCTCTCAAATCGTTGATAGTGAACCTTCTTCAGTTGCTCCGACTTCCCAACTTGAAACGCCACACATACTTAAAATATCGGAGCCAGAGACACCTCAAAAGCAAAAAACATTCAGGAGGGGGTTTTTTAATAATATCGAATTTCCTCATCACAGGGCAGTCGTGATAGGAGCTGCAACGGCAGGTTTCGTTATTGGGTCAGTGTTATTTATAAAATTTATATGGAAGCCCAATTCTCAAATCACCATTCCTAAAGAAATTAAGGTGCCTGAAGGGCTTAAAACGCTTGAAAAGTCCTAAAACTTTCTTATATTTCCCCTTAAGAAGTCTATTATTATAATTATTTTTAAGGGGATAACTTTATGCCGTCTCTCTAAAACACCTCCTTATTTTATAAATTGCCATCCTATTTCCTTAATCTAAGTTATTGGCAAAGGGGGAGTGAAAAGGCTTTCAAGCAGCGGGGACAGATTTCATTACTAAAATAATTGTAATTCCTACCCTCAGATTGTCTGACTCGCTTTGTTTTTAGATCTAAGCCCTTAACATTAATCTACAGCTGGAGCGCAGGAACAGGGTTTTCATAGTGCTGGAAATCTTTAATTGGCCTCTTTTTTTGAATTTTGCTGCTAAGCACATTTTAAATTTATTGCATATTACCCTAAAATTTATAAACCCTTGATCTGTTTTTAATAGCGTTATAATCTAGTACAGTAAAAATTAACTTTGATTAAAATTATGGACAAAAAATAATTTTATTGTTACTATCCCGAACGATATGCCTGATAAATTATTGGCCAAAATTAGTTTTATATAAAATTATCGAAACCCCACAATTACAAATAAATAAAGGAACTCTTCATGAAATTAAAATATATTTCATCTTTTCTCGCCTTAATACTTTTATTTTTACCAATAGATCAAGCAAATGCGGATGGGCTTAATAAAATTTATGCGGGTTTAGCTGTGAGTTGGGATCACATGGGGGGTAAAAGTTACGGTGCTTTAACAACACGAGAAGGAAATAACCTCCATTTCTCTAATGGTCTATCTTTATGTGCTAATAGAATGAATGGTTATGTATTTTTAGGAACGTTTTACAATTTAGAGCAAGTGTCTTTATTTATTAGCCCTGAATTTCAAATTGGTCAAGGGAGTCTAAATAGTCAACTTAAGAATACAGCGTCTGATCCAAATGTTAATTTAGGCGCAGAGTTTTTGCAGCGCCGCATGGATCCTAAATTATCACGACAATTAAATACCAGTTTTGTTGTGCGACTAGGGGGGAAAGTCTTAAATTCTCTTAACCTTTATGGTTTAGGAGGAATTGATGTCAGTCGCTTTAAATATAGCTTTATCGTTGAAAAGTTTGAAGCAAATTACGGAAGGATTAATGGTTTTCAAACCTTTATAAAATCAACATGGAAAATGGCCCCTGTTTTTGGAGGAGGAATAGCCAAGGAGATTGACAAAGTTTTAATGGGGTTAGAGTATCGTCTTGCACTTTATGGCCCCATTAAAACGGCTAGAACAGTTGAACAGTCTGGTGACAGAGAAATAGCAACAACCAAATTTAAACCTTACATTTCCTCGATTATGTTTCGGCTCTCTTATACTTTAGGATATTAAATATTCTGCATCAGAGGAAACGTTGTTATGGCGAAGAGGTTGTAAATCTATTGGACCCAATAAATCTAATAATGGATATAGGAATGAAAATACGATCTTTAATATGCCTTGCTTTGCTAAATACAGCTACCCTTGCTCATGACCTTCTAAATTTTGAAGTCCGAGGCTTGTCTTCCACCTCTCAACCCTTGGACTTTATGAGTTTAGCTAATAAGAAGACATTGCCAGAAAAAAGAGATATTCTTTACAACCATGTACGACCATATTTCCCTACAATATCAAAGAATGCTGTTCTGGTAGATCTTATATGTATGGCTTTAAAAATTAATAATTCAATACTTTTCCACCAAAATCAAAATCTAGTAGAACAGCACCAACAAACCCTATTGCTCCCAAGAGTTGATCCTCAAGTACAACTTCTATCTGAGAAAATGGGGAGAAAAAAAACAAAATTAACAACTGTGAGATTACAACAGGCAACTCAACAAGCAGAATTTAGCCACCTCCAACGCCAAATTAACAGGTTAGAGAGTCAAGTGGAAACTTTAACGACCTCTCAACGTCAGGATCAATTAAGTATATCGACTCTCCACCAACAGCTGGAGGCTGCCTGTAACAGTTTTAATGTTAAACAACTCGAGCTTACTCAGATGCAAGATACGCACGCTCGTCAAGCTCATGATCTTCAACAGCAAATTACAATCTTAATAGAAGAAAAAGAATGTAATCAAGAAGATTTGGCCAGAGTATCTCAGCACCTTCAGACAGCGAATAGTAAAATTAATGTTAAAGAAGAAGAGCTTGTTCAGGCTCAAACTCATTATTTTCAGCAAGTCCATGACCTTCAACAACAAATCACAACATTAATAGAACAAAAAGAATCTGACCAACAAACCATAGAGGAATTAGAACAAAAACTTCAGATGGCAACGCTGGAGATTAAAACTAAACAAATGGAACTAGACCAAGTTCAGCAGCAATATGGTCAACAAGTTAACTTTTTAAGGCAAAAATTAAATGATTTAACTGCCAGTCAACGAGTTGATCAGCAAGCTTTAGAGGACATTCAAGCTCAGCTAGATATTGCCAATAACCAACTTAAGATTAAAGAAGAAGAATTTGTGCAAGCAAAAGAAAAGCATGCTAAGGAATCTAAAAAACTTCAAGCCCAAATTTCTGATTTAATAAAAACCGACCAACAAAATCAACAGATTCTAGCTGAGGCTCAAGGACAACTGGACACTACAAGGCAGGAAATTTTAAATAAACAGCGGGAATGGGATAAAAGTCAACAAGTTCATGCTGAGCAAGTCCATAACCTCCAAGAACAGGGGAGAGAATTACGAATTTCTGCTGAAAGCAAGCAACAAAAGATAGAAGAACACCAGGTCCAGTTGGAATCTGCAAAAAATAAAATTCTTGAGGTTGAGCATCAACTTGTTGAAATCCAAGAAACGCATGCCCATCAAGTTCAGAGTTTACAAGAAAAAATTAAAGAATTGACTGAAGCTAATGAAGTTAAACAACGAATGTTAGAGGAACAGCAAACCCAGCTTCATGACGTAAAGGAAGAGCTCCAAGAAAAAGAATTTCAATTTATTGAGACGAGAAATGAGCATGAGAATAAAATTTCTAGTCTAGAAGAAAAAGTTAAAAATCTAATTGACCTTACTGAAGTTCAACAGCAAGAATCGGACAAGCAGCATCATCACCTCACGCAAGCAGAAAATAAAATCTTTGAGACGGAACAGCAGCTTGCAAAAACGCAAGAGACTTATACCCTTCAAGTACAGGATTTAGAAACGCAAGTTAAAGACCTCAGCGGCTTAAACGACGCTCAGCAGCAGAAGCTAGAAGAACAGCAGACTCAGCTAAAGCAGGCAGAAAATAAAATCCAAGAGGTAGAACTTAAATTGGTAGAAACGCAAGAGGCTCACATTCAGGAGGTTCATAGGCTAAACGAAGAAAATAGAAAGCTTGAAGAAGCCTATAAGAGTCAAAAACAGGAATCCTCTGAATGGATGAGGAAGTTTTTGGAGGCTCAGAAAAATCTGCGTGAGCTCCAAAGTTTTTTCCATCTTATAAAAGATGCAACAACCAAAATAGAGGAAGAGGGAGGGGACGTCAAAGAGGCAGGAAAAGATAAAGGGAAAGAAAATTTTGATCCTAACCCTAGCCCCCTTTCCAGTCCAAGTTGCAGTCCTAGCAGACTCAGTATCAAAAAGACCATAAATACTCCTCCCAATGGAGTGAGGCGGTCTCTTTTTCTTACGGTGGGGCAGTAAACTCCCCCTATCATTTCACTCACATCTGTTCTACTTGTTTTCCTTTGCCGCTCAGTGAATTCTTTTCACAATGAGCGGCAGACAGTAAAAATGATACGTCATGTTTAGAAGCTTTATACCTGAGGCTGAGTTCTCATGCCAAAGAAAAAATAACACCATCAAAAAGTTTTATATAAAAATATACTTTATCATTTTCATAAGCACGATTCTTCAAAAAATAACCCATTTATCCAACCGATTAACGAAAAAAAGGAAATATAAATCCTTTTTTACAGCGTAGAGAAGATAATTTTTTATTATATATAATGTGGACAATTTATAATTTTGTTGATACAACATCCTACAGAAATGCCTCAGAAATTATGGATATAAGCCATTTATTAATTAAGGAGGGGAAACTCTCCACTTATCATGCTAAAGGAAATATGATGAAAATAAAGTATGTTACCCCTTCTATTGCCTTGCTGCTTTTCACATCTATCGCAGGCCAGGCCAATGCTTCAGTTTTTGGTAATCCTTATATGGGTGTTTCACTAGCGTGGGACCACATGGGTGGTAAAAGCTATGGATCTTTAAAAAACTTTATGGGAAACACCGTAACTTTTACAGATGGGCGGCACTTATCTAGTAATAGAGTAAATGGTTATTTCTTTGTTGGAACCTCCTATGACCTTCCCTCATTTCCCTTATTTATTAGTCCTGAATTCCAAATTGGTCAAGGCAGTGTCAAGAGTCAACTTCGGGGAACTAATGTTAATGATCTTGATATGGGCCAGGGCGTCAACCGCTACGCACAACGCAGCTTGGAACCAAAACTATCCCGAGAGTTAAATACAAGTTTCGTCCTCCGCGTTGGGAGCAAGATTATGGAGTCTGGTCGTCTTTATGGACTGGTTGGTATTGACGTTAGTCACTTTAAATATATTTACACTTTTGAAGAGGCGGATACAGCTGCTCAGGAAATCATAAGCGCTCCCCGCTTTACCAAGAAAAAATGGAAAACTGCTCCTACTTTTGGGATTGGAATTGAAAAGGATGTCGCTAAGGTGCGCGTTGGTTTAGAGGGGCGGATTGCTCTTTATGGGCCTATTAAAACCTTCCGTGCACGTGTGGTAGGTGGTGATACAGAGTCGGTTTCCACCAAAATTAAGCCGTATGTTTCATCATTGATGCTGCGACTGTCTTATGCCCTTAACTGATAACACTTATAGTAGTTCTAAGCTGTTAGTATTACTAGAAAGCAGCCAATACATCAAAAAAGCGGCATATTAAGTAATGAGCATAAAATGAAAATACGATCTTTATTCTGTCTTGCCTTGTCAAGCTCAGCTTCTTATACGGCAGAATCATTTAATTTGGATGATTTGCATGGTATGCCCTGTATTAGTTAGAGAAACGCTTTATATAGATTTGCGAGCCAACATCATAACATTTTAAGTGATTTAAGTCTTGCAAATCTTATTACTATAGCACAAGAAATCAATGGAGGTCTTCGACAAAGACAAGGGCCGCAGCAACAGCAACTTCAAGCAGAAATGGAACAGTTTATATTGATTGAGTGAAAAATTTTCATCTAAGTAAATAAAAAAGGAGAAGGAAGCCGTTTAACTAATTCAACTTATAAGTAATCGAAGTTTAACATCAGAGAGGAGCAGATTACAGCTAAAAATTGTTGTAAAAAGATCAACTTCCATCAAAGTTAATCTTTGCATCTTTTTTCTTCTACTTTTAGTATCCTGTTCTTATATCTGAAAAGACTTCCTGCTTTTCTGTAATACTATCAGGTCTAAATAATAGTTAGTCTTTTAAAAATAAACCACTAAATAATGAGCATAAAATGAAAATACGATCTTTATTCTGTCTTGCCTTATTAAGCTCAGCTTCCTATACGGCAGAACCATTTAACTTGGATGATTTGCGAGGGATGCATATATCTGGCCAAAAAAGGGCTTTAAGTGAATTTTTAAGGCGGCATAATAGACCAGTACCAAATTTAGGTGTTAATCATTTGATACCTTTTGTACAAGAAATCAATGCAGCCCTTCAACAAAGACAAGGGGTGCAGCAACAACAGGCACCCCAGCAACAGCAACTTCTTGCACCGCAGATTATTCAGCAGAATGTTCAGCCAGTTCAGGCGCCAGTAATCCCTGTGGCAGTTAATGATGCTCCGCGTAATCAAGGAGGAGGAAATAGACAGCGATTAATTCAAGCTCAACGTCGCCAACAGCAAGAACAACAAAATGAGGAGATGGAAGATCTTCGGAATCAGCTCCATGCAGTTCAACAAGAGCGCCAAACATTAAGGCAACAAAATGAACAGGCTTTAGCTCAATTACAACAACAGCTTACTCAAGCGCCGAATGAGCAAATAGGAAGACTTGAGGCTCGTATCCAAGAGCTAGAAGAAGCTGAGCGCCGTGCTCAACAGACTGCGCAAGAACAGCAACGTCAGCTTGAAGCAGCGCAACAAGCGCCGAATGAGCAGATAGGAAGACTGCAAGCACGCATTCAACAATTAGAGGAAGCTGCTCAACAGACCGCGCAAGAACAGCAACGCCAACTTGAAGCAGCGCGTCAAGCGCCGAATGAGCAGATGGGAAGACTGCAAGCACGCATTCAACAGTTAGAGGAGGCTGCTCAACAGACTGCGCAAGAACAGCAACGCCAACTTGAACAACGTATAAACGAGGCAGTTAACCCTCTTCGAGAGCAAATTACATTACTCGATGCTTCTAACACCGAGAGACAGGCTCGACTTGATGAAGTTAATCTTGAAAACCAAAATCTTAAACGTCAATTAATACGTCAAGAAAAATCAAGAGCTGTAGAGCAACCACAAATGGATGGCGCCTATGCTTTAAATGAAGTAGTGCATTTGTTGATGACTAAGAACAGTGAGGCAGAGAACTATAAAGAAAGAATTACAGCTCTAGAGAAAAAAATTAATGATTTACAAGTAGTACACGACCTTACTGCCAAATCATTAAAAACGGTAAAAAATGATCTTGCTGCCGAGGAAAGGAAGCGCCCAACAACAAAGAAGAGGAAGGAGACCCATACCAACCGCCTTCAAGAACTTAACGGAGAAGTTGAGAAATTAGAAGCGCAGCAGGAGAGGGAGTTGGATAACTTAAATCAATTGCAAGAACAAAAGAGTTCCCTTGAAGAACATTTTAATTCTGAAATAGAAAAATTTTCACTTATGGCCGTTCAGCTTGAAGAGTTATATAAGTCACTAGGAAGGGATTTTGGCAGTTCTCAAGTCCGTGCCTTACACAAAGAACTGCAGGAACAAGAGGACATCAATCAAAGTCTAAGAGCCCAACTCGCTGCATTAAGTAGGGCTAGCACCAGTACATCAAGTTCCCGCAGCAGTGGAGCGCCTGAAATCATTGTAGAAACACCGGCAACTTCAACCAGTATGGGGACGTCTAGTCGCCCCTCTTCTTCCTCTTCTATGATGGCTCCACCACCTCCGCCTACGCCACCGTCTTCTTCCCCAATATTCTCAAATGGGAAGAATAAAAAAGCTGCAAGTTTGCCTAAGACATCAACTTCCCGTAAGGATGAAAGCAGCCAAGCAAAAGAGGATAGAAAAGGTAAAGGCAAGGCAGACCCAGAAGCTGAACAAGAAACATTAACTGAGGGTTCTAATCAACCTGTAAGGGATAACTCAGCTATACTGCAACAGATAAGAGAGCATAGACGAACATCCACATTAACCTCTGATGAGATAGATGTGCTGGGCAAGATTGAGAAAGAAATTCTAAAGGGGGGCTTTAACCCTAAGTTTACATTATCGCCACGGACAGGAGCGCCTTCAACAGACTCCTCTAATCCTCTTATTAGGTTAAAAGAGATAATGGAACAAAGACGAAAAAGTATGGCAGATAGTTTGGAGTACGACGGAATGGATGAATTTACTGATAATGAAATTACAGCAGAAGCAAACCCTGTAACACAGTCTCGTTTAGATCCCGCTTTTAAAGCAAAGCTTAAAAGACTTCGAGAAATGTACCGTCGCGCAATCCCTGATGTTGTTGATCCTCAGAGGAACTGGAATTGGCAAAATTGGTTAATATGGGAATACAATAATTGTAGATATGACAAGCAGAAAAAAGAGATTGAGGCACGAGTTGATCAATATATTGAGAAGCATGCGGATAAGTTACAAGGCGAGTTTGTAGATTTAGATGTTTCTAACCCACAAATAGATGAGGATCAACAGAAATTAGTGGCTCAGCATGGGAATATGAATGTGTCTATAATGCAGAATCAATAAAATCTGTCTTCATAGCTAAGTATGAGGGCTCCCCCCTTATGCAGTTGATGATTAATCTTTTCCCCCGGTCTTTTCTTAAAAGGGCTGGGGATTTTTTTGTCCCTCTTTTTCCAGGCAAGCGCTGCGAGACGCGGATTCTTGATATCACAAGAAAAAGAGTATTTCATAGAAAAGACCTATCCCCGTGCTTGACCCTGGGTCTCTCCATCAGTGAGATAGTTTTGCCTGCCAGCTCGAGATCTCGGCTCGTTGGCCGGGAAAAAGGAGAAAGAAATGACTCAGAAAGAAGTAGTTCTAAAAACAATAACCCTATCCCCTGCCTTGAGCAGGGGTCTCGATATTACAAGAGCGATCGCCTATCATCTCAAGACCCGCGCTCAAAGCGGCCGAGGAAAAAAGACAGAGGGGTCAAAAAAGGACAAAAATAGGGGGATAGCGAAGTTTTATTAAAGCCTTTAGATGGATAGCAATGCTTTAAGTTTTGCTACCGTATCTTGATTAACATTGAGAGGGGTAAACATATAGGGTTCAAGGGCTCCGCTCCACCATCGCACCCGATTCATGTCAATAAGAGATTGATGGAATTGTTGATGTTTCCAATAAACTTTAGGTAAAGGGTAGAGATAGACTGGAACTGAAGTGGCGCATACTTCTGAGATCATGCTGACACTATCACACGTTACAAGAATCGCATTGGCTAATCCCAGCAAACCAAAATAAGGGTTATCACCTTCGCCATTCCATACATAAATAGAAGAGGGTAAGGATTTTATCTTTCCTGCTACAGCTGCGGGAGTCCGGCGAGAAAGGGTGATCAGAATGCGCCATCCTTGTTGGGCTATTTGAATTAAATCGTCGCTTAAGCGCTGAGCAAAATCCATGTCCATGTTATATTTTTTAGTCGATCCGCCAATGATGACTGAAAGCACAGGTTGGTTATGGGGGTTCAGATGGTGGAAATCGGCTTTTGCTTGAGCTAATTTTTTCGCAGTGATGCGATGGGTCGCTCCAATTGTTTGAAGGACGTTCTTACCTGTTAATCCATCATGCTGCGGACAAATAACAGCATCAAAGTGAGAAGGATCAATTCGCGGATCCTGTAAGTAAACTACTTTACTCTGTTGTCCAACTACTTTTTGTTTAATATAAAGGGCAGGCGGAATAGCACGTCGTCCAGAAGCGAGGATAAGATTAGGATAAGGAGGGAGAAGGGGATCACTATCTTTCGCAAGACAATAACCTAACCCAATGGTCAAATACGGCGCTAGTGTTTCCCAAGGTTGGCGGAGGCAGATCTTTTTGAGTTCTACCTCATATCCCAGAGTTTCTGCTAAGCCCCAGGCTTGATTAACCATGCCCGCACTTCCATCAGAAATCACCCAGCACCGTTTAGTCACTTATATCTCACGTTTACGTTCAGCGCGTTTGCGTTCATGCGGATCCAAGAAAGCTTTACGGAGACGAATGTTTTTTGGTGTTACTTCCACCCGTTCATCGTCTTGGATATAGGCAATTGCTTGTTCCAAGCTAAAGATTTTGGGCGGTGTTAAGCGAACGGCATCCTCTTTCCCTGATGCTCGGAAGTTTGTTAGCTGTTTGGCTTTTAACGGGTTAACTTCCAGGTCATTATCGCGACTATTTTCACCAATAATCATTCCTTCATAAACCTGGGTTCCGTTGCTGACAAACAGAACACCGCGCTCTTCTAGGGTTTTTAGGGAGTAGGTGACGGCTTCGCCATTACCGTTAGAAATCAGAACACCTGTATGACGACCTTCAATTGTTCCCCGATAAGGGCCATAGTGATTGAAAACACGGCTCATGATACCTGTTCCGCGTGTATCCGTCAGAAATTGTCCATGATAACCGATCAACCCGCGTGAGGGGGCCAAGAAAGTGATACGAACTTTACCGCCGCCGGATGGGCGCATATCTGTCATTTCTGACTTGCGTTGGTTCATGGCGTCAACGACAGCGCCGCTGAATTCTTCGTCAACGTCAATTTGTACTTCTTCGATAGGCTCAAGACGGTCACCGGTTGTCTCATCATTCTTATAAAGAACGCGGGGACGACTGATCGAGAGTTCAAAGCCTTCTCGGCGCATTGTTTCAATCAAAACACCGAGTTGTAATTCACCCCGACCCGCAACTTCGAACGCATCTTTTTCTTCAGTTTCGGTAATACGGATTGCAACGTTACCTTCGGCCTCTTTCATTAAGCGATCCCGGATAACGCGAGAGGTAAGCTTCGTTCCTTCTCGGCCAGCCAAGGGGGAATCATTAACTGAAAATGTCATCGCCAAGGTGGGTGGATCAATCGGTTGTGCTGCGAGTGGCACTGTGATTTCTGGAACGGCAACTGTATCGGCAACAGTTGCTTTTTCCAGGCCGGCGATGGCAATGATGTCTCCGGCTTCGGCTTCCTCAATTGGCAAACGTTCGATACCGCGGAAGGACAATAATTTGTTGATTCGGCCTGTTTCCACAATCTCGCCATTGGCATTCAGCACCCGCACGGCGGTGTTTACTTTAACGCGGCCAGATTGAACGCGACCTGTTAACACACGACCCAAGAAATTATCATATTCGCGGGTGGTAACCAGCATAGAGAACGGAGCTTTTTTATCGCCTTCAGCTTCTGGCACGTGAGCCACGATTAAGTCGAAAAGTGGTTCAATGTCTTTACGGTCATCTGTTAATTCTTTGACAGCCCAGCCGCTGCGGCCAGAAGCATACATAATAGGGAAATCGAGTTGTTCTTCGGTAGCATCCAAGGCAAGAAAAAGTTCAAAGACTTCATCCAAAACTTCTTCAGCGCGTGCATCTTGACGATCAATTTTATTAATTAAAACGATGGGGCGTAAACCAAGCTTTAAAGCTTTAGTTAGAACAAATTTTGTTTGTGGCATCGGGCCTTCTGCGGCATCAACCAACACCACCACGCCATCGACCATACTCAAAATACGCTCCACTTCGCCACCAAAGTCTGCGTGACCAGGGGTGTCGACAATATTTAGACGCGTGTTTTTCCATTCAAGAGAGGTACATTTTGCCAAAATTGTAATGCCCCGTTCCCGCTCTAAATCGTTGGAGTCCATAACGCGTTCAGCCACTTGTTGGTTTTGACGGAAGGTGCCGCTTTGCTTGAGCATGCTGTCAACCAGAGTGGTTTTACCATGGTCAACGTGAGCAATGATGGCGATATTTCTAATCGAAGTCATAAAAAAGTCTCTAAGTTATGAATTATTTATGGGTGGCTTATAGCCACCCTACTTACCCTAGAGTATATAGGGATTACCAGAAAACTCAACAAGTTAAAAGATTAATCAAACTATGAGGGCTAAGAGCCCTTGATTTGTCTGCTGGGAGAGCGCACGCTGATAATCTAAGAAGATAGCTATTGCACGATAAATGGATCATTTATCGAGGAGGGCTATAGTGTATAAGTCAAGGGAGAGGACATGCAAAAAGATTATTTAGCCATCACACAAGGGCTGTCAAAAAACCTAAAAACATTGCGGGCCGATATTACAGATACACTTCAGGGATTCTCAGCCTTGGCCCAGGCCGCAACAAAGGATGGGGTGTTGGATAAGAAAACAAAGGAATTGATTGCGTTGGCTTTAGGAGTGGCCGCTCGCTGCGATGGGTGTCTGGGTTTCCATGCCGAAGCGTTGGTGAAATTAGGGGCAACAAAAGAGGAAGTGGAAGAAATGTTGGGTATGACAGTTTACATGGGTGGCGGCCCCTCTTTGATGTATGCCGCGGATGCTTTAGCCGCCTTTGAACAGTTTCAAGCGCATTACCAAGAAAAAGTCAGTTAAAAGAAAAGAGAGGGCTGTCTGTTAAAATATAGCCATCTTCGACTTTTTATTTTGTCTTGTTAGGGAATTCACATAGGTCTGCTAAGAAACAGTTGGGGCAATCCGGTTTTCTGGCTTTACAGATATAACGACCGTGCAGAATCAGCCAATGATGGGCATGCAAACGGTATTCTGCTGGCATGATTTTTTCAAGATGAAGTTCAACAGCTAAAGGGGTTTTGTCTGCTGTTAAGCCTAGGCGATTGCTGACACGAAAGATATGTGTATCGACCGCCAGGGTAGGCTCTCCAAAGGCGACATTTAAAACCACATTGGCTGTTTTGCGTCCCACTCCCGGTAATCTTTCTAAGTCGGCCCGATTAGAGGGAACTTGACCATCAAATTCATTCATAAGCATGCTCGCTGCTGCTATAATATTCTTACCTTTAGCATTGTATAACCCAATGGTTTTGATATAAGCCTTTAAACCCTCTTCCCCTAACGCCAGCATTTTTTGCGGTGTATCAGCAATTTTAAAGAGAGCTTTGGTTGCTTTGTTAACGCCAACGTCTGTTGATTGCGCCGATAAGGTCACAGCCACTAGTAAGGTATAGGGATTTGTATACTCTAGCTCTGTTTGGGGATTTGGGTTGTGGGCCTGAAAACGGCGGAAAATTTCTAAAACTTCTTCTGGCGTCATGGGAGGAGGCCCTTCATCTTTTCACAGGCCTTAACTAATTCTCGACACAAGGAGGGATCAAAGGCAGAATGGCCAGCATCAGGTGCAATAATATAGTCGGCCTCTGGTAAATTCTTGGCAATCTCATCAGCTGTTACAATCGGACAAACAATATCATAGCGTCCTTGAACCATAATGATGGGAAGGTGACGGATCATGTGAAGATTTTCTAGTAAGAAATTATCAGGTAGGAAGATATTGTTGCTAAAATAGTGGGCTTCCATGCGGGCAAGACCTAAGGCGACCACCGGATTAAGGAAAGAATTTACAGTGGCTTCATCGGGCAGCAACGTCGCGCATACCCCTTCATACTTACTCCACGCTAAAGCAGCAGGCATATGAATATCGGGATTGGGGTCCATGAGACGGGTATGATAAGCTTTAAGCAGATCATTGCGTTCTGCTTCCGGGATATAGTTAGAAAATTCTTGCCAGGCTTCAGGAAAAATCGCTCGCATTCCGTACAAGAACCAGTCAATTTCTGAGGGGCGGCACAAGAATAATCCCCGGAGAATAAGGCCGAGACAGCGATCAGGATGATGTTCGGCATAGGCAATGCTTAAAGTGGAGCCCCAAGACCCCCCAAATAACAACCATTGATTAACTCCAAGATGGTTCCTAAGAGTTTCCAAGTCCTGGATTAAATGAGGGGTGGTATTATCCCCCGTCTCTCCTAAAGGGAGAGATCGACCTGATCCCCGTTGATCATAAATAATGATGCGATAAAAATCAGGATCAAAAAAACGCCTAGAGCTTTCACTCGCACCCGCTCCCGGTCCTCCATGAATAAAAATCACGGGAATTCCCTCAGGGTTGCCTGATTCTTCCCAATAAAGGCTATGAAGCTCATCTAATTTTAAATAACCGGAGTGACAAGGCTTAAGGGGAGGATAAAGATCAGTGCGCATGATAAGGCCCTTTAGATGATCGTTCGTGAGCTTATCTTAAAAAAAATATGGTAGATAGACAAGAAAAAACCCCCGTTTTACGGGGGTTCTAATTTTCAGCGTTACACCACTTTAGGCAGCTGGCGCAGCTTCTTTAGCTTCAGCTTTTTTTACATGCTTTACATGCTTTTTAGCGTGATGCTTATGAGCATGCTTGCCTTGTGCATCCATGTGATCAGGCTTGCTTGCACGATCTCTATCGGATTCATCTGTTGGTTCGAATTGTTGATAGCGAACCGCGCAGAAGAATTTGGATCCTGTATCATTCTTTTTACCCAGAATGGCAGCAGAGCTATAAGCTAAGAGTTCGAATTTTTCTTCACTTGCTCGACCTTGGCGTTCATTATTAACCCCTGCTGTGGTTTCTACATAGTTAACAACGGTTTTACCATTGCTGGAATTACGAAGAGCATCAACAACTTTTTGTGCCATCGGCATGCCTTGACCATCGCGCCAAGTGTTAGCACCTGACATTGAATCACTACCCACTTTCATTGGTTCTAATTGGTTAACGGCATACTGACCATTTTCTATACAAATGATGTGGCCTTTACGGTCATCGGATTTAGTTAGCTCTGCCCATTGTAGGCCCGCTTGGTTTTCGCGGTTTTTGCCTTCACCAGCGCCATCGTGACCATTCAAAAAGCTAAAAGAAGCTAGTCCTTTTTCTTGAAAAAGCTTTGTTAGCATTTCCATCCGATCACGGGCTTCATCAGCTGTTTGTTGATTGCCAGCAAGTGTTGCGCCAATACCACTGATTAAAACTGTAGCAGCAAGAGCAAGTTTTATAGATTTCTTCATACCCATCTTCTCCTCTGGGAAAATTCATACACAATATTATGCTAATAGGAAAATTTAGCAAAAACAAACGATTTCATTAAAATTTTATAATTATCTTAATAATGATTTAATTTTATAATCTTAAGCTTTTTTGGAGAGATTAAAGAGGGGGCGTTGTCGATCAATCTATAAGCCGGGTTCTGTCCATAGCATATGCTACTGGATGGTCATTCATCTGGATTACCTGTTACCAAGTATCTCAAGCAACCTACCCGAGTGACATGCAGGGCGCATGAGCCACCTTGGGGGTGGCGTTCACTCCTATTTGGTCTTGCTCCGGATGGGGTTTACCCTGCCACTCTGGTTACCCAGAGCGCGGTGCGCTCTTACCGCACCATTTCACCCTTACAATGCCAAGGCATTGCGGTATAATTTCTGTGGCACTTTCCCTAAAGCTAACCTTAAAGTTAGCCCCGGCGGACGTTATCCGCCATCCCGCCCTGAGGAGCCCGGACTTTCCTCGAAATGGGCAAGCCATTCCGCGACCATCCGATTGATCGACTCTAAAATAGATATTAGGCGCTTTTTAAAGAAAATCAAGCCTCATCATCAATTTTATGGGAAATTTCTGTTTTTTCTTCCTCTTCTGGATTATTGATGGGTACCTTATAATTTTCATTTAACCATTTTAATAAATCGACATTTTTGCAGTGACGTGAACAAAAAGGTTTGAATTCTTTTACAGTGGGTTTATGGCAAATAGGACACTTCATGCTTTAAAAAACCTTTCGATGATGAAGAGGATTACGGCGTTTCTCTCGGCTAAGTTCAAGAAAGCCGAGTTTGGTAAAGCCGTGAACGATAAAGGGGGGTGAAATTTTACCCAATCGATCTCGCAGTACTTCCAAAAGGTAGGGACGGTGTTGTCCCTGGCCATGATTGACAAATTCCACTAGGGTACTGCCAGAAAGATTGCGCCAGATAAGATGCTGGGCCAGCGGCTCAAGCGCATTTTGATTGATCTCTTCTGCTTTGCCCGTCCCATTAATATCAATAAGAATGGCTGCTGCTGTGATTTCAATGTGCAAACTACCCCCGGGAAATTGAACTGTTGGAAATTCTAAGGAGGCCCAGACTTCTTCTAAACCATAATCTTCAAAGAGATTGTGGTGAACGAGTTGAAGGGGAAGATGAGGGTACTTTGTTTTGCAGTACTGACGCACCTTGATCATGAGTTCACTATCATCGATCAAAAGCGTATCGAGATCAATAAGGTGGGGTAAAATTTGGTCCCAGCGGGAAATTTCTGGCGCCAATTTTCGGCTGACATGGGGGGCTTTAAGCTCATTTTCTGCAGTATCAAAAAAGGCTTCACGACTTATTTGAACGGACAAATTTTGGCCAACGGTTAAGGGAGGAAGATTCTTTTCTTGCGACAATAAGGCGGGGCCAAAGGGGCACTCGACCCAATAGTGATGATGATCTTTATGGCGAACGGTTGCGGGGTAAATCTGAGTATATAAGGGCTGACGATCTAAAGTATCGGCATCTAAATGGACCAAAGTTGTATTATGCAAAATTGCCGCCCGAATAACAGATCCGTGGCGGCTCAAAAGTCCAACTAACGGCATTATTTCTGACGGAAAATAATACGACCTTTAGTGAGGTCATAAGGGGTCATTTCAACCACAACCTTGTCTCCAGCTAAAACACGAATACGGTTTTTACGCATGCGACCTGAGGTGTGAGCTAAGACAATATGATCATTTTCTAGTTTAACACGGAACATAGCATTGGGAAGTAATTCAACCACCGTACCGTTAAATTCAATTAAATCTTCTTTAGACATCAAAAATCCTAATTACATTGATATACTTACTTATTTGAGGGTAAATGGCGTAAAGGTCAAGTTTATTTTGCTTCTGATCGGCGATTGTCTTAATTTTTTATCTTTTTTATAAGATTTTATGTATTGAATTTTTGAAAGAAGGGGATGTTATCCCCAAATTTTAAGCGTTGGTTGCTTTTGGCTTTCGAGAAGTAATTCTGTCAACCCCCAAACGAGGGCATCCATACGATCCGGTGATTTTGAGGTTATCCCTGGGATGTAATCACAAATTTGTTGTTCCAGGAGTGTGAACGGCTGAGCGTGAAAAACACGATTTTGTTCATAAAGAGCTGCAATAGGTTCAGCGCGTGTATATTTACCACGCGTGGCCCGCACAGACTTTAAAGGAATGGTGGGGTCAATGGATTTAAGGACATTTTCAACCAAATCGCCTCCTTTATTTACTTCCACCACAATTCGATCAGCTTTAAGACGGTAATAGCAATCGACGACCCGACGTCCCCAGTCATTTGGGGATAGTCTGCCGCTATGGTCTTCCAATACATAAGCTTGCTTAGTTGTATCGATACCAGCGACAATAATACCTGTTTCATCGCTATGATTATAGGTCGTTGTCGCAGGGTCAATGGCAATGACAATGCGTTCGAGTTCTGGTCGATTGGATTCATCATAGGATGGTTGTTGATACTGAATCATGCTGCGCTGCCATAAAGCACCCGCTGTTTCTGTCAGCATTTCTGCATAAAGTTCTTGGGCACCGAGGCGGGTATTAAGGAATTGCTTGCGAATTTGTTCAATATAGGTGGGGGCAAGATTGGCCATATTATCAAAAGTTGAGCCTTTGGTCACCACGACCTCAGGGGAGGCAATCAATTCTTTCATTAATTTGGTGGGCCTAGGGGTGGTGGTGAGGATGCATCGGGGATTGTCACCCAGGCGCAAACATAATTGCAATTGTTGCCAAACCTCTTCAGCTTTGCGGAATTTAGCCAACTCATCGATCCACGCGCAATCAAATTGAGGACCGCGAAGCTGCTCATAAGCTTCGGCTCCAAAAAACTGAGCAACTGCGCCATTTTTCCATTTAATGAGGCGTTTGGAGGGGATATAAAGAGGACGCTCCTGGAGAGGGTGAACATTTAATAGACCACTTTCTCCTTCGACCATGACGCTGCGGACTTCATGGAGGCTACCGCCGACCAAGGCGATACGTTTGCTTTTTCCTTCCTTGATCCATTGCCGTAAAGTTTCAGCGCCAGTGCGTGTCTTACCAAAACCGCGACCGGCTAAGATCATCCATGTCCGCCAATTTCCCTCAGGCGGTCGTTGATTATCGCGTGCATTGAGGCCCCAATCATAGCGCCGCTGTTCCCGACGTCGGCGATCTAATTCCTTCATAAGTAAAATTTTGAGATGTTGACGCTGATCCATGACAAACTCCTACGTTAATTAAGGAATTATAGATAAGGTCATCATGAAAGATCTGCCGAGAGCAGAAATTAATAGCGCGATCTCTAACATTTAACTAAAATGATATAAGAAGAGGAACTGGGGGAGGGGCTCACCTATGTCAAAAATTATCCGTCAAGTGGATTTACAGGATAAATATACTCTAGAGAGTGGTCAGGTATTTATTACAGGGACGCAAGCCCTTGTGCGATTGCCGCTCATGCAACGGCGATTGGATGAACAAAACGGCCTTAAGACCGCTGGGTTTATTTCTGGGTATCGGGGGTCTCCCCTGGGTGGATTTGACCAAGCTTTGTGGAAATCACGCTCCTACCTTGAAGCGAGCAATATTACCTTTCAACCGGGCCTCAATGAAGATTTAGGAGCGACAGCTGTTTGGGGAAGCCAACAGGTCCATTTATCGCCGCGAGCAACAGTCGAGGGTGTGTTTGCACTTTGGTATGGTAAGGGCCCAGGCGTTGATCGCACGGGTGATGTTTTTAAGCATGCAAACTTTGCAGGTACATCAAAGTATGGCGGTGTTTTAGCCTTGGCAGGGGATGATCATGCTTGTAAGTCTTCCACTCTACCGCATCAGAGTGAATATGCTTTTGTCGATGCCTTTATGCCCGTTATCCATCCCGCAACAGTCCAAGATATTATCGATTTAGGCCTTTATGGCTGGGCTTTATCGCGATATGCAGGAGTATGGGTTGGCTTTAAAATGCTCTCTGATACAGTGGATACAGCAGCTTCGGTTGCAGTCGACCTTAATCGTTTCCAAGTTAAATTGCCGGAAGATTTTGTCTTGCCCGTTGGTGGTCTCAGTCTCCGTTGGCCCGATGCGCCGGTTGACTTAGAACGTCGTATGCATGAGCATAAAATGAAGGCTATTCCAGCTTTCGTCCGTGCTAATAGCCTTGATCAGATAATTTGGAATCATAAAAAGGCACGGATCGGTTTAATTGCGGTAGGTAAAGGTTATATAGAGCTACGTCAGGCACTATCTGATCTGGGGATTGATGAAAAAGCAGCTGAAAAATTAGGAATTAATCTTTATAAAGTAGTTGTTTCTTGGCCGTTGGAAGCAGAAGGAATTCGTACTTTCTGTCGAGGGTTAGAGCATGTGGTGGTCATTGAAGAAAAACGTCCCCTTATTGAAGGGCAATTAAAAGAAATTCTGTATCATATGTCCGCAGATCAGCGACCTGCTATTTTCGGTAAACAAGATCAGTATCAGCAGCCGTTGTTACCCTCAACTTATGAGTTAACCACAAAAAAAATTGTAGCAGCTTTAGCGCGAATTTGGCAAGATTTAGAGGGATTTGAGGCTTATAGAGAGATTTTTGCTTGGGTGCAAGAGACTGAGCATCAAAAAACCGTTATTGATGCTAAACTCTTGCGTCTTCCTTATTATTGCTCGGGATGCCCTCATAATACCTCTACCACTCAGTTGCCGGAGGGGAGCCGAGCCTTGGCAGGGATTGGTTGTCATTATATGGCAACCTGGATTGATCATCGGACGACGACCTTTACCCAAATGGGGGGAGAAGGGGTGCCGTGGATCGGAACAGCACCTTTTACGGAGGAAAAGCATATATTTGCCAACCTGGGCGATGGCACTTATTTCCATTCAGGTCTTTTAGCGATTCGAGCTGCCGTCGCTGCTAAAATTAATATTACCTATAAAATACTTTATAATGACGCTGTCGCTATGACAGGCGGTCAACCTGTTGATGGCACATTAACGGTGAGTGATATAACCCATCAACTCTATGCAGAACGAGTACAAAAGATTGCGGTAGTTAGTGATAATCCGGGACAATATTCTGCTAATATTAAGTTTGCTCCTGGCGTTACTGTTCATCATCGCCAGAATTTGGCTGAGGTGCAAGAGATGTTAAAGAATACAGCCGGCGCCACAGCGTTAATTTATGATCAAACCTGTGCTGCTGAAAAGCGTCGCCGCCGTAAACGGGGGCTGATGGAAGACCCCAACCGCCGTCTCTTTATCAATGAGGCCGTTTGTGAAGGGTGCGGGGATTGTGGTAAAAAATCTAACTGTTTGTCGGTCACACCCCTTGAAACAGAATGGGGACGTAAACGCGCTATTGACCAATCCAGCTGTAATAAAGATTTTTCTTGTGCCAACGGATTTTGTCCTAGTTTTGTTTCTATTATCGATGGCAAAGTTCGCCGACCGGAAGTTTTACAAGCGCCAGCAGATTTATTTGCCACCTTACCTCAGCCTCAGGAAGCGACAGAACTGACGCGCCCTTATAATATTTTTATTACAGGTGTGGGAGGAACGGGTGTGACAACCATCGGTGCCTTATTAGGCATGGCCGCTCATCTTGAGGGTAAAGGTTGCTCAGTTGTCGATATGGCAGGATTGGCCCAAAAAGGAGGGGCAGTCGTTAGTCATTTGCGGATTGCGCAAAAACCAGAAGATATTTATGCTACCCGTGTCGCCAGTCACAGCGCTGATCTATTGCTAGGGTTTGATGTGGTGGTAACGGCAAGTCAAGAAGGGCTTGATAAAATTAAGCCAGGTCATACCCGGGTGGTGATGAATTCTCACCAATCGATCACGGGGCATTTTACAAAGAACCCAGACTATGTGTTTCCTCAAACAGCCATGGAAAAGGACATTATTCAGGTCGCTGGCAAAGATAATGTTGATCTTATAGCCGCCCACGACCTTGCAACAAACTTGTTGGGTGATTCCATCATGACAAATTTGTTCATGGTCGGTTATGCCTTGCAAAAAGGGCTCTTGCCTTTGTCACCACAATCAGTCATCGAGGCCATTCGTTTGAATGGGGTGGCGATCCAAGATAATATATTAGCTTTGAAGTGGGGGCGTTTAGCTGCTGTTGACTTAGCAACCGTCCAGGATTTTGCCTTCCAGGAAAAACCGATCGATTCAGATCAGCAACTCAGTGAATCAGTGAGGGAGATGATTGATCGTCGCAGCCGCTTTTTAGAAGAGTATCAAAATCAATCTTATGCGCACATTTATCGCCAAACGATGGAAAAAGTACGTCAAGCAGAAGTTATTCTTGAAACTGATCGCTTAACGAAAGTTATTGCCCAATCGCTTTATCGGTTGATGGCCTATAAGGATGAATATGAAGTAGCACGGCTTTACTCCAATGGTGATTTTTTGCGGCGCTTAAAACAACAGTTTGACGGCAATATAAAGATTGTTTTCCATTTGGCCCCACCTCTTTTGGCTAAGAAAAATGCTAAGGGTGAATTACAAAAAATGAATTTTGGTCCGTGGATGATGTCGGCTTTCAAACTTTTAGCAAAATTTAAATTTTTGCGCGGTACTCCTTTTGATATTTTTGGCTATTCAGCAGAGCGTCGTCTTGAACGTCAATGGATTAAAGATTATCAGCAAGCGATTGATCACGTGTTGGATACCGTCACCAAAGATAAAATAGATCAAGCCTGTTCTTTGATGGAATTGCCGCAAAAGATCCGAGGGTATGGTCATGTGAAAGAACAAAATCATCACCAAATTAAGCCTATTTGTGATCAAGCCTTAAAAGAGTGGGAAGCTTAAATCTATAGTTTAATTTTTATTACCCCTCCTAAATCCTGAGAGGGATTTAGGGTCGGTAATTTTTACTTAAGCCCTCTTTCTACGCAAATTTACGCGATAGGATTCATGCTTTCTCATTCGTATTGTTGGAGTGATTAAAGTGTGCTTCTTAAAAGGCTCGCTGATAGAAAACAGAAAAATACAGATTTGCATTTTTATTTTAAAGAAAGCTTTCCACTTTAGTTAGATATTAAACTCTAGTTTATGGAGCATATTATGGTATTTCCCCAGACAATGTCTTTTTCCAGGCGTTTTGCTAAGGGAGGAAGTTTATTGATGAGAGTCTCTTTCTTATTTTGTGTAGGAGAGATGAACACTTTGGAGGGTAGAGAGACTAATGATTTAACTTCTTCCCACAATCAATCTATCAATTTTAACCCAGAAAATGTTAAAGGTGTCAGAGAAACGGATGTTATTGTTAAAAAGGGATGGTATAACGCTCGATTATTGACGCCACAAAATCAAGTTTATAGAGCTGATCATGGTGAGTATCAATTGTATGATAATTATGATAATGAGGATAAGCAATCAAAAATATATCTGTATCATGAATCGGTTGCGCAAGGCAAAAACTCTAAATCCCACGCTCGAGTGGCAGCGCCATCATTAAGATCAGTGTCAGTCGATACGTCTCTTAGAACACCTATCCAACGTCGAAATCAGGCTAAAACTACCTTTATTCAGTATGATAAAAATGGAGTAAGGCAAGAAGGAGCTGATTTCCAGGTGGATATCCTCAATGAATATGATCAAGTTAACTGTGATGGCGGCCATCTAGTTGATTATAAATTTAGTGCGCAAGGTTCCCACACTGATGCCGTTAATTACGTGCCGCAACATTATTTTTATAATCGTTGGTTAAAGGAACATTTGGTAAAAAAAACTCAGGGTTATTTAGAAATTGCGCTTTATACGCCGAATCCTCCCCAAATTAAGGTTAAAGGTGAAGAACGATATGACCCGATTCCCATAGGAATTCTGCTTGTCACTCTGTCCGCTCAGAGTATTGAAGCAGCCTATTATTTTCCTAATAATAAATATAATTACCGAGCACTCCAGAAGGACTTGGAGATTAAGGGCAAAATGGCTGAACAAATGGTAATTAATTTTCGTTTAAATCAAAGCCTACTTCAACTCTTGACGCCAGCTATTATTTATTATTCAAAGACAAGGGGGATAAACTTTCCAAGCCAATTAGAGCATGAAGCTAAGGGGAAAGACCGAATGGGAAATTTGGTTGAGGGAATGGGAGTTTTAAATTCTGAGGACAGTGAAGCACTTATCTCGCGCCTTGCATCCAATGTTTTTCATGAAGAAGAAGTTGACCTAGCGACTATTTTTTCTCCCTTTTGCTCTGCGGCCGATAATAATCCATCTAATAGCGAAGCGATTCAGGCGGCATTGGATGTTTTAGGTAAGTTTCTTATCGAATATGGCATGAAGAATGTTTTAAAATCAGAAGTAGTGTCAACCCATTCCCGCATTATGTTTGCCAATATTATAACTGATTTTATTGAAGCTCATCATCAGGTAAGTGAAAAAGCCATGGATAGGATTGAGAAGTTATTCTCTGGTGTTTATCCCTCTACATTGGAGGAATTATTTAAGGTTAGGAAAGGGATGACTTTAACGGACTTGCTTTATTTCGGTAACCTCTACAATAAGTTATCATCACCTCATATCCATTCGGCCTTTTTCGAGGGATTTAAAATTTGTGAGGATATGGACTTAGATGATAACCTTTCAAACTTTATCTCCATTTTAAAAAGAGTGTATCGGGTGGTTCAAACACAAGAATTAACGGAGGACCAAAAGCAGAACTTACTGGATTTGCTGCTCGATGCTCGGGATAATATCGATTACTTAGTGGAAACAGAGTATCCGGAAGAAGAGTTTGAAGATTCTTTAGAGTTCTTAAAGAAATCTAAGAAGGTTATTACTAAGTGGAAAAAGATGCCATCCTTGACAAAGGGAACTTATCAAAATAGTCCTAATTCCTATCACTCTTTTAGAAGTGCAGACGGATATTATCAAAGTCGAATTTGTCGACTCGGTACTTAAGCTTAAAGAACTTTGAAGATTAATCTTCCTTTTAAGAAAGGAAAACTTAATCTTCAAAGATATTTTCTTACTCTCCTAGCATTTTAGCGGCTCGATCAATCATTTCTGGATTATCTTTAATATAGGTCAGGGCTGCGGTTTCGATGACTAATATGCTTTGAGGACTATAATCATCGAGGCCAATATCTGTGGTAAGTTTTCCATCAACCCGTAATAATTGATCTGATGAGAGTAAGTCTTCTGCCCATTGATTATACATATTGCTGGATGATTTCATGATCATATCACTGATAGGAATGACCCATTGAAGAGCGCCATTGTTATGAGCATACTCATAACTCATCCCTGTTGCATGGGTTCCGGTCCCAAAGGATACCATTTTCAAGTTTTTCAAAACATCCCATCCATAATGTTTTTTTAATTGGATTGCTGTGGCCATACTCGGATTATTAACGATCAAGCCCCCATCCCCTAAAGCATGTCCTTTCCATTGAGTAAGGGGGAAATAATAAGGAGCTGCCGTTGAAGAGCGAATGGCAAACCAAATCTTATCATTTTCTTCAGGGTCTTTCTGCGCTGTTTTTGTGTCAAAGATTTTGACTGTTTGAGTGGTGATATTTGTCGCATAAACAATAACATGGTGATTTTCTATATCCTGTAATGTTTTTTGAGAAAAATTTTGTTGCAATAAAGCTTCAAAATGAGAAGGGTCATACTTTGAGGCATAAAAACCGTCGCCTGTTTCAATCATTTCCCAGGTGGTATGATAAAAAATCTCATGCCCGTGATTTTTATATAAATCTTCGAGTGCTGCTAGGGACTTATTCTCTGCCAAGCCAAAACTTAAAATACTTCCGGTCGAAGTGCCCGCTATTACTTGAACATGATCTGAAATTTTACCGTTAAGCTGATCTTCAACAGCTTGCATAATCTTTATTGTATAAAGACCGCGCATACCACCGCCATCCATCGTCATCACTTTCGTGGGAAATGGGGCCATTTCTAGTGAGGGTTCTGAAATGGTTAAAGGAGCCGTTGCTACTTGGGCTCCATAAACAAGGGTTTTTAACCACTCCATTTAAACCTCTTTTATCACACAAGTATCTATAAAATTAGGTTAAATGCAAAAAAGTTAAAATTAAATTACTTTTTAAAGGAGGAAGGCAATATATTAATACTTAAGATAAGGCTGTAATTCGCTATATTCATGAGGGAATTCTTTTTCTAAAGTTTTCTTGTGATGGGTTAACAGCATGTAAATTATATTAATTTGTATTTCTTCGGGCTTATCTCGCTTAAGGGCTCGCACCATTTGATTATATAAACAGTTCCAGCAGTCAACAATCGATTTGTTAGGATGGATAGGTGCTGGAAATTTAGGATCAAATAAGATTTGTGTATACTTTTCAAAGAGAGGTTGAACAGTTGGTAAAATGACCTCTTTAAAGTGAGTGACGACTTCTTCTTGGGCATAAACATGGGTAGGATCATTAAATGGTTTGAGAGCATCAGAAGCAATCGCCTCAGAGAAAATGAGCGCAATAAGAAGCATAAATTTCATAATATTTTTAGACTGTTTAGATTGAGTTTATGCTTTTATTAATAGCAAGAGGCCGAACAAATATCAGTAGGCAGATCGTCGCAGGATTACTTGTTTTTTTTGCTTAATAAATCAATCATGCCCCACAAAGAGCGTAAATCTTGTTCTGCGGGTTGCATGCGGGTAAAAACATTCTCGATGTTTTGTTTCATTAAAGGCTTTTTTCCTGACACCCGCCAATAGTTTATGTCATCAAGTTTTGTCTCAAGGAAATTTAGAAATGCGTTCAGTTGTTGCTGTGAGGCAGGACACGTTTCCCCATAATAGAGATCCGCTTGGGCCCTAGCGGTATAATGAGACAGTTCGTAGGCCATAATAACGCTGGCCTGGGCTAAGTTCATGGAAGAGAAATCAGGGTTCACTGGAATTTGAATAACGCCATGACAACGGGCGAGTTGATCATTGGATAAGCCGGTGCGCTCGGGGCCAAACAGGAGACCCACCTTGCCCCTTAGAAGGTGGGACTGAACGCGGTCAGCGGCCTGGCGAATAGGAATGTACTCTTTAATTAAATGGCGTTGTGTAGCGCAGGTTCCATACACCCAATTAAGGTCAGCAATGGCTTCTTCCAGGGTCGCATAAAGGTCGGCATCCGCTAAAATTTTTTCCGCACCGGCCGCGGTCGCAATCGCTTTAGGGTCTTGGACCTCACAAACCGGATTAATGATTCTTAAGTTATTAAGGCCAAAATTGCCCATAGCCCGAGCTACAGCACCAATATTTTCTGGCAACTGTGGCTGGTGTAAGAGGAAAATGGGCTGCTCTGTCATAGCCTAAGCACGACGCCAGGTCGTCCCTGACGTTGAGTCTTCCAACACCACCCCCATGTCCAATAAATGTTGGCGTAAGCGATCAGCTTCCGCAAAATCTCGGGCTGCACGTGCTTCATTCCGCCGTTTAATAAGACTATCAATTTCTGTTGTATTGAGATCCATTTCTCCTTGGAACCACAGGTCTGGATCCTGTTGTAAGATGCCCAATAACAAACCAGAGGATTTTAACACGGATGCAAGCTTTTGCTTTTCTTCAAACTCGGATGCCTTGTTGATCTGCGAGGCTAACTCATGAAGATGAGACAGGGCCAACGGTACATTCATATCATCGAGGAGCGCTGCCATAACATCGGGGTGAATAGATGCTTTTTCTGCGACCTTAAGGCCGCGCAGGGTGCCATAGAGGCGGTCCAGGCTTGTTTGGCATTGTCGAATCAGATCTTTGGATAAGTCTAAAGGCTGGCGGTAATGGGCACTCATCAACATATAGCGTAAAGCCTCACCTTTGAAGTCCTCGAGCAATTCTCTTACCGTATAAAAATTGCCAAGGGATTTGGACATTTTTTCACCATTAACGGTTAAATGTCCATTATGCATCCAGTATTTAGCAAAATAGGTCGTTTTGTTGGCACAACAGCTTTGAGCCAATTCATTTTCATGGTGGGGAAAGGATAAATCGATGCCGCCGCCATGGATATCAAAGGTCTTGCCCAGATATTTCTCGCTCATAGCCGAACATTCAATGTGCCAGCCTGGTCGGCCACGTCCCCAAGGACTATCCCATCCCGGTGTTTCTTCATCAGATGGTTTCCATAAAACGAAGTCGCCTGCATCCCTTTTATAAGGGGCAATCTCGACGCGGGCGCCAGCCAGTAATTCATCCTGATTGCGATGCGACAGTTTACCATACTGGGCAAATGTTTTAACAGCAAAGAGCACATGGCCATCAATGGCATAGGCATGTCCTTGCTCAATCAGCCGCTCAATCATTGAGATCATCTCATTAATATGCTCGGTTGCGCGCGGGGTGACATTGGGAACCAGCGCCCCTAAGGCTGCCATGTCCTCATTATAAGCTTGGGTTGTTCGCTCGGTAATGGTGCGAATAGACTCGCCGGATGCTTTGGCCGTAGCATTAATCTTGTCATCTACGTCGGTAATATTGCGCACATAAGTGACCTGTGGATAAAGATGGCGTAAGAGACGGTTTAGGATATCAAAAACCACGACCGGGCGCGCATTACCAATGTGAGCAAAATCATATACTGTTGGCCCACAAACATAGAGACCAATATCAGCCGGATTTAGAGGGACAAAATCTTCTTTTTGTCGGCTATAGGTATTATAAACCTTTAAGTGCATGGGATCTTGATCTCTATTCTAAATTGACAAGCGTTTTACAGCGGCCTCATAGCCAATCAAGGGCAGTAATTCCTTCATTTCGGGGCCATGATCGAATCCTGTTAAGGCTTGGCGTAAAGGCATAAATAAATCGCGCCCTTTGCGGCCTGTCTCTGCTTTGATGGCTGTAGTCCAGTGGCTCCATGTCTCTGTTGTCCAGGGTGTGGAGGGTAAAAGTTTTAAGGCTGTTTGTAAATACCCTTTATCCTCGACCGTGGACTGGATTTCTCCAAAGAACACTTGTTGCCATTGGGCAAGTTCGTCAAGGTTTTTTAAGTTTTCTCTCACAAGATTCCAGATAGTAGGGGTAATATCTGGGGCTCCCAACTCTTTAAGCTTGGAGGATAATGCGTCATAAGGATAAACTTGGTAAATCTTACGGTTTAGCGTTTCTAAGTCGTGCATATCAAAGCGAGGGGGAGTCCGGCTAAAGGTTGCCAAATCAAAACCCCGGGCTAACTCATCCATAGTAGGATGCAGTTCAACGGGTTGAGAGGTGCCAAGCCGAGCTAGCAAACAATTAATAGCCATGGGTTCAATTCCTTGCTCCCGCAAATTCCGCAGGCTTAAGGATCCTAACCGTTTAGACAGCGGGCTCCCATCAACATCTTTTAATAAAGTGGTGTGGCTAAAGTGGATGGTAGTCGCTTTACGCCCTAAGGCTTCAAAAATTTGAATTTGGACAGCGGTATTAGTAACGTGATCTTCCCCTCTGAGAATATGGGTAATTTCTGTGTCAATATCATCAACAACTGAGGTTAGGGTATACAAATAAGCGCCATCTGCACGGACAAGAACAGGATCACTCAAGTGAGCCCCATGGAACTGGTTTTCGCCCCGAATAAGGTCTTGCCATTTAATTTCCTCAGGTAGCAATTTGAAGCGCCAATGAGGACGCCGGCCTTCTTTCTCGAAGGCAGCTTTTTCTTCCTCGGTTAATTTTAAGGCCGCTTGATCATAGAGAGGCGGTTCACCCCGGCTCATTTGTCGTTTGCGTTTAAAGTCGAGTTCTTCTGGGGTTTCATAGCAAGGATATAACCGTCCCTCATCAATCAACTTTTGCTTCATTTCATCATAGCGAGTAAACCGGTCTGATTGCTTCATAAAGGTGTCATATGTTATTCCCAGCCAGGCTAAATCTTGTTTGATCGCTTCAGCATAGTCTTCTTTTGATCGCTCTAAATCTGTATCATCTTGACGGAGCAAGAAATGAGCCTCATGACCTTTTAATTGATGACTACGGAAAAAAAGCCAATTTATTAAGGCTGTACGAGCGTTTCCAATATGGAGTAAACCTGTGGGGCTGGGGGCAAACCGAACACGAATTGTCATGAGTCTATCTTTTTGGTTAAAATCTCTTACCCCCAACTTACCTGCTCAACAGGATATTTTTCAAGGGTTAATCAATATGACAGACATCCGCAAACTCAAAACGAGGACTACGAGGAAATAAGGCTGTCGTATCGCCATAACCTAAATTGCATAAGATATTTGATTTAAACGTTGTGCCCTTGAAAAAGGCTTCATCAACTTTGGCATTATCAAATCCTGACATTGGTCCACAATCGAGACCGCATGCCCGGGCCGCAAGAATGAAATAAGCGGCTTGCAACGAACCGTTAATCACGGCTGTTCTTTCGATCAATTCTTGATTGCCTACAAACCATGAGCGAGCATCGGCATGGGGAAAGAGTTTTGGCAATTGTTCATAGAATTCCATGTCATAGGCGATAATTGCGGTGACAGGGGCCGCCATGGTTTTTTCAACGTTACCTGGCGCCAGGTAAGGCTTTAGTTTTTCTTTGGCTGCTTGAGATTGAACAAACACGATCCGCATCGGTGAGCAGTTTGCACTTGTAGGGGCCATTTTTGCTAAATCAAAAACTTGTCGAAGAGTATCTTCTGAAACTTTTTTGTCTTGCCAGGTTGAGTGAGTGCGAGCTTCAATAAATAATTGATTTAACGCATCTTGATTAATCATGGGACTTCCTTTTGTAATCTTTACAATTCTCTAAATTATAAGATTAATGCATCCAGGAAGAATGTCAAATCAGTAAGGCGGTTAATGAAAAGATTAATGGATAACTGGCGCCGGTTTTTATTGTTGTTCTTCCGACGCCTACATCATAAATAGCAACGTTAAAAATATTTTCAAGCTTTTTTTATAGTAAAGTTTATTTTCTTTGTTTTTTTCCCAGGTATTTAACTAAAACTATTAACTAAACTGCCTGATAATAGTCGCCATCCATCAATTAAAACAAAGAAAATTATTTTAAAGGGAAGAGAGATCATAACGGGGGGCAACATCATCATACCCATCGACATTAAAACGGCGGCAACAACTAGATCAATAATGAGAAAAGGGATAAAAATAAGGAATCCAATTTCGAAGGCTCGTTTAAGTTCGCTGATCATAAAAGCAGGAACTAAAACTTTAAGGGGGGTATCTGATGGCTTTTCCAATGTTCCTGTTTGAGATAAATCTAAAAATAATCCTAAATCTTTTTCTCGCACATTGCGTAGCATAAACTCTTTGAAAGGTTCGACCGCTTTATGAATGGCTTGTTCTTCAGAAATTTTTTCTGCAATTAAAGGAGCAATGCCTTCCTCATAGGCCTTTTCAAAGGTGGGGGCCATGACAAACATCGTTAAAAACATCGCTAAACTCATGATGACCATATTGGGGGGGGACTGTTGTAGCCCAATTGATGTTCTCAAGAAAGATAAAACAATGGCCATCCGCGTAAAGGAAGTTGCCATAATAACGAGGGAGGGGGCAACGCTTAAGACTGTGAAAACTATAAAGAGCTGAATCAAGCGAGCACTGTAAGATCCTTTAGCGTTCCCCATATCTAGGGTTAAACTTTCGGCCACCCCCTTATTGCTTAGGGCAATCAAGAGAAGAAACGTTACGATGAACCAAGGTAGTTTAGCTTTTAGAAATTTCGTCATGCCACCGTTTCCTCATGGGGCTTCTTATCGAGCAATAAATCTGTGTCACCCAATAAAATAACATATTCATAGGTTTTATCCTTGAGACGCAGCAGTTGACGTTTTGTATCAATGGTCACGCGATCGGTCACACGCAAATCAGTATTGCGACCGCCGGCTCCAGTCAAATTTGTTTTATGCATGACCCACCGTATGCCATATAAAACGGCAATCATGGCAATAATGACCCCCACAAAAGAGATAAGAGTATAGGCTAAGGACGGCACATCCATTTAAAATATTTTTCCTTGATTATAAGCTTTGATTCCTCGAGTCCGAGTTTCAACAGCTGACATATCAAGCGATAGCTGTTCCATTCGGCGTTTTAAAGCTGCCAATTTGTGAGCTAATTTATCAGCAAATTCACGCATTTCACGGCGTGCTTTTTCTTGTTCTTGAGAAGAATAAGTTGATAATTGTGTTAATAAGTAAGAAAGTTTATCTTGTTCGACCACAAATGTTTCCGAAAGAGCTTCCTCCTCTGGCATGCTCAAAAGACGATCTTGTAAAGCATGGAACTCAGTTAGAAACTGTTGGAATGTTAGCTGTTGATCAGACATAGCATGGACCACTGAATTCATCTCTAATTCCATTTTATCCATTTTTCTCTCCTTTTGTCTATTTTATGTTAAATATTAATTAAAATATTGATAATTTGTATTTTTAAAAAATTGTATTATTGTAGCAACTTAGCAAAGGGAGCATTTGCGTTTTTCAATATCATTATGCTAAGTTAAACGCATGCACCATGATATGCGACTTATAGAAATTACCTTAGTTGTGGTCGCAGCATTGGCTGGCGGCTTGGGTTTTGTGCGTCTAAAGCAACCCCCAATTTTGGGATATATTCTGGCCGGTATTATTTTAGGGCCATCGGGTTTTGCTTACGTTGAAAGTCGAGATATCATTGAAACGATGGCTGAATTGGGTGTCCTGTTGCTTCTTTTTGTTGTCGGCATGGAATTAAATCTCAGAACCTTTAAAAACGCCTGGCTCCAAACCACCTTGTGCACAGTTTTACAGATTGCGATCAGCTTAGTCGTGTCTTTAGGATTGGCTCCCTTCTTTGGTTGGTCTTTGGGGATGTCTTTATTATTGGGCTTCGTTTTAGCTCTTTCCTCGACAGCGGTCGTGGTTAATTTGTTGGAACGGATTGGCGAAATGCGGAGTGATTCCGGTCAATTAGCGATTGGTGTTTTGATTGCTCAGGATTTAGCCATTGTGCCGATGATTTTAATTTTGAGAAATTTAAATAGCGGTTCAATTTTTGATCCCGGACTCATTATTAAGCTGGTTTTATCGATCGCCATTATTGTTGGGTTAATTTCTTATTTGTCAAGAAAGCAGCGTGTGCGCATTCCCTTAACTCAAATTATATCTGGTGAAAAGGATTTAACGCCGCTTGCAAGCCTAGGCTTTTGTTTTGCTGCAGCAGCAATTTCAGGATTAATTGGTTTATCGGCCGCGTATGGTGCTTTTTTAGCGGGTTTAGTGCTGGGTAATACCCATGAACGAATTGTTTTACTTGAAACAACAAAGCCTATTCAAAGCACCTTATTAATGGTTTTCTTTTTATCAATTGGATTGTTGCTTGATCTCAATTTTATTGTGGATCATTGGTTCATGGTGACTGTCTTATTGTTTGTTCTAACAATTGGAAAAACAGCCATTAATATTGCAATTCTTCATATTCTAAAAGTACCCCGAGCACAATCCTTTCTAGTCGGCGTTGTGTTGTCTCAACTGGGTGAATTTGCTTTTCTTTTGGCCACTGTTGGGCATCAATCTGGAATTATTGATGATCGGGGACAAAAGTTAATTGTGGCCATGACAGTTTTATCCCTAGCATTTAGTCCACTATGGCTGGCAACTGCTCGACGATTGAAAGAACATGTTGATTCACGGGCTCTTAGCTTTACAAACATTCTTGCTATGGCCTTTGGCCCCGAATTCAGTTGGGTACAGCGGCGACTGCAGCGTAAAAAAACTGCGTTAAATGAGATTATTGTCGATGACGAAGACGGCTAGGCCTACCTTTAATCTCGAAAACACAAGTTCTTCTTTTAAAATCATTGCTGGAATTGATGAAGCGGGGTGTGGTCCTTTGGCTGGACCGGTAGTTGCAGGGGCCGTCATTTTTCTCACGCAAGATTTGCCCGATGCTCTTCAATCACTGATTCATGATTCCAAGAAATTGACTGAAAAGAAAAGAGATGCAGCTTTTGAGATAATGAATAAGTTAAGTGGTACTGTGCTGCATTATGGTGTGGGAATTGCTGAGGTAGCCGAAATTGATCAATTAAACATTGGCCGCGCTACCCGTCTTGCGATGGAACGATCAGTTCTTGCTTTATCTATCCCACCTGAATTTGCGTTGATCGATGGTATTCGCAAGCCAAATTTAGGATGTCCATCGATGACGGTTATTAAAGGCGATGCCACTTCTTTATCGATTGCGGCGGCCTCAATTTTTGCTAAGGTAACACGGGATCGTTTAATGCAGGCCTTAGATCTTCATTATCCTGCTTATGGGTGGAGGAAGAACGCCGGTTATGGAACGGCACACCATCTGCAAGCCATTCAGACCCATGGTATTACCCCCTATCATAGAAGATCCTTTGAGCCAATCAAGACAATGGTTGGAGGCCCCGTCCAGGGGGAGTTGTTTTAAATAATCGTTTCTTAACTGTCATTAATTGTTTTGTAGATGCCCTTTCTGAGGCACTGTATAGTCTCCAGTGGCTTCTTCTTTTTGCACAAAAAATAAGGTGATCTTTTATGCAAGAGCAAACTTATATTTTTAGAATTCAAAAAATTCCCTAAATTTTACCAAAATTTAACTTCAGTCCCCTTATTTTAAGGTTATGAAGAACGATCATGATGATTATTATTACAATCCATATGTACCTGGCCAACGGGCTGGTAAGGGGGAAAGCATGTCAAGCGTGAGAGCTTCTTTTGTGGTTGCATTCGCTATTCTTGCAAGTGTGGGGGCCGTTCTTCTATATCTTGATCATTCCGAGCGATTCGAATTAACCTCGGGGAAGCAAGGATTGTACATTTTTGATAAGAAAACAACAGCAACTAATTTCTGTGATACCTATCGATGCATTGGAATTAGTCCAGAATTTATTTTACCTAAAAAGGTTGATATTGTTCAAATTCCCGGTGTTCAAGTCATGTCACAAATTCAACAACCAACACCAACAATTGCATCCTTGATGATGCCCCCACCGCCGCAAACAGCAATACCGGCCCCGTCTATGGCGGTAAAAGAACCTAGACCTGCTCCTGCTCAACCATCTGCTGTGCAAGCTAAGTCTCCGCCGCCGCAAACAGCAGAACCGACTCAACTTGCTAACAATAAATTCCAAGTGGTTGAAGATGAAGATATGGGGGGCTTTATTAATCCCCCTGACGCAACTCAAGATGAGTAAGATTGAAAAGGTGGTCTTTAGGCGGTTGCTTTATCGCGCAGACCATGCGGTAGATTTAGCCTATCTAATAAATCAGTGAGCTCTTGCTTAGCGGCCACATGGGACAACGTCATGGGGGTGCCTGTTTCCCGCATATCCAATAACGTCAGGCCATTTAAGAAAAGTTCACGAAAAATTACGCGTTCTCCAAATCCAGGAAGCAATCGGAATCCGATCCTTTTAGCCAGTGCCCCTAATACTTTTTCCATTTCTTCACGATTACGCGAATGGATACTGGCTAAACGGTTGCGCAAAACGATCCAATCAATTTTACCTCCATCGCGCATGGCACGTTGTTTCTTTTGCTCCCAAACCATTTCTGCATAGGTACTAGGACGTAAAATGTCTAAAGAATCCGGGGCTACCCTCACCAACATGTCCAAATCAATAAAACTATCATTGAGAGGGGTAATCAATGTATCCGCATAGGAATGGGCAAGGCGGGATAAGTAAGTATCACTTCCCGGCGTATCAATAACAATAAAATGGCAACCCCGATGCTGTTCTAGCGCCTGAGTAAATTGTGCTTTCTCTTCTTCGCAGGCAGCTGGCGTGCTTTCAAGGTTGCTGCGAAAAACTGCAATATGCTGGGGCAAAGGAAGCGCAAGCCCCGATTCTTGGACACGGTGTTGACGATTTTCCACATAACGCGATAGCGTTCCTTGACGAGCATCGACGTCAATTGATCCTACCTTATAACCTTTCCATAGCAGCGCTGTGATGACATGCGTGGTTACCGTTGATTTGCCGGTGCCCCCTTTTTCATTGCCTAAAACTATAATATAGGGTTTAGTTTCAACACTCATAATTTATGCCCTCTGCCTAATTGTTAGCTATCAGTTTATGCGAACTTTATTGCAAAAAAAAGAACAGAAATCAAATTATAATTATTGCTATGGTAAATTCCAAACTTGTTGATCAAGCGGGTCATAAATGAGGCTGCTTATTTTTTTTATTTAAATAAAATTTTATAAAATACAAATAAAATTTAATAAAACAGACATCATTAAAAATAAGGTTAAAAATAATAAAGGAAAAAGTTCATTGAATTATTTTTCAATAATAGAAAAAAACCTAAAAAACAGCAATTGGGGGGTTGAAAAAGTCTTAAGAAAGTATTAAAACCTCCTTCATATTGTTGTTCTTTCGACCCAAGCCCTCGAGATTTTTAGAATTTCGAGGGCTTTCTTGTGGAGTAAATTTATGGCTGTTTTTCGTAAAATTGTGTCGTCTTTAGTGCTGGTTTCTTACACCAAACTTATCCTCGCCTCGTCCTTTGCCGTGGATGCAGATTTTCAGCGGGCAACCAACGCTTTAAAGATTACCTTAGAACCAACCAGGGGCTTAAATGGACAACTCCAATCCATGCAGCTCCGCCTGAATCAGCAAGATCGCTCAACAGGAAGCAAGGTTGAGAGTTTAATTGCTGAAGCGCACATTGATGTGGCTGAAGGGATGGTGACCGACAATATTAAGGTGATCCAAGATAAGGGGGCTTGTTGGTTTGAGTGGGCTATTCCTCATTTAGGGACCATTCAGATTGACTTAAACGGAACCATGCTGCTTCAAGGGGTGACTCATCAGTCCCCAACGTCTCTTCTCAAGATTAAAACCTCTCCTCTGATTATTCTGCGCAATTGTGCGATTCATAATTTACATCTGACCAGCCACACGGCCTTACTCGAGGGAAACAATCGATTAACCAGCTATAAAGCCAATCACACCTTTGGCATTACGGCTTTTAGTGGAGGGCAAGAACAGCTCAAGAATCTTCATTTAAAGCAGGGTCGTTTTTTGAATGCGACGACCTTATCTCTTCAAGGGGGTGGTAGCTGGGAGCTTGGGAGCAATTCTTTTGTGAATCAAGGGACTCTAATTATTGGGGACCAAGGTCACACCCTTAGCAAGGCATCCCTTGTTTCTAACCTAGGCTGCATTCAAGGCGGACCACTCCAGGTTGCAGCTCAGAACTATCTTAATTCTGGCAGCATCGATTTAACGGATCTCCGTATCCAGGTGCGGGAAAATATGATTAACCAAGGGCAGATTCACACGACTGAGGAAGGAATCTACCGCTTTGGCAGCCAGCTCATCAATATCGGTGAGATCACCAGCGACAAGACTTACTTATTTGCGTCGACAGCCGGACAGGGGACCTTGACCAATAGGGGAATGTTAAGGGCTGGTCGAGGCGAGTTTAAAAGCCTCAAGCTCATCAATAACCACCAGATTGAGCATCAAAGCACTTTGCTACAGGATGTTCACCTGATCAATACACAGACGCTGAACTTAGGGGAAATCCAACCGACCTCAACGCTGCTAACGTTGCTCAATTTAGGATCGTTGACAGGAAGCGGGCCCTTAACCTTAAGAGAAGGCGAGAACTTTGGCCAGCTCAACGTGACAGACTTAGTGTTAACCCCTAATCATGATTCATTAGGCCGTCCTCAACCCTTTAAGAATTCCGGGCGCTTAAGGGGACAAACGCTGACCTTGTTAGGGCAGGCGCTCGACAATCAAGGGCAGTGTGAGCTAGAGGCTTTGACGCTCAGTAATGGGGCCAAGTTGACCAATCAGGCCGGGGGAGAGCTTGATATTGATTTGCTCTCCTTACGGGGAGGAAGTCTACAGAATGAAGGTTTAACTCGAGTACAAACCCTGGAGGGAGAATCTCTTGAAGAGACGTCCTCAATTGAGAATTCTGGACGATTCGAGCTTAGCCATACGCTTCAAGGCTCCTATCGAGATCTGGATGGACGGATTCTGGCCCTGATTTTAAACAATACGGGGCAGTTTATTGCTCACAATAAGCTTGTTTATGATTATTTCCGTGTTTATCGTGGCCCTTATCTCAGTCCTTCTCTTAATCGGGGACTGAATGTGGTCTATAATCAAGGGTATCATCCTTCTAACCCCCAGCAGAAATGGTTTATTGAGGGCCGCGTATCGGCTCCTTTCATGAGTATTAAGCACCTTCCGTTATCTGATGAGTTTTTGCGAACCCTTAGTCAGAGCCATGTTATTGACGAAGGGACCACATGGGATACATGGATGGATGGGCGTTTATACCACTCAATTATTTCTCAATCCCACGATCTATCAAATTTGGGACATCTGTTCTTACAAGGATGGAACCCGAGTGCAACGTTGAGCTTTGACAATACTATCGTGACTAAAGGTCTGACTCTTAATAATTTTGAGCATATCGTGATTGGAAAATCCCTGCACGTGACGGAAGGTAATCTTAAAGTCGAGGAGACTGGTACTCTTACCGTCGGTCTAAGTAATACTCTTATGGGCGCAATACGCGCTAACCGGGGAGAGATTGATGTCCGGGTGAAGAGCCTTATTCATGCTAAGTATGGATCCCTTTATGCCCATGGCAAGCTAAGCCTCGATGCTAAGAGAGGAACAATCCACCTCGGAGATCGTATTATCGTGCCCGCCAATGAAGTAGCACAACGGGTCTCTAGTAAGGCAGATGATTTTCTGGGTAAAGGGGCATTTGGTACGACTGTAAAATATACAGATTTTTATCTTCCTAATGGTGCGAGTGTTGAGAGCCAATCAAGCCAGGTTGTCTTAAAAGCAAGACGAAGCATTGAAAGCCAGTTTGCCTCTATCCTCGCAGGAGGAGGCCTGTGGGTGAAGACAGGTAAGTTGGATTTGCTCAATACCAATTTGGTTTTAGGAGGAGATTCAACCATTCAAGCGAATACCTTTCGGTATCATCGAACGCCGAATGTCAATGTACAGTTAGGGGAGGGAGGATATATACACTGTGTATGGAATGTCAATTGTGTGGTTCAAACCTCGCATGTCGCTCGCCTTTTTTTATTAGGTAACTTAAATCTGTTAGCTCCGCAATTTGAGGTGGCCGGCAATGATATGCTTATTTCCGGAGATATAATTCGCTATGGTCAAGTTCTTGACAACCCTTCCGAGTTTATTCACATCAAGTCATATCGACATTTACGGGAATGTGATATTGGGGATATAATTGCTCCTATTTTATACATATCTCCTCAATCAAGGCCTCGGTATTTCTCTCACCACGTTGATTGTGTTGGCACCTCTGGGGGTAATCTTATCAATGGGCAAAATCTGTCCCTAACTCCGGCCAATGAATTGAGTGTGGAGGGGAGCAGCGTCTCAGCCCAACATATAAGGGCCGATCTATCCTCTGTCCATCTTCAAACTTTAAGAGAGGATATTCAGCGAGTTCCGAGTCAACTCAGCCGTCTTGATACAGAGGCCGAGAGGATAGCCCGAGGCACCCCCCTCATCACCCATACTGCTGAGCGACAGCTGTTTTTAGGACGAAATGGTGAGACTGGCCTGGTTCACCGTTTGACTATTTTACCTTTTTTGGATCCAGTGCACGGCGTCCTAACACTTAATCCTCCTCAAGACGCTGTTTTTAGGATGGACCCCACTCTGGAAGTCTTAGCCTTGATGCATTATGCTTATCGGGTAACGGGACGCATTTATGATAGTTTAGGTAACAGTGGCGTCAAGGCCTATCATAGAGCTATAGAAACTGGACAGCTATTGGCGACACTAGGAGTTCCTGTAAACTCAAAACTTCTTACCTCCTTATCATCTCTAAAAACATTCCTCTTATTCTATCAAATGGTCAATGAGAACGGCCGCTCTTATTTAGTACCCCAAGTCTACGTTCCCCAAACCTTAACGGAAGATCGTGTTGATCGGTCTGGCGCTATGCGGGCTATGACCAACCGCACGACAGCTGACAGGAGCACCTCGATTGGGGGGACGGTTGTCGCGACCGGGGAAGGGGATTCACTCGCCCTTATTTTTGGTCGTCAAGAGACGCGCTCGGCGCAGCTTCCAGGGGGCGGCACCGTGCGCTCGACGGAAATTAATGAGCGCGGCAATACCCATAAAGCCATTCATACCACGGCTACTCTCACGGATCATGACAGCCGCGCTAAGGGCACAAATACCCTTAGGACCGATGCTGATATTACGCTGACCAATTCAACGATGCATGGGGAGGAGCGCACTGCGGTTCAGGTGGACGGCCTTTTAACCGCCGCTTCCAGTAGCATTACCGCCGGCAAGGGCTCAACCGTTGTCAAAGCCAAGGCTTTAGATGCGCAAACCTTGATTGAAACCATTTATACCGACGCCGGATACTACCAACGCGCTCAACGCCAAACAGCCTTTGGCAGCACCTCGGGCCAGCTGTTTATGGATATTGGAACCGATGCCCTGGCCAATGGCGTTAAGTTTTATGGCACAGCAATTGACATTCACACCGGAGGCAGCCGTCAGTTTGGCGCCATTCCGATGTCTGCCTATTCGCAAACCCGATGGAAGAAGAGAACAATTATTGAAGAATCCTGCTCTCATCTGCGCACCACAGCCACTGTTACGACGCTCACCAATCAACAAACTGCTCAAGCCCTGGTTAACCTTGAGGTCCCTCTCATTTGCTTGGGCCGTGAAGCAACGGACCCGGTAACCTTTTATGAGGTCCCTGTTCCAGGAGCGAATAACGATTGTGGCTTTAATTGCTTAAGCATCCCTCGCCAAGAGGCCGTTGAGATGTTGTTGGCTTGTCAAGATGATGATAATGCCAGAGCCATGGTTGCCCCAGAGATTGCCGAGGCTTTTTATAAAGGTGACTTAGAGGGTAACCCCGCCTTCACCCAAAGATCTGATTTCCAACGCTTAAAGGCACAACAACACTTAAGAGAGCACTTAAATGAATTGGCAACCTCTCAGCTGAATGAAGCTTTAGGTCTTAAAAGAGATGTGACGTGGCGCGAAACGTATCACCATCTTCAATCCCACACCCTTCAAGCTCAGTATCCGGAGTTTATGCAGCTCGCCCATCGTTATTTATCGTTTGATGAGGATCTGCAAACCTTTGCACACCATCCCGAGGTTTATGCGTTGTATATTCAGACCTATGCCCCTCAGGCTGATCCCGCCGATAATAAGATGCTTGAGAATCTGCAGGATCAAGAAAATGAGGGGCATCATCACATTAGTTCTTCTGTGTTTGATCTCTTAGCGCGGTTGTTGAATAAGAAGTTGCGGGTCGTGAGCAAACTCGACAATGGCCAGTTTAAATTAATGCATGAAGATGACTTTGAGGGTGAGCCTTTGACGGTGTTACACACTCTGGCGGGCCTGCGCGGCGGCAAAGCCTTTGATGTCAAAGCCGTCAATGGTAGCCTTAACCATTATAACCTGTTGTTGACAGAGGATCACTATAAGGACCTTCTGGCAACCCTGCCCGCGCCCTCCTCACTTCAAGACGGTGAAATCTCTGTCTATTCCGAAGGGGATGCCTTGGATATTGGTATGCTCACCACCGGTGCCAATAAAGTCTTCTTAGGTGCTAGCGGAGCCTATAAGCAGGAACCGGTCTATGACTGGTACCAGCGTCAAGAAATTAAGAAGAAGCGCTTTTTCAACAAACTGAGTGGTTTTGGTAAGACGAAGCGGGTACAAAGCAAACAGGGGTCTCAATTAGCGCGACCGTGTACCACCATCTCGACTAATAAGAAAGAGATTCATCTCTATGGTGGTAAGGGGACATCGCTGCGCGGTAGTGTTCTCAAAGGCGGCAAACTGACCATTGAGGTGAAAGAAGGTCTCATTCATTTACTCACCACCATGGGGATGACGTTCACCGAAGTCAAGAAATCGTCCAAAGACCCGTTATGGCAATCGAAATCTCAAAGCTTTGCGTACCATGAGAATCGTCAACAGTGCCAATTCTTCTACGATGAAGCGCAAGGCGGCATTGAGTTCAAAACCCCAGAAGGAATTGTGGTTGAGCTTGTGACCGAGAAACACTCGCACGCTGACGGTAAAAAGAACAAAGGCCGACCCCAGGAATGGCAACGCTTAAAAGACTTCAGCCAAACCCCCGGCTATGAATGGATGAAGCTCCTTGACCAACGCGATGATGTGGTGCGGATTTATGTCGATGAGAACCACCACACCTCAAGATCAGCCCAACAAGGAATGACAGCCGCGGCGAAGATTGTGGTGACGTTGGTGGTAATGATGTGCACCGGGGGAACCGGGGGTATGTTTGCGGCCTTAGGAAAAGCGACAGCAGTCACCATTGGTGGGGCTACTGGCGCCATTGTTGGTGGGGTGATTAACACGACGCTGACCACTCTGGCCCGCAGTATGATTGTCAATACCATAGAGAACCGGGGTCGGGTTGATCGAGCCGCCGACGCTACCTTTAATAAAGAATCCTTAAAAAGCTTAGGGGCGAAATTAATTGGCCAAGTCTTGATCGGCGGTGGACCAACCCCTGAAGCGAACGCGGCTGACTTAGCGCAGACTGCTCAAGAGGTTGCTCAAGAAACGGCAACAAGTTGGGTGACAGACTTACAGGATGCTTTTACTGATAGCTTAAGAGCTAATATGGCAAACTTTGTTGGACAGGGTATTGTCTATGGCAACTGGCGAGAACAACTCAAAGATGCTGGCATAAATACTCTGACTGACACAGCCGCCCAGTTTGGGGCGACCCAGCTGGGGGCTGGTCGCAAAGAGGAGATTGAGCAAGACCTCAAGTTTGACAGCACCGATATGTTTAATTACCTCAGCCACAAGATCTCGCATGCAGCGTTAGGGGCAGCGACCCGAGCCGCCAATGCTAAACTGAGTGGGGGCAATAGTAAAGAGGTTAAAAAGGCTGCCAAAGGAGGCGCTGTGGGGGCGGCCTCGGCTGAAATGGTCGCTGAATTCTTGATGAAACCAGCTTTAGAGCGCATTAAAACCACGCTTCAAGAAGAAGGGTTAACATACGGCACAGCGGCGTATACTAAAGGTTATAATAAGCTGTTCCAGCAAGAGTTAGAGGCGATCAAATCTTACGGTGAAATGGCCGCTGTTATTACCGCTCAAGCTTGTGGGGGCGATCTCGAAGCCGCTCAACTGGCTGCTCGCAATGCGTTGACCTATAACTTTAGTCAAATGATGGTGGGCATTAAACGTTGGGAAAAAAATGATATGACGCCCGAAGAACTGGAGGAGGCCAAGAAGCAATTCAGAGAAATGCTGAAGCGGCTCATTCAAGACTCGACTGATCATCCCGATCGTATCCAAGACACCAATTATGAAACTACTCGCCAATACATGCTGGAAACGGTACGGGGTTGGTATGAAGGTAGGGAGCGGTTGTTCAACGGTGAGATTAATGATGCCACCATTGGTCGGACGATAGCGGCTTTAAGCTTGGATGGGGTGACAACCACCTGTGAAGCCCTAAACTTGCTCTCTGGAGGCCTGCTGGGTCTTGCTGGTAAAGGCATTAATACAGGCTTAAATGTTCTGGTTAATACAGTTGGATATACAGCGGGTGTATTGAAAGATGACCCTCGTTTTGGTCAAAACGTCAGTGATTGGCTGAAAGTGGGCGGTGAAATTGTACCCTTCGTACAACCCGTTAAAGCTGTTCAGCGTGCCCGGCAGTTACAAGCCTTAGATTTGGCTGGGATAGAAATGGCCTCAACTGTTGCTCGTCCGAGGATAAACAAACCTTTAAAGGAAATGTCGAATACCGAATTAGTGCAAGCCATAGCTAATCGAGCGGAGTATGAAATTGGAGGTATCGGCGCTGTCCCGGGCACCCATAAGCATAAATATGCAGAGAATTTATTAGATAGAACTCAAAAGATGTTTGGAAAAAGGGAGCTTCAAGTAGAACAGCGCTGGGTGAATAATAAAACCTGGGAGCCTAATGACCCACTAAAAGGCAGTGTAAAGTTGGATGTTTATGATATAAATGCTAAGGTTGTTTATGATTATAAATTTGTTCAGCAACCAGGTATGGGATTAAAGCAGAAACAAGTTGACCGTATTCAGCAGCAGGTAGGAAGAGACGTATCAGTTATCGAAGTTAATCCTACGATAAGGAAATAATAGAGGTAAAAGCATGGCAATTTCACAACCGAAAATTACAGCAACTATTAAAAAAAAGGTAAAAATTGATTGGCAACAACAACTTCCCAGCTTAACAGCAGGGGCTGAACCGCAACGATTTTATCTTTCTCGTCTAGTGGGACCTTTAATGATAGGAATAAGCTTTGATACAAAATCTTTTAATAACGAGTATTACCCTGTTTTTAGCGCCAAAACGTTATTAGAGGTTAGAGATCATTTAGGAAGAACTCTATCTAAAGATTTAATGAACTCTCGTATTAATATTGCGGGGGATAAGATTGATTTTATTGTATCTATTAGTGTCAAGCGCCATGAAAAAGGAGAATACATAGAAGCAGCTCAGTTAATGAAAGAGCAAGCTTTGTTGCCTTTAGAGGGCCCTATCTCAATCAGCATGGTTGCTGACGCCTATCAACAGTATGCGAAAAGACCCGGAACCTCCTTCCAAATGGCTCTCATTCAAGACCCCGCGCTGATTGCGGCGTGGGGTGGGCGAGATGATCTGGCTCAGAAATACCTAGACTGGGGCTATGAAACTTATAAAGATTGGATGGCTAATCGCCGAAATCCAGAGATTGATGATAATCCTGAGGAATGGCTCAAGACAATGCAAGCTCGAATAGCTGATCCAGAAACGTTGCGCCAGAATGTCAAAGAAATGATCGTCAAGCATAAATTGGGCTATCTGCCTCAAGAAGACCTTATTCTGGAATGAGGCTTCTGCTGGTAAAATAAGCCAATTCCAACTGGCATTGCCAGTAAATTCTAATCATAAAGGAGGTATTAATCCTCCTTTTTCTTCCTCTGAAGCTATCTTTCGGAGTCCCAATTCTTCCCTTTTAGAAATCCCGTTCCAACGTCATCAACTATCATGAACAGCGCTTGCCGTGTCAGTTCCACTCAACCGAAGACAGCATTGCTGAAGGCATTGTGGTGGAGCTGGTCAATGAGGCTCATACGACTTCGAACAGCAAGCACAATAAAGGTAAGCCTGAAACCTGGCGCCGTCTCAAAGATTACAGCCATCTTCCGGGTTATGAATGGATGAAGCTTCTTGACCAACGCGATGATGTGGTGCGCATTTATGTCGATGAGCGCCATGACTCTGGTCGCTTTTGTCAACGCCGAAATAAAACTGATACAGAATTGAAGCAAACACCGATTTAAAATTGACACAGGATTGATCAACTTCTAGGTGATTATATGTTAACACCGATTTAAAATTGACACAGGATTGTTGCAAAGCCTCACTCAAACCGTGGATTTGGAATTGCGCTCAGCCTTGGGTTTGACGGACAGTCAGAGCTGGAAGGATGCCTATACCTCTATTCAAGCGCATAATCTTGAGTCTGAGTATTCCGACTTTATCGCAGAAGCCAACCACTATCTCAATTCTGATGATGAGCTGCAGGCTTTTGCTGAGCTGTCCGAGGTTTATGAACGCTACCTTTATCGTTATGTAGATACCACGGAGATGATGGGCTACCAACCCGATCAATCGGATGCCACCTTAGGGATTTGGAAAAGGAGCAGCACCGCCTTTGATCTGTTGGCGCGACAGCTCGGCCAAAAACTGTGGATTATGTTCAAGAATCAGACGACAGGAGCCTTTGAGCTGATCCATGAAGATGACTTTGACGGCGAGCCAATCACGCTCTTACATACTGTGTCTGGAACTCAAGGCGGCTTTGCTGTTCCCAAGGAAAGGACAGGAACCCTTAATCACTTTAATGTGCTGCTTACGGCCGAGCAGCAGCAAGAGCTGGCTTTAGGCTTTGAGCGGAAAGCTAAAGATGGGGCGATCTATATTGCCACGGGCGGCGATAGTTGGGATCAAGGAACGATTACTCAATCCTTAACTGGGGTGACGAAGAAATCCGGGGGCACCTTGGTGGAGACGGTTGTTCAGAATTGGATGCGGGAACAAACCATCAGCCGTAAGAAGAAGTGGACTGGTCGGACCAAGACCGTTCAGAGCACCCACTTCACGGCTCAAAGTCAAGGGTGCAAGACGACAGCCCTTCAAGGGGAGGTTGAGTTCTTAGGCGGCAAAGGGCTCTCCCTGACCGCCAGTGAGATTCGGGCCCGTAAGATCCGTTTGCAAGCGGTAGACGGTGTCATTCAGTTGCTCACAGCTTTAGATATTGACTCGGTTGAAACGAAGAAGCGGTCCAAAGATGCCGTTTGGAAATGCCAGTCTCAGACCTTTGATTATCATGAGACCCGCCGTCCGTGTCAGTTCTTCTATGATGACGAAGAGGGGGGGATTGAATTCCTCACGCCAGACGGCATTGTCGTGGAACTAGTGCAGGAGAAGCATTCTCGCGCTGATGGAGACAAGAATAAAGGCCGCCCCCAGGAATAAGACTTTGGCAACCTGCCTGGCTATGAGTGGATGAAACTTCTCGATCAACGCGAGGATGTGGTGCGCATTTATGTCGATGAACGGCATGACTCCGGGCGCTTTGCAAATCAAGGGATGAGTGCAGCCGCGAAGGTTGTGGCCTCAATCGTTCTCACCATTTGTACTGGGGGAGCGGGAAGTCTCTTGACCATGGTCACATCCAGCTTAATGAACAGTATGATCATTAACACGGTGGACCAACGGGGACGGGTCGATCGAGCGGCTAAAACCACCTTTAGTAAAGACTCTCTCAAAGGATTAGGGACTCAGATCCTGGGTCAGGTTTTATTGTCCGGCATCGACATGGTGGGAGAAAGCCTCTCGAAGGCAGCGGCAACCACCACTCAAGCGACCGCTCAAACGGCAACCCAAGCAACAGCTCAAGCAGCCACGAAAGTGGCAAGTGAATCCGCGGCCTGGGTGGATCGGTTCCAAAAAGCTCTTTCCACCAGCTTAAAAACTAATATGGCCAATGGTGTTGCCAAAGGTATTGTCTATGGTAAGTGGCAGGATCAGCTGAAAGAAGCGGGAGTTAACTTTGTCACGGATACAGCGGCTCAGTTTGGCGCTGAGCAAATTGGGGTTGGCCGCAAGGGCGAGATCCTACAAGACTTAAAGGTCGGGGAGATTGATCTCTATAACTACCTCTCGCATAAAATCTCGCATGCCGCGTTAGGCGCGGCAACAAGAGCCGTCAATGCCAAACTGAGCGGTGGGGATAGAAAAGCTGTCCGTAAAGCCGCTAAGGGCGGTGCTGCTGGGGCCGCCTCAGCCGAAATGGTAGCTGAATGGATGATGCCGGCTGCCCTAGAGCGGATTGAAAGTCAGCTCAAAGAACAAGGGCTCAGCCACGGCAGCCAAGCTTATACTTCACAGCGACAAACCTTGCTCAACGAGGAGCTCAAACTCTTACGGCATTGTGGCGAAATAGCAGCTGTGGTGAGCGCCCAAGCCATAGGTGGTGATATTGAAGCGGCGCAACTGGCTGCCCGAAATGCGCTGACTTATAATAGTGCGCATGTCTTGACAGGATTATCGATCATCTCTGACACGGCCACTGCTGACTTTTTTGACCAATATAAACAAGCAGAAGAGGACGAGGCAACCTGTGTCGAAGCCGAAGCAGAGTTGGAAAAAGCTCTGCAAGACTGGAAAGAGTTAAAAGCTGAGCATAAGCGGTTACAGCAAGGTCGTTACCAAGGGGAGAGCGGCAGTCCAGCCACGGTGACCGACGATGTCTCTAGTTTACTGTTTGATGTGGCCAGTCGCGATAAGCGTGTGGCAACGAGTCAAGCGTTACAAGGCATGGCTGATAAGGTCCGCGGTCTTATTCATCAGTATGAAAACTCTTTCAGTCACCGCAAGGATTTAATTGAACGCTATCAACTCCTGGAGGCAAAAGAATTCAACCGCGCCGGTGTGCTAGAGCGGGCAAAAGAAACGTTAGTACGCTATACACATCCTGTTCTGGCTGAGATGGGTGAAAGCTCGAATACGTCTCTCAAAGCTATGGCAGTGATGGGTGCCGGGACAATGGTTGCCTCTCAACAAACGCTACCAGCAAATATGGCTAGGACCGTGGCGAGTCGAACAGCTGCTGTGGGTGTGGGTGAAACAACCCTAGGAGGGCTAGGGAGCCGAGGTATAAGCCGCGCGCCGAAAGATCCCCGCTTGCTGATCGGAGGTGTGGCTGCAGGAGGTGTTGGTTATGGTGCGCACCGGATCTTTGAGGCGTATAAGGACTACCAACGAACGGCAGCCGATCAAGCAGCAGCTTACCGGCAAGACTTAAGGCAAGGGTATGAAGACCTCATGGCCTCAAGCGGTCAGAGCTGGATGAGCCAAAATGCTCATGCATATGCGACAGAGGATGTTCCTATTCCAGGACTATATAATCCTAGAACGGACAAGGGTAAAGAGAAATTAACAGGTTCTGAATTTATAGGAAATACTACCGCTGTAGAGAGATCTATATCTACTCCTAATTCAGACATCTTTATTAAGCAAGCGAGCAATAGTGGAGAAGCGAAACCTACCCCCCAAGTAAATAATACTTCTTCAAGCTCCTCTCTTCCGCCCGATTGGGAACCAGATGACCATGAGGGGGATAAATGGAAAAAGAATGATAAAGACAGGTGGCATAATGATAAGGCCAAAGATAAAGATTGGGTGCCTAATAGACCAAATTTTGAAAATAAAGAATTGCAAAAAATTGCCGATGAGCTTTATCGTCCAAAAGATAAATACCCTGGCGGATCAGCTGAAATGCTAAAGAGGGAAGTAATTAATAATGAACGTTTAAAGCATATTACTAAATGCCAGGATAGACTGCAGGGGTTTAAAAATATACTAAGTGCCCCTAATTCTAATATTTCAAGAGTTGATCGAGCAGCAGCTGAAGCTGTAATGAAAAATTTAAGGGAAGCTATAAAAATGGCCGGAGGAAAATAAAGTGAGTAAATTCGATTTTTCTAAGTATTGCAATGAGAAGCTTTTTGCTACTTTTCCTGAGTTGCTTCAGGATAAAAGGTATCAAGAAACTATTTCAAGTGGACTGCAAAGGGAGTATGGTGCTCATGGAATATATGAAGATGTATTTTTTGATTATGTTATCAGCTTAATCTCTGACGACAGTGGTAAGAATAAAGCTGAAATAAAGAAAGCCTTTGAGCTTATAGAGGAATTGGCAAATCATGAAGATTTTGAAACACGATGTGTTGCAGAAGTCAGTTTTATTGAACCTCTATTAGATAAATTAGAGTCCACTAAGGATATAGAAAAATATGTAGGACCACGATCTCTTCAAATGGCTAGAGAGATCGGATCTTTTCGATTTGGCTTTAACCCTATAACCTGGGAAAAAGAAGAAGACTAAGGATATTATCTTTGTGTGGAGGACAGGAATCTAGCCTATCTTCCATACCTTTCTTATTTACTAGCAACTATATTTCATATAAATCTCTACATGCCAACAGCAGAAAGGGGCCGAGGGATTCTTGTCGCCTCAAATACGAATGCATGTGGTATCCCGACCGAGCCTCGGCGGTGGTTCTGTCCAGGCATTAATATTCATCCTGCTGAAGTGAAAATTCTTTCTACACCAATTCCCGAACCCTCCAAACCCATCTTAGAAGGATTTGGGCAGGCCGAGATCTTGACAGGGCCTATACTGGAAGGTTATGACCATCTTCCTCCGAATATAGAAAACATGCTTGAAGGATTTGATATATATAATGGGCCAAGATTAAATGTGTTGACCAATGATAATGCTGAGGCTCATACGAGTACACAAACTACCAGTGGCTCGGAAAAGTGGATTAGAGAGCCTTCTAGTATTCAGGATCAGATGGCCTTAGAGGCAGCTAAGAAGGACGCTGGAGAAGTAATTATAGAAAATCTTAATGATCCTCATTATAAAGGTATGGATAAAATGGAATATAGGGTTAAATCAGCTAATGGAAAAGACTCGGTGGTCCAAATGCTGCCTAGAGTAGGCTATTCCCTTAATTAGAGCGTTAGTTTCATGCCAACAGTCATCTAAGGCTTTTTTACCCGCGCCAGAAGTCGATTGGTAGTTACGGCATTAACTCTTGTGATCGGATTAAAGTTATATAGAGGATGGATAACTGTTGCAATAGGAGAGGCAAGACAATTGGTGTGAGCGTATAATTTCTTATGAAGACTAATTTTATCTTTATTAACAGGTGGAATGATTAAGGGAACATCGTGGTTCAACCGATACTTTGAACTTGAATCACCAGCGTATGCTCCTCCTTTTAAGGCTTGGGGAATGAGTCTTTCAGAAATGTCGCTCTCAGTATTAAAAATACAGATGTCAAAGTTCTCAAAATTTTCTTCTTCAGCATTATAAATTATAAAATGATTGCTATCTATAGGCATCACTTGACCCGCAGAGGAGAAGCACAAAGTTTGAGATGAGCAGGGGAAACAATATTTTTATTAATAAGCATAGAAACAACCTTACGGCCTACATTTCCTGTCGCGCTGATGACAGCAATCTTAAGGGTCATGAATTTTCCCCTCTGTCTAGAATTTACTCTTTATGATTGTTAGGAAAAATATCATCTATAAGGTATCTTAACTATTTTATATTCTTTGAAGGGTGCTCCGCCCAGACTGCTGCTATGCCCTTAATAGGCTTTGCTGTTATCGGCATAACCTTTAGCAAATCCTAAAGTAGAAGTATGCAGAAATATACTGATTGGATGGGGAGTCATTAAGTTTGAGCCTTCCCAAAAATAACAGAATTTTTGAAGGGAATGTTGAATGCTGACTTAGCCTCTCTTGTTCCTTTGTGCCCGTACTTCATCAAAAGAAGACCATGGTAAAAAATTCCGAAGTTTTCCGTTATTACTGGTCCTCAATTAATGATAGGTAGAATTCATATAACCTGTTTGGGTTATTATTCTCAGTTTTTTTATAGGAGAAAAATATGAAGAAATATACTTTATTATTAGCAGCTTCTTTGATTACTTCCTTAGTAAGCTCTATAGCCTTGAAGGCAGCAGAACCTTCCTTAAAAGAGGTTATTGGTGGAGCAGATTATATATTTTGCATTGATGGAGGGGGATCTAAAACTTCCCTGCAGGTTATCAATTCAAAATTGGAAATATTAAATATCGAAAAAGAAGATAGAATAAACCCTGTTCAGCTAGCAGGACCAACAAATATTAACATTGTGGGATGGGAGGAAACAAAGAGCACTCTCAGCCGCCTTTTGGAAGGCATAAGGATTGGTACAGAAAAATATGAAATCTCTGAAGTTAAAAGCAATTCAGCCATTGTATGTGGATTGGCTGGTTTGACTAGCAACCCTGATAAAGTTCCTGCTATCCGAGAAGTTTTTACTTCCTTCGGTTTTCAAGATGCTCGCATTTCCTTAGGCTCAGATATTGATCTTGCTAAGAAACTTATTAAGGAAGAGGAAGGCGGAGCTATTCTTATTTCCGGGACAGGGTCGATTTGTTTAAGTAAATCTCCCACAGGAGAGAAGCGCATCGGTGGCTATGGATATGCGCTAGGTGACGAAGGTAGTGGGTTTTATATGGGGAAATTAGCCTTACAGGCAGCATTTAGAGAAGAATTCGAGAAAGGTAAGCCTTTTGTGTTAACAAACAGCATCTGTAATTTATTTAATCTCTCCTCTGGAAGTCAAGCAATTAGACTGTTTTACAGTAATACATTGAAGCCTGCAGATATTGCTAAAATTTGTCCCTTGGTTTTTGAGGCTGCGTATAAACAAAATGATAAATACTGCCTCAGAATTATTGATAAAAGTTCTAGTAAGCTGGCCAACCATGTAAAACGTGCTGTTAAGGGCTCAACTTTGCCTAATTTTCCCATCTACTTACTAGGTGGTGTTTTTAAAAACGAGGAGGCTCAGAAGTTTATTGAAAGTATTAAGACGAAATTAAGTTATGAGTATGGCTTGCAATTTATTAATATTTCTCAGTCTAACATAGCCTTGTTGGCAATTAGAGCAAATCAATAGAAGAAATCTCGAAAAAGCATCTGTAAAATTTATGGCTGAGTCCCTTTAGAAGTAATCTTACTCTTGTAAATTGATGCTTAGCGATGCGTTGGTAAATGAATAGTATGAGAAGCCATCTGTCGTATCTTTGTGTTTATTGGTAGAGAAGATTAAAGGAAAAGCCTGCAGCTAACTTTAGGGAGAGAGTAATGTGAAAATATGATCCTAAAAGGATGCTATAAGTTACCTTCTTGAGGATTACAGATATCAAGAAGGTAACTTAAATAGCCGTGCAAGCAAGTAACAGTAATTGATAAAATGGATGATTTCCTCTTTCATAAGTAGGCTCCATTCTCAAGGAATTTTGCTATTCCATAAAAGCATTTCCATCTGATCAAAAAGATCCATAAATTCTAAATCTTGAGGAAATTGAGAAAGCATAAGAGGGAAAATTAGTAACGATAGAATTGCTAAGAGCATCAGAAATAAGTCTATATTATTAAAAAATATGTTACTCTTATTTTCTATCTCTTTAGCTTTAGCAGTTCTAAAATTCCATTTATTTTTATCTTCTAATCTCATAGTTCTTACTCCTTTATTATTAAATCTAGAGGTTTCATTTTTCATGCGACATGCTTTCTGAGGAGTTGTATTATCCTTTATTAATAAGGCTAAAAAGTTTAAAGTAGCCTCAGTGAAAGAACTGCTGTATGATAAATGTACAATAATCATAAACCATGGAGATGAAATGTCAAGAGGTGGATTTACGGCCGGTGCTGGGCACAAAAAAACTCAGGTTTATTTGGTGAAAAAACGGTGGTGCGGAGAATTCCTCAATTTCTCGCACCTGCTCTGGATCAGTATTTGAGTCACTTAGCAACTGTCACCAAGTTTGGAGAGAATATTAAATCAATTTTCCCGCCTAAAGAGCACTCTCTCCACCTTCCTTTTTTCTCCAGTAAAGTCGCAGCGGGCTCGCCTGATGTGGCCGACGAACATCAAGACTATTTAAATTTAAATGAGCATTTAATCCCATCGCCCGATTCCTCTTTTATGGTGCGCGTGACAGGAGATTCCATGATTGATGCCGGAATTCATAATGAAGATATTTTAGTCGTCAATCGAATAATCAATCCAAAAGATGGCCATATTATTATTGCCGCCGTGAATGGTGAGATTACAGTTAAGCAGCTATTCTTAAAAAATGATGAAGTTATTTTAATGCCAGCCAATCCCCGATACTCCCCCCTAACAATCACTCAATCCATGGATTTTCGAATCTGGGGCGTGGTAACGTCGGTCGTCCATCAATTAGAAAAATAATTTTCTCAATTTTGTCTGCATAAAAAGAAGGGAAGAGGGGAATTCTTGGGGATCGTCAAGCAGAAAACCGCAATGAATATCTATTAAGGATAAGGGGAATGGTGGAGGCTCATGTTTATCAGGTGAAAATGGGAAATGCGTTCTACTTTCTTGCTTTCTTTACGATCAATTCCTCAGAAGTTAAGGACTGATCGGGCACTATAAAGTAGTGAAGTTTATGAAAAATTTACTTTAGATATTGATAGCTTTTTATAGTTTAAAGAGCAGTCCTCTTTAAAAAATAACATATTATATATCATACCTTAGTAAACCGATGATCCTTTAAGAAGACATTTCAAATATTATAACTAGAAAAAAAGCAAAATATTCACTTATTAGTCCAGTGCATTTCCGAATACCTTAAGGAAAACAAACGCTGTAAACTCTTATATTTATTAAGCATGAGTAAGTCTATTTCTCTTAACCATTCCCAGAAAGAAGCAATTGGCCTTTTACAAGTCGGTACTTTCCTTGAATACTTTGATTTAATGTTATATGTGCATATGGCTGTTTTGCTTAATGAGCTGTTTTTTCCTAAAACAGATCCCCATACAGCAACCCTGCTTTCAGCTTTTGCTTTCTGTTCTACCTTTGTTCTTCGTCCTTTTGGTGCTTTGATTTTTGGCTATTTAGGTGATCAATTTGGCCGTAAGTCGACCGTTATTGTAACGACTATGTTAATGGCCATGTCGTGTGTCATCATGGCTAACCTTCCAACTTATGCTCAAATTGGTATTTCTGCTGCTTGGGTGGTTACTATTTGTCGGATGGTTCAAGGGGTTGCTTCCTTAGGTGAAATTGTTGGAGCAGAATTGTACTTAACTGAATCCTTACCTATCCCTATTCGTTATCCGTATGTTGCATTGATCGCTGTTTCTTCGGTATTGGGAACGGTTATGGCGTTGGTTATTGCTTCTATCTTTACTTCGTTTGAGATGAATTGGCGTATTGCCTTTTGGGTTGGATCGTGTATTGCAGCAATTGGTTCTGTAGCGCGAACACGACTGCGGGAGACCCCTGAATTTGTTGATATGAAACTGCGAATTAAAAAATCTTTAGAATCATCAACAAAAAAGGAAATTGCTCAAGCTAAAAAATTAATGCGAACCGCTGCTTCTCTTGCTAATAAAAATGAAAATCAAAAATCTGCGACTATGTTTTTCTTAATTCAATGCGCTTGGCCGATCTGTTTTTATTTTGCTTATGTTTATTGTAGTAACCTCCTCAAGGCGGGTGGCTATACAGTGGAAGAAGTTATTCATCAGAACTTGGTCGTGACAGTTGTGCAGCTTTTAAGTTTGGCAAGTGTCTCTATTCTTAGTTATTGGGTCCATCCCCTTAAAATTCTTAAAACAAAGCTTTTTCTCTTTGGTCTCTTTATTATTGTTTGCCCGTTTATATTAAAGTATTTCCCTACCCCTCTCGGTATATTTTTATTGCAAGCAATAACTGTCGCCTTAGCACCGGACAGTGCCCCTGCTGTGCCTATTTTTTTGGTTCATCTGCCCACTTTTAAGCGGTTTACGTATGCCAGCTTTACTTATGCAATTTCACGAGCTTGTATGTATATTGTAACATCTTTTGGTTTAATTTATCTAACCACCTGGTTTGGTCATTGGGGTTTATGGTTGGTATTTATTCCTTCTGTTGCGGGCTTTTTCTTAGGTGTACGATACTTTGAAAAGCTTGAATTCCCTGCAAGGGCGCAAGCAAAACAGGCGCATCGGCTTGCGTAGGATAAAGATCTCTCTTTTTTAGGATGATAAGCTTATTTAAAAAATGTACCATCCTCTTTACATAATTTTTAAAATTTAAAATTTACTGAAAGAAAGATAGAGATGGAATCTCTTAAATCTTAAGTTTATTGACTAAAATCAAAAGAAATTAAGGCTGATGGTGTAAAAGATGAAAAAGGGAAGTTTTAGGATAAGAAGAGATAGTGTGGCATTCTCAGTTTATCCTCAATGAAAGTCTATACAGCACTATTAAATAAATTTTCTTGAATTTTCTGCTACATGAGCATAAATTTAATCTGTGCTTTGGCAACAAAGCATAAAGATATTTTATTACTTACAGACAGGAATCCTGTTTGTATTTTAGGATCTAAATCGTGGATGTACTTAAAAAAATTGAAGAAATTCTAGAACCATCTCTTACCCATATGGGGTATGAAATTGTGCGGATTCAAATGTCAGGATTAAAAAGAAAAACCCTGCAAATTATGATTGATCGCCTTGATGGAACAGGAATTAAAGTTGAGGATTGTGAGCAAGTCAGTCGATACGCATCGGTTCTATTAGATCAACATGATCCGATAAGTGGGGCCTATATGTTAGAGGTTTCCTCTCCGGGTATGGAACGTCCTCTTGTAAAGCTCAAGGATTTTCAGCGATTTGTCGGACACGAGGTTATGATTAAAACGCATATGATTATTGGTAATCGCAAGACGTTCCCTGGAAAGCTTGAGTCTGCTAATGAATCTGAGGTAATCTTAACGATAAGAAATAGCGCGAATGAATTTGAAAAGGTAAGTATTCCTTTTTCAGATATTAAGTCGGCAAAATTGCATATAACATTTAACTAACCCTATGGATCAGAGGACTTAAGACTGTGACAACACGACGAATTAACCTAGTTGACCATTCTATTAGCCAACCCCGCCATGAAATTTTAGCTGTGGCGGATGCGGTTGCGCGTGAAAAAGGAATTGAGCGGGACGAAGTTCTCTATGCCATGGAGCAAGCCATTCAAAAAGCCGCTCGTGCTAAATATGGTTTTGAAAAGGATGTCCGGGCCAAGGTGGATACCTTGACAGGTGATGTAACGATTTGGAAAGTTCTAACGGTTGTTGAGGAAGTTGAAAATCCTCTTACTCAAATTTCTTTGGTTGAAGCCCAGTTACATGATAAAAGCCATAAGCTGGGTGATGAAATTATTGAGCCTTTGCCGCCCATTGAATTTGGTCGCGTAGCGGCGCAAAGTGCCCGGCAAGTCATTATTCAAAAAGTACGGGATGCAGAAAGGGCGCATCAATACGCAGAATTTAAGGATCGGGCGGAACAAGTTGTTAGTGGTATTGTTAAGCGGGTTGAATTCGGTAATGTGATTGTTGATTTGGGTCGAGCCGAAGGTATTTTACGTCGGGAAGATCTAATTTTACGGGAGGTTTTCCGTAACGGTGATCGGATTCGCGCCTATGTTTCAGAAGTTCGCCCGGATGCGCGCGGGCCAATGGTGGCTTTGTCTCGAACGCATCCCCAGTTCATGGCAAAGTTGTTTGAATCAGAAGTGCCCGAAATTTATGATGGGGTAATTGAAATTAAGGCTGTAGCCCGCGATGCAGGCAGCCGTGCTAAAATTGCTGTTTACACAACAGATGCTTCCATTGATCCTGTTGGATCGTGTGTTGGCTTACGGGGTGTCCGGGTTCAGTCCGTCGTCACGGAACTACAGGGCGAGAAAATTGATATTGTGCCTTGGTCTTCCCATCCCGCCACTTTTGTGGTGAACGCTCTGGCGCCTGCTGAAGTTATCAAGGTCGTTTTAGATGAAGAAGCTCATCGTGTGGATGTGGTGGTTGCTGAAGATCAACTGAGTCTTGCGATCGGTCGCCGCGGTCAAAATGTTCGGTTAGCTAGCCAGCTGACGGGATGGAATATCGATATTATGACCGAAGAGCAAGAAGCAAAGTTGAGGACGGAAGAATACAACAGCCGTACCCAATTGTTTATGAATGCCTTGGATGTGGACGAAGTTATTGCGCAGCTTTTAGCAGCGGATGGGTTCACAACGGTTGAAGAATTGTCATTTGCCCCCTTAGAAGAATTAATGGCAATCGAAGGATTTGATGAGACAATAGCTCAAGAAATTCAATCTCGTGCCCTTAGTTTTGTTGAACAACGGGCCAAGGCGTCTTTAGAAAAAGCTAAGGACCTTGGAGTGAGTGAGGATATCCTTGAGATTGACGGTATGACAGCAGAAATGTTATTGAAATTAGCAGAACATAACATTAAAACATTGGATGATTTTGCTGATCTTTCAGGAGATGAATTCAATGAAATCGTTCAGGATGAGCAACTAACGATAGAACAGGCAAATGCCATGATTATGGCAGCTCGTGCCCATTGGTTTGACGAAAAACCAAAAGCATAAATAACGATTGGAAAAAAATAATGACGGATCAAAAGCAAAGTGAAAAGAAAACTCTGACTCTGAATCTAAAACCAGACTCTAAGAAGACTGGTGACTCTGATCAAGTACGTCAAAGTTTCTCTCACGGGCGGACAAAAGCAGTTGCGGTTGAGGTTAAGAAGAAAAGAACGACATCAGCTAGTGATACTCGTCAGGCTCAAAACACTCTTAAAGCGGTTGCTTCGGGTAAGTTGACTGAAGGGGAATTTGAAGCTCGTATGCGCGCTTTGCAAGAAGCTATCAAGAATCAAACGCAAGAGGCGGAAGAAAGAGCTCGTCGGGATGGAATTGAAGCGAAACGACGCCACGAAGAGCAGAAACTTCGAGACGATAAAGAAGTGCTCCGGCGTCTTGAAGGTGAAAAGCGGGAGCGTGAAGAAGCAATAAAAAATAAGGAAACAACAGCAAAAACAGAAGTTTCCCTTGAACCTTCTATCGCTCCTGTTACGTCTGTGCCTCAACCCCTTATCCCCCTTGAGCCCACTTTTGAAGAACCAGGACGGCCTGTGGCAAAAGCGCAGCCACGGGTGCGGGGAGAGGAGGATGACGAGGAAGAATCAAACGCCCGTCGTTCCCTGCGTGCAGCCGAAGTTGCAAAAAGGGCTGTACCCGTTAATCGTAAAGAAACAACTGAGGGGCCGCGTAAGCTTAACCGGAATGTTTTATCTAAAGCTTTAAATGGTGAAGAAATTAACCGTGGCCGTTCTATGGCATCGCTTAAGCGTGCCCGTCAAAAGCATAAAGGGCAAGGGGCAAACCAAGAGCAAGCAAAGGTTGTTCGTGAGGTTATTATTCCTGAATTCATCACCGTTGGCGAGTTGGCCAATCGTATGGCCGTTCGGGGGGCGGATGTTATTAAATCCTTAATGAAATTAGGGATGATGGTTACCATTAACCAACCGATTGATGCTGATACAGCTGAACTGCTATGTGCCGAGTTTGGCCATACTCCAAAGCGTGTAGCCGACAGCGATGTCGAAATGGGGATCCGTGGTATTGAAGATAGACAAGAAGATATGATTTTTCGGGCGCCGGTTGTTACCATCATGGGGCACGTTGACCATGGTAAAACTTCTCTTTTGGATGCACTTCGTAAAACAGATGTGGTGGCTGGAGAAGCGGGCGGCATTACACAGCATATTGGTGCTTATCAGGTTACTCTTCCCTCTCACAAGAAAATTACTTTTATTGACACACCGGGTCACGCTGCCTTTACGGAAATGCGGTCTCGTGGAGCCAACGTAACCGATATCGTTGTTCTAGTTGTGGCTGCCGATGATGGAATCATGGAACAAACGGTTGAAGCAATTAACCACGCTAAAGCAGCTGGCGTTCCTATCATCGTTGCAATTAACAAAATTGACAAGCCAGATGCCCATCCTGATCGGGTGCGGGGTGAACTTCTTAATCATGGTTTGGTTTGTGAAGAATTTGGTGGCGATGTTATGTCTGTTGAAGTTTCAGCAAAGCAAGGAACTAACCTTGATAAACTGGAAGAAGTTATTTTGCTGCAAGCTGAAGTTTTGGACCTTAAGGCCAATCCGCATCGTGATGCTGCCGGGATCGTTGTCGAAGCTAAAGTTGACCGTGGTCGTGGTACCCTTGCAACCGTCTTAATTCAAAAAGGAACCCTTAAAGTGGGCGACATTTTTGTGGCTGGTACGGAATGGGGCCGTGTTCGCGCCCTTTTGAATGATCTTGGTAAGAAGCTTGAGGCGGCTGGCCCTGCTTTACCTGTTGAAATCCAAGGGTTCAATGGTGTGCCGACAGCCGGGGATGAATTTATCGTTGTTGAAGATGAAGCAAAGGCACGTGAAATTTCTGAATATCGTCTTCATAAAGAAAAAGAAGCGAAAGCTGCAGCCTCTGCTAAGTCCACTATGGAACAAATGATGACGCAGATTGCGGCTGGTAATATCAAAGAATTGTCTGTCGTGGTTAAGACAGATGTTCATGGATCTTTAGAAGCCATCGCCCAAAGCTTGGCTAAACTATCCAATGAGGAAGTTGCTGTGCGCCTACTACATGGGGGTGTTGGCGGAATCAATGAAAGCGATATTACATTGGCTCGGGCTTCAAATGCTTTGGTTGTTGGTTTTAACGTTCGGGCTAACCCTCAAGCTCGGGATTTGGCGCGACGGGATGGGGTCGATATTCGTTATTACTCCATCATTTATGATGTTATTGATGACGCAAAAGCTATTCTATCGGGTCTTTTAGCTCCGACATTACGGGAAAAGTATTTGGGTAATGCTGAAATTCGTGAAGTCTTTAACATTACGAAGGTTGGTAAAGTTGCTGGTTGCTATGTGACTGATGGTATCGTTAAGCGGGGTGGAAAAGTTCGTCTATTGCGCGATAACGTGGTTATTCATGAAGGGACCCTCAAGACGCTGAAGCGCTTTAAGGAAGAAGTGCGCGAAGTTAAAGAGTCTTATGAGTGTGGTATGGCCTTTGAAAACTACAATGATATTCGTCCAGGCGATTTTATTGAATGTTTTGAAATTGAGTCTATTGCTCGACAGCTATAAGAAAAATTATGAGAAATAAGCCATCTGCAAAAGCACCGTCTCAACGGCAACAACGTGTTGCCGAAGAGATTCGTAATATTTTATCTGGAATTTTACTGCGAGGAGATTTTTCTCGCCGTACTCTTTCTTTAGTTAATGTGACTATAACCCATGTTAATGTTTCACCGGACTTAAGGAGTGCAAAAATATACACTATCCCTCTGGGAGGCGGTGATATGACAGACACCCTGGCTAATTTGAATGAAATGGCCGGCGAAATTCGGTATGCCTTAGCCAAGCAATTAACCACCAAATATGTACCCGCTCTCAAATTTTATAATGATAATACGTTTGATGAAGCACGCCAGATTGAAAATCTGCTTGACACAGCCATAAAGCGAGAGATTGCTCTGGGGACAAAGGTTTCTGACGCTGAAGAATAAAGCTTGAAAAACTTCCTGTCTTAGGCTTTTTTTCTTAAAACAGCAGTCATACTTTTCCCTAAGAATCTTGTGTGGGGCAATATAGCATTATTCTTTCTTTTTCCTACAAAACAATGTAATGAAATTTTCTCTTTGCTCAATCTAATCCAATTATTCTACCATTTTTTTATGGTAGGAACCTCTTTTAAAGTAAGTGGAACTTGGGGCACAGTGATGCCGGATAGAGTTGGTTTAATACTGAATCTGTTTTCCTACCATCTTACCGGACATTCCTTAGTAAGCATTTATGATTGGGATAATAGTGTTTTTGTTGAGAACAAAATGCAAAAAATACTCAATTCAGGTACTGCTATTCCTCCTATAATAAGAGTTTTTTTCTGCCATTAAATTTTTAAAAACTCTCCACAAATTTGATGAGACAAAATAACAAAAGGAAAACGAACAGGATTCAGATTAACTTTGATAAGTTATTTTGGTGCTCACTAAGTCCAGAGACACCTTTTTTACTTACAAGGAAAAGGCTTTGACTGGTTAAGATTCTTGCTCTTAATGCTTCATTTACTAATTTTCCCTAGAATATAAATTGGACGGACTTTCCCCTTATGGGTTGTCGGGTTCGAGCTAATTTAATTTTTTTTCAAAAGGAAAGTAAAATATGCAACGTCATTTATTATCTGTAACATCTTGTTTAGGAATAGTTGGTAGCCTCGTCCACCCTTCTATGGCCAATAGCATTACTGCTCTTGAAACAAATCAGAATATTATCACTGCTATTAATAGCATTTCACCGATATCAACAATTGATTCGACAGCTGTAGCTATATCAGACATTGAAGCGCCTGGCCCAAATGATATGGATGGAGCATCTCTTGGAACATTTACGGCTACTGCCTCAACGTCTTCCTTTTGGGGATTCGATAATTCATCTAATCCTGGTAATATTTATGCTCAGTCATATACAGGCGGCGCATGGCGTACATTCTCAGCTACTTTGCCTGCTTCTTGGAACTCGACAACAAACATTACCCTTCAAGAAACTGTCCGCGATGGTGTATCAAGTCCTGCCTCACCTTATAGCTTGGTATTGACGCTGACAAAAGCAACAACAGGAACCCCTGCAGATTTAACTAATACTGTCTTAGCTTCATACTTAACAAAAGCAGCAACAAACAGCTTTACGACGAGTGGTGGAACTGCGTTAGTTGGTACGGGGTTAACTATTGGATGGACGGCAAAAGCCCTGCTGCAAGATGGAAGTTCATCTCCTATAATAGCGGCAACTTCTAACCCCGTTCTTGATCCTATTGGCATAACAATTGGGGTAAATATTACGCCGTCCGGGGGCACTGCAATTAATTATTCAGCGACATTGCTAAATTTGCACACATGGAATGTTGCTACCGGTGCTGCTACCCTTAAAAACGTTTTATTCACCGGCGCAGGCTCTCGGAGTATTAAATTTCAACCGCAGCCAGGAAATTTTGTAAGAACAGCAGGCATTTCAGCAGGTCTTATTACAGTGCTTAATAATTCACCTCGACTCCTTAGCCAAACTTCTAAAACTTACCTCAATAACCTCCTTTCAGCAGTGGAGGATGTATTGGATCTCATGGGAGCAACCCCACCAGCTAATGTTAAAACAGGTGTGAATATTGTCGCTAATAGTAAAATAGCTTCTGCTTCTTTTGATGATACAGCTTATAGTACGACACTTAGCTTAACTCCTGTTTCGGTTGGAACAGGTGGTAGGATTGGTCTGATTGCGCTGGCATCTGATGATATTATAGTTAGTTCTTGGACCGTCGATGAAGAAGTTTTGACAGCTACCGGAACAATTGGTTCTGCTGCAGCTAAGGCGTTTACTTGTGACTTAAGCACACTTACCACTGCGACCATCAATACAACCAGTAGTGTTCTTCAATTCTCTGCTGCTGATGGGACTTCATTCTGGCTAAAATGTTTAGCTGCTGATACAGGTGCAACATCTCCCTTAGATGCTTCAACCAATACAGCTGTGGCTTCTACAGAAAGAAATACTCTTTTAGCTATGCAATTACATAATATCTTAAGCAGCACAACAACTATTCCTCATCTAACTTTAGATGTTCTTGCAGGTGCTTAATTAAAAAAAGTAAGATATGACTCTCAAGAAGGTGTTGGCTGTCAGTCAGCACCTTTTTTTATCTCTCATAAGTTGGCATTTTGCAGCTAATCACTTTATCGCAAGCGATAAGAAGGGGATACATTTATTGTTGTCTCTTGCATTATTGAGTTTCAGATTCACGCTTACGCTTGCTCAGAAAGAGGATACGGTCTTACCCTTTAATAAGAGCTAGAACATCGCGCCGAAGTTCGTGATTATCGCGGAACGCGCCCGTCATACGGGTGGTAATCATGCTTACATCTGTTTTATGGACACCTCGACATGTCATACACTGATGGGAAGCCTCAATTGTAACAGCAACGCCGAAGGGGTTTAAAGTCGTGTCAATCGCCTGAGCAATGTCCGCTGTTAATTTTTCTTGGATTTGCAATCGTTTGGCAAAAATATAGACGACGCGGGCGAGCTTACTGATACCCACCACTCGTTTATTAGGTAAGTACGCCACATGGACATGTCCAATAATGGGAGCCATATGATGTTCACAGTGGGATTCAAAACGGATGTTTTTCAACAGAACAATTTCATCATAACCGTTTACTTCCTCAAACGTGCGACGAAGATAATCGGCTGGATCTTCGGTATACCCAATAAAATACTCTTCAAAAGCGCGAACCACACGTTCCGGTGTCTGTTGCAATCCCTCGCGATCAGGATTATCGCCGGCCCAGCGAATAAGGGTACGGACCGCATTTTCTGCTTCAAGGCGTGTCGGCTTCATCATTTTTTTAATTCAGTATAATAGGTTGGTAAGGGCTGTCTAAAGAAAAAGCTGGAACATCAACACTAAACAGTTCGCCATTCTGACGGCTCATGTGATACCGACCAACCATAATGCCAGACGGGGTAGTAAGCGGTGTGCCGCTCGTATATTCATAAGTATCCAAAGGCTGAATTGTCGGCTGTTCTCCAACAACTCCAACCCCTTTAACAATTTGGGTCCGGCCAAAACTGTCGGTAATTTCCCAGTACCGATTTTTTAGCTGGACGGGGGTGTCGCTTAAATTTTCAATGCGAACATGATAAGCCCACAAATAATGATTCTCATCCGGTGCCGATTGGCTTTCCAGATAAATTGGATACACTGTCACTCGGATGTTTTCCGATTCCTGGGTATAGGACGGTGCGGTCTGTACCATTGTGTCCATGGATGATAAACCTCCTTTAGAAGAAGATAGTCTCGGGTACGACGATTTTCTACTTCTATCATAGCTTATTGTACGGTAGAATGTCATAACAAATGTTTAAAAGCGTTGGAAAAAAATGGCTGAGAAAGATAAATTTGATGAATTTCTCGAGGAAGTTGAACAGGATATTCGTCAGGCAAAGTTTAAAAAGCTTTGGGATAAATATGGCAAGCTGACAAGTTCTGCTTTGACGGTTGTCTTAGTGGTATTGGTGGGATATTCTTTATGGTCTAATTATCAGACACGGGAATTAGAACGTCAATCAGATTACTATATCAAAGCTCAATCCTATTTAGAGCAGGGCGATACGACAAAGGCTTTAGCTTTGTTAAAAGAATTGAGTAGTGGCCATAAAACCTATGCAACCTTTGCTAAGTTTTCGGAAGCTTCAATTTTAGCATCCACTGGGGAAAAGCAAGACTTTGATAAAGCTTTGAATCTCTATCAAGACATTGCTGATGATTCACGCCTTGAATCCGTGTGGCGAGATACGGCGACCTTGCAATTCATTAGCCTTAGCTTTGAAAAAAATCCCCAGCAGGCTGAAACCCTTTTGGCAAAAATTGAGCCATTGTGTGCTGCTGGTCGTCCTTTACAAGCCCTAGCTTTAGAACAAAAAGGTGTTATCCTTTATCTATTGGGAAAAAAAGCAGAAGCTGGTGAGATTTTTGTTCAAATTGTGCAACTCGCTGGGGTACCTGAAGGGGTAAAAATTCGCGCCCAAACAATGGCCCAGCAAATTTCTAGTGAATCTTAATATAAAAACATAAAACTTATGATTTTTCACTCCAGGTTTTACCTGGAGTTTTTATGTGCCCTTTATGAATGTATTTCGGTGTAGAGACTCCTTCTCAAGAAACCCTATGATTTTCTTGGAAGGCTTGCTTACCTATGATAGTTTTATAGTAGATTTTTTCTCTAACCATCGTCTTTTGATTTATGAAGGCGCTAAAAATATCTTATTAATTTAAAGAATTAGGATTATCTATTGATGGAAAAGAATTTTGACCATGTTTTACCCTTTCAACTGGAAGAGTCAGCAATCCGCGGACGTCTTGTCCGCTTGGATCAAGAAATGTGGAAAATTATTGAACAGCATAACTACCCAACGGTTGTAAATAACTATTTGGCCCAAGCCACTGCTCTTTCCATTGCTCTTGTAAACTGTTTTAAATTTGATGGTTTATTTACGCTACAAATTTCAGGCTCCGGACCGTTGCGGTTACTTGTGGTTGATATTCACAATCAACATGAGGTGCGGGCGTGCGCACGATTTGATGAAGAGAAGATAAAGGGGTTAACTTCAGAAGCTGCCAAGAATATTCAACAAGTTTTTGGGCAAGGAACGATGGTTTTTACAATCGATCCCGAAGCGGGGGAAGATCGGTATCAAGGGGTGGTGGAGCTTAGCGGGACGACTTTGTCGGAATCAACCCATCACTTTTTCCGTCAATCTGAACAGCTAGAAACTGGTGTGGTTTTGGCAAATGGAACTTCTGTCGACACTTTAGCCGCCGCTGCCTTGATGATTCAGCGATTGCCTGTGCCTCAAAATATCACCCCAGAAGATAGGGAAACGTTAGATGACCAATGGATTCATGCTTTAAGCATTACAGGCAGCGCGACCCGTCAAGAGTTGTTAGACCGCAATTTGTCAAATGAAGACTTGCTATATCGCCTCTTCTGGGAAGGCGGCGTACGAGTGTATGGGTCAAAGTTTATTATCGCCCAATGTCGGTGTTCAACTGAAAAAATTAAAGATATGCTGACCAATTTTTCCAGCCAAGACCGTCATGAAATGGTTTTTGAAGACAAGATTACGGTAACCTGTGAATTCTGTGGTATCGGTTACAAATTTAGTGAAGATGAGTTGGAAGGAAAACCAGCATAGTTATAGGATTTCTGAATCTTACTAATAATTGCAATGTTATAAAAGGATCAACATTTTCTTAGGCCAAAACCACACATTTTCCTACGAGCAATCGGCAGGCCTTATTGGCCTTGAGCGCGGGTATACCGGTGATTTGAGCAGAATATAATGTTTGCTTGCCGCGTCGAATTTTCTGCACATTTGGCCGGCCAAAACCTAATTTTTTGACCGATTTCTGAGCCAGATCTTGCGCTTTTTTCTCACATGACAGTGTTGATAATTGTAAGGTGCGTCCTTGAGAGGGCGGGGATTTAACAACAGACTTCGGTGAGGGCACCTTCCAATTGGTTGGCAATGTTCTGTTTGATTGTGCTTGAGTATCTTCAGAAAAAGGGGACTCAGCTGATTCTTCTTTTTTTGGGGCGACAGTCTCATTTAGGACTGGTTCCATTCCTTCAGTGGAAACTTCATGCAGTAAGCTATCAATGTCTTTATTTGACAACGGTTGATTCGCCGTGGTGGTCTCTATGGCCTCTTCTTCATAAATCAGTTCATTAAGTAGGTCATTCTCGTCCACCGATTCGATAACTGGTCGCCGGGCTTCCTCGCGGGCAAAATAGGATTCCAGTAATTCGGTAACTCGTCGATCTCGCCAATGACGATTGGCACCCCCCATGACTACAGTTATGAGGCGGCGGCGGTGATTGTTTTTATTTAATCGTACGGCTGAGGCAGCAAGATTAAAGCCTGAGGCCCCAATGTAGCCTGTTTTAATTCCATCAACACCAGCTACCTTGCCTAATAAATGATTATGGTTGCGATGCTCAATCCCTTTATGATTAAAGCTCTTTAAACTAAAATACTTATATTGATTCGGATAATCTCGGTATAAAGCGCGAGATAGAATTGCCATATCCTTCGCCGATGTGAGCTGCGATGGGTTCGGTAAACCGGAAGCATTACGGAAAACTGTTTTCATCATGCCTAAGCCGCGGGCTTTTTGAGTCATTTTGCGTGCAAAAGCTTCTTCGCTGCCCGCTAGGAATTCAGCAACAACCACGGCTGCGTCATTAGCTGATTTTGTCACTAACCCCAGGATGGCGGTTTTTATAGAAATTGTCTCGCCTGGAAGAAGTCCAAGCTTAGAGGGTGCTTGTCGAGAGGCTCTGAGAGAGATAGGCATGCGTGTTTCAAGGGAAATGCGGCCCTCTTTCAACGCTTCAAAAACCATGTAAAGGGTCATCATTTTTGTCAGGGAGGCAGGATGACGAATGCCATTAGCATCTTCATTATGCAGGACTTGGCCAGTATCCGCATCCATAACAATGGAGGAGTATTTGGGAGTATAAGGTTTGGGTTGAATTCGTTTGCGCAAGCGTGCATCAGCATCGCTCATTAGAAATGCCCACCATAAGACAAAAACGAAAATTCTGTGCCACATAAACCCAGTCACCTTCAAGACATACGGGTAATTATCCTTTAACCCACAACCCTTATAATTATAGTAGCTGAAGTTTTATAGAAATGTGAGAGAAATCTACATCTTACGAAAGATTATTTAATATATTTTACCGTCGGGAATAGAAATACGCATCCTTCCTTTTGGGGGAGACTTTCTCACTGTCCTTTGTCGACCCCCTCAGCAAGGGTCGACTATTTTGTTAGGAACAAGCATAGAAAACTTGAAAGGATCAACGGTTTTTAAAGGCAGCTGGGCGCTTTTCTAAAAAGGCCATCATCCCTTCTTTACGATCCTCAAGGGCAAAGGTTGATTGAAAGAGACGGCGTTCCGTACGGATACCAGCGACTAAGGACGCTTCGGCGACGTTGTTGATAGACTCTTTGATCATACGGACGACTGGAGCGGAAAATTTCGCTATTTTATGAGCCGTTGCCATAGCCTCTTTCATTAAGTCATGAGCAGCGAAAATACGGGTAACAAGTCCGATCGCTTCAGCTTCTTGGGCTGATATCATACGGCCAGTCAAACACAATTCCATCGCTTTTGTCTTGCCTATTAACGCTGTTAGGCGTTGGGTTCCTCCCGCTCCAGGCATAGTCCCAATGGTAATTTCAGGTTGGCTAAATTGGGCTGCCTCACTAGCATAAATAATATCGCACATCATGGCCATTTCACATCCGCCACCCAGAGCATAGCCATTGACGGCGGCAATAACCGGTTTTTGGCATTGAGACAAGCGTTCCCATGGTTTGATGAAGTCTTTTTCGGCAACTTCGGCAAAAGTTAGGTTTTTCATTTCAGAAATATCAGCACCGGCTGCGAAAGCCTTGCCAGAGCCAGTGATAACAATCGCTCCGATGCGGGTATCATTTTCGGCCTGATCTAAGGCTGAGTTTAACTGCATTATAAGTTTTTTACACAGAGCATTTAAGGCATTCGGACGTGTTAAAGTAATGGTCATCACCCGATCATCAAAATCCACACGGATCATTTCTTCAGGATGATTTAATTCAGGATGTTCTGCTGCGCTCATGATTGCCTCCTCTGACAATTCGGACAATAAAATGTGGATCGACCACTTTGACTTATTCGTTTTATTGTGCCGTTACAAGAGAGTCTTTGGCAAGCCCTTGCTTCTCGATCGTAAACGGAAAAGGTATGCTGAAAATACCCGAGCTCTCCATTGACTTGTCGGTAATCTTTTAAGGTAGATCCACCTGCTTTAATGGCTTTTTGTAAGATCTCTTGCGCTGATTTCAGCAAAATTTCTACTTGCTCTTTTGTTAAATTACAGGCGTTTTCTTGGGGGTGAATTTTTGACTGCCATAGTGCTTCACAAACATAAATATTACCAAGACCAACCACCAATCGTTGATCAAGCAGTGCGGTCTTAATGGGACGTTTGACTTTAGAGAGCAAGCGATAAAAAATCTCTGCCGTTAATTGGGAAGCTAGCGGTTCAAAACCTAAGTTTTTGAGATGAATGGATTGATGGATAGAGGGACGAGGCACTAAATCCATATAACCAAAACGTCGGGGATCATTGTAAGCAATTCGCCGACCATCTTCCAGGTGAATAACCATATGATCATGCTTGCCCGGCATATCGGTTAATGCAAGTTCATGAATACGGCCTGACATGCCCAAATGAATCAACCAGGTATACCCTGAATCGGTGTGCATTAAAATATACTTTGCTCGGCGTTCAATTTCGATGACCGTTGTCCCTTGTAAAAGCTCATTCATCAGAGGGGGGAAGGGATAGCGCAGATCTAAACGGTAAAGGTCTACCTTGTTAATTTGATACCCTTGCAGCATTTGTGCTAAACTACGGCAAACGGTTTCAACTTCGGGTAGCTCAGGCATCTAACTTCACGCAATAATTCAAACATAAAGTTTTGATCGGGGCTCCTTCTTCGTCCAAGCATACTTGAATCGATTCATCGCGCACGTCCACAATCCGAATACCAACAGGAAGATGAGTAGGAGTAAATTGCTCACCATTCAACCAAACGGTCCAATCTTTTGGGTCTTTAAAGACAATGCCATCAAGACGCCATTCTCCTTTTTTGAGGAGGTTTTTGGTAATATCTTTTTTAAGGGGAATAGATCCTAATATCTTAAGTTCTGCCTCACTGATCATAGCAGGTTCGGAATCTGCCCTCAGGGGGTCGTTGGTCATTAGGATTAAGATGGCTATGAGTTTATTTTGAAATCCACGCAAGCTTAAATCGTCCTTCAATTAATTGAATATCGTGCTCCTCTTGTATCATAGATACTTCTAGACTCCTACTCCTGTGTAAGGAAAATTTTTCAATTTGAACAACGGGGAACAATTCTTGGTTTAAATATTGGATAAAGTGGATCAGTTCTGCATCCGTTTTTGCACCCACGAGCAATGAAATCTCATAAGATTTTAAAAGATTAGTGGAAGCTGACTCTTCAATTTTAATCTGCTCTGCAATCAAATCAAATTGCTGTAATAAAAACTGAACAATAGCTTTGAGACGGGGTCGACTTAAAGGTGTGCTTTCTCGTAATCTAAGCCATGAGGGCACCTCGCATCCTTGTGACAGACGCCATTGTTGATTCAAGGGAGATCGAGCTTGGAAAGCCCGAAGTTGATCTGCAGTGGTGTTAAGGATGACAGATACACCCCAACTTCCCGCTAAAATAAGGCATGTGATCAGCAAACGGCGATCAAGCTGGCGTAAAAGATAAATGAAAGTTGACATTTTCTCCTTCTCCTTCAACCAATTTTGATCCGGGTAAATTTTGATCAAGCCATTCTGCTAGTTGATCTATTTCTCCGGCATAATCTGGATGCATAACAAAAGAGCAGCTCATTTTGTTATGTTCATAAATAATTTGTGTCACCACAATTTTTTGCCGCCACATTACCAAAAATTTATCATAATTAGTCCAATCGATCGATTGAGCTGAAGCAGTCATCTGGCAAAAATCTTCATATAATAAGGCTTGATTTTGTTGATCAGGAGTCAATAATAATTGCGCTTCATGCTGATCGACTTGCCTGATGCCATCCCACCAGTTAATGCTACTTGTAACGCTTCCGATCGCCAGAAATGCACATAGGGCGGTGGCACTTAAGTTGACCTTCAAATAAGTATTATAGGCTTGGTGTTGGCGCTGTAATTGAGGTAATATTTTTTGCCGAGAGCGCATAAGATTTAATAGTGTTGGTTGCTTCAAGCGGCTGAGACAGGGCGTAAAGGTGATATCGAATCGTTTTAGGTAATTTTGGATTTTTGGAAGAGACATTCTATCCGAAATCTGAAAGGCAACCGTCTCATTTTTAACAGCTTGAATTTCCTTCATCCCTTTCAGAATAAGGGTTTCTCCCTGAGGGTGTCCGCTGGCTAGATCGCACAGATAAATGCTGGAAAAAAGGTGATGGGAGCTCTTTTCTAGCCATTCTAAAGCGTGTTGTTGAAAATCAGACCATTCAATTTTTTCTGTTTTTGCCCACCGTAAATAGAGTAAAGGATTAAGGTAGAGAGTGAATCGGGAGGGTAAATGATTGCTCTCTAGGGGAAAGGTCCCCGCTGACGTCCACTGACGCCAACAGTCGATATCCAGAATAATTCTATCCATGAAATTGGCCTGCCGATTCATATAACGGTAAGAGAACAGCCAATACCACCCAAACCATGATCCCTCCCATAAGCATGACCAAGGCCGGCTGCATTAAATCCAGCCAATTACGGACCTTCATCTGAAGTTGAATCAATTCTGTTTCAGAGGAAGATACTAAAAGCTCCCCTAAATTTCCAGTTACCTCGCCGATGGTAATCAATTTTGCAGTGGGTGAGCGTTTGGGGAGAATATCTTTTAAAGCAACTGAGAGGGAATCCCCTGCAATCAATTGCTGTTCTTTTTCTTTTAGTTGATCACTCAACCACGAACAACTCGGGGTGTGAGCGGCATGGTAAAGAGCCGATAGCATGTCAACTTTTGCTTTGATCATTATGCCCAGCGCATGAAGGAAGTGGATCATTTGCATCTGATACAAAAGCTCCCCCACTTTGGGAATGTTATAACGCCAAGGTTTTAAGCGGCGCGCGTGGCGAAGCTTGTGCCATATCATACCAAGTAAACAAACACTCAGAATGCCTAATAAAATCTCTAAAGGGTGTTGCCCTATCATAACCAAAAATTGAGTCGCTAACGGTATTTCCTGGACCCCTAAAATCTGTAATTGATCTAATAAGCCGGGTAAAACAAAGACGGTAATAATCGTCAAGAGAATCCCTAATAAGATCATTAAAATTGATGGATAACGGATCGATTGTTGGATTAATTGATGCCAGGATCGTTTCCAAATTAAATGTTGGATGATCAAGGAAAATGCATGCGCGTAATCCCCTGTTTTTTCTGCCAACTTAACCATTTGGACATTGAAAGGGCTCCCAATACCTTCATATTGGATTAAGCTGACTGATAGTGTTTGGCCAGCAATTAAATCTCCTTGAATGTTATCAATCATCCCCTGCAAATGCTCAGAGTCTGTAGTCTCTTTTGTTATGTTAAGGGATTGATAGAGGGGGATGTTCGATTGAGCTAAATGCCCCAGTGTTTGCCAAAAGATAATTTGTTGGGATAAAGAGATTTTACGCGGCATTGGCGGCTCGTGGTTCAACAGGGCCAAAAACGCGATTAACCTCCTGTCTATTTGTCTGGTGTTGTCTTACAAGGTCGCGGGCATAACGAATCATACGTTCATTTGTGTCTGTTAAATATTGAGTTTCTAAATCATCCCCTTGAGTAAAAATTTCTGCCACCACCTGACGACCGCGATAACCGGTTTCAAAACATGTAGGACAGCCTTTGCCGGAGCAGGCGGCGCAACTGCGGCGAATAAGTCGTTGAGCCATGGCTCCCTTCAGAACGCCTGATAGATACCCTGCTGGAACGCCTAAATCTTCAAGGCGGCGAGGAATGAGTCGAATATCACTCACATGAAGGGTTGTCAAGACAAGGTGACCGGTCATGGCGGCTCGTACGGCTGTCATGGCTGTTTCGGCATCTCGGATTTCTGAAACATAAATCACATCTGGGTCATGGCGTAGAATGGATCGTAAAGCTTTTGCAAAATCTGTAACATCTTCTTGAATTTCGGTTTGGCGAATCCCGTCTAATCGATATTCAATGGGTTGTTCGACAGTCATAATATTGCGCCCTGCGGGAATAATTTCTTGCAGCATAGAATAAAGAGAGGTGGTTTTGCCAGACCCTGTAGGACCTGTAATAATAAATAAACCCTCGGAGGTGCGCGCAATATTTTTAAGTTTGGCTACTTGATGGGGTAACAGCCCCAATTCATCCAACCCTGTTTGTATGGAACGAGGATCAAGCAAACGAATAACAATGCTTTCACCATCTTTGGTAGGCATGGTGGACAGACGACAATCAATAGGATCGCTGCCGTGATAAAAACGGAAGGACCCATCTTGGGGACGACGAGCCTCGGCAAGATCCACTTGGCCTAAAACTTTAATGTGGGCACAGAGCGCCTGCCATTGTTCCCGATGGAGGGTCTGTAGCGGAACAAGCATTCCGTCAAGACGGAGCAAGACTTGACAATGATGCAAGGCGGGGGAGAAATGCACGTCACTGGCACCTGCTTCTAAAGCCTGTGAAATCAGTTGTCTTAACAGATCAGGGGCGTAGTCTTGCGAGGACAATGCTGGGGAGCGGCTATGACTTAGCTGCTCCATGCCGCGTGGATCAGCGAGATAGAGGATAGGGGTTTGTTCTGGATAAGTCAGGGACAATGCATGCTGCAGGAAGAGGTCATGAGGATCCGCCACAACAATATGTAACTCCTCGTCCGATGTTTTTTTTATTTCGATCCATCCCCGCGGATGACAAAAGTAATCCGTACAAACCGATAAGTCAATGAAAGGGAATCCCATAAACTCTGCCAATAGTGGATAAAAGTCTTCGCGTTTGACAAAGCCGAAAGCTAACAAAATCTCACCCAGAAATCGTCTGGATCGGCGTTGCTCCCGCAAAGCGGTGTCAAGCTGATCTTGTCGAATCAATTGACGCTCAATCAAAAATTTTCCTAGGTGCTGCTGTGTCATGGTAATAAAAAATTAATTAATTTGTGGGTTGCACTCTATCTAAAAAGTCGAAGGTGGTGCTTGGATAAGAACAAAAATTAAAAGTTATCTTTTAATTTCTTATCTCACATTCTTCAATCTTCAATTTGTTTGGATATAACACAAATGTGATAGAGCACAAAGCATCTTGTGAGGATTATACAAATAACTTTCTTTTTCTGAAGAGGAGAGACGCAAGAGCTAAGAAGGAAATTAGAGAAGAAGATTAAACAGAAGACATAATATCAATATCATACAAAAGGGGGCGAGAAAGTTGATTTTCTAGATTAGCCAGCATGTATGGAAGGCTTTGACCAAAATACCGTGTTGCTAAAGCTGAAGGATACTTTGTCACTTTAATATCGTGAATTTTTTTATCGTCAGCAATGACATTGATGCTGTCTCCTTTATAATTTGCAACGTACAGTTTTCGACGCACTACCGCTAAATCACCCGGATAGCTGCTGACTTTAATTTCTTGAGTTTTCTTGCCATCAATAATAAGGCTGATCCTATCATCATCAGCATGCACTACATAAAGATTTTGCTCAATAAAAGCTAATTTATCAACCTTCTTATCCAGTTGGATTAGTGGTGTAATTGTCCTATCCGTGATTTCGTAGATAAAGGAATTGCCATGTTCTGTAAGATAAGTTTTATTTCCTATAAAAGCTAAATAGGTTCGAGCAGGATCGTCAAATACGTTAGAAGAAAAGATGGGAAGTTCTATCTCCTTTACTATTTTATGGTCAACAATCATACTCAGTGTATTGCCATGCATGACATAAATTGTATCTCCCTTAATAGTTGCGCTTGATATAAGAGAGGCCAGGCGTATGTTAGAAATATTTTTACTGTTAACAAAGGCGCTAACAGTACGGCCGTGAACGATATAAAGTTCATTGTTATGGGTAATTAAATCAACAATAGCAGGTGGTAAAGTGACAATGGGAACAGGGGTGCCATTCATAAGGGTACTAACCTCAGTGCTATTTGCCATATAAAGTTGATCTCTTCCTACCACCACATAATTTGCGCTAAATATTAGGGGAATTTCTTGAATGACTTTGTCGTCAATAATTTCAGTAAGAATACTATCATCAGCATGCGTGACATAGATGGTTGTAAATTGGTGGATGGCTGGATCGGAGGCTATAATATCAGATAACTCTTCTGCAGAGGCGATAGGGAGCATGATTGAAAATAAAATTGACTTTATGATGGCTTTTAAAAATTGATTCAATTTATTCTCGTATAAGGTATTTCTTAGGTAGGTAGAATAGAAAAATTAGGTTGTAAATTTTCAAGTAATTAAAAATAGCAGATTATCATTTCTTCCAAAAAAGGAATATAGAGGAAAATATCTCTGCTTTAATAAAACTTACTTAATTTCAAGCAAATTTCTATTATAGCTTTCCTTAACCCATTTTAAAGAGGCTTTTTTATTGTATCCAGGACGGAAATAAAGTATAAACTGACCATAGTATAAGTGGTATTTTTAGGTATAATCAGTGGCTGATCGCCCACCAAAACTTTATGCGTCCGATAAAACGCGCGCCAGATCCTCTAAGCCAAAAAAGCAAAAAAGTTCTTTTTCATGGCTTAAATTTTTTATGCCTAAAATTAGCCTTGGCTGGTTATTTGAAAAAAAGAAGAAGTCAGCTGGCCAAAAAACTGAGAAAAAGCCGAAAAGAAGATCGTCTGGTAAAACCACAATTCGTTGGATGCTCTTTAAGCTATTCCTAACCTTAGGGGTATGGATGATGTGTTTTGGGATACTTACGGTTATGTGGTTTAGCTATGACTTACCAGATACCGATCAATTGATGGTAAGTTCACGCAAGCCGGGTGTAACGATTCAAGCGCGCGATGGAACTGTTATCGGAACCTACGGTGACCTATTTGAGGAAATGGTCAAGTTGAATGAGTTACCCCCCCATGTTCCACAAGCCTTAATGTCCATCGAAGATCGTCGCTTTTATAGCCATTTTGGGGTGGATGTCATCGGTCTTGTGCGGGCGGCCTATACCAATTATAAGGCTGGTCGTGTTGTTCAAGGGGGATCAACGGTCACACAACAGCTTGCCAAAAATTTCTTACAAAATCAGGGTAAATATTCGATTCAGGACAAATCTTTGCGTCGGAAAATTCAAGAGGTGATTCTGGCTATCTGGTTAGAAATGAAGTTCACCAAAGAACAGATTATGACCATGTACCTTAACCGTGTTTACTTTGGTGCGGGGACCTTTGGAATTGAAGCGGCATCTCAAAAATATTATCACAAACCAGCAAAATATCTCACGGTTTATGAAGCCGCTGTTATTGCGGGCTTATTAAAGGCGCCATCGCGTTATTCTCCGACAAGCAACCCCACCCGATCGCACGAGCGCGCTATGGTTGTACTCACTCAAATGCATGAGGCCGGCTATATTCCATCAATACAGCAAGTGTTACAACAAAAACATGATGAGATTGATGAAGATCGTATTGATATTAAGAGTGGCAATTTCTTTGGTGACTGGATCTATGATCAAATTCCGAACTTAATTGGGTCCTATGATGAAGATCTTGTGGTGGTAACGACCCTAGATCCTTTCATGCAAAAACAAGCTGAGGTTGCTACCCAGATAAAGATGGAAGAATTGGGTAAAAAGTATAAAACCAGCGAAATCTCTCTCGTGGCCATGAGTCCCAATGGAGCAGTGCGCGCTATGATTGGTGGAACCCATTATGGCAAGAGCCAATATAATCGTGCTACGCAGGCCCTTCGCCAGCCGGGATCATCCTTCAAGCCCTTTGTATATTTGGCGGGCCTGGAAAGTGGCATGGCACCTTACACTATGATTTCGGATGAACCCTTTAGCTTGGGGGGGTGGGCTCCCAAAAACTTTAGAACTTATCATGCGGTGGGTGAGATTTCGATGGCTGAGGCTTTAAAAAAATCTGTCAATACGGTAACCACTCGCATTGCAGCTCATGTCGGGGGACCCAAAATTTCTTCTGTGGCAAGGCGTCTTGGTATTACCAGCGAAATGATCACCGATTTAAGTATTTGCTTGGGCACAACAGAAGTTACATTGTTGGAATTGGTTGCTGCTTATGCAAGCTTTGCCAATAAAGGAAATTTTGTTTCCTCGTATGGTATTCTGGAGATTCGTAACAAAAAAGGCGATATCTTGTACCAGCATCAAGATCCCGATCCTATCCAAGTTATTAAACCTCATTATCTCAATCAGATGAATCAAATGATGCTAGGTGTTGTGGAAAGTGGGACAGGACGCGGTGCAAAAACAGATTTTCCGACCGCCGGTAAAACAGGCAGTAATGCTGATAAGGATGCTTGGTTTATTGGGTTTACCACCAATCTTGTGGTGGGTGTGTGGACAGGAAACGATAACAATGCTCCAATGATTAAAAACTCTACGGGTGGGCGTATTCCAGCTCAGACCTTTGCCTTATTTATGAAGCCTGTATTGGCGGCTAATCCGCCCGCTGGATCCCTGTTAATTGCGGGAGTGCAGGCACCAAGCTCACAATCATTTGAAGACGATGATGAGGGCATTATTCAGGAAAGTAAAGTTGAATCCACGGTGATAATGAATGATCCGATCGATTCAGCCAGCTTTGATAAAATGATGGAAGAAGCAGCTTCAGAATAAGATCCTTGTAGCCAGGGCCTGTGGTTGGGGTTATACTTAGATTATCAGATCACTTCTCATCACGAATTCATTTATGCTTAGATCCCGCAAAGCCAAAATTGTTGCCACTTTAGGGCCATCCAGTCAAACTTATGATGAAATTTTATCCCTACACGAAGCCGGGGCTGACGTTTTTCGTCTCAATTTTTCCCATGGTACTCATGACCAGCATCGTCACACCTATGAGATTATTCGTCAAATTGAAGAAACGGTTCAAAGCCCGATTGCTATTTTGGCTGATTTACAGGGCCCAAAACTTAGAATCGGACTGTTTAAGGAAAATGCAGTAATACTGGAAGAAGGCGCTACTTTTATTTTCGATAGCTATGCCGATCCTGGGGATCAAAATCGGGTTTACCTACCCCATCCAGAGCTTTTTGCGGCCGTAATTCCCGGTATTGAGCTTTTGCTTGATGATGGAAAAATTCGACTCATTATTGAGAGTTCAACGCCGCATCAGATTATCACCAAAGTTAAGAATGGCGGTAAACTATCAAATCGGAAGGGAGTTAATATTCCCGGTGTTTCCATCCCCATTTCGGCGGTCACGGAAAAGGATAAGATTGATCTAGAGTTTGCCTTAGACTTGGGGGTGGATTGGGTTGCTATTTCATTTGTTCAACGCCCTGAGGACCTTCTGGAAGCCAAAGAATTAATTGGCGGACGGGCAAAGTTAATCAGTAAGATTGAAAAACCCAAAGCAATGGAACATCATGTTGAAATTATTGATTTATCTGATGGTGTTATGGTTGCGCGTGGTGACCTGGGTGTTGAAATGCCGCCGGAGGAGGTACCCACAGCGCAGAAAACAATTATTCGGGAATGTCGTGAAGCTGGAAAACCCGTTATTGTCGCCACTCAAATGCTGGATTCAATGATCCAAAACCCCGCGCCAACCCGAGCTGAAGCTTCGGATGTCGCAACCGCTATTTATGATGGGGTCGATGCTGTGATGCTATCGGCTGAATCAGCAAGCGGCCAATTTCCCCGTGAATCTGTTTCAATGATGAGCCGCATTATTAAGCAGGTGGAAAATGACCCCTTCTACCATAACTTGGTGCAAGTTTATCGACCGTCTATTCGCCCAAATATTTATGGGGCGATGACCGCCGCCGCTCGCCAAGTAGCGCAAACAATCCCAGTTAAAGCCATTGTGACGTTTACAGAGACGGGCAATTCAGCCCTCCATGAAACACGAGAAAGACCAAAATCCCCAATTGTTGCTTTAACGCCGCAAATGGTGACAGCGCGAATGATGTGTCTATTTTGGGGAACTTTGCCAATTTTATGCGAGCCTATCTCGAGCTTGGCAGACATGGTAAAAAAAGCCAGCGATTGCCTTGTTGCAAATAAAGTGGCGGTGAGAGGTGATCGGATCATTATCCTAGCGGGTGTCCCTTTTGGCCAGCAAAGCGGAACTAACATTATGCGCATTGTCGATATTGATTCTGAATACGGAGATAAATAGGGATAACGCTCTGTTAATCAACTTTCTTTTATGATTAAAGATCAAGCATCTTTAAGGTAAGGGGACAATTTAACAGGGATCAATTGTTAAAACGGATTGCAATTTTACTAGGAAGTGCTGGAATATTTTCGTTATCATCAGCCTAACCTCAGAGGAGATTATTATGACAAATGCCGCTCTGCCATCATGGGACCTGACTGATTTTTACGAGGGGTCAGAGGATCCAAAAATCGAGCAAGATTTAACAACAGCACGCCAATTGGTGGAGACGTTTGTTCAATCTTATCAATTCCAGTCAACAGGGTCACCTTTAAAGAATCCAGCAACTCTTTTACAATCCATTAAGGATTATGAGGTATTGGAGGATTTGATGGGAAAACTGATGAGCTTTGCCTTTTTAAATTCTGCTACTCAACTCCACAATACAAATGCCCAACAATTTCTACAGCATATTCAAGAACAAGTGACAGCATTAGCTGCCAAATTAGTATTCTATAATTTGGATATTGCCAAGCTCGACGAATCTATTTTAGTACAAGGATTTACCGATCTGCCCGATTTAAATAGGTACCAGTCGTGGCTCAATAATATACGTCTTTATAAAGATCATCAATTGTCCGAAGATCAGGAAAAATTAGTCATTGAGAAGTCTATTACAGGCCGTGCCGCTTGGAATCGGTTGTACGATGAGACCTTAGCCGGCATTAAATTCACCTGGAAGGGTGAAAAAATTGGTATTAGCGAAATTGTTGATAAGCTTAGCGATAAGGATGAATCGATCCGAGCAGAAGCAGCGCACTCCATGGCTGAGGGCCTGCAAAGCCATCTGTCGATTTTTACCATGGTGACTAATATTCTCGCCAAAGATAAAGAAATAGATGATCGGTGGCGGCGATATTCTCACCCCGTGGCTGCTCGCAATTTGGCGAATCAGGTGGAAGATGAAGTGGTGGAAGCGCTAACCACTGCCGTCAAGGGATCCTATGCCAATTTATCGCATCGTTATTACGCTTTAAAAGCAAAATGGCTCGGAAAAGATAAGCTTGAATACTGGGATCGCAATGCGCCTTTACCCACAGCGGATGACCGTCTTATTGCATGGGGGGAGGCGAAAGATATTGTTCATAAGGCTTATCATCATTTTAATCCGGAAATGGCGGAAATTGGCCAACGCTTCTTTGATAATGCCTGGATTGACGTACCCGCTAAACCAGGTAAGCGGTCCGGGGCATTTGCTCATCCAACAGTTCCCAGTGTGCATCCGTATTTAATGCTGAATTATCAGGGAAGATTGCGGGATGTTATGACGTTGGCTCATGAACTAGGACACGGTGTCCATCAAGTGTTGGCTTCTTCCCAAGGCCCTCTATTAGCCGATACTCCCTTAACTATTGCAGAAACAGCCTCAGTTTTTGGTGAGATGCTGACCTTTCAATCGTTGTTACAACAGTGCACAACTAATGATCAGAAACGCAGTATGATCGCTGCGAAGGTTGAAGATATGTTAAATACGGTTGTTCGGCAAATAGCTTTTTTTGAATTTGAAAAACAAGTTCACATACGCCGTCGTGACGGTGAATTGTCAGCGGACGAGCTGGGGCAAATTTGGATGCAGACGCAGCGAGAGGCCTTGGGAGATGCAGTCAAGCTAGATGAATGTATTACACCTTATTGGGCCTATATTTCTCATTTTATTCATGCACCCTTTTATGTATACGCTTATGCATTTGGCGATTGTTTGGTCAATTCTCTGTATGCTGTTTATCAGCAAGGCCATCCAGGATTTGCTGAGAAATACCTAACCTTACTACGCGCCGGCGGCAGTAAGCGCTATCCTGAATTGCTCGCCCCCTTTGGGCTGGATGCAAAAGATCCTGCTTTTTGGGACCGAGGATTACAGATGATTTCTGGTATGATTGATCAGTTGGAAGAGTTATAAACATGGATGAGTCATCCCTCAGTGGACGCCTGAAACGCTATGTGCAAATTACCTCAGCCGTGAGCGGGTTAGCAGGGCGTTTAATGGGTGAAAAGTATCTGGGGGTGACAATTGACCGGGATCGTCATGCAGAGGGTTTAAAGAATCTTCTTGGAGGACTGAAGGGGCCTTTGATGAAAGTGGCGCAATTCCTAGCGACTGTGCCTGGGGCCCTACCAGAAGAATATGCGGATGAGCTCTTGGAACTGCAATCGAATGCCCCCTCTATGGGGTGGTCCTTTGTCCGGCGTCGAATGGCGAGTGAGCTCGGCTTAAATTGGCTCAATCATTTTGCAGACTTTCAGCAAGAGGCCACGGCCGCTGCTTCCCTGGGACAAGTACACCAGGCGACGCTTGTAAGCGGAGAAAAGGTTGCTTGTAAGCTTCAATATCCCAACATGGAATCAGTTATTGATGCTGATTTGGCGCAACTTAATCTAATCTTATCGCTTTACGAATCTTTTAATAGTGCGCTAAAAACAGAGGCCATCCGTGAAGAAATAGAAGAACGGCTGCGTGAAGAGCTCAACTATTTAGATGAAGCCAAGAATTTAAAGATCTTTCAGGAGATCTTTAAGGATAAGTCAGACATTCATCTTCCTGAAGTGTATGACTTTCTTACGACAAAACGATTGTTAACGATGCAATGGTTAGAGGGTAATAGCGTCCTTCATTATTGTGATGCTGACGCCGATTTTCGCAACGATATTGGTAAAAAGCTATACGAGGCTTGGTATCATCCTTTTTATTCCTATGGTTTAATTCATGGCGATCCTCATCCAGGAAATTATAAGATTACCGAGGATGGTCAGATTAATATTCTGGATTTAGGCTGTATCCGGAGCTTTTCTGGCCAGTTTGTTTCTGGTGTTATCGAATTATACCGTGCTTTACAAACCAATGATCAGGCAAGAGCTGTGCATGCCTATGAAATATGGGGTTTTGAAAATCTGAATAAAGAGATTATTGAAATTATTTCAGAATGGGCAAAATTGCTCTATGAGCCCTTACTCGATGATCGGGTGCGTTTAATTCAAAATGATCTAAAAGGAAAGATAGGCTGGGAAACTGCTACTAAAGTTCATGAGCAGCTGAGCCAAGCCGGTGGAATTCGCCCACCAAAGGAGTTTGTCTTTATGGATCGAGCGGCGGTCGGGATTGGATCGGTTATGATGCGTCTAGGGGTGAAGCAGAACTGGCATCAATTGACCGAAGAAATGATCCAAGGATTTGAACCAACCAACCTTGAAGCGCACAAAACAACAGTCTTTAGGTTGATTGATTCCATCTCTGGCTAAATTTATCGTTATTCCTCAGTGGTCAAATGAGTCTCGATTTTTTGAAGGGACTCAAGTAAGAGTTGACTGCCATTCACGCTTTGAAGTTGATTCTTTAAAGCTGTAAGCGTCGATAATACTTTGGCCTTTTCTAGATCAGCTGTATCAGCATTTTGCTTCAATTTTCCAATAAGGATCTGTCCATTTATGGACTGCAAACCCCTCGTGAAGGTCGTATGAATCAAAGCAATTGTATCTCCATACTGCTTTGATGATTGAGATGTTGAGAGATCTAGATTTTTTACTGTGTCATTTTCTTGTTTCATTTCCTCCAATTTAAGGTAGGAAGAAAAGGCTTCATTCTTAATGATGGTGGGATTGGCTAGATCATCTAGCATTTGCGTACAGACATCGCGGATCTGTATAAAATTTGGGTTTAAGGCATTACGGTTAGCTGCAGGCAGGCTATTATTCATACCTTGTATAGATAAAGCATTTGCTTTTATTAAGGTGTTAGCCACTTCCAATACTGATTGAACATAATTTTCTAAGATAGCAGGCTGTTGAAAGAAATCAAGTACCCCAATTATACTAAGGGCCTCTTGTTGCAGATCATCTAAAGTTTTTAGTCCATTCATTAACTCTACGGTTGTTAACAACGGACGTAAAATGATACAGAGCAGCGGTTGAATTTTGATACATTTTCTCTTGAGTTAATCTCCGTTTATGAGGTTTTACTAATGATTAAGTGGGAACAAACAATGGAAATAAAAATATTATGTCATCAAGGT
>JAIBEV010000084.1 GCA_019459505.1 Candidatus Paracaedibacteraceae bacterium | reverse complement strand
GCGACTGGGTTTGAGGCAAAAACGATTCATCGCCTTTTAGCTCTTAAGCCAGAGACAGGACAATTTAGCTATAATGAAACCTCCCCCTTGCCTTGTGAGGTGCTGGTCATTGATGAAGTTTCTATGGTGGATGTCTCTCTCCTGTATGCTTTATTAAAAGCTGTTCCTTGCCAGGCTGTGGTTATTCTTGTGGGTGATCCAGATCAACTGCCCTCCGTTGGCCCAGGCCAAGTCTTATCTGATTTGATTGCCTGCCATAAAATTCCTGTCATTCATTTGACCGAAGCCTTCAGACAAGCTTCTTTAAGTACAATTGTTTCTGTTGCCCGCCAGCTCAACCTCGGTATTATGCCCAAATTAAAGGGATATGATGCCACCTCTGATTTCTTCTTTATTGAAATAAATGATCCTGATGAAGGACTGAAACAAATTATTGAGCTCGTTAAAACAAGGCTACCCAAGAAGTTTGGTTACTCTCCGGTACAGGATATTCAAGTTCTTTGCCCCATGGCTCGAGGCCTCCTGGGATCGCGCACTTTAAATATGGAATTACAGCAAAGTCTTAATCCCCCTTCTCCCACCACCAGTATTCAAAAATTTGGCATCTGGTTTAGTATTGGAGATAAGGTCATGCAGATTGAGAACAATTATAATAAAGAGATCTATAATGGGGATGTTGGCTTTATCCAAAGGATTGACCATGAAGAAAGAGAACTCGTCATTAAGTTTGACGACAAAGAAGTCTCGTACGATTTTGATGAGCTGGATGAAATAAGGCTGGCCTATGCTATGACCATTCACAAATCCCAAGGATCAGAATATCCGATGGTCATCATTCCTCTGTTTATGCAACATTATGCTATGCTACAAAAGAACCTCGTTTATACAGGAATAACTCGAGGAAAGAAGCTGGTTATTCTTATTGGTCAGAAAAAAGCCCTGGCCATTGCCGTTACCAATAAGAAGGCCCAAAAAAGATGGTCACTCCTGAAGAAGCACTTAGAAAACCAGCCTTTTCTAGA